>CAWAUK010000041.1:0-41258 GCA_963784975.1 uncultured Thermoleophilia bacterium | reverse complement strand
CGTCACCACGCTGCAGCCGGCGGCCGGCGCCCAGCGGGCGAGCTCACCGGCTTGCTCGTGATCCGCGCCTGCGCACCTGGCAGCAGAGGAGGCCGCGACCCCAAGCGGATCATCATCCCGGACACGGCGCACGGCACGAACCCGGCAAGTCGGTCGATCATGGGCGGCTTCGTGCCGGCCCCGGTGACGTCAGCGACGCCCGCGGCGGCGTCGACATGGATCACCTGCGCGAGGTCATCGCCGAGGGCGACATCGCCGGCCTCATGCTCACCAACCCCAACACGCTCGGCCTGTTCGACGAGCACATCGTCGAGATCGCGGCGCTCGTCCACGAGGCCGGCGGCCTGCTCTACTACGACGGCGCCAACGCCAACGCCGTGCTCGGCATCAGCCGGCCCGGCGACATGGGCTTCGACATCGTCCACTTCAACACGCACAAGACGTTCAGCACGCCGCACGGCGGCGGCGGCCCCGGCGCCGGCCCCATCGTGGTCCGCGACTCGCTGGCGCGGTTCCTGCCGGTGCCGCTGGTGGAGAAGGGCGAGGACGGTTGCTTCTTCTTCCAGTACGACCGTCCCCGGTCCATCGGCAAGGTGCGCACGTTCTACGGCAACTTCGGCGTGCTGGTCCGCGCCTGGACGTACATCCGCGGCCTCGGCGCGGAGGGCCTCCGCGAGGTCAGCGAGGCCGCGGTGCTCAACGCCAACTACGTGATGGAGGGCGTGCGCGGGCTGCTCGACCTGCCCTACGGCGACCGTCGCTGCATGCACGAGTTCGTCGGCTCGGCGACGCCGCTCAAGCAGGACGGGGTGCGCGCCCTGGACGTCGCCAAGCGGTTGCTCGACTACGGCGTGCACCCGCCGACCACGTACTTCCCGCTCATCGTCGACGAGGCGCTCATGGTCGAGCCGACGGAGACGGAGTCGAAGGACGCGCTCGACCGCCTGGTCGAGGCCTTCCGCAGCGTGGCGCGCGAGGCGCGGGACGACCCGCAGCTGCTGCACGAGGCGCCGGTGACGCTGCCGGTGCGGCGGCTCGACGAAGCCCAGGCCGCCCGCCGTCCCGTCGTGCAGCAGCAGTTCCCGGAGGACGCGGAGGGCGGCGCCTGAGGCTGCGCCCAGCGCCGCCCGCCGCCATCTTCCGAGCCGCCGAGGCCCTCGAGGAGCCGCCGTGAGCATCGTCAAGATCCTGCCGGACTTCCGCTCGGGCGGCGGCCCCCAGATGGCGCTCGACGCCGGGCTGCTCGAGACGGCCGACGATGTCGTCGCGCGCAAGTACACGTGGGCGCCGCCGGCGCTCTCGATAGGCAAGTTCCAGGAGCTCGAGATCGTCCCGGGCCTGCCCTTCGAGGTCGTGCGCCGGCCGACAGGCGGGCGGGCCGTGCTGCACGGCGAGGCGTTCGAGTGGTCGTTCGCCGTGGCGTTTCCGCCGGGTGTGCCGACGGACGGACCGCGGGCCGCGGTCGACGTGGGCGGCCCCTACGGCATCGTGGCGGCCGCGTTCGCCGCCGCGTTCAGGGAGCTCGGCGTGACGCTGGACGGGCGCGGCGAGACGCCGTACCAGCGCAGCGGACTCTGCTTCGCCGGCGCGCTGCGCTACGACATCTGCTCCCGCGGGGAGAAGCTCGTGGCCATCGCGCAGGCCAAGAAGGAAGGACGGACGCTCGTGCATGGATCCGTCCTCATGCTGCGGCCGCCGGAAGAATACGTTCTGGCGGTCGAGGCCCTGATCGGCGAGCCGTGGGAAGCCGAGGGCCTGGCAGGAGCCGGCGTGATGCTTGCGCCGGAGACGATCTGGAACGCGACGCTGCCGCGTCTCGAGGCCGTGCTGCGCAGGACGACGGCCGGATGAGGAGGACCGCATGACGAAGATCCTGGTGCTCGGGGGCGGCCCCGCCGGGTACGTGGCCGCCGGCCGCGCCGCGCAGCTCGGCGCCGAGGTGACGCTCGTTGAGTCGCGCGAGATCGGCGGCACCTGCCTCAACCGCGGCTGCATCCCCACGAAGGCGATGGTCGCCGGCGCCGCGCGCCTGCACGACGCCCGCGGCGCCGCCGAGTTCGGCGTGCGGGGCGGCGAGGTCGGCCTCGACTTCGCCGCCTTCATGGCGCGCAAGGACGCCGTCACCACACAGTTGCGCGACGGCGTCATCCATCTGCTCAAGGCGCGCAGGGTGCGGGTGGTGGCCGGACGGGCTACGTTCGCCGGCGCGGGCCGCCTGGCCCTCGCGCCCGGCGCGACGCTCCCGGACGGAACGGTGCTCGAAGAGGGCGGCGAGCTCGAGGGCGACGCCGTCATCCTCGCCAGCGGCTCCGAGCCGGTGCGCATGGCCCTCTTCGACTGGAGTGACACCCGGATCATGACCAGCGACGAGCTGCTGCGCATCGGCGCCGTCCCGGCCAGCCTGGCGATCGTCGGCGGCGGCGTGATCGGCTGCGAGTTCGCCAGCGTGTTCAGCCGGCTCGGCAGCGAAGTGACCGTCATCGAGATGCTCGACCAGCTGCTGCCCGGCGAGGATCAGCGCGTCGGGCGGACGCTCCAGCAGGCGTTCAAGAAGGCCGGCATCACCGCTCATGTGAAGACGCCGGTCGAGGCGGCGGAGGCCGGTGACGCCGGCGTGACGCTGCGCCTCGCCGGCGGCGCCGAGGTCGCCGCCGAGCGCGTGCTCGTCGCGGTCGGGCGGCGGCCGCTGAGCGCCGGGCTCGGCTACGAGGAGGCCGGAGTCGAGATCGCACCCGGCGGCTTCGTCGTCACCGACGAGAGCTGCCGGACGACGCTCGAGGGGGTGTTCGCGGCGGGCGACGTGGCGGGCCCGCCGCTCCTCGCGCACTGGGCCTACCACCAGGGCGCCATCGCCGCCGAGAACGCGGTCACCGGTGCCAACCTGCACTGCGATCGCACGCTCATCCCGAATTGTGTGTTCAGCTCGCCTGAGGTAGCCAGCTGCGGCGTCACCGAGGACCGCGCCAGGTCCGAGGGCATCGCGCACGAGGTCGCGCACGTGCGCTTCAACGGCAACTCAAAGGCCGTCTGCGACGGCGACGCCGACGGGTTCGTGCGCGTGGTGTGCGAGCCGGGGGGCGGCCGCGTGCTCGGCGCCAGCCTGATCGGGCCGCACGTCACCGAGCTCGTGCACGAGCTCGCGCTGGCGGCCCACCAGGGCCTGACGCTGGCCGACATCGCCGCGACCATCCACGCGCATCCGACGCTCTCCGAGGCGGTCGGAGAGGCCGCGCTGGCCGGCGTGGGACGCGGCGTGCACAGCCTCTAGCGGTGGCGAGCTCGCGAGACAGATCGGAGCGGACGAGCGGCGGGCCCGGGCCGGCGGGCGCCGGCGGTCAGCCGGGCCCGGCGGTCCCTGCCGGAGCCGGCCGCAAGCCGGCCTGGCTGAAGCGCAAGGCGCCGGCGCCGCGCCAGTACCGCGCCACCGGCGCCCTGCTCGACGAACTCGACCTGCACACCGTCTGCCGCGAGGCGCGCTGCCCGAACAAGGGGGAGTGCTACGCCTCCGGAACGGCGACGTTCCTGATCCTCGGCGACCTGTGCACGCGGGCCTGCCGCTTCTGCGCGATCGAGGGCGACGGGAAGCACAGCGCGGCCGCCGGCGCCTGCAGGCTCGATGACGACGAGCCGCGCCGGGTCGCCGAAGCTGCCCGGCGCCTCGGTCTGCGGCACGTCGTGGTCACGAGCGTCACCCGGGACGACCTGTCGGATGGCGGCGCGGCGCAGTTCGTCGCCGCCATCGCCGCCGTTCGCGAGGCGACGGCGGCGACCGTCGAGGTGCTCATCCCGGACCTGGGCGGCGACGAAGCGGCGCTGCGCGTCGTCCTCGCCGCCCGACCAGACGTGCTGAACCACAACCTCGAGACCGTCCCGCGCCTGTACCCGCAGGTGCGGCCTCAGGCGCGCTACGAGCGCTCGCTCGAGCTGCTCGCGCGTTCCGCCGCGTGGGCGCGTGCGCCGGAGCCCGATCCCGGGCGTACATGCGGACTTCGCGGCGCGGAGGCGCCGGCCGCCGCCGTCCCGTCCCGCCGCCGCGTCCGTACGCCGGCCGCCGCCGTCCAGTCCGCCGCCCGCCCGCTCGTCAAGACCGGCCTCATGGTGGGGCTCGGTGAGACGGCGGCGGAGGTGCGCACGGCCCTCGCCGACGCCGCCGCGGCCGGCGTGGACGCCGTGACCATCGGCCAGTACCTGCAGCCGGAAGCGGCCTGTCTGCCGGTGGCCCGGTACGTCACGCCGGACGAGTTCGACGGCTACGAGCGCCGCGGCGCCGCACTGGGACTCACCGTGGTCTCCGCGCCCTTCGTGCGCTCGTCGTACCGGGCCGGTGACCTGCTGGAGCGGGGCGCGTGAGCTCCGGCGAAGAGGCCCGACGCCTGAGCTCGGCGAGCGCTGCGGATCTCGCGAGCGCCGGGGGTACATCCCGGCTCTCGACCGCCTTGCCGCTCCCGACCCCACAGGTCGTCGTCTTCGACCTCGACTACACGCTGCTGCGGCCCAGCGACCAGTTCGAGGCGCCGGGCTACGTGCTCACCGGCGCCCGCTTCGGGCTCGAGCTGGATCCGGCGCGCTGGCCGCAGGCGGAGCGCGCCGCCTACGTGGCCGCCGCCTCGCGCCGCGAGGAGACCGGCCTCACCCACGACGACGGCCTGCTGACAGTGATCGCCCGCGCCATCATCACCGGCCTGGGCGGCGGGCCGGCCGGCGCCGTCGAGCTCACGGCGCGGGCGATCATCGTGGCCTGGTCCGACGTCGAGAACTTCGGCCTCTACGAAGACGTGCCGTCGTGCCTCGAGACGCTGAAGGCCGCCGGCATCCGCATGGCGCTGCTTTCCAACGCGCTCGGCCACGGCGTGGAGGAGATCGTCGCCCACTTCGCGCTCGACGACTACATGGCCGCTGCCGTGTCCAGCCTCGAGACGGGCGCCGTCAAGCCGGCGCCGCGCATGTTCTCCACGCTGTTCGGGCTGCTCGGCGTATCGCCGGCTGACGCGGTGATGGTCGGAGACAGCGTCGAGGACGACGTCAAGGGCGCCGCGGCCTGCGGGTGCCCGGCGATCCTCCTCGACCGGGGCGGTCGACGCCGCGACCTCGCGGTCCCGCGCATCGAGAGCCTGGCCGAGTTGCCTGCGGCGCTCGGCCTCACCGCCGTCTGAGGCGCGGGTCCCCGATGGCCGTCCTGCCGCATCTCTCTCCGGCGTGAAGTAAAAGATACTTGACACGGTGTCTGCTTCCCTTTACAGTTCGTGATGTCAAACATTCCTGACATCAAGTCAGGCGTAGCGAGGAGGCAGCCATGCCGTTCGAAGAGAAGCTATCGTGGGTCAACGCGGTGGTCACGGTGATCGTCCCCGTGGCGTACTTCGCGATCATGCTAGGCCGGCTGGGCGATACGTCGGCGGCTGACATCTCCTACCAGCGGCCGCTCCTCATCGCCATCGGCGCATCGATCGTCCTGACGATCGTCGGGTCGGTCCTGGCGGGGATCGGCACCGGCATCTCGGCCGAGCTGCGCGGCCGATCCGCCTCGGACGAGATCGACCGCAAGGACGAGCGGGACAAGCAGATCAGCCGTCACGGCGACCTGATCGGCTTCTACGTCTCCTCCGTCGGCATGGTCGGCGTGCTGGCGCTCACGATGCTGGAGTACGACTACTTCTGGATCGCCAGCGCGCTCTACCTGTCGTTTGTGGTGGGGACGTTCGTCGGGTCGGTTGTCAAGATCGCCTCGTATCACAGGGGCTTCTAGCGATGGGCAAGCCGACCAGGGTGACCAACCGCATCCGGGCGCTCCGGTTCGCCGCCGGCGAGATGACACAAGCCGAGCTGGCGGACCGGGTGGGGGTCACGCGGCAGACGGTGATCGCGATCGAACAGGGCCGCTACTCGCCGTCGCTCGAGATAGCTTTCCAGATCGCACGCGTCTTCGCAGTGCCGCTCGATGACGTGTTCCAGTATCCGAAGGAGACGTGATGAAAGAGAAAGTGATGAACGTTCTGCTCCTGGGTGGCACCGGGCGAACGGGCGGCCGCGTGCTGGAGCAGCTTCTGAGCCGCGGCATCAACGTCCGCGCCATCGTGCGATCCGCCGAGAAGCTCCGCGCGGGCGTCGCCGAGCGACCCGGCTTGAGCGTGGTCGAGGCCGATCTGCCGGCTCTCAGCGATGAGGAGCTCCTGCGCCACGTGCGCGGCTGCGACGCCGTCATCTCGTGCCTCGGTCACACCATCAGCTTGACGGGCATCTTCGGGCCGCCGCGCGACCTCGTCACGCGGGCCACGACGAGGCTCTGCCGAGCGATCCAGACGTCGCAGCCCGCGAGGCCGGTCAGATTCATCCTCATGAGCAGCGTCTCGGTGAACCGCCCCGGAGGGCTGGACGCGCGTCGCGGGCGCTTCGAGAGGTCGATCCTCTGGATGCAGCGCGGCCTCGTCCCTCCGGGGAGAGACAATCAGCGCGCCGCGGACTTCCTCCACGACGTCATCGAGGCCGCCGATCCGTACGTGCAGTGGGTGGTCGTCCGTCCCGACACGTTGAAGGAGGGCGACGTCACGGAGTACGCGCTGCATGATGGACTGGTGGACAGCCTGTTCCGCCCCGGCGAGACCAACATGGCCAACGTCGCGCACTTCATGTGCGAGCTGGCCACGGACCCTGAGGCGTGGGCGGCGTGGCGCGGCAAGCTGCCGGTGATCGTGAACGCTTCGCCGGCGTGACCGCGGCGAGACTCAGGCCAGCGTCGCCTCCACGCTGAGCTCCACGTTGCCCTTGAGCGCGCCGCTGATCGGGCAGCCATCCCTGGCGTCCTCGGCTGCCTTCTTGAACGCGGCCTCGTCTATCCCGGGCACCGTACCTTTGACGGTGATGTGCGAGGAGCCGGTCTTCCAGCCGCCCTCGATCTCCTTGAAGGTCACCGTGGCGCTGACCTCGAGCTTCTCCGGCGGCGTGCCCGCGTCGCCGAGGCCGGCCGAGAGCGCCATGCAGTAGCAGCTGGCGTGCGCCGCTGCGAGGAGTTCCTCGGGGCTGGTCTTGCCCTCCGAGCGAGCGGTGCGCGAGGACCACGTCACTGGCAGCGGGCCGGCGGCCCCGCTCGTGGTCAGTGAGACTTCACCGGACCCCTGTGTGAGCGAGCCCTGCCAGACAGCGTCGGCGCGGCGTGGTGCGTCGGCCATGACGGATCCTCCTTGAGGCGCGTGACGGGCTTGGTGGCGGACGTCGCGTGGGGGCGCGACGTCCGCCGTCAGCGGTCACTTGCCCGTCGAAGGCGGAACTTGAACCGACGCGCCGCGCGATCGTCCACCCCGGCCCCCGGCCTGCGTGGACGGCCTCGTCCGGTCCACGAGCATCGTGCATCACCGGCCTCTGGTGGCACGGATGGTTCCCGACTATCGTTGTCGCCAGGCAGCATCTCGAAAGGCAGGACGCATCATGCTCCTCAGTCCGGGCACGCTGAGGCACATCCTCGATGACTACGGGCAGCCTCTCCCGAACAGCGTCAACCAGAAGGTGCACGTCAGCATCAACGGCGTGGACCAGGGGATGATCATCCGGAGCAGGGACACATCGCATCCGGTGCTGCTGTTCGCGCATGGCGGGCCCGGGATGCCGGGGTACGTCCTCGAGCAGAAGTACCCCACCGGTCTCGAGGACGACTTCACGGTGGTGTGGTGGGACCAGCGCGGCGCGGGGCTCTCCTACCACGGTGTTCCGCGGGAGACCATGACATGCGAGCAGTTCCTGGCCGACGCGATCGCCGTGACCGAGTACCTGCGCGAACGCTTTGGCCAGGACAGGATCTGCCTCCTCGGCCACTCGTGGGGGAGCTACCTCGGCATCCAGGCGGCCGCGCGGCACCCAGAGCTGTACCGCGCCTACATCGGCATGGGTCAGATCTCCTACCAGCTCGAGTCGGAGAACGCGACGTACCACTACATGCTCGAGCAGTATCGGGCGATCGGCGACATGAAGATGGTGCGCAAGCTCGAAGCGTCGCCCTGCACGTGGGCGCTGCCGATGTCGCGCTCGTACATGGCGCTGCGTGACCCGGCGATGCACGGCCTGGGCGTCGGGACGACGCGCGACATGAAGTCGGTGATCACCGGCATCTTCGTGCCGTCGTGGCTGAACCGCGAGTACACGATCGGCGAGAAGCTCGACATCTGGCGCGGCAAGTTCGCCGCCAAGAGCTTCGGCCTGTGGGACGAGATGCAGGGCGACGACCTGACAAAGCGGATCACGGAACTCGAGATCCCCGTCTACTTCGTCCACGGCATCCACGACCACACCGTCTCCTACAGCCAGGCGAAGGACTACCTCGCCCTGCTGAGGGCGCCGGTCAAGGGGTTCTACACGTTCGAGCGCTCGGCCCACAGTCCGGCCTACGAGGAGCCCGTGAAGATGCGGCAGATCCTGCGCGAGGATGTGCTCGGCGGCCGGGCCAGGCTCGCCGACCGGGACTAGTACATGTGGGCGCCGGCCGGCCCCTTCCGCAGCGTGCCACCGAAGAGGGCGTGACGGGCTAACCCTCTGGCCGGATCGGCCGATGAAGACTCTGTGAGGCTTTGGACGACGAGAGTTCGGCGCGCCCCCGCCGGGCGCGCCGCCATGACGGCGGCGGCAGTCCTGCTTGCGGCCGCTGCGCTGCTGGCCGGCGTGATGGCGGCCGCCGCGCCTGCCGCGGATCCCGTCGCCGGGCCCGCCCTCACCACCACCGGCCCGACGCCGCCGGCGTCGGTCAAGCCGCCTTCCGGCGCCCGCCGCGCCGTCGCGGCCGCCGGGGAGACCGTGGTCGTGGGGGTCCCCGCCTACATCTGGCGGGACGGCTGCGCGCCGACGTCGGTCGGCATGATCGTCGGGTACTACGACGGCCACGGCTTCCCTGACCTGGTCGCCGGGGATGCGGTGAGCCAGAGCGCCAACGCGGCCGTGAGCCAGATGATCGCCTCGCACGGCGACGCGTCGGACCCGCACCACTACGAGGACTACGCCCTGCCCAAGGATACCGGGAGCGCGATCCTCGCGGACAAGAGCGCCCTGCCGGCCGGCGACGAGCACGCCAGCGACTGCGTCGCCGACTTCATGCACACCTCGTGGAGCGCCGACGGCCTGGCCTACGGTTGGAGCTACACGAGCATGGCCGGTCCGGCCTTCGTCGCCTACGTGCAGTCCCGGCTCTCCGGCATGACGGCGAGCTATCGCAACCTCTACTTCGGTTCCTCGCTCACCTTCGCCACCCTGCGGCAGGAGATCGACGCGGGGCGGCCGCTCGTGCTCTGCGTGGACAGTAGCGGCGACGGGGTCATCGACCACGCCGTCGTGGGGATCGGCTACCGCGAGACCAGCGGCTATCCGGAGTACGCGTGCTGGGACACCTGGTACTCGACGGTCCGTTGGCAGCAGTTCCGCGCGACGTCCGCGAGCTACGCCTGGGGTGTGTACGGCGCGACCTCGCTTTCGCTCGTGTCCAGCCCGTCGCCCAGCCCCAGCCCTTCGACCTCCCCGTCAGCCAGTCCGAGCCCGTCCATCAGTCCCTCTCCCAGTCCGAGCACAAGCCCCAGCTCTTCACCGAGTCCCACCACGAGCCCCGACCCCTCGCCGAGTCCGTCGCCGAGTCCGATCCCAGAGGACGTCACTGCCCCCGTGACGGCGGTGAGCGGCAACGACGCCGCCTGGCACCGCGCGCCGGTGACGCTCACGTTCGACGCGTCCGACGGCCCAGGGAGCGGGGTCGGACTGACGGAGACCGACGTCGACGCCGCGGGCTGGACGCCGCTTCCCGGCCTGCCGGGCACGCTTCTCGTCGCCGGCCGGGGAGTGCACACGGTGCGCTACCGCTCCACCGACAACGACGGGAACGTGGAGGTCGCGCGTTCCTGCACGGTCAAGATCGACGACCAGAGGCCGGTGACGAAGGCGCGCCCGGCGATCGTCCGCCGGTTTGCCCGCGCGAGACTCCCCTTCCGCGTGAACGACCTCACGCCCAGGGCGAGCGTGCGCGTCGTGGTGCGCACGCTGTCGGGACGGCCGCGCGCGTCCCTGCGTCTCGGCTGGCGCGCGACCAACGCTCTGCGTTTCGCGACCTGGCGCTGCATGCTCCCGCGCGGCACCTATCGCATCTGCGTCTACGCGATCGACCAGGCCGGGAACCGCCAGGGCAGGGCCGGATCGGCCCGTCTCACCGTCCGCTGAGCAAGGACCGGTGCGCCGCACGCCCGCCGCGGGCCCCCGCGGCGCTCCACTCTTCGCAGCGCCGCTCACTCGCGGCCCCGCTCTCTCACAGCGCCCCGGTCCCGGGCAACGGTGAGACGCCCTCTCGTTTGGGAACCTTCCGGGTGGCGGCTCCCGGTCCCCGGTGGCCGCGGACCGGTCGTCCACGCGGCAAGGGGCTCCAGTGGCCAGCAACATCGACATCGTCCGCACCGGCTACGAGAGCTTCAGCCGCGGCGACATCCAGACCACCCTCGCGATGTTCGCCGAGGACATCCAGTGGCACGAGCCCGAGTGGACCTACGGGCCGGCCTCGGGCTCGTTCTGTGGGCGCGACGAGGTGCTTCGCAGGATCTTCGCGCCCATCCCCGAGCTCAACGACGCCTTCGCCCTCGATCCGCGCGAGTTCTACTGCGACGGCGACACCGTCATCGTCACCGGTGTGTTCAACGTGACGCCGAGGGGCGCCGGGCGCGCCGTGGAGGTTCCGTTCGCCCACGTCTGGACGGTCCACGGCGGCCGCATCGACAGCCTGCGCGCCTACAACGACGTGCGCGAGATCGTCGCGTTGCACGCGGCGAGCGACGCCGCCGTCTGAGGCGGCGACCGGAGGGCCGGCATCCGACGCCGGCGAGCCGGCCGCGTGTCCGCCTGCGGTAAGCTTGTCGTATGACCGAGAAGATCCGACTCACACAGTTCGCGGCCAAGAGCGGTTGAGCGGCCAAGCTGGGTCCGTGCGACCTGCAGGCCGTCCTCGAGAGCATGCCCGCCGCCACCGGTGAGTTCGCGCGTCTCCTGGAGACGCGCGACGACGCCGCCGTGGTGCCGATCAGCGACGACCTCTGCCTGGTGCAGACGGTCGACTTCTTCACGCCCATCGTCGACTCGCCGTACTGGTTCGGCCAGCTGGCGGCGGCGAACGCCCTGAGCGACGTCTACGCCATGGGCGCGCGGCCGCTCACGGCGATGAACCTCGTCGCCTGGCCCTCCGACCTGGGTATGGCGCACCTCGGCGAGATCCTGCGCGGCGGCATGGAGAAGGTCCTCGAGGCCGGCGCGGAGCTCGCCGGCGGCCACTCCATCGACGACAAGGAACCCAAGTACGGCCTGGCCGTGACCGGTGTCGCCAGGCCCGACGAGATCGTCTACAACGGCGGGGCCGAGGCGGGCGACAAGCTCGTGCTCACCAAGCGCCTCGGCATCGGCGTACTCGCCAGCGCGCTCAAGAACGGGATCATCACCGAGGACGAGATGATGCCGGCGATCGTGGAGGCCGCCGCCCTCAACGCGGCGGCGGCCACGGCCATGGCCCGCATCGGTGTGCACGCGTGCACCGACGTGAGCGGGTTCGGCCTGGCCGGCCACCTGGTCGAGATGCTCGACGCGAGCGGGGCCGCCGCGGCCGTCCACCTCGGGGCGCTGCCGCTGCACGACCGCGTCCTCGAGCTGATCGCGCGGCAGGTGTACGCCGGCGGGCTGCGCAGCAACCGCGACTTCCTCCTGGCACGGCTTCACGAGGTCGGCCCGGCCGGCGCTGCGGAGCTCCTCGCGGCCGGCGAGGCCGCCGGCGGTGAAGCCGCCGGCCGGTTCGCCGGCCCGATCGCCGAGCAGGACCCGCGCGTGCTCGCCATCTTCGACCCGCAGACGTCCGGCGGCCTGCTCCTGGCCGTCGCGCCCGAGAAGCACGCGCTGCTGCTCGACGCTCTCGAGCACGCCGGCGCCGGCGCCTGGACGGTCGGCGAAGTCATCGCCGGCCCGGCCGGAGCGCTCGTGCTCGAGGGCTGACCGCATGGCCCACGACGACTGGCAGAAGCGTCGCCCGTGGGGAGACACCCGCGTCGATCCCAACGCGCTCGCGCCGGACGACGAGGAGCAGGCGGCCGGCCCGGACGGGTACTCGCGCGGCGTCATCATGAGGGCTCTCTCGGTGATCCCCTTGCTGCTCGTGGCGGCGTTCGGACTCATCGGCGTCGTGACCTGGGCGGTGGTCATCCTCTTCGGCGCCGGCAGCACCCAGCCCATCTGGAAGGCCGTGCGGGGGCTGTCGTTCGCCGCGCTGATCTGGCAGCTGGTCCTCGTCGTCCTCATCGGCCTCGTTCCGCTGCTGATCACGCTGGGAGCGTCCTGGGCGACGGTGCGCGGCTTCGGCGAGGAGTCGAGCCGTGTCTTCTGGACGGTCATCCAGGCGCTCTGGGGCCTCGCCGCCGTCGGGCTTGTCGTGGCGCGTCAGACCCGCCACGCGTGGCTGGCCGACTTCGGGCTGTCGACCATCGACTGGTGGTTCATGTTCGGCGTGGTAGCGTTCGCCATGATCCTCGCCGGGGTACGCTTGCGGCGGGCGCCGCGTCCCCATCCGAGGTGAGCGGATGAGCGAGTCGAAGCGCAAGAAGGAAGCCGGAGGCGACGGCCGCCAGGAGCGGCTGCGCTCGCTGGCGGCGGTCGATGAAGTGCTGCGCGAGCCGGCCGTCGAGGAGCTGCTCACGCGCTACCCGCGCGCGCTGGTCGTCGACGCGGTGCGCGCGGTCATCGAGCGGCTGAGGGCGGAGATCCTCGCGGGCGGCGAGTCGGCCGCCGCGGAGGCGGCGGACCTCACGCCGGCAGCGCTCGCGCCGTGGGTCGCCCGCCTGCTCGAGGCGGCGGTCACGCCGTCGCTGCGGCGCGTCATCAACGCGACCGGCGTCGTCGTGCACACCAACCTCGGCCGTGCGCTGCTCCCGCGGGCGGCGGTCGAGGCCGTCGTCACCGCCGCCATGAGCTACTCGGACCTCGAATACAGCCTGGCGCGCGGCGAGCGCGCCTCGCGCCAGGACCACATCCACGATGTGCTCTGCACCGTCACCGGCGCCGAGGACGCGCTCGCCGTCAACAACAACGCCGCGGCGGTGCTGCTCGCGCTCGCCGCCACCGCGCGGGGCGGCGAGGTGCTCGTCGCCCGCGGCCAGCTGGTCGAGATCGGCGACGGGTTCCGCATCCCCGACATCCTGCGCGAGAGCGGCGCCGAGCTGGTCGAGGTCGGCACCACCAACCGCACCTACCTCAGGGACTTCGAAGCCGCCTGGACGGACCGCACGCGGGCGATCCTGCGCGTGCACACCAGCAACTACCGCATCGTCGGGTTCACGACCGAACCCGCGCTGGACGAGCTCGCGCAGCTGGCGCACGAGCGTGGCGCGGTGCTCGTCGACGACCTCGGGAGCGGAGCGCTGGCGGACCTCGAGCTGCTCTCGGAGGAGCCGGCGCTGGCGGACAGCGTCGCCGCCGGCTGCGACATCGTCACCTTCAGCGGCGACAAGCTGCTCGGCGGCCCGCAGGCCGGCGTCGCCGTCGGCCGGACCGCGCCGATCGAGGCGATGCGCCGCCACCCGCTGGCGCGGGCCGTGCGCATCGACAAGCTCGACCTCGCCGCGCTCGACGTCGTCCTGCGCCTGTACCTGGACCCTCCGCGGGCCATCGCCGAGATCCCCACGCTGGCGGCCCTGGCGTCGCCGCTCGAGGACGTGCGCGGGCGCGCCGGCCGGCTGCGCGAGCTGCTGATCGGCGCCGGCGTGCCCGAGGACCGTCTCGAGCTCGTCGAGACGGTCGCCCGCGCCGGCGCCGGCGCCCTCCCGGTCACCGAGGTGCCGAGCGTCGGGGTAGCGGCCGCGGTGCCCGCGGCCGAGGCCGACGCGCGCGCCGAGCTGCTGCGCCGCGGCGCGCCGGCCGTCGTCTGCCGCGTGCACGACGACCGCCTCATCTTCGACGTGCGTGCTGTGGGCGAGGACGAGATCGAGGACCTCGCCGGCGCCGCCCTGCCCGGCCTCATCTGAGGACGCCGTGAAGAGCCGCCGACGAGAAGCTGCCGAAGGCGAGCTTTCGTGTGGGGCCGCGGAGCAGCACCGCACGGCAGCTATCGAGCGGGGCACCGGAGGCGCACCGCTCCGCGACCGCCCGCCGCTGACCCTGGGCACCGCCGGTCACATCGACCACGGCAAGACGGCGCTGGTCACCCGGCTCACCGGCAAGAACACCGACCGGCTTCGCGAGGAGCGCGAGCGCGGCATCTCCATCGAGCTCGGATACGCGCAGCTCGAACTGCCGTCGGGTGCGCGGCTCAGCGTCGTCGACGTGCCCGGCCACGAGCGCTTCGTGCGCACCATGGTGGCCGGCGCCACGGGCGTCGACCTGTTCCTCCTCGTCATCGCCGCCGACGACGGCGTCATGCCGCAGACGGTCGAACACCTGGCGATCATCGAGCTGCTCGGCGTGCGCGGCGGCGTCGTCGCGCTGACCAAGGCCGACCTTGTGGACGAAGAGCTGCTGGAGCTGGCGGAGACGGACGTGCGGGAGTTCCTGGAAGGCACGCCCTTCGCCGCCAGCGAGGTGGTCACGGTGAGCGCGCGGGACGGGCGCGGCCTCGAGGAACTGCTGGCCGCGCTCGAGCGCGCCGCGGACTCCGCCGAGGGGGGCCGCCGCGCCGGCCCTGCCCGCCTGCCGGTGGACAGGGTCTTCCCGCTCAAGGGCATCGGCACGGTGGTGACGGGGACGCTGTGGTCCGGAGAGATCCGCGCCGGGGACGCCATGGCCGTCGAGCCCGGCGGCGCGCGCGCCGGCGTGCGCAGCGTCCAGGTTCACGACCACGAGACCGAGGTGGTGCACGCCGGCAGCCGCGTCGGGGTGAACCTTCGCGGCCTCGGCCGTGATGACATCGGCCGCGGCGACTGGCTGGTGGCGCCCGATCTCGCGGGGCTCTCCGCGCGCCGCTTCGACGCCTGGGTCTCGGTCCTGCCGGGCGCCCGGCCGTTGCGCTCGGGCGACCAGGTGCGGCTGCATCACGGCACGGCGCAGTATCTCGCCCGGGTGGCGCCGCTCGAGGGCCGCGAGATCTCTCCTGGCACAGCCGCGGCGGCGGTCGTGCGGCTCGACGCCGACGCGCTCGTGCTGCCGCACGACCGGTTCATCGTCCGCACGCTCTCACCGGTCGCCACCGTGGCCGGCGGGGAGGCGCTGCTGGCCGGCGCGCAACGCTGGCACGCGCGAGAGCGGCACGGCGCGTTTCTCGCCGCCGTGCGCGCCGGGGACGCGCGCGCCTCGATCGCCGCCCTCGCCGCCGACCGCGTCCACGCCGGGCTGACGCGGCAGGACCTCACGGCCGCCGGGTTCAGCGCCGGCGACGCCGGCGCTGCGCTTGCGGCGGCCGTAGCCGCCGGGGAGCTCGAGGAGTTGCCGGGGGCCGGGGGGACCGCGACGCGCTGGTTCGGCGCCGGCGCCCTGGCCGCGCTGCGCACGGCCCTGCTCGCCGGCGCCGGCGAGCGCGCCGCGGCGCGGCCGGAGCGGCCCTTCAGCGGCGCCGCCGAGCTGGCCGCGCTCGTGCCGGCCCTGCCGGTCGCGGACGCCGGCCTCCTGCTGCAGGGGATGGTGGAAGCCGGCGAGCTGGTCGCCGGCGAAGGCGGCTACGCTCCCGCCGGCGCCGGCGTGCTCGGCGACGAGCAGGCGGCCGTGGCCGGCGTGATCCTCGAGCGGCTCGCCGCCGACCCGCTGGCGCCGCCGACCCTGGCGACCCTGGCCGACGAGCTGCGCCGACCGCCGCGCGAGCTCGGCCAGATCCTCGACGTGCTCGCGCGTCGCGGCGACCTCGTCCGCGTCGACAAGGACCTCTGGTTTGCGAGCTCGGCGGTGGACGGCGCCCGCACGGTGCTTCTGGCTCAGCTGGAGGGCGCCGGCGAAGTCACGCTGGCCGGCTTTCGCGACGCCGCCGGGTGCGGGCGCCGCAACGCGCAGGCCCTCCTCGAGTACTTCGACCGGGAGGGCCTGACCCTGCGGCGCGGCGACGTCCGCGTCGCCCGCCGCCGCCGCTCCTGATTCAGCGTCCGACGCCCGGTGGCCGGCCTCGGCCGGCGGCTCGTCATGAGTCGCCGAAGCTCGCCACCTGGTCGCGGCCGCGGCGCTTGGCGAGGTACATCGCCCAGTCCGCCTTGTTGAGGAGGTCCTCGCGGCGGTCGGCGTCGTCCGGGTAACCCGAGACGCCGATGCTCACGGTGAGCGGCACGCCGTTCGCCGTGTATGCGGCGGCGCGGATGCGCTCGCGGATGCGCTCCGCCACCGCGAGCGCCGTCTCCCGCTCCGTCTCCACGAGCAGGACGACGAACTCTTCGCCGCCGTAGCGCGCCGCGACGTCGATGTTGCGCACCGACTGCTCGATGACGTGCGCCACCTCCCGCAGCACGGCGTCTCCGGCGCTGTGCCCGTTGGTGTCGTTGTAGCCCTTGAAGTGGTCGAGGTCGCAGAAGAGGACGCTGAGCGGCCGTTGCAGGTCGCGCGCCCGGTTGAGCTCCTCGCTCAGGCGCTCGTGCAGATAGCGGTGGTTGTAGAGGCCGGTGAGGGCGTCGGTGATCGCGTCGATCTCGGCGCGGCTGAGGCGGACCGCGGCCGTCTGCAGCATCGCGGCGAAGGTCTGCCGCCCGTCGCCGCGCAGCGACTCGCTCTCCGAGGCCGAGAGGGCCGGGAGGTCGGCGACGGCGACGGCGACGATGTCGCCCGACGCGTCCCTGATCGGCGCCAGCCCCGTGATCCACACGCCGAACTCGTCGGCGAACACGACGTTGATCTGCGGCCGTTCGCCGGCGAGCACCTGCGGCAGTTCGTCGTCGACGAAGATCTCATCGCCGAGGTGCGACTTCTCGTTCGCGTCCTCCTCGGGGTCCACGCCGATGACGAAGCGCTTGTCCACCTGTGCGTGCGTCGTCAGGAACCGCGTCGGCGGATTGGCGTCGCGGACCTCGCGCAGGACCTGCTCGATCTCCCGGTACGCGTTGGAGTTCTCATCGTCGAGGGCGAGCAGCGCGGCGTGCGTCTCGCCGCGGATGCGCGACGCCGCCTGCGCGGCGATCTCGTCGGCCTTCTTGCGCCGCCGGGCCACGTCCTCCAGCACGTGGAGGAACGCGTCCACCATCTCGGGGTCGAACTGGCTGCCGCGGCAGCGCTGGAGCTCCGCCAGGCACTCCGTGTAAGTGAGCGCGGCCTTGTAGGGGCGCCGGCACGACATGGCGTCGTAGGCGTCGACGACGGCCATTGCGCGCGCCAGAGCCGGGATCCCAGCACCGGCGAGGCCGTCCGGGTACCCGTCGCCGTCGTAGCGCTCGTGGTGGTGTCGGACGGCGAGCACGAGGTCCTTGGGGAAGAGGGGCCGGATGATGTCGGCGCTCACCACGGGGTGCTGGCGCATCTCGTCCCACTCCTGCTGGTTCAATCGGCCCGGCTTGAGGAGCACCCGGTCGGAGATGCTGATCTTGCCGATGTCGTGGAGGTACGCCGCCTCCTCGAGCGGCGCGAGCACGTCGTCCTGCCAGCCGAGCTGCCTGCCCAGCATGACCGTGTAGGCCGCGACGCGCGCGGCGTGGCCCAGCGTGTAGTAGTCCTTGGCGTTCAGCGCCGAGCTCAGCGCCTTGAGGTTGCCGAGGTGCATGCCCTTGATCTCGTCGTAGAGCTGGGCGTTCTTGATGGCCAGGGAGAGCTGCGTGCCGACACGCTGGAGCAGGTGACGGTCGACGGTCGCGAAGGCGTCGGGATCGGCGCTGCTCAAGTCGAGCACGCCGAGGAGGCCGGTGTCGGACGGCAGCGCGATGATGACCGCCGAGGCGAGGCCTTCGATCGCCGGCGACCCGGCCAGCGGCGGCAGGTCCTCCGGCAGACGCACCACGAGCACCCCCTCCGCCGCGATGCGCTCGATGAACCCGGGTTCGAAGTCGTCGAGCCCGATGTCGAGCAGCGCTTGGGCGGCCGGGCGTGAACCGATGACGCGCCCCACCTTCGCCCCGTCGAGCAGGAGAAGGCCGTACTCCTCGAACTCCATCAGCTGGCCCAGCTCGTCGACGGCCGCCTTGACGACCTCTTCGAGGTCGAGGCTGGCGGCCGTCCGCGCCGCGATGTCGTTGAGCAGCTGCGTCTCGCGCGTCGTCTGCTGCTCGCGAGCGAACAGCGCCGCGTTGTCGATCGCGAGCGCGGCGGCGTGGCAGATGGCGGCGGCCGTGTCGATCTCGGCTTGCGTGAACGTCCGCTCGGCGCCGCTCTCGACCAGCTCCACCGTGCCGATGACGCGGTCCTTGACGATCAGTGGCAGGGTGGCCCAGCTCTTGAGCTCGAAGGCCCGGTTGATGTCGAGGACGGTCGGCGTGAGCCGCGGGTCGCGCAGCGACCCGACCACCGTCGGCCGCATCGTCTCGATCACCTCACGCGTGACGCCGGCGTCCGCAAGAGGCAGGTACTGCCCCATCCATGCCTCGTCCACCTCGCCCTCGCTGACGCGCATCAGCGTGTGCAGCTGGTCTCCCTCGATGACGGTGATCTCGCACTCGTTGACGTCGACGCCGACGCAGAGGCGCCGCGCCGTGGCGAGGAGCGTCGCCTCCAGGTCGAGGCTGCTGGTCAGCTCCAGGGAGGACTCGCTGATCAGCGCCATGCGGCGGTTGCCGGCCTCGAGGCGTTCGACGAGCATCGCCTTCTCGAACGAGCCCGACAGCAGCCGCCCGACGTTGCGGATGAGGTCCAGATGCACGGTGTAGTCCCGCACTCTGGTGTCGAAGATGTCGATCAGCCCGATGGGGCGACCGTCGACGACGAGGGGCAGCGAGACCATGCTGCGGAAGCCCCAGCGACGGTACGCCTCCATCTCCGTCTCGCTCAGCTCGGTGTTCAGCCAGGTCGCCGACGACCAGGGGCTTGTCGGCGGCCAGGGCGGCCACCGTGGCATCGTAGGCGGCCAGCTCGCGCTCCGACCCGACCTCGTCGGAGTCCCAGCCGCGGCTGTCCACGCTGGCAAGACAGCGGAGCACGCCGCCGTCGACCTGCCAGATGTCGCAGTCCTCGGCGGCGAGGACCTCGCGGAGCCGCTCGGCCACGGCCTTGGCGAGCTCCTCGAGCGTGCCCGCCTCGTTGAGGCGGTCGCCGAGCTCGACGAGCTCGCGGAGCGCCGCGTTGCCGCGGCGCAGCCCGGCGAGCAGCTCGGCAGTGCGGAGTGCGTCGGCGACGGTGCGTCCCGCCTCAGGCAGGAACCAGCGCACGTCGTTGTAGTCGCGCTCGCGCACGTCGAACAGGTCGATGAGGCCGATGACCTGGTCGTTGCTCACGAGCGGCACCCCCACCGTGCTGTGGAAGTCGAACTCGCCGAAGTCCTCGCGCTCGTAGTCGGTGAGCCGTTCGTCGTCCAGGGAGCTGATGACGAGGATCTCGCGCTCCTCCAGTGCCCGCTGCGTGGAGGGATAGTGGTCGAGCCTGAGTATCTTCCCGCGCACGCCCTCGTCGACGCCGTCGTCGTCCACGCTGGCCAGGCATCGCAGGTACCCCTCCTCCAGCCACCAGATGTCGCAGTCACTGCAGCGCGTCGCGTGGCGCAATCGCGCCGCGGCGCGCTCCGCGATGTCCATCGGCGCCTCCGCCGCGGCCAGGTCGGCGCCGAGCTCGACGAGCTCCTCGCGCAGCCGGGCGATCTCCCTCGCCTCGTCGAGGAGCGCGTTGCTGTCGAACACGCCGGCGACCAGCTGGCATACGCTGGTGAGGAACTCGAGGTCGGCGCTCCAGTCGCGCTCCGCGTCGTCGTAGAGGTCCACCAGCCCGACCAGCTCGCCGCCGGCCACGAGGGGCATGGTGAGCGAGCTCGAGTAGCCCCAGCCGCGCATCAGGTCCGCCTCGACCTGGTTCAGACGCTCGTCGTCCAGGCCGGCGATCGCCAGCGGCGTGTGGTCGAGGAGCGTCCTCTCGAGGGAGGGGTACCGGCTGGTGTCGAGGACGGTGTCTCGCAGGCTGGGGTCGGCACCCTCGCGCGTGCAGCTGACGACGGAGCGGATCACGCCGCCGCGCGCGCGCCACACGTCGACACAGTCGGCGTTGGCGGCGGTGAGCAGCCGCTGCGCGAAGCGCAGGACGAACCGTTCGAAGTCGTGGGTCTGGGCCACTTCCCGCGAGAGGTCGACCAGCTCGCGCACGCTCTTGTCGCGGTGCGCGAGCTCGTCGACCGTCCGCCTGATCGCCACAGCTTCTGCGCACACCCGCGCGAGGCCCTCGAGCACGTCGGCGTGCCGGGAGAAGTCGCGGTCCCCGGCGTCGCTGAGCTCGATCGCCCCGACGAGCTCGCCGTGCAACACGAGGGGCGCCCAGGCGAGGGAGCGGCAGCCGCGCCGCTGCATGGCCAGCCGGGCGCGCCGGCTCAGGCCCTTGTCCGTGGCCTGCAGGCAGGTCACCGGCGCCGACGCCGGGTCGCCCTCGGCCGGCGCCCAGTCGGCGGTGGCCCATGCCAACCCCAGGCGGCCGGGGTCGAGCTCGCCGCCGTCGAGGGAGAAGGCCACGCGCAGCCGGTCGCCGTCGGTGAAGTAGACGTCGCAGCGCGGCGCGCCGGTGAGGCCGCACAGGATGCGCGCGGCCTCGGCCGGCACGGCGTGAGGGTCCTCGGCCAGCAGCGACATGAGGTCCAGTCCGGCCTGCAGCGTGAAGCGCAGGTCCTGCGTCTGCCGGCGCAGGTGAGCGAAGTCGCCGGGCTGGGCGGCGCCATCGTTCTCGTCCTGCGGCAGGAGCGCGTGGACGTCGTCGGCGAGATAGCGGCGGTGGCCGCCGGGGCTGCGGTGGGCGGCGATGCGACCCACGTCGGTCCAGCGGCGGACCGTGTTCGGGCTCACGCCGAGCAGCTTCGCCACGTCTCCGACGCGAAGCCACACAGCCTCCGGCCCCTCTCTCACAGTGGCCACTCGTCCCCCTCTTGCGGCGCCCGCTGGTCCTCGGTTCATCGGCAGTATACGGAAGAAGCTTGACCAAAGCTCCCATACCGTTGGCTGTTCTGGGGAGGTTCGAGAGGATACCTCGTGCGTGGGTCACCGCGCTCCAAACGTGCGCGGGCCCGCTGGCCTTGGCTCCCCCCGGCGTCCGGCATAACATTCGTTCGACCATCACCGGCGGTCGCCCGCCGTGTGCAGACCACGCCAAGGGAGCGAGACAGCATGGCACGCAAGGGCAGAGTGGAGGGCAAGGTCGCCCTCGTCACGGGCGTCGCGAAGCAGGACGGCATCGGGTTCGCGACGGCAAGAGTCCTGGCAGAGGAGGGCGCGCTGCTCGCCGTCTGCGACATCGCGGACGCCGTCCACGCCTGCGCCGGCAAGCTGCGGGAGCTCGGCGCCACGGTCAGCTCGCACACCGCCGATCTCACGAAGATGGACCGGGTCAGGGCGATGGTCGCGGAGGCCATCGCGTGTCACGGCCGCATCGACGTGCTGGTCAACAACGCCGGCATGGTCGTCTTCGGGCAGGAGGAGGACTTCGCCGCCTTCCAGGATCTGAGCGAGGACGCGTGGGACTTCGGCATCGCCATCAATCTCAAGACGCAGTTCAACGTCACCCGCTGCGTCGTCCCCGGCATGATCGAGCGTGGTTACGGCCGCATCGTCAACATGAGCTCGGTGACCGGCCCGGTGGTCGCGAATCCGGATGAGGCCGCGTACTGCGCCGCCAAGGCCGGCGTGCTCGGCCTGACCCGCGGCCTCGCCCTCGACGTCGCCAAGCACGGCATCACCGTCAACGCCGTGGGCCCGGGCTGGATCGCCACCGGCTCGCAGGCCGACGGCGAGGACGTCGGTGGCCTCAACACGCCGATGGGCCGCTCCGCGTTCCCCGAGGAGGTCGCCAAGCTGGTGTGCTTCCTCGGCAGCGACGACGCCAGCTACATCACCGGCCAGCTCGTCGTCGTGGACGGCGGCAACACGATCCAGGAGTACAAGGGGCCGAGCGACCTCTACTACTGAGGCCCTCACCACTCCTTGCGCTTCGGCGGCCAGACGCTGTAGAGGTGCCTGAGCGGACGCAGCACGTCTTCGTAGTCGGCTCGGCGCCGGTCCCAGACGGCGGCCTGCGCGGGGTCGGGCACGTAGCGCGCGTCGGCCGACCCGACGGGCGGCAGCTCGGCGCCGGCCGCGATCGCGGCCAGGCGTGCTGCGCCGGCCGCCGACGAGCTCTCGACCGGATCGCCGACGATCACCGGACGGCCGGTCGCGTCGGCGAGGCGTTGGCAGAACCACGGGTCGGCGCCACGCCAGGCGACGCGCACCTCGCCGGCCGGCAGACCGAGCTCCTGCAGGCGCACCAGGCAGCGGCGGCTCTCGAGGATGATGCCGTCGAGCACCGCCCGGGCGATGTCCGCCGGGCCGTGCGAGAGGTCGAGGCCGACGAGGGTGCCGCGGACGTCGTTGTCCCACAGGGCGCCCTGCTCGCCCACGCCGACGAACGGCAGGGCGATCGGCACGCCGTCGTCGCTGGCCGTCGCCGCGGCGGCCACGACGTCCGCCTGGCCGCCGGGTCCGAACCCCAGCAGGCGGGCCAGCCAGGCGACGGCGGCGCCGGTGCTCACGAGGTCCATCTCGACGCCCCAGCCCTCCGTCGCGAGCGGCGTGACGAGGCAGCGCCGCTCGGGGTCGAGCGTCAGCTCCGTGCTGGCGCCGAGGATGACGGTACTGGTGCCCCAGACGTAGGCCACGGTGCCCGGGTGGACGGCGCCGAGCGCTTCGGCGGCGAGCACCGAATCGGCGGCGCCGGCGCAGACGCGCAGGCCGTCCGGGAGCCCCAGCGCGGCCGCCCGCTCCGGCAGGATCGGCCTCGTCTCGGCGGAGGGCACGACCGTCGGCAGGCCCGGCCGCCCCGGCGCGGCCGCCGGCCGGCGTCACGCCGGCCACCGCCGCAAGGTGCGGCAACCACGTGCCCGTCTCCAGCCCGTAGCAGCCGTAGCCGGTCGCCGTGCTCGGGTCGGTGAGCACCTGACCCGTCAGCCAGGCGAAGAGGTAGTCCTTGGCGCTGAGGAGGGTGGCCGTCCGAGCGGCCCGGGCCGGGTCGTGCCGCCGCATCCAGGCGAACATCGGCAGCAGGTAGCGGCCGTCAAGCGGCTGTCCGGTCTGCTCGTAGGCCTCGCGGGCTCCCGCCCGACGGACGATCTCCGCGGCTTCGGCGTGGGCGCGGCTGTCCTCCCACGTCAACGCCGGGCCGGTGGGCAGCCGGTCCTCATCCAGGGTCACGATCGTGGGGATCATCCCCGACAGGCCGATCGCCCGCCAGCGCTCGGGGGCGACCTCCGCGGCGAGCCGCGAGAGTGACGTCCGCGCCGCCTCGATCCAGCTCCCCGCGTCCTGCTCGGCGCGGCCGGGGCCCGGCCGCGCCGTCTCGTAGGGTTCGCGGTCCGAGGCGAACGCGTGCCCGGCGGCGTCGAGCGCGACCGTCTTGAGGCTGGAGGTCCCGAGGTCGAGGCCGATATACACGTCCTCGCTCGTCATCGGGTCGCCTTCTCGTCGTGTGTCATATCAGAGCCCGAATCCCTCACTCGGCGGTTCGGGCCTGTCAAGCGTCTCGTCCACCTTGTCGCCGAAGCTCGTGCTGGGGTCGGTGTAGAACTCTGCGTGACCGACCCGACTGGAGACGAACGACAGGATCAGCCCGAGCAGCGCCAGGCCGAAGCCGAAGATCATGTTCGTCGTCGTGAGCTGGCCGGTCGCCAGCGAGTAGACGATCACGAAGGCCATGAAGGCGGCGCCGATGCCGGGCATGATGCCGCCCAGGATCAGGTTGCCGGCGCTGCTCGCGATCACGCGCCGGTAGTACCAGATGGCGGTGAACGCCGTGAGGAAGTAGAAGATCGCCGCCATGATGCCCAGCGTGCTGACGATGTTGTCCAGGGCGGTCCCGATGCTCGAGAACAGCGTCGTCCCCCACAGGAAGACGACGTTGAGCAGGCCGAGCAGGATGGTCGCGTTCCAGGGCGTCCGCCACCGCGGGTGGACGTTGTCGAAGAACCTGGGGAACACCCGGTCGCGCCCCATGGCGAACGAGATGCGGCCGGAGCTCACGATGGCTGCCTGGAGTGACGCCAGCGTCCCGCCGAGCACCGCGACGATCATCACGTTCTTCCAGAAGCTGCCGCCGATCTTGTCGCCGACGAACGCGAGGATGTTGGCTTCGTTGGCCTGCATCGTGTGGAACGGGGCGATCCCCTGGAAGGCGAAGATCACGAACGAGTAGATGAAGAACAGGATGACGACGCTGAGGATGGCGGCGCTGCCGGCCTGCTTGCCCTTTGCCTCCTCACCGACGTAGGCGGCGGTGTCCCAGCCGGAGTAGAGGAAGATCGCGATCAGGAGGCCGGTGATCAGGCCGCCCTTGGGCAGCGTGAACAGCGAGCTGAACGTGTGCACGGCGCCGGAGAGGCCCGTGACGTAGATCATCCAGAGGGCGGCGATGGCGAAGCCGATCATCAGCGCGTACTCGAAGATCGCCCAGCCCCAGTTGAAGCGCGCCGAGAGCTTGATGCCGAGCGCGGCGACGACGAGAACCAGGATGTTGAGCAGCGAGCCGACGATGGCGACGTCGTACTTGTCGTTCGCCGCGGCGTTGCTGAAGAAGCTGAGGAAGTAGGTGCCCAGCGGCACGGTCAGGCTCGTCGTGCCGATCGTGTAGTACATCAGCATGATCCAGCCGACGAAGAAGCCGGCGTGCGGGTTGAGGGCTCGCCCGACCCACGAGTAGGTCGCGCCGGCGCTCGGCTGCCAGGCGTTCAGCCGCTGGTAGCCGATGGCGATGCCGATCATGGGGATGAAGCAGATCAGGATCGGCAGGAACGTGTGGTACATCACCGCGACCATCAGGCCGACGATGCCGACGGCGATGCTCTGCGTAGGACCCGAGCTGGCGAGCGCCATGATCACGACGTCGCCGATGTTGAGGGCGCCCTTCTTGAGGCCCTTGGAGGTTTCGGCGCCTTCGGGCGTCGGGGTGGCTACTGTCGACATGATGTCCTCCTTGTCGATGCGCCCGCCGTCCTCACGCGTCCCGCGTGTGCTGGGCGGGCGTGGCTCCCCAGTCGTTCAGGGCCGCCGGCCGGAAGAGCCGGCGGGCCGTCTGGCCGGAGATGTAGAAGACGAAGTCGTCCGCCGGATAGATCTGCTCGAAGCAGTCGAAGGCGACGTCGTCGGGCGTGAAACTGACGCCGCGCAGGCGGACGACCTTTGCCCGCGGCGCGAGGTCCAGGAGACTCCGCTCCCGGCGTCCCGGCGTCGCGATCTCGAGATACTGCTCCTCGTGGTGGTCGACCAGGCCGTAGGCTCTGCTCAGGAGGGAGTAGAGCGACCCCGTCAGCTCGCGGCGGTGGTCGTCGAGCCCGGGGGCGAGCGCCCGCGGGATCAGCGCCTCCTCGATCACGCAGGGCCGCCCGTCTATGTGCCGCAGGCGCTCGACCTGCCAGACGAGCGCCTCATCGCGCAGGTGCAGCGTCTGCGCGACGGTCGTCCGGGGCGTCGCCGCCCGGAGCTTGAGCAGCCGCGTCTCGACGCTGCGCGGCACGGCCTGCTCGTCGAAGGTGCCGAGAAGGCCGCCGCTGTGGACCGGGTCGGTGACGATCCGCGGCCGGGCGACGAAGGTGCCGACGCCCTGGTGGCCCGCGACCCGGCCCTCGCGCTCGAGCTCGTCCAGCGCCCGGCGGACGGTGATCAGGCTGACGCCGGCACGGTCCGCGAGCTCCTTCTGCGTCGGCAGCAGGCTGCCGGGCTGCAGGTCCTCGGTGCGGATGATCTCCTCCACGAGGTCGATGACGCGCTGGTAGCGCAGAGGCCGGCGCCCCGGCGAGGGCTGCGCGCGCGGATCCGCGTCCAGCAGACTCATCGCGCCGGCCTCATCCGCCGCGCCGCTCGGCGGCGATGGTGGCTATCGCCCCGCTCGCCGCCTCCAGGGTGCGGTCGATGTCCTCGTCCGTATGGACCATCGAGACGAAGAGGTTCTCGTACTGGCTCGGGTGGAAGAGCACGCCGCGCAGCAGCATCTCCTGGTACCAGCGCGTGAACAGCGCTTCGTCGGCGTAGCGTTCGGCGTCTCGCCAGTCGCGGATCTCGTGGTCGGTGAACCAGAGCTGGAAGACCGTGCCCAGCCCCTCGACGCGCGCCGGGATGCCGGCCTGCGCGCAGAGATCGCGGAGGCCGGCCGCCAGCCGGTCGCCGAGCGCGCGCTGGCGGGCGTACCAGTCCGCGTCGTCGAGCAGGTCCATCGTGGCCGAGACGGCGGCGCACTGCACGACGTTGGCGTTGTAGGTGCCGGAGTGCGAGTAGCGGCCCTCGGCGATCATGCTCATGACCTCGCGAGTCCCGCCGATGGCGGCGACGGGGAAGCCCCCACCGAGGCCCTTGGCCAGCGTGGTGAGGTCGGGCATGACGCCGAACCACTCCTGGCCGCCGCCGCGGCAGAAGCGGAAGCCGGTGATGACCTCGTCGAAGATGAGCAGCGCGCCGTGCTTGCTGGTCTCGGCGCGCAGCAGCTCGAGGTAGCCCGGTTCCGGCAGGATGGCGCCGGTGTTGAAGACCGCCGGCTCGGTGATGACGGCGGCGATCTCGTCGCCGCGCTCGTCCATCAGACGCTGGAAGCTCTCGGGGTCGTTCCACGTGAGGACCTCGAGCGTGTCGGCGAGTTCGAGCGGGACGCCCGGGCCGGCCGCGACCGGCCGCGGCCGCTCGGCCGGCCCCGCCACGGCCGGATCGACGTGGTTGCTCCAGTACACGACGTCCTGCCAGCCGTGGTAGTGGCCCTCGAACCGCACGAGGATCCGGCGGCCGGTGAAGGCGCGCGCGAGGCGCACGGCGGTGCCGACGGCCTCGCTGCCGGAGTTGGTGAAGCGCACCATCTCGACGCTCGGCACCGCGTCCACGACCTTGCGCGCGGCCTCGATCTCGAGCTCGTAGGGGAGGCCGAACGACGTGCCGTAGCGCTCGATCGCGTCGGCCACAGCCCTGGTGACCACCGGGTGGCGGTGGCCGAGGATGTCCGGTCCGAGGCCCAGCAGGTAGTCGATGTACTCGTGGCCGTCGACGTCGGTGATGTGCGAGCCGGAGCCGGAGGCGATGAAGGGCGGGTACGGCTTCCAGCCGAACTTGACGGTGCGGGCGCTGCTCCCGGCTCCTCCGGGGATGATCTCGCTCGCTTCGCGGAACAGCCGGCCGGAGCGGGCGGCGAAGCTCGGGAAGGACGACGCGAAGTCCATGGACACCTCATGACGGCGACGGTTGGTATGCTTCTACTACTTGGTATGCTTTGTATGACGTAACCCTAAGCCGCTGGACCGTGGCGGCGCAAGAGGCGCAACCATGACGGCGATGCGCGACGAGATCTTCGAGCAGCCGGCGGTGGTCGCCAGGCTGACCGCCGACCTCCGGCCGTTCGCGGAGGCGGCGCGCGAGGCGCGCGCCGCCGGGGCGCGGTTCGTGCTCTACGCGGCGCGCGGCACCAGCGACAACGCCGCCGTGTACGGCAAGTACCTCGCCGCCATCCTGGCCGGCGTGCCGGCGGGCCTCGCGACACCGAGCGCGGCGACGCTCTACGGCACGCGCATCGACTTTCGCGACTGCCTCGTGATCGGCATCAGCCAGAGCGGCGAGACGCCCGACGTGGCCGAGTACCTCGCCGCCGCACGCGCCGGCGGCGCCTTCACGGTCGCCGTCACGAACGACGCCGGACAGCCCGCTGGCCGCCACGGCGCACCGCGTGCTCGCGACCGGAGCAGGCGCCGAACTGGCGGTGGCCGCCACCAAGACGTACACGAGCCAGCTGGCGGCCCTGGCGGCGTTCTGGGCCGCCTGGACCGGTGACGGTGGCCTCGCGGGCGCGCTCGCCGGCGACGTCCCCGTCGCCATGCAGGCGGCTCTGGGGACGGAGGACGTGGTCCGCTCCGTCGCCGCCCGGCTGGCCGGGGCGGAGCGCCTCATCGTGGCTGCGCGCGGCTTCAACTACGCCACCGCGCTCGAGATCGCGCTCAAGCTGGAGGAGACGTGCTACCTGGCGGCGATGCCCTTCTCGGCCGCCGACCTGCGCCACGGCCCCATCGCCATGATCGAGGCGCGGTACCCGGTGCTGCTGTTCGCGCCGGGCGGCCGCACTCGCGACGGCATGCTCGAGCTGCGGGACGACCTGCGGCGGCGAGGCGCGCAGACGTGGCTTGTCGCCGACGCGCCCGCGGCCGGCGGCGACGAAGCGGTGGTGCTGCTGCCGAGGCCGCTGCCCGAGGCGCTGTCACCGCTGACCGCGGTGATCCCGGGGCAGCTCCTGGCGTATCACCTCTCGCTCGCGCGCGGGCTCGACCCCGACCGCCCGCGCGGCCTCAGCAAGGTGACGCGGACCCGATGACCGCCGCCGGCGGCCGGCCCCCGGGCGGGCGGCCATGGCCGCGAAAGGGGCGGCGGCGCGCTGCGCCGCCGCCCCCTTCTTGAGTCCGGGTCTACTGTTGCGGCGTCGTGAAGTAGTACGCCGGATAGTCGAAGATCCAGACCGGGTGCAGGAAGAAGTTGCCGACGTCCTCGGTGTGCATCGAGTTCACCTTGGGCTGGTACAGCGGCACGCTCGGGGAGTCGGCCATGATCGTCTTCTGGATCTCCACGAACTGCTGGATGCGCGCCGCGGAGTCCGTGTTGGCCTGTGCCTCGGCGATCATCTTCTCGGTCTGCGGGCTCCACCAGAAGCTCGGGTTGGTTCCCTCGTCGATCGCCGTGCTCTTGCTGTACAGCGGGATGATGAAGTCGCTCGGGTCGGGGAAGTCCATCCACCAGTCGTTGAGGCCGACCCCGCACTTGCCCGGCTTGCCGATCAGCGTCCAGTAGGTGGCCCTGTCGAGGATCTTGAGGTCGGCCGTGATGCCGATGTCCTTGAGGTCCTGCTGCACCGACTGCAGCACCTTGGGCCACGGGTCGACGTTGTGCGAGTACAGGGTCGTCGAGAACCCGTTGGGGAAGCCGGCCTCGGCGAGCAGCTGCTTCGCCTTCGCCGGGTCGTAGGGGGCGAACTCGCCGGCGGCGCCGTCCTGATGGCCCGGCAGCCCGGCAGGATACAGCTGGGTCAGCGGGTCCGCGGCGCCGCTCAGGAGCTTGATGATGCGGGTGCGGTCCACCGCCATGCTGATCGCCTGGCGCACCTTTAGGTTGTCGAACGGCTTGACCGTCCGGTTGAGGAACAGGTAGTCGATCGCGATCACCGGCTCCTCGACGACGAGCTTCTTGGTGTTCGGGTCGGCCTTGACGCGCACGTAGTCCGCCGGCGGGATGTAGTCGCCGAGCACGTTGACGTCCCCGCGCTGCAGCTTGAGGACCGCGGTGGACGGGTTGAGCGAGAACTCGAAGCGCACGGCGTCCAGGTACACCGACGCCGGGTCGTGGTAGTTGGGATTGCGGGTCACGAGGATCTCGCGGCCCGCCGTCCAGTGGTCCAGCAGGAACGGGCCGGTGCCGAGCGGGTGCCGGTTGATCTGCCGGCCCCACTTCTCGACCCACTCCTTGGCCACCACATCGGTGAACGACATGGCCATGGCTCCCATGAACGCCATGTCCGGCTTCTCGAGCTTGATGACGACCGTGTACCGGTCCGGCGTCGTGTAGCCCACGATCTGCTTTGGCCTTGCCGTCCATGAACGCCTGGGCGCCGACGACGCCCGTGTAGAAGCCGGTCGCCGGCGCCTTGGGGTCGGCCATCATGCGCTCGAAGCTGTACTTGAAGTCGGCGGACGTGACCTCACGGTCCACGGGCGGCGCGAACTTGATGCCCTTCTTGAGGTGGAAGGTGTACGTCTTGCCGCCGTCGGCGATGCCGCCGTTGGCCTGCGTCGGCACCTCGGTGGCGAGGTCGGGGAGCATCTCCGTCCCAGCCGTGCCGGGCTTGGACGCGTACTTCACAAAGGTGTTGAACATGGTGTGTTCGATGGACCAGCCCTGCCCCTCCCAGTCGATGGCCGGGTCGAGGCCCTGCGGCTCGCCCTGATAGGTCGCGACGAGGGTGCCGCCCTTGACGGGGGCCGCGGTGGCGGCCTGCGAAGGCGACGCGGAGCCGGAGGTCGAGCCGCCGCAGGCGGCGAGGAAGAACGCGAGTGCGACCGCCGCGGCCGAGAGAGCGAGGACGAGGTGCGGAGTCCGCCGGTGCATGGACGCTCCTTTCCGCCGGCGGCGCCGCCGGTCGCATGGTGCCTGGGGCGCCGAACATACCACACGAAGTGCCTGCTATCATGGCCAAACCGTGGTGGCGTCCGGGTCATGAGCAGACTCGTGGAGGAACACATGCCGGAGCTCGAGGCCCTGCTGGCCGAGATGGTGCGCATCGACAGCACGAATCCGGGTCTGGCGGGCGGGCCGGGCGAGGGGGCGTTCGCCGCCTGGTTCGCCCGGCGTCTCGAGGGCCTCGGCATGGAAGTCGACGCGTGGGACGTGCTTCCCGGCCGGCCCAACGTCGTCGGCCGGCTCCCCGGCTCGGGCGATGCTCCGAGCCTGATGCTCCTCGGGCACCTGGACGTGGTCGGGCCGTGGGGGCCGGACGCGTTCGAGCCGGTCGTCCGCGACGGGCGCATGTACGGCCGCGGCGCCGCGGACATGAAGTCGGGCTTCGCGGCGATGCTCCTCGCCGCCGAGGCGCTGCTCGCCGGCGGCGCCCGCCTGCGCGGTGACCTCCTGCTGGCCGGCGTGATCGACGAGGAGTGGGAGAGCGCCGGCGCCGAGGCGCTCCCGGCGCGGCACCGTCCGGACGCCTGCATCCTCGTCGAGTGCACCGGCCTCGACGTGGTGACGGAGCACGGCGGCTTCGCCTGGTACGAGGTCGAGAGCCACGGCGTGGAGGCTGCCGGCGCCGACCCCGAGCACGGCGTCGACGCCATCGCTCTGCTGGCGCCGGTGCTCCAGGGCATCTCGGCGCTGGACGCGGAGCTCGCGCGCCGGCCGCACGCGGCGTACGGACGCGGCAGCATCCACGCGAGCACCATCTCCGGCGGCACCCAGCTGCCGGCGTACCCAGCGCGCTGCACGCTGGGCGTGGAGCGCTGCACGATCGCCGGCGAGACGGTGGCCGAGTCGCGCGCAGAGATGGAGGCGCTCCTCGTGGCGGCGCGACGTCGCCGACCCGCGCTTTCGCGCCGAGCTCCGCACCGTGGTGGCGCGCGAGGCGATGGAGATGGCGCACGACGAGCCGGTGGTCAAGGCCGTGGCGGCCGCGGCCGTCGCCGTCCTCGGCCGGCCGGCCAAGCTCTGCGGCGACATCGGCTGGGGCGACTCCGGCCTGCTCGTCGAGGCCGGCATCCCCTGCGTGACCTTCGGCCCCTGCGGCCACGGTGAGCACACGGCCGAGGAGTGGGTCGACCTCGCTTCGGTCGCCCAGACCGCGGCGGTGCTCGAAGGTGCGGCGCGGCTGTTCTGCGCCTGACGGCAGCGTCGCACCTGACTCGCCGCGTCGCGCACGCTATCCTAGTGCGGGGTATCCACCGCCAGCGCCCGCCGGTGCTCACCCGCCGCCCCTGACGGTGTCTGACCGCCGGACCGTAGTCAGCCCCCGGCCTCTCGCGGTATGCTTGCCGTACAGTGAACGGCCATTCAGCTTTCGCCACAGGGGGAGGCGTATGACGTCCGATATGAGCGGCAAGACGGTGGTCGTGACGGGAGCCGCCGGCGGCGTGGGTGCGGCGGTCGCGCGGCGCTTCGCCGAGGCGGGCGCGACCCTGGTGCTGGGCGACCTGAACGCCGTCGCCCTGGAGGACCTGTGCGGCCAGGTGGCGGCGATCTGCGAGGTCCACGGTGTGACCTGCGACGTCACCAGCGTCGCCGACGTCGAGAACCTCATCGCCGAGGCCGTGCAGGCGACGGCGCGGATCGACGTGCTCGTGAACACCGCCGGCCTCTGGGTCGAGGGACCCACGGAGACCATGACCGAGGCCGACTGGGACCGGGTCGTGGACGTCAACCTCAAGGGCACGTTCTTCGCCTGCAGCCGCGCCATCCCTGAGCTCAAGAAGACCGAGGGCTGCATCATCAACCTGAGCTCGGATTGCGGGCTGGTCGGGACGCCGGAGACGGCGGTCTACACGGCGTCCAAGGGAGGCGTGAGCCTCCTGACCAAGGCGCTGGCCATCGAGCTGGCGCCCCACCTCGTGCGGGTCAACGCCGTGTGCCCGGCGGACATCATGACGCCGATGCTCCAGTACCAGGCCGACACGTACGGCGGTGGCGACCCTGAGGGGTACTTCAAGCGCCTGCTGACGGGCTACTTCCAGGGCGAAAAGGCGCGGTTCATCACGCCGGAAGAGGTGGCGGAGCTGATCTTCTTCCTCGCCTCCAGGCCCGCCGCGCCGATCACCGGCGCCAACATCTCCATCGACTTCGGCACCTCGGCGGGCTACGGCTACCAGTGATGCACCACCAAGGGAAGGAGCGCCTCGCAGACCATGGCTGACAAACCGTTCGTCCACCCCTACATCCCGAACTCGGTGCCTGAGACCAAGCAGGCGATGCTCGACGAGCTCGGGCTGAGCAGCGTGGAGGAGATCTACGCCGAGATCCCCGACCGCCTGCGCTTCCAGGGGACGCTGGACATCCCGCCGGCGATCCTCTCCGAGCGGCAGCTGCGCAAGCACGTGCAGGGCCTGCTCGACAAGAACTCCTCGTCGGTCGACTTCATGAACTTCTGCGGCGCCGGGTGCTGGCAGCACCACGTGCCCTCCGTCGTCGACGAGATCATCAACCGTGCCGAGTTCGTGAGCGCCTACTGCGGCGGCGACTACAGCGACCTCGGCAAGTACCTCACGCGCTACGAGTTCAACAGCATGCTCGGCGAACTGCTCGACCTCGACGGCGTCGCCAACCCCATCTACGACTGGGGCGACGTGGCCGGGCGCTCGTTCCGCATGGCCCGGCGCATCACCGGCCGCGACAAGGTCCTCGTGCCGGCGCACATGAGCCCGATGCGCCTCATGGAGGCGCGCACGCTCTGCCAGCCGGAGGCGATGGCCAGCAGCACCAAGATCCGCTTCTACGAGTGGGACCGCGAGACCGGCATGGTCGACCTCGAGGACCTCGAGGCCAAGCTCGACGACTCCTACGCCGCCGTGTACTGGGAGAGCCCCGGCTACCTGGGCACGATCGAGGCCAACGGCGCCGAGATCGTGAAGCTCGCGCACTCGGTCGGCGCGCTGGCGATCAACGGCGTCGACCCGATCACGCTCGGCGTGCTCGCGCCGCCCGGCGCGCTCGGCGCCGACATCGCCTGCGGCGACATCCAGCCGCTGGGCATGCACATGCACGCCGGCGGCGGCTGCTCCGGGTTCATCGCGTTCAGGGACGACGATCCGGTCTTCGCCCAGGAGTGCCCGCTCGAGCTCTACACCGTGATGGAGACGGCGACGCCCGGTCAGTACTGCCGTCGGCGAAGCGATGGCCGAGCGCACCAGCTACGGCATGCGCGACCAGGGCAAGGACTGGGTCGGCACGGCGTCGGGTCTGTGGACCATCGCCGCCGCCGTCTACATGGCGCTCATGGGGCCGCAGGGCTTCCGGGAGGTCGGCGAGACCTGCATCGCGCGCTCGCACTACGCGGCCAAGAAGCTCGGCGAGCTGCCGGGCGTGGAGATCAAGCTCTCACCGAGCTTCTTCAAGGAGTTCGTCGTGAACTTCGACGGCGCCGGCAAGAGCGTGGCCGAGGTCAACAAGGCCCTGCTCGGCCACCAGATCTTCGGCGGCAAGGACCTCTCGGCCGAGTTCCCCGAGCTCGGCCAGAGTGCGCTCTACTGCGTCACCGAGTACTACGACCAGGACGACATCGACGCGCTGGTCTCGGCCGTCAAGGAGGTGACGGCATGATGAGCACGCAGGACGTCCAGGCCAAGCTCGACGACCTCGCCCGCCTGCGCCGCGACGGCGGCGTGCTCCGCGACTACCGCGCCCCGCGCTGGGACGAGCCGTTCATCATGGAGCAGGGCATGCCCGGCGAGCGCGGCATCCTCGTGCCGCTCGCCGAGGACGACGTGACCGCCGAGGTGGGCGCGGCGGCGGACTACATCCCCGAGGGGATGGCCCGCGCCGCCGCCCCCGAGCTGCCGGAGATGGCCCAGTACCAGGTCATGCGCCACTACCTGCGGTACGCGCAGATGACGCTGGGCATGGACCTCGGCAGCGACATCAGCGAGGGCACCTGCACCATGAAGTACTCGCCCAAGATGCACGAGGAGCTCATCCGCGGCCACAGGGCCGCCGACGTGCACCCGTGGCAGGACGAGGACACCATGCAGGGCCTGCTCGAGATCGTCTACGAGACCGGGCAGTACCTGAAGTCGATCAGCGGCATGGACGCCTTCACGCTGCAGCCCGGCGGCGGCTCGCACGCGGTCTTCACCAACGCGTGCGTCATGCGCCGCTACTTCGAGGCCAGGGGCGAGCTCGGCCAGCGCAGCGAGATGATCACGACGATCTTCTCGCACCCGTGCGACGCGGCGACGCCCATGGTGGCCGGCTTCAAGGTCATCACTGTCATGCCCGACGAGAACGGCTACCCGGACCTCGAGGCCTTCCGCGCGGCCGTCAGCGAGAAGACCGTCGGCTGCATGATCACCAACCCCGAGGACACCGGCATCTACAACCCGCAGATCGACAAGTACGTCGAGATCCTGCACGAGGCCGGCGCCCTGGCGTTCACCGACCAGGCCAACGCCAACGGCATCCTCGGCTTCGCGCGGGCGCGCGACGCCGGGTTCGACGCCTGCCACTTCAACCTGCACAAGACGTTCTCGAGCCCGCACGGCTGCGAGGGTCCGGCGACGCGGCGCCTACCTGTGCTCCGAGAAGCTGGCGCCGTACCTGCCGGTCCCGGTCGTGGTCAAGGACGGCGACAGGTATCACCTCGACTACGACCGGCCCGAGAGCATCGGCCGCGTCCGCGGGTTCCTGGGCAACTGGATGGGCGTCATCCGCGCCTACGCCTGGATCCGCAACCTGGGTCCCGAGGGCCTCAAGGAGGTCGCCGAGATCTCCGTGCTCAACAACAACTACCTCGACAACCTGCTGATGGGGATCAAGGGCGTGAGCAGGCCGTACGCCGAAGGCCACCGCCGCCTCGACCAGGTGCGCTACAGCCTCGAGAAGCTGAAGGAAGACACCGGCGTCGGCACCGAGGCGCTGCGCGACCGTATGGTCGACTTCGGCATCCAGAGCTACTGGATGAGCCATCACCCCTGGGTGGTGCCGGAGCCGTTCACCCCGGAGCCCTGCGAGACCTACAGCAAGGCCGACCTCGACGAGTGGGCCGCGGTCATCAAGAAGGGCGTCGACGAGGCCTACGAGGACCCGCAGTTCGTGCTCGACTCGCCGCATGCCCAGCCGATCGACCAGATGCGGCGCCCGGAGGCCATGGAAGACCCGGACCAGTGGGCCTTCACGTGGCGCAAGTACAAGAGGAAGTTCAAGGGCAAGGTCTGAGCGCCTGACCGGACGCGGGAGAGGGGGCGCGGCGCCGAAGGGCCCCGCGCCCTCTCTCGCTCCGGTATCATGGGCCGAGGCCGGCTGCGTCCCCGCGGACCGGCCGTGGCGACAAGAAAGGCGGCAGCGTGCCTCAGCAACCCGCGAAGCCGGGCATCCGGGCGGGACAGGCCCTCGGGCTCACGATCTTCCTCGCCACGGCGGCGTTCCTCACCGCTCTCCTCTTGTCCGGCTTGGGCTCCGCCTTCGAAAGCCTGCAGCGGGCGGCCGGGTCGTTCTCCACCCTGTGCGCCGCCGTAGCTGCGTTCGCCATGCTTATCGACGCGGCCGACTTGTGGGTCCGCGGCCGCAAGATGACGCCGCACAGCGTCAAGATGTTCCGCTCGCTGGTCTTCGTCGCCGTCCTCGGCGCCCTGGCGGCGAGCATGCTCGGCGGCAACTCGCTCGTGATCGTCATCCTCGCCCCGTCGATGATCGTCTACCTGTTCATCACGCGGAAGCGGCCGGCGGGCACCTACGCCGCGGTGGCGTCTCGCGGCGTCTCCGGCTCCGGCTCCGGCCGCCCCGGGGGCTCGACGAGCAAGTCGCGGCAGCGCAGCGGCAAGAAGCGCCGCTGAGCGGTCCGGCCTCACGGTGACCCCGGCGTGAAGAAGCTCGGCCTCATCGTCAATCCCGTCGCCGGCGTCGGCGGCCGCGTGGGCCTCAAGGGCAGCGACGGGGCCGAAGTCCTGCGCGCGGCGCTCGAGCGGGGCGCCATGCGCGACGCGCCGCGGCGTGCGCGGCAGGCGCTCGAGCGCCTCGCCCGCGTGCGCGACCACGTGGAGATCCTCACCTGGCCGGGCGAGATGGGCGAAGACGAGGCCCGCGCCGCCGGGTTCGAGCCGCGCGTCCTGGGATCGTTCGAGGACCGCCGCTCGTACGTGCTCTGCGAGCTCGAGCGGACCGGCGGCGAGCCCGTCTCCATCGCCTGCGACGACTTCGTCCTGACGACGCCGGAAGACACCGAGCAGGCGGCCCGCGACCTGCTCGCCGCCGGCGTCGACCTCATCCTCTTCGCCGGCGGCGACGGCACGGCGCGCAACATCTGCGACGCCGTCGGCGACCAGGTGCCGGTCATCGGCGTGCCGGCGGGCGTCAAGATCCACTCCGCCGTGTACGCGACCACGCCGGCCGCCGCCGGCGACGTGGCGGCGCTCTACCTGCACGAGCGCCCCGCCGCCGTGCAGCTGCGCGAGGGCGAGGTCATGGACATCGACGAGGAGGCCTTCCGCGAGAACCGCGTCTCCGCCCACCTCTACGGCTACATGACCGTCCCGTATGCGCGCGGCCTCACCCAGAGCGCCAAGGCCGGCGGCGTCGCCGGCGAGGAGCGCGCGCTCAACGACGTCGCCACCGAGGTGGTCGCCGGCATGCTCCCCGGCGCCCTGTACGTCCTCGGCCCGGGCACCACGACGCGCACCGTGATGGAACGGCTCGGCCTGCCCAAGACGCTGCTCGGGGTGGACGCTGTCCGCGACGGCGAGCTCGCCGGGTCGGACCTCACCGAGAGCGACCTCCTGGGGCTCGCAGCGGATGCGCCCGAGATGTTCGTCGTGGTCACCGTGATCGGCGGGCAGGGTCACATCTTCGGCCGCGGCAACCAGCAGATCAGCCCCGCCGTCCTGCGTCGCGTCGGCCCGGACCACGTGCTCGTCATCGCCACGCAGACCAAGCTGCTGAGCCTCGAGGGCCGGCCGCTGCTCGTGGACACGGGGGACCCGGCGCTGGACGAGCAGCTCTCCGGCTACGCCAAGGTCGTCACCGGTCTCGGCGAGCGCACCATGTACAAAGTCGGCGCCTGAGTCGCGACGCCGGGCGGGCGGCGCCGCTGGCGCCCGGAGGGACGCCGGTCGCGACCGCGCCGCTCGACCCCGCGGCTCGCGCGGGCGTCTCCAGACGCTCCGGCCGGGCTCGAGGCGCTGGCCCGCGCCGTCGGCGAGGCGGCCGGCGCCGCGTCCTGCCGCCCGCTCGCCAAACCTCCACGATTGCTAACTTGACGTTGGCAATCGCCGCAGAAGCTTATACAATCTGCCTCACGGAATGTCCTGGAGGGGTCTCCGCGGTCTCACTGGTGTCTCTTCCCGGGCGGCGCACTCACCGGGCGCACACAACCACGTCAAGGAGAAGGAACGTCATGAAGGCTCTCGTCGTCGGCACCGGTGGTGTCGGTCAGTCCATCGCCGCGATCGCCAAGCGTCGTGACCCCAAAGGTGAGTGGCTCGAGAAGATGGTGATGGCGGACTACGACGGCAAGCGCGCCGCCGACTTCGTCGCCACGCTCAAGGACCCGCGCTTCGTCGCCGAGCAGAGTCGACGCGAGCGACGTGGACGCCGTCGCGGCTCTCGTCGAGAAGCACGGCGTCGACATCCTCATGAACCTCTGCGCGCCGAACTTCAACCCGCCGCTGCTGCAGGCCGCGCTCAAGGCCAAGGTCCACTATCTGGACACGGCCATGACGCTGAGCGAGTGGCATCCCACCGACCCGTTCCACAAGACCGGCAAGAAGCTCGGCGACGACGAGTACGCGCTGAGCCCCGAGTTCGAGAAGATCGGCAAGTACGCGCTCGCCGGCTTCGGCGTCGAGCCCGGCATGGCCGACTACTTCGCCCGCTACGCGGCCGACCACCTCTTCGACGAGATCGACTACATCGGCATCCGCGACGGCAGCAACCTCGAGATCCCCGGCGCCAAGGGCATCAGCTTCGGCTTCAGCGTCTGGACGACGATCGAGGAGTGCAACAACCCGGCCATCGTCTACGAGAACGGCGACTTCCACACCGTCGAGCCGTTCGCCGAGCTCGAGATGTTCTGGCTGCCCGAGGGCATCGGCGAGGTCGAGGTCGGCCACGTCGAGCACGAAGAGGTCGTCCAGATCGGCCACAACGCCGACAGGCTCAAGGGCGTCAAGAAGGCCGAGTTCAAGTACGCTCTCGGCGACGAGTTCATGCAGGCCATGGACGTCTTCCGCTCGATCAACATCGACAAGGCCGAGAAGATCAAGGTCGGCGACGTCATGGTCGCGCCGCGCGACGTCATCGCCGCTGCAGCCCCCGATCCCAATGAGATCGGCAAGAAGTACGTGGGGAAGACGGCCGCCGGCACCTACGTGATCGGCAAGAAGGACGGCATGGAGCGCAAGGTGTACCTGTACCAGGTCGCCGACAACAAGGAATGCGTGGACAAGTACGGGACCCAGGTCGTCGTCGCGCAGACCGCCTTCACGCCCGTCATCACCATCGAGCTCCTCGCCAAGGGCAGCCTCGGCAGCAAGCCGGGCGACCCCAAGAGCGGCGTCCACAACCCCGAGGCCTTCAACGCCGACGACTACGTGGCCCTCATGCCGGCCTATGAGTTCCCCGGCGGCCTGCTCGAGGTGGAGTCCGAGTACAAGATCGCCAAGGACCGTCAGGCCCTGCTCGACCTGGCGAAGTAGAAGACTTTCAGCAGCCCTGGTCGGCGGCCGGCCGCCTCGCGAGAGGCGGCCGGCCGCTCGTGTCTTGGGCCCCGGACCGGCCGAGCAAGAGTGGCGCGGAGACGCCCGGAACTGCCGTTCCTCGCCTGCGCCGCCGCGCGATCTGCGGCAAACCTCGCACCGCGGCGGGCCGGGTCGGCAGGGCGCTTGCCTGGCCTTCTGTCGCGGCCCATACTCGCACCACATCCGCGCCGGCCGCAGGGGGAGCCCACGGGGTTCACGGCGGCCGGCCATCGGGGCGGCGGCCTGGCGGCCGCCGCAGGGGGACGAATGAGGGGGGACCTCGAATGACCGACCCCGTGTCGCAGCCCGGCGGCCGCCACCGGCGTCCGCGACTTGTCCTTCTCCTGCTGGTCGCCGGCCTGCTCGCCGCCGGACTGGCGTCGGGACTCGGGTCCGCGCTGGCGGCCGACCCGAGCGCCTCGCCGGGCGGCGGCAAGGTCGTCCTGCACGTGGGCTGGACCAACGACCCGGACAACCTCAACCCGTTCATCGGGGCCGAGACGTCGTCCTACGAGATCTGGCTGCTCAACTACGACTTCCTCACCGGCTACTCGCTCGACCTCAAGCCGACGCCGGACCTCGCGACCTCCTGGGAGACCTCGCCGGACGGCAAGACGTGGACCTTCCACCTGCGTGACGGCGTCAAGTGGCAGGACGGGGTGGCCTTCACCGCCAAGGACGTGGCCTTCACCTACAACTACATCGTCGACAACCAGATGGGCGCGCTCTCGAGCCTCACGACGTACATCACGAAGGCCGTGGCGATCGACGATCTCACCGTGGAGATCCGCTGCAGCAAGCCCAAGGCGAACATGATCACCACGTGGATACCCATCCTCCCCGAGCACGTCTGGAGCAAGGTGAGCCCGAAGGCCGCGGGCGCCTCGTACCAGAACAAGCCGCCGATCATCGGGACCGGGCCCTTCCAGACGGTCGAGGTCAAGAAGGGCGACTACGTGCGCATGGTCGCGAACCCCACGTTCTGGGGCCAGAAGCCGACCATCGACGAGATCCTCTTCGTCACCTACCAGAACCCGGACACGATGACCGACGACCTGATCAGCGGCACTCTGGACGCGGCGTGGGGCATCCCCGCCGCGCAGTTCCCCAAGCTGGAGAACGACAGCTCCTTCCAGGCGATCTCGTACAACCTGCTCACCTGGGACTACCTGTCCATGAACTGCTACGAGGGCACGAGCCGAGGCAATCCCGTACTGAAGGACCTCGCCTTCCGCCAGGCGCTCAACTGGGCGATCGACCGGCAGAAGATCGTCGACCTCGGATGGGGCGGTCGCGGCAAGCCGGGCTCGACGATCATGACCCCGGATTCCTGGGTGGACCCGGACTATCACTGGCAGCCGCCGGCGGACCAGCTGTTCACCTACGACCCGGCGAAGGCCAAGCAGCTGCTCGCCGCCGCCGGCTACACCGACACCGACGGGAACGGCATCCTCAACGATCCCCACAACGGCGGCAAGGACATCAAGCTGCGGCTGTGGGCCCGTGCCGAGTCGCCGGAGAGCCAGAAGACCGGCAGCCTGCTCACCGGCTGGTTCCGCGACCTGGGCCTGAAGATCGAGTACCAGGTCATGGACGACGGCATCTACTACGACAGCATCTGGGCGTACCAGGGCAACACGTACAGCCCGGACTTCGACATGTACCTCTGGAACTACGACGGGTACGCCGACCCGGGCGACACGCTGGCGAGCTTCACCACGGCGCAGATCGAGAACTGGAACGAGCCGTGCTGGTCCAACGCCGAGTACGACCGGCTGGTGAACGAGGCGAACACAACGCTCGATCCGCAGAAGCGCAAAGACCTGGTCTGGCGGGCGCAGCAGATCTTCTACGAACAGTCCCCGGAGATCGCCACCGACTACCCGGACAAGCTCGAGGCGATCAACACCGCGAAGTGGGATGGCTGGACGCGCATGTACGGCGGCAAGGGCGCCGCGTTCTACACCAGCTACATCCGCGACAGCTACCTGAACCTGAAGCCGAAGGCCGCCGCGGCCGGAGGCTCGGGCGGCGGCACCAGCGGGACGACGATCGCCGTCATCGGAGCGGTCGTCGCCCTCGCGATCATCGGCGTGGTCTGGCTGTCGATGCGGCGGCGCCGCCGGGGGGCGGCCGAGGAAGAGTGAAGGCCGCATCCATGCCGCCGCGTGACCCGGCGCCCTCCGGCGTGGCAAGATGCGCGGTGGAGCGGCTCGTGGTCCGGTGACTGCCGCGGTCTTCAAAACCGTCTGCGGGGCGATGCTCTCGTCCTGGGTGGGTTCGACTCCCATGTCGCTCCGCCACT
>CAWAUK010000040.1:0-18454 GCA_963784975.1 uncultured Thermoleophilia bacterium | reverse complement strand
TCCTCGCGGCCGCCGGCATCGCCAGGTCGCCACTGTACGCGCTCGTCGCCGGCGTCTTCGGCTACGCGCACATCCGTCTGTCGCTGCGGAGGAGCCGGCTCCGGTCGGTGCGAGCGACGCCGCCGGGATAGGAGAAGGGTCCACCGCGACGAGTTCGTCGCGGTGGACCCTTCTCATTGACAGTAGTTGGTAACTACAACTATCTCGGCCCTGGTTCTGCTCTTCTCTGCTCTGGTCAGTGGGTCTCGCCTGGCTGCGACGCTCGGGAACGCCGGTCGCGACTAGAGCGCGCGGAACCTGCGCAGCCTGAGCGAGTTCGAGACGACGCTCACCGACGACAGCGCCATGGCCGCCGCGGCGAACATCGGGTTCAGGAGCACGCCGAAGAGCGGGTAGAGGATGCCGGCCGCCACGGGGATCAGGGCCGCGTTGTAGCCGAACGCCCAGAAGAGGTTCTGCTTGATGGTGCGCATCGTCGAGCCCGGCTGAGCGCGATGGCCGTGACGATGGGCATCAGGTCGCCGCGGATCAGCGTGATGTCAGAGGCCTCCATGGCCACGTCCGCGCCGGTGCCGATGGCGATGCCGATGTCGGCCTGGGCCAGCGCCGGAGCGTCGTTGATGCCGTCGCCGACCATCGCCACGACGCGCCCCACAGCCTGCAGCCGCTTGACCTCCTCGGCCTTGGTCTCGGGCAGGACCTCGGAGAGCACGTGGTCGATGCCGACCTGGGCGGCGATCGCCTCGGCCGTCCGCCGGTTGTCGCCGGTGACCATGTAGACGTCGAGCCCGAGGCTGCGCAGCTTCGTCACGGCCTCGCGCGAGTTCGGCTTGAGGGTGTCGGCGACGGCGACGATGCCGGCGATGCAGCCGTCGACGGCGACGAACATCGGCGTCTTGCCCTCGCCGGCCAGGCGTCTCGACACGCCGGCCGAGCGAGCCCACGTCGACGCCGCGCTCGTCCATGAGCCGACGGTTGCCGAGCAGCACCCGCCGGGCGCCGATGCTCACGTCGATGCCGTGGCCGGGGATCGCGTCGAAGCTCTCCGGCTCGGCGAGCTCGAGGCCCGCCTCGCGGGCGCGCCCCACGATGGCCTCGCCGAGCGGATGCTCGGAGCCCCGCTCGGCCGACGCGGCGAGGCGAAGCAGCTCGTCGGCGTCGAACTCGGGTGCGCCGCCCGACACGGGGAACGTCACGACGTCGGTGACGACCGGCGTCCCCTCGGTGAGCGTCCCCGTCTTGTCGAGCACGATGCTGGTCAGCCGATAGGCCCGCTCGAGCGCCTCACCGGAGCGGATGAGGATGCCGTTCTCCGCACCCTTCCCGGTGCCGACCATGATGGCCGTCGGCGTCGCCAGGCCGAGGGCGCACGGGACAGGCGATGATGAGCACCGCGACCGCGGTCAGCATGGCCAGGGTGAAGCTCGGCTCCGGACCGAACACGAGCCACACCACGAAGGTGACCGCCGCGATCGCGAACACGGCGGGGACGAAGACGCTCGCGACCCTGTCGGCGAGCCGCTGGATCGGCGCCTTGGAGCCCTGCGCCTCCTCGACCAGGCGGATGATCTGCGCAAGCGCCGTGTCCTTGCCCACCTTGGTCGCGGTGAAGCGGAAGGCGCCCGTACGGTTCACCGTGGCGCCGATCACGAGGTCGCCGGGACCCTTCTCGACCGGGATGGACTCGCCGGTGAGCATCGACTCGTCGATGGAGGAGCGGCCGTCGAGCACGACGCCGTCCACCGGCACCTTCTCGCCCGGGCGCACGAGGACGACGTCGTCGACGAGGACGTCGTCGACGGGAACGTCGAGCTCGACCCCCGCGCGCACGACGCGCGCGGTCTTGGCCTGCAGGCCCATGAGCTTCTTCATGGCCTGCGACGTCTGGCCCTTGGCCCGCGTCTCGAGGTAGCGGCCGAGCAGGAGCAGGCCGATGATGATCACGGCCGTCTCGTAGTAGACCTCGGCCTCGAAGCCGGCCCCGGTCGCACGCTCGAAGACGGAGGGCAGGAAGGTGACGGCGACCGAGTAGAAGTAGGCGACGGACGTGCCGACGGCGACCAGCGTGTTCATGTCGGTGGTGCGGTGCCGCGCCGCGGCCCAGGCGGCACGGTAGAACTGCGACCCGGCCCAGAACTGGATCGGCGTCGCGAGCGCGAACATGACGATCCAGAGCTGCTCCATGGTGAGGAAGGAGGGCGGGAAGAAGCCGAGCAGCATCAGCCCGGCGCCCACGGCGAGGCTCACGCCCACCTTCACCCGCAGCCTGCGCAGTTCGCGGCCGCGGGCCTCCTCGAGCGCATCCGCGGCGGCGCCCTCTTCGGTGTCGCCGCCGGCGTCGCGGACCTCGTAGCCCGCCGCCTCGACCGCCCGGCGAAGCCCGCCGAGGTCGATCGCCGTCGGCGCGTAGCTCACCGTCGCCGTCTCGGTGGCGAAGTTGACGGCGGCGTCTTCCACGCCCGGCGTCGTCTTGAGCGCTTTCTCGACCCGGACGACGCACGACGCACACACCATGCCGCCGACCGGTAATTGCACTACCTGGGTACTCATTTGACCCTGCCTCCCCGCGGCACCTCGTAGCCGGCGTCCTCGATGGCCGCCACGACCGCGTCATGCTGGATCGCGGCGGCGTCGTACCGCACCGTCACCCGCTTGCTCTCGATGTCGACCTTCACTGCGTCGACGCCATCGAGCTGCCCGACGGCGCCCTCGATGGCGTTCTTGCAGTGGCCGCAGGCGATCGCGGGTACGTCAAGTGTCTTCTCGATCATTGGGGACTCCTTCTCGTAGAGATGGTGCTTGACAGGGTCTCAGCGACCCACGAACCGCGCGACTGCGGCGACGAGCAGCTCGATCTCGGCGTCGCCCTGCCCGCGTTCGATCCCTTCTCGAACGCAGTGACGCACGTGCGAGTCCAGCAGGCCCACACCGATCGACTTGAGCGCCGCGGTCGTCGCATTGAGCTGCGTCAGGATGTCGATGCAGTACTTGTCCTCTTCGATCATCCGTTGCAGCCCCCGCACCTGGCCCTCGACCTTGGCCAGTCGCGCCTGGAACTCCTCCTTCTGCATGGCGTATCCGTACATGTCTTCCTCCTTCTCGCCTGCCGACAGGATACCCTACCGGGGTAGGGTGTCAAGTCCCGGCCGATGCCTTTCGTCGAGGCCAGTGGCGAGTGGGTCGGCATCGGACCACAGGGCGACAACCGAGTAGAAGACGCAGAGGCGGGGCCATCACTGTCGCAGGAGGCGCCTTCGCCCTCCGACGACCGGCGGCATCCCCCCGCAGGGGCATGCCGCTGGCGCCAAAGTCCCTCCCACAGTTGACCCCAGGCTCCGCCCCCGGGGAGACGACCGGCGGCGGCCACGGCCGTAGTCTCCTCAGGTCAAGGCACTGATGGGGGAGGGAAGGTGGGGCGCACAATGGCGCTGATCGTCTGGTCCGTGTGGTCGCGGCGCAGCTTCGAAACCGCGACAGCGGTCCTGCCGGATCCGCGCCGCGCGCGTATCATGCGCATCACGTTGGATCGACACGACGGCGAACACATCGGGGGGACACCTTGAAGGCGGTAGTGCACAGCGAATACGGCTCAACGGACGTCCTCGAGCTCAAGGACATCGCCAAGCCGGTCGTCAAGGACGACGAGGTGCTCGTGCGTGTGCACGCCGCCGCCGTGAACCCCCCTGACTGGGCCGGCGTTCATGGCTTACCGTACATCGTTCGGCTGGCTTTCGGGCTGCGCAGGCCGAAGCAGGGAGTCCGCGGCACCGACATGGCAGGGATCGTTGAGTCTGTCGGCAAGGACGTGACGCGTCTCCGGGCCGGAGATGAGGTCTTCGGCCGTGGCGTCGGCACGTTCGCCGAGTACGCCGTCGGGCTTGAGGAGCACCTTGTCCCCAAGCCGGCCGACATCACGTTCGAGCAGGCTGCGGCCGTGGCGATGTCCGGTCTTACTGCCCTCCAGGCGCTGCGTGACTCGGGCGGCATCCACCCGGGGCAGAAGGTCCTGATCGTCGGCGCAGGAGGAGGCATCGGCACGTTCGCAGTGCAGATCGCCAAGTCGTTCGGCGCTGAGGTGACCGGCGTGTGCAGTACGTCGAAGCTGGATCTTGTTCGATCGATCGGCGCCGACCACGTCATCGACTACACGCTGGAGGACTTCGCCGAAGGCGAGAAGCGCTACGACCTCGTGCTCGACAACGTTCTCCAGCACTCGTTGTCGAACCTCTTGCGAGCGCTGAACCGCAACGGAACGCTCGTGCCCAACGGCGGCCAGTTCTACAAGCGCTGGTTTGCCAGCACGGGGGTCCTCCTCATCGAGGCGCCTTTGCTCTCGCTGTTCGTGCCGCAGCGGATCCGCGTGTGTACGGAGCACCCAGGGCAGAACGACCTGCTGGTCCTGAAGGAGCTCATGGAATCCGGGAAGCTGACGCCGATCGTCGGCAGGACGTACCCTCTGAGCCGGGCTCACGAGGCCATATCCTACTTCGGGGCGGGGCACGCCGAAGGCAAGGTCGTCATCACCATCTGAGGCAGGTCGAGCGACCTGGGTGCGGTCCGGCAGGACGCACGTCTCAAGGACCTTCAGGTGACTCGCGAGACCGCCTGCAGTCGCACAGCTCGTGGCTTGGGCACACAGGAGGTCGGTCGCTCCGGTGAGCAGAGCAGTACGCCGCGAGGTTGTAGATGCAGAGGATCGTGACGCAGCCTTCATGAGCACGGCTCTTGCGTCGGCCATCTGGCCGCACGTCAGTTGAGCAGCCGGCGCCGACCGCCGCCAGGCTGCGCGTCGCGGCTCGACCGCGACACGCCTAGGCGGCGCAGGGCGCGGCCGCGGAAAGGCGACGGAGCTCGAAGCCTTCGGCCAGGTTGAGCACGTCCTTCACACGGCCGTTCGCGAACGACCAGACATGACCGAAGGGCAGGTCGAAGGCCTCCGTAGTCCCGCGCAGGCGGACGCGATACGTGCCGCCCACGACCAGACGCGCGTGGCGCTTGCTCGGCGACCAGGTCTTCACCCGCACGTGCACCAGCTCGTATTGCGCGGGGAGGCGCCCGAACAGGTCCAGCGCCGCGACTTCTCCGGCCGGCCGTGAGCGCATGCGCGCGTCGAGGCTGTGGATCTCCCAACAGGCCGGTTCGGGGCCGCTCTGGTCGAGCATGCCGAGTACGTCCGCGTCTGCGCCGAAGCCAAGCGCGTGGTACCCGCGACGTATGGGCTCCAGGATGTTGTCACGGGCCTCGTGATCGAAGTCCATCGCCTATACCTCTACTGCTTGAGTACGAGCGGCCCGCCGCAGCAGGACAGGGACTCCGCGCAAGCGCAGGAGCCCTCCTCGCTGTCAGCGCACGAGTGGACCACCTGGATCTCCAGATCGCAGTTCTCGCAGACGTATACCTCTCCCGGCTTCATCTCGCTGCACGATGCCATCATCTTCACGTCCCTTCGGATCCCGTGACATGGGGACCGGCCACGCGGCCGGCGCTTGGGTCATTCCCTCGCTGGACGCGGGTCAAGCGGAGGCCCGTACACGAGCGGTCCGGGTCCAGGCGTCATCGCCGGAGCCCCGCCGCTTTCCGCGGGAGGCAGGCATCGGCGCCGCCGAGGGGTCGGCCCGGCGCCGGCCCGAGACGGCGTCAGGCCTGGTCCGCCCGCAGCCTCACTCCTGATCGTCGATCTGGTTGTGCCACGCCTTGCGCGTACCGACGCGGGCGCGCAGCCGCCAGCGCAGGCTCTTGGGCGCGCCGTCGATGGCGCCGATCAGGCGCACGACGCCGCGGCGCACGCGCTCGAGCTGCGCGTCGTCGAGCTCGTACTCGGCGGCGTGCTTGTCGACGCGCGCGAGACTGCCGGCGACGTCGTAGAAGAGACCCCAGTCGTCGCCGCAGAGCTCGCCGATGTACACCTCGTTGATCAGCGCCGGCCCGTCCTCGTCGCCCACCTCGTGGTCGGCGAGCATGGTGACGACGTCGCGCACGTCCTTCTCCTTCAGCCGGAAGATCTGCAGCTTGCTGAGCAGCAGGTCGGTGAGCGGGACGGTGTAGGGCTCGATCTCGAGACGCCGGGCCAGAGCGATGTCGTGATCCATGCGCACGTTGTCGAGAAAGACGTCGACGTGGTCTTCGGCGTGGGCGGAGTCGCCCGCGGGCCCGTCACCGTGCGCGCAGGGACGGACGAACTGCAGCTGCGCGCCGGTCGTCGTCGCGTACACGTCGTAGTCCTCGGTGTAGCCGAAACCGGCGAACACGGCCGGCAGCCGGTGCGACTGCTTGGCGAGAGCGACCATGTCGAGGTCCGAGTAGTCGCGCTCGCAGAGCTCGTGGGTGCGGCAGTGCTCGCGCACAGCCAGGCCGCCGAGCAGCCGCAGCGTGAGGCCGTCCGCGCGCGCGGCGTCGACGAGCCTGCGCCCCTCGTCCAGCATCTCGTTGCGGACGCGCTCACCGGCCACTGGCGCGGATGTCGTCTGGCTTGCCATACGGCTACAGTCTCCCCCGGAGCATCGCCGGCAAACGACGCGACGTGGTGCACCCCGAACGGCCGATCGGGCAGATGAGCCGATCCGTGATGCGCCTGCCCGTGCCGAGGAGCAGCCGCGCCCTCTTCCCCGTTTTCGCGGACGACTCGAGAGGGCAGTACTCAATGAGGCGAGTCCGCCGGTCGGGCTCGGACCACCGACGAAGGGACGCACGTGAGCGAGCCCCAAGCCAAGCCGTCGACGTTCGACGTCATCGTCGTAGGATCCGGGCCCGCGGGCATCTCGGCCGCCGTCAACGTCGCCAACCGCAGACGCACCGTGGCCATGATGACCGGCCAATCGCCGTTCGGTCGCATCCTCGAAGGCTCACTCGATCTCGAACTACCTCGGATTCACCGTCGCGAGCGGAGAGGAACTGGCGGCGGCGTTCCTGCGTCACCTCCGCGAGTTCGACGTGCCGCTCATCCGGGAGAAGGCGTCCAAGATCGTCCCCGACGGGACGGGTTCGTCGTCTTCACCGAGCGGGACCTCTACCACGCCGGGGCCGTGGTGCTGGCCACCGGCGTGTACCGCGAAGCCGAGATCGAAGGCGAAGAGGACCTCGTCGGCCAGGGCGTGAGTTACTGCGTCACCTGCGACGGCAGGCTGTTCGCGGGGCGTCGGAGCGCCTTCATCAGCTACAGCCGCGAGGGCGAGGAAGAGGCATCGGCTCTCGCCGAGGACTACGGCGTCGAGGTCACCTTCGTGCCCCTCTATCAAGGCGACTACCGCCTCCCGGAGGGCGTGCGGGTGCTGACCGGAGCGCGGCCGTCACGTCTCACGCGAGACGACGGCGGCCTGCGCGTGTCGTTGCCCGACGAGGAACTGCAGGTCGACGCGGTGTTCATCTACAAGAACAGCGTCTCTCCCCGCACCCTCGTCGAAGGACTGGCCTCCGACGGCCGCCACGTGACCGTCGGCAGGCACATGGAGACCACCGTGCCGGGGATCTTCGCGGCGGGCGACTGTACGGGAGAGCCGTATCAGACGGCCAAGGCCGTCGGCGAGGGTCAGGTCGCGGCGCTCGAGGCCGTGCGCTTCCTCAGAGAGCGCAGCGACCTCCTAGCGTCCCCGCGGGTTCGCCGCACGCCGGCTCCACCATCTCCGAATGACCTAGGAGGCACACGTCATGCCCTCTGTAGAGCAGTCCATCGACGTTGACGTGCCGGGTGAGCGCAGCCTACGACCAGTGGACCCGATTCGAGAGCTTCCCCCAGTGGATGGAAGGGGTCGCATCGATCGACCGGACCGACGACACACACCTGCACTGGGTCGCCAAGGTCAGGACCGAGTTCGCCACAGTCGAGAACGAGACACGTGAGTGGGACGCGCGGATCACCGAGCAGACCCGCGACAGGCGCATCTCCTGGGAGAGCGCCGGAAGCGGGCCCGGGGAGAAGCCCAACGCGGGGACCGCCACCTTCGAGCCTCTCGGTGACTCGTCGTGCCGCGTCACGTTCCGGATGGAATGGGAACCGGAAGACGCGCAGGAGACGCCCAGCCAGGTGCTCGACGCAGTGAACGAGGTGGTGGCGGCGGACCTCGGACGCTTCAAGAGCTTCATCGAGGCGCGCGAGCCGACAGGCTCCTGATGGCAGGTCCGCGATCGACGCCGGCGCCCTCACAGGAAACGCCAAGACGGCGCTCAGGTCGTTCACAGCTGTGCCGGGTACCATTCGAGTGTATGCGTACTTCGAAGAGATCCGGGATCGCTGTCGCGCTGCTGATGGTCGTCTTCCTCGCGGGCTTCGCCCTCGCCAAGGCGCTGGACCACCGCGCGGCGCCGGCCGGGTCCGCCCAAGGCCAGGCCGACCGGTACGACCAGGTCCTCACGGACCTCCAGCGCAGCTACTACAAGCCGATCGACGTCGCCAAGCTCGGCCAGAAGGGCATCAGCGCGCTGCTCGCCTCACTGCACGACCCGTACACCGTGTACTTCTCGCCGCAGCAGGCCGGGCAGTTCAGTCAGGAACTGAGCGGCTCCTACACCGGGATCGGCGTCGTCGTCGACGTGAAGGCAGGACGGCTCACGGTGACCCGGGTCTTCCCGGGCTCCCCCGCCGCGCAGGGTGGGATCGTCCCCGGTGAGGTGATCGTCAGCGTCAACGGGACGCCGACGGTCGGCCGGCCGGCGAGTGAGGACGTCTCGCGCATCACCGGTCCGGCGGGCACCACGGTCCGTCTGCTGCTGCAGCGGACGGCCAAGCCGCGCCGCTTGTCCCTGACGCTCACCCGGCGCCCGATCTCCCTGCCCTTGACGACCTCACGCCTGGTCAACGACCACGGTACCAAGGTCGGGTACGTCTCACTCAGCTCCTTCGCGCAGGGCGCCGGGACGAAGGTCCACGACGCCATCGTCGCGCTGCAGAAGCAGGGCGCGCAGTGGATCGTCTTCGACCTGCGCGACAACGGCGGCGGGCTCGTCAGCGAAGCCGCCGCCGTGGCGAGCGACTTCCTGCCGGCCGGCAAGGTGGTCGTGACCACGCAGGGGGCGCACTCCCCCAAGGACGTGCTCAAGACAAGCGGCGGGTCGCCGACCAGCCTGCCGCTCGTCGTCCTCGTGAACGGCAACACGGCGAGCGCGTCCGAGATCGTCACCGGAGCCTTGCAGGACTACCAGCGCGGCACGGTCATCGGTTCCAAGACGTTCGGTAAGGGCGTCGTGCAGACCGTGCTTCCGCTGTCCGGAGGCGCCGAGCTCAAGATCACGATCGCCTCGTACCGCACGCCGCACGGACGCGATATCAACCACAAGGGCATCGAGCCGTCGATCGTGGTCGCCGGCCAGGCGACGAAGGGCAGGGACCCGGTCCTCGCTCGCGCGCTGCGGTTCATCGCGACCGGCCACTGAGCGCAGAGACGGCGCGGCGCCAGACGCGGCCGGGGCCGGGGCGCGTTGCGCCCCGGCCCCGGCCGGACACTTCGAAACGGCCCGCGCATGCGGGCCGGTTACCTCTTACTTGCTCTTCCCGATCTTGAACATCTTGGTGCCGCATTCCGGGCACACGCCCTGCGTCGCCGGCTTGCCGTTCTTCATCGTCACGGCCTTCTCGTCCTTCATGGTGCGCTTCGTGCGGCACTTGACGCAATAAGCCTCGGTCGCCATGCGGTCTCCTTTCGGGACACTTCGCGGGCCCCACGCCCGCCCCCCTGATTTCGCCGGGAGCATACTCCCTCAGTTGAGCGTATGCAACGAGTGTGTGTTGACCCTGCGTTACGCTCGCGCCACGCTCGAGACACCGGCTGGTGACCCTGACGCGGCCGAGCGGGTCAGGCCGCCCGTTGGGCGGACCCGGACGAAACTCGCGGCGAGGGCGCCCGGTCGAGCCAGAAGAGCGGTCGCCGCCTCACTGCCGGTGCGCGCCGAGTGGTGCTCGAGGAGGGCGGTCAGCTCGGCGACGGCGGCCGTGTCCATGCCCGCGTCGGCGACGGTCTCGTGACCGTCCAGCCAGGCCGGCGGCGCGTCCGCGAGGAAATAGGCCGTGCCGCCGGTCATGCCGGCGCAGGCGTTGCGGCCGATGTCGCCGAGCACCGCGACGACGCCGCCGGTCATGTACTCGCAGCAGTGGTCGCCGGCGCCCTCGACGACGGCGGTGGCGGCGGAGTTGCGCACGGCGAAGCGCTCGCCGGCGCGGCCGGCCGCGAAGAAGCGGCCGCCGGTCGCGCCGTAGAGACAGGTGTTGCCGGCGATGACGTTGGCGGAGCCGCCGAGGCGGGGCTCCGCGGGCCGGAGCACGAGCTCGCCGCCGGCCATGCCCTTGCCCACGTAGTCGTTGGCCTCGCCGGTGAGCTCGAGCGCGAGCCCGTCGGTGAGGAAGGCGCCGAGGCTCTGGCCGGCGGAGCCGGCGAGCTCGAGGCGCAGCTCGCCGCCGAAGCCGTGGTCGCCGTGCCGGGCCGCGACCTCGCCGGCCAGGCGAGCGCCCACGGCGCGGTCGCGCGTGACCACGGTCTCGCGGCGCGTGATGCGGCCGTGGCCGGCGATCGCGGCGGCGACCTCGGGATCTGCGAGCAGGCGGTCGTCGAGCGTGTCGCACGGGCGGCCGGGCGACACCGGAGGAGCGCAGCCGCGCACGCCGCCGGCTGCCGGGGCCGGCTGCTGCCGCCGCTGCGCGGCGGTCCTTCCCGGCCCCTCCGCCGGGCCCTCGAACCAGTAGCGGTCGAGGCCGTCCGTCTTGAGCTCGGCCGCGTCGGCCAGCTCGAGCAGGTCGGCGCGGCCGACGAGCTCGTCCAGCGAGCGCAGGCCCAGACCCGCGAGCAGCCCGCGGACCTCCTCGGCCACGAACGTGAAGTAGTTGACGATGTGCTCCGGCCGGCCGCCGAACCTCTTGCGCAGCTCCGGGTCCTGGGTGGCGACGCCGACCGGGCACTTGTTCTGGTGGCACACGCGCGCCATGACGCAGCCCTCGGCGAGCAGCACGGCCGTGCCGAAGGCGAACTCGTCGGCGCCCAGCGCAGCCGCCACGACCACGTCGTGGCCGGTGCGCAGGTCCCCGTCCACGCGCAGGCGAACCTGCTCGCGGAAACCGGCGACGACGAGCGCGCGATGCACCTCGGCGAGGCCCAGCTCCCAGGGCATGCCGGCGTGCTTGATCGAGTTGAGCGAGGCCGCGGCCGTCCCGCCGCCGTGGCCGGAGACGTGGATCACGTCGGCGCCGGCCTTGACGACGCCGGCGGCGATGGTGCCGATGCCGGTGCCGGCGACCAGCTTCACGGAGATCCCCGCGCGTGGATTGACCATGCGCAGGTCGTAGATCGAGCTCCGCGAGGTCCTCGATCGAGTAGATGTCGTGGTGCGGCGGCGGCGAGATGAGCGTGACGCCGGGGGCGGCGCGGCGCAGCCCGGCGATGTACGCGGTGACCTTGTCGCCGGGCAGCTCGCCGCCCTCGCCCGGCTTGGCGCCCTGGGCGATCTTGATCTCGAGCTGGCCGGCGCCGGCCAGGTAGGCCGTGGTGACGCCGAAGCGGCCGGAGGCGACCTGGCGGATCTGCGAGGCGGCCCGGTCGCCGTTCTCAAGGCCCTGGAGGTGCGGGAACCGCGCCGAGCGCCCCGCCTCGTCGACGTCCTCGATGGTGACGTCCCGCGCGGCGTCCTCCCCGCCCTCGCCCGAGTTGGCGCGGCCGTGGATGCGCGCCATCGCCACGGCGATGGTCTCGTGCGCCTCACGCGAGAGCGCGCCGAGCGACATGCCGCCGGTGCAGAAGCGTGGCAGGATGGCGGTGACCGGCTCGACGTCGTCCACCTGGCCGGCCGCATCCGCCGGAGCTCCGTCCGCCGCCCCGTCGCCGACCAGCCGCAGCAGGTCGCGCAGCACGGTCGGCGGCCGCTGCGCGAGCTTCTCGCTGTAGCTGCGGTACAGGTCGGGCAGCCCCTCGACACAGGCGCGGCGCAGCGTCTTGGCCGCCTCGGGGTTGTTGAGGTGGTACTCGCCGCGCGGCCGGTAGCGCACGAACCCGTAGTCCTGCAGCTTCTCGACGGTGAGCTCGGGGAACGCCTGCTGGTGGATCCACACCGTCTCCTGCGCGAGCTCCTCGACGCTGAGGCCGCCGATGCGCGAGGGAGTGCCGAGGAACCCGAGCTCGATGAGGTCAGGGCCGAGGCCGACCGCCTCGAACAGCTGCGCGCCGTGGTAGCTGGCCAGCAGCGAGATGCCCATCTTGGAGAGGATCTTGAGCAGGCCCTGCTCGGCGGAGATGCGGTAGTGGCGCAGGGCCTCCTCGAGGTCGGCGGGCGCGGCGGCGCCGGCCCCCTCTCCGGCGGTCGGCGCCTCGTCGCTGAGCCGGCCGCGCTCCCAGAGGTCGCGCACCGTCTCGAAGGCGAGGTACGGGTGCACGGCCGAGGCGCCGTAGCCGATGAGGCAGGCGAAGTGGTGGACGCTCCAGCACTGCGCCGTCTCGGCGATGAGCGAGGCCCGGCTGCGCAGGCCTCGCCGGATCAGGTCGTGGTGCACGGCGCCGACGGCGAGCAGCGGCGGCACGTGGCTCGAGCCGGGCATCAGCGAAGAGACCCGGTCGCTGAGGACGACGACCTCGACGCCGTCGCGCACCGCGGCCGCCGCCTCGCGGCAGACGCGCTCGACGGCCTCGCGCAGGCCCCACGGCCCGCTGGCGACCTCGTAGGAGGTCGAGACCCGGACCGTCGGCAGCCCGAGGTCCGCGAGCGCGGCCATCTCCGCCTTGTTGACGACCGGCGACGGCAGCTCGACCTGCCGGGCGTGCTCCGGCCCCGCCGTGAGCAGGTCGCCGCGCGACCCCAGCTTGACGGCGAGCGACATGACGAGCCGCTCGCGCAGCGGGTCGATCGCCGGGTTGGTCACCTGGGCGAAGCGCTCGGTGAAGTAGTCGTAGAGCACGTGCGGCTTGCCCGAGAGGATCGGCAGCGGCGCGTCGTTGCCCATGGAGAAGCGGGGCTCCCTGGCCTGACGGGCCATGGGCCGGACGATGAGCTCGACGTCCTCGGCGGTGAAGCCGGCCGCCGCCTGGCCGCGGAGCAGGGCGCCGGGGTCGCATGGGCCGGCGGCCGGCGAGGCCGCTCCGGACGCGGCGGCCGGGGCGGCGGCCGACGCCGCGTCGGCGCCGTCGTCCTCGCCGGCGACCTCGAACGGCTGCGGCGCCAGGGTGCGGCGCTGCGCGAGCAGCCAGGCGCCGTACGGGCGACGGGACGCGACGGAGGTCTTGACGACGTCGTCGCGCATCAGCCGCCCGTGCTTGAGGTCGACGGCGATCATCTGGCCGGGGCCGAGCCGGCCCTTCTCGACGATCTCCTCGCCCGACAGGTCCACGGCGCCGGCCTCGGAGGCGAGCGCGAGCAGGCCGGAGCGGGTGAGCGCGTAGCGCGCCGGGCGCAGGCCGTTGCGGTCGACGCAGGCGCCGAGGTGGCGGCCGTCGGCGAAGGCGACCAGCGCCGGCCCGTCCCAGGCCTCCTGCACGCCGGCGTAGAAGTCGTAGAAGTCGGTGACGCGCGCGTCGGCGCCGGCCGCCTCGTGCTCGTACGCCGCCGGCATCGTCATCATCAGCGCCTCGAGCGGGCTGCGGCCGCTGCGCACGAGCAGCTCGACCAGCTTGTCCAGGGCGCCGGAGTCGCTGCTGTCGCCGTGCACGGCGGGCAGCAGCTCGGCGATTCGCGCGCCCCACACCGGAGCCGCCAACTCCGGCTCCCGGGCGCGCATCCACGCCAGGTTGCCGAGCAGGGTGTTGATCTCGCCGTTGTGGGCCAGCAGCCGCATCGGCTGCGCGAGGCTCCACTTGGGCGCCGTGTTGGTGCTGAAGCGGCGGTGCAGGACCGCATACGGGCTGACGAACGCCGGGTCCCGCAGGTCCGGATAGAACTCGGGCAGCACCTGCGACGTCACCATGCCCTTGTAGACGATGGTCCGCGACGAGAGCGAGCAGATGTAGAGGTCGTCCAAGCGGCGGATGACGGGCTGGCGGCTGAGCGCCCTGCCGACGGCCCTGCGGGCCAGGAGCAGGGCGCGCTCCAGCTCGTCCCCGGCGAGCACCGGTGAGGTGGCGACGACCTGCTCCACGTGCGGGTGGTGCTCGCGCACGCTGGGCGGCAGCGCCTCCGGGCGCAGCGGCACAGGTCGCCAGCCGACCACGACGAGGCCTTCCTCCCGGAGCGCCTTTGCGACCAGCTCGCGGGCGAGGTTGCGCTTGCCCGGCTCCCGCGGCAGGAAGACCATGCCGACCGCGGTCGAGAACGGCCGCGGCTCGGCGACGCGCTGCTCGGCGAGCCACGGTTCGAGCACGCGCCAGGGGATCGCCGTGAGGACGCCGGCGCCGTCCGAGGCTTCGCCGTCGGCGCCGACCCCGCCGCGATGCTCCATCGCGGCCAGCGCCCCGAGGGCGAGCTCGACCACCTCACGGCTGGGCTCGCCCGAGACCCGCGCCACCAGGCCGACGCCGCAGGCGCTGTGGTCGCGCCCGGCGCCGCACACCGCGTGCGCACGCCCGGCGTCGGCGCACGCCGACGCGTCCACCATGGTACGCGGGAGGTGAGTGCGACGGGCCCCGTTGACCGCGGCACCCGGGAGGTTCATCGCATAGGGCTTATACAAGTGGTCCTACCGGGAGGGAATGCGGAGGACATTGTAGACGAATCCGAGGCACTCCGCGACTTGAATCCGGCGACCGGACCCGTCAGAATCTCCGATGTCCATACGGCGCCACCCGCCGCCATAAACCCGATTGGCCTGAAAGGATGACTATGACTGATCAGCGCCAGGCCGCAATCGAGAAGCTCGTCACTGACGAGAACGTGAAGCACATTCAGCTGTGGTTCACGGACATTCTGGGGAACCTCAAGATGGTCGAGGTCCCCGACCGGCAGCTCCCCAACGTGATCGAGAGCGGCGCTGCCTTCGACGGCTCTTCCATCAGCGGCTACGCCGAGATCGAGGAGAGCGACATCGTCGCCATGCCCGACTGGGACACCTTCACGGTCCTGCCGTGGGCCCAGGGCAGCGAGCGCACCGCGTTCGTCTTCTGCGACGTGCTCGACCGCAACTACAAGCCGTTCGAGGGCGACCCGCGCTGGGTGCTCCGCCGCCAGATCGAGCGCGCCGCGAAGCTGGGCCTCGACTTCTACGTCGGCCCCGAGCTCGAGTACTTCTACTTCAAGAACGCCGACAAGCCCGAGCTCACCGACGACGGCGGCTACTTCGACGTCCTGCCCGCCGACCTCGGCAACGACCTGCGCAAGCAGACCATGCGCACCCTCGACAAGCTCGGCATCCCCATGGAGGCCAGCCACCACGAGGTCGCCCCGTCGCAGCACGAGATCGACCCGCACTACGACAAGGCGCTGGCCATGGCCGACCGGGTCATGATCATCCGCCTCATCGTCAAGGAGGTCGCGGCCCACAACGGCGTGCACGCGACCTTCATGCCCAAGCCGATGCACGGCGAGAACGGCAGCGGCATGCACGTCCATCAGAGCCTCTTCAAGGAGCAAGTCGAACGCCTTCTTCAGCGAGACCGACCCGGACCACCTGAGCGACATCGCCAAGGGCTTCATCGCCGGGCAGCTCAAGCACATGCGCGAGTTCACCTCGATCCTCAACCAGTACGTCAACAGCTACAAGCGGCTGGTCCCCGGCTACGAGGCCCCCGTGTACATCAGCTGGGCGCACCGCAACCGCACCGCGCTCATCCGCGTGCCGCTGTACGTGCAGGGCAAGGAGAGCACCGTGCGCGCCGAGCTGCGCAACCCGGACCCTGGCGCCAACCCGTACCTCGCCTTCGCCGTCATGCTGGGCGCCGGCCTCGACGGCATCGAGAAGGGCTACGAGCTGCCGCCGAGTGTCGAGCCGAACATCTACAAGATGACCGCCGACGAGCGTGAGGACATCGGCCTCGGCGCGCTGCCGAACAACCTCTACGAGGCCATCCAGCACACCCAGGAGAGCGAACTGGTACGCCGCGTCCTCGGCGACCACGTGTTCGAGCGCTTCGTGACCAACAAGCTCAACGAGTGGTACGAGTACCGCGAGCAGGTCACGGACTGGGAGGTCCGCAAGTACTTCTCCAAGATCTGAGCGGAACGCGCGAGCACGAGTGGACCCGGACGGGGCCGGAGCCGCGAGGCTCCGGCCCGTCCGTCTTCAGGGGCGCCCGCGAAGCGCCCCTTGCCGTGGCGGCGGCGGCCAAGGACCGCGGACCCCTCAACTCGAGCGGGTTCCGGCCGATACGATGAGTGCAGTCTTCGCTGAGGAGCACCCATGAACCGCAGGACCCTCCACCGGCCACCGCAGCCGGAGGCGCCGAGGACCCGCGCCGCCGAACGGCCGGGCCGCTTCGTCGTGGCCGGCCTCGCCGTCATCACCCTCACCGCCGCCCTGCTGCTCGTGTGGGCGGCGGCCGCGCAGGCCTCCGTCTGGGTGATCCCGGCGATGGCGCGCGCCTACCCCACCACGCCGCAGCCGGCCAATGCGCGACAGAGCATCGCCATCGACGCCGCCAGGAACGAATACCAGGGCGTCCAGCTGTGCCTGCGCGGCGGCCAGCGCAAGGTCAGGCTGACCTGGAGCACGGACAGCGACCCGCTGATCACCGCCAACGCGCAGCTCTTCCGAGTCTTCTACGTCAAGGTGACGACCCCGACGACCAAGCTCGGTTCGCGGCCCGGCTGGTACCCCGACCCGCTGGTGCCACGCGAGTTCGGCGCGACCATGGGCGTCCCGGGCTCGGTCAACCCCGGACCGACGACGCCCTTCTACGTCCTCGTGCACGTGCCTCAGGGGACGCCGCCCGGCACCTACGCGGCCACACTTCACGTGGAGAACGACGTGGAGGGCGGCGAGGCGCAGGACATCCCGTTCTCGCTGCGCGTCTGGGACTTCGGCTGGGACAGGATCAGCACCCGCTCCGCCTTCGTGATGAACCCGTACGTGATCAAGGCGAGCCTGCCGAAGAACCGCCCGTTCAGCGGCGACTTCAAGGCCGAGGTGATGCGTAACTTCTACACAGTGATGAAGCAGCACGGCATCTCGCCGACGGTCGTGCACAACCTGCCCAAGGTCACGAACGCAGGCAACGTCGCCAAGGAGGACTGGGCGAACCTGGTGGCGCCGTACCTCGACGAGGGCGCCGGCGCCGTGGGTCTCCAGGACAACCAGCTGCCGTTCCTGCGCTGGTTCCCCTGGAGCCGCAGGGACAGCCCGAGCTCCTCCGCGATCCTCACCTACTTCAAGCAGATGACGGCCCTCTACAAGGCGCGCGGCTGGGACAGGAAGTCCTACGTCTACATCCTGGACGAGACCACCAAGCGCTACGAGGAGCGGCAGGCGGAGCGCTACGCCCGGCTGCTGCACCAGGCCGACAAGGCCACCGGGGCGCAGGTCAAGTTCCTGCTCACCGACGACCCGCGGCCGCACGCACTGGGCGGCGAGAAGACGGCCAACACGTTCCTCAACGACGACGTCGACATCTGGACGCTGCGCTACTACTACTTCTTCGGGCGCATCCCCGCGGTGCGCGAGCGCAAGAAGGCGGGCAAGGAGATCTGGTGGTACTCGTACAGCAACGATTCCGTGAAGCGGGTCCCGTCCTTCGTCATCGACAAGCCTCACATCGACTCGCGGATCTGGGGCTGGATGATGGAGGAGTGGAACGTCGACGGCCTCCTCAACTGGGGCTTCAACCGCTGGGGTAAAGCGAGCACCGGCAACGGCTGGCGCGACCCCTACCGCGATCCGCTGTCGCTGGCCGTGGGGCGGCGCCGCAGCAACGGCGACACGTGCCTGGTCTACCCGGGCTACTACCCTCGCTACGGGCTGGACCGCCCGACGGCCGGGCCGGTGGCGTCGCTGCGCCTCGAAGCGCTGCGCGACGGCCTCGAGGAGCGCGAGTACCTCAAGCTGGCCAAGACGTTCCCGGGCGGGACCGCCCTGGTGGACGACGCGCTCGGCAAGATCACGCAGTTCCCCTACAAGATCGTGAACGCCAACGTCTTCAACTTCCCGAAGTACACGCACAGTAACGCCACGTTCGACGCGCAGCGTGAGCGGGTCGCCGAGTTCATCGAGGCGCAGCTGACGCCGCAGTGACGCGCGGGAGAGGCGACGGAGCGGGCCGGCGGATGTGAGCACCCCCGGCCCGCTCCCGCGTACGGTAGACTTGCGCTTCCGGAAGCCGACGTGATGAAACGACTCGCCGAACATCTCACCGACTGGATCGCCGCCGAGGTGGCGGCCGGCGGCGGCGCGGGCGCCGTCTTCGGCCTCTCGGGCGGCATCGACTCGGCCGTCGTCGCGGCGCTGGCGAAGCGCGCGTTCCCGCACCACACCCTGGGCGTCATCATGCCCTGCCACAGCGATCCGCAGGACGCGGAGGACGCCGCCATCGTCGCGCACCACTTCGACGTGCCGGCCAGCACCGTCGACCTGGCTCCGGTCTACGACCTGCTGCTCGAGCACCTCGCCCTCAGCAGCTCGGACATGCCC
>CAWAUK010000039.1:0-22186 GCA_963784975.1 uncultured Thermoleophilia bacterium | reverse complement strand
CGGACGTGGAACTGCGGGACGGTCAGTCATCGTGGTGGCGGGCTTGCTCGACAACCTGACCCAGGAGAACGGCGCAGGAGATCCCTCTGCTGAGCAAGCTGCCGGAATCATCGGGAACCTGTTCAAGAGCAAGGCCGACAGCACCGAGCGTACCGACTGATGGTACTGATCACGCCGCGGCTTGTGCAGGCGCTCGATCCGGACGAAGTGCCGCCGCTGCCGACGCGTCCGCGGAGGTTCCTGCCCGCCGCACACACGATCCGGAGAGCGACGCGGCCGGCGGTGGCGCGGTGAACATCGCCGGCCAGTCCGCGAACGCGACTGCGAAGGCGAAGAAGTGAAACGCAAGTCCGGCCTGTCGTCGGAGCGCGGTGCCACGTTGATCAACCCAGCCATGACGTGTTCCTGTCGTTTCGGCTCGGGACATTCGTCGTCGACTACGGCGCGTTCTGGCTCAGCCGGCGTCAGGCACAACACGGCCGATGCCGGCGCGATGGCGGGCGCCCTTGCTCGCGCGTTCGATGACTTCGACCGGAATCCCGCCGGACTCGGCCGGCCCGGCCTTTCGAAACGCGTCGCAGGTCGCCGGTCTGAACCTGCCGCCGGCTGTGGTCGCGGCGCCGTCCTTTCCGACATGTCCGGCCGGTTTCACGGGCCGGACCGGTGCGTCCGGGTGGACGTGAGCCTCGACGAAACCGACTACCAGGAGCTCTTGAAGCCAAAGTTCGGCAGGGCGCTCCTCCTCAGTTCCCAGAGCGTACAAGCGACGGCGACCGCTGAGTTCTCGTCGCGAATGCGACCAATTGCCTGCGGCCGTGGGCCATTCCGGACAAGTGGACGGAAGGGTCCGTGCCCCCCAATCCGAGTTTCAGAAACTACAACGACACGACCGGCGCGTTGTTCGGGGGGCCCCGTAGCAGGTCCCCAACCCCCAAACTCGTTCACCCCCGGGACGGGCTTCAGGTTCGCGACCGGCAATGCGCCGTCGCCCGCTCCGGAAGCCGGGGATTTCGGCTTCGACCTTCCGCTCACGTTCTCGACCAATCCGACGGCCGTGACGGACCGGATTGTTCCGGGATGGCTCGTGGCCCTGAACCTGCCCGGAGGCTCTGCCGCCTGCAATGGACAGCTGATTGAAGTCGGGGACCGGGTGGCGCTCTCGCCGGCGAACCCCAGCACCGCCGATTTCACGCAATTGTTGAGCAGAATACGGCCGCCACCTGGGATGCGGCCAGCCGGACGATTGGCGGCAGCTGTGCTCCCGCCTGCGGGTCGATCAGCCCGCGCGTGGTCGCCGTCGCCGTGTTCGACACGAGACTGTTCGAGTATCGACGGGCGGTGAGGAACTGGAGGAGGTGCCCGCCGGGCAGACGTGGATGCTCAAGGTGCCCGTCGTCGGGTGTGCCGTGTGTCTCCATCGTGAACATCGTGGGCGCCTTCATCGACGACAGCGTTGGTGGCAGCGTGCGCCTAAGGTTTGCCTGGGCGTGGCCTAGACGATTCCCCCGAGGCTGAGCCGGCAGTCGTCGTTTCTGAAAGCCGTCGCCCTGGTTCGGTGATGCCGTGAGCATGAACGTTTACGTCGCCGGCGCAAGAGAATCGGCAGGTCGAAGAGCTGCTCCACGCGGGCGGCGTGCGCACGACGCCGTGTGAGATCGACGCGCTGTTTGGACTGGCCACGCAGCCGTCGATGCCGGCCGACGTCGTGGTACTCGATCTCCGCGACCGTTCGGCCGTGCCCGCCAGCATCGCGGCGCTGAAGCGCAATCACCCGCAGATCGGCATTGTCATCATCGCGTCGTCTCTCGATACCCGTGCTGATGCTGGAAGCGATGCGCGCGGGCGTCACGAGGACTCGTAGACCGAGCCGGTCACCCAGAACGAGCTCATCGCCGCCGTCAATCGCGTCGGCGCCAGGCCGGCGGCGCGCGATCCGGTGCAGGTGGTGGCCTTCCTCGGGGGGAAGGGCGGCGTTGGCACGACGACGCTGGCCGTCAACGTCGCGACGGCCTTTGCCCGGGGCGCCGGCTCGTCCACGCTGCTGATCGACCTGCACATCAGCAGCGGCGATGCCGCGCTGTTTGGGGGCCGAGCGGTTCTCCGTCGCCGACGCCCTGGAGAACATCCAGCGGCTGGACGACACGTTCCTGCGGACGCTCGTCGGGCATTACAACTTCGGGCTCGACCTCCTGGCGTCCTCGGAGCGCCCCATGGCGGGTCCGATTGATATCCGCGCCGTACACAGCCTGATCGACTGCGCCGCGCGCAACTACACGCAGGTCGTGCTCGATGTGCCACGGTGGGATCCGACGATGCTCGACGCCCTCGAGCTGGTGACGAATATCGTCGTGGTCGCGAACCAGGAGCTGTAGCGCTCGCAGCGCAGCCGCTGGCGGCCGCCTCCGGCAGCGGTACGGCAAGGACCGAGTGACGGTCGTCGTGACCAGTACCAGCCCGGGTCGCCGAGCATTGGCAAGACGGAGAAGAGCACGTCAGGGAGGACCGTCACGCACGTCCTCCCGAGCGACTACCGATTGGCGATCAACTCCCTCGACACGGGCGTCCGCTCGTGCTCGACAATCACAACGAGCTGGCCGAGTCGATCGAGACGTTCGCGCGCGGGCTCAACCCGGAACAAGCGGACGAGCCGAAGGATCCGAACGGACTCGTCGGCGGGCTGGTCGGGCGGTTGACGAGACCGAGAGTAACGCGATGTTGCAGGAGGTACACGTCCGATGGATCCATCCTGACCGCACGACAGGCGACGATGCCGACGCGCGGAATCCCCTTCCCAGGCGGTGAAGAGCGCATGCCTGAGGAGCTGCTGAAGCCATGACCCTCGACGGCTACCGACTCGCGCGCCAAGGAGTACCGACCCCGAAACCGAGACCTCATCTCGGACGTGAAGCGCGAGGAACCGGACGACCCCGCTCAGCCAGCCGGAGCGCGAGACGCTCGTCGTCGACGTGCTGAACGAACTGCTCGGTCTCGGCCCTCTCGAAGCGCTGCTCCGCGACACCGACCTCTCCGACATCCTCGTGAACCGGTCCGACCAGGTCTACATCGAGCGGAACGGGAGGCTCAAGTCGACCGGAATCGTCTTCAAGCGACAACCGGCACCTCCTGCGAATCATCGAGCGGATCGTCAGCTCGGTGGGCCGCCGCATCGACGAGTCAAGCCCGATGGTGGACGCCCGGCTTGACGACGGGTCGCGCGTCAATGCCGTCATCCCTCCACTGACCCTCGAAGGGCCCTCGCTCTCAATCCGCAAGTTCACGAAACAAGGCTCGGCGCCCCAATCTCGTCGAGCGCGAATCGCTCACCCAGCGGATGCTCGACTTCCTGGACGCGGCCGTCGCGAGCCGTCTCAACGTCATCGTGTCGGGCGGCACCGGCTCCGGTAAGACGACGCTGCTGAACGTGCTCTCGGGCTTCTCCGAATACCGCGCGCTGAGCAGCGACCAGGCTCCCTAGGTCGCGGCGGCCGCGAGCGCTGTCGGTGCGCGCCTTCTCGGGGTCCGCCTAGCGGCGCGGGTCGCTTCTCGAGATCGCCTTGAACGTGCCGTACCAGGCCGGCGTCGTGCCGTCCTTGCGGATCAGGTTGTAGTAGGCGCCGTAGCCCGTCGGGGCCTCCGAGGCCAGCTCGAACACGTTGGCGTTCCAGTAGCGCGTGCCGGTCCCGGTCGTCCTGCCGTTGCCCTGGAGCATCCGCAGCCAGCCCTTGTAGAAGGACTGCACGCGCGCGGGCGTTCTCCACCCGCTCCAGGTCCCGCCCTCGTTGTTCGCGCCGGCGTTCCACTCGCTGATCGAGAAGCGGATCCGGGCGCCCACGGTCGGGCCCCAGATCGCCTTGAGGCGGCCGCGGCTGTGGGTGAGCCAGCTGCGGAAGTACGCGTAGACGATCTTGTCACTGAATTCGTAGCCGGTCCTGGAAGAGAAATCCGGCCCGTGGGGATAGGCGTGCACGGACTCGACGTCGGGGATGTAGTCGGGGTCGTTGCCGTGCGCGGTATAGGCGGCGTGGATCTGCGTGTTGAACTCGTCGATCCAGCGGGACTCGTAGTCGCAGGCGTAGCCGTAGGGCTTGCTCGCAGCGGGTGTGACGTCCTGACCCCAGCCGGGGCCACCGGGCACGCCCACGTAGCCGACGGTCACGACCTGTGAGAACCCGAGGACGTCGCGCGCGTACTTCTTGAGCGCGGGCATGGTGGCCACGTACTTGTCGCCGAGGGCCTTGGAGACGCCGACGCCGCCGTCGCTCTTGAACCCCCACTTGCGCCAGCTGGCGTACTCGCCCTCGTTGTCGCTCTCGATGATGATCGGTCCGCCGTACACCTTGCGGACCTCGGCGAGGATCGCCTTGTGGATCCCCAGATCGCGGCCGAGGTTGTTCAGCGGTGGCACGAAGACGGTGCCGGGCTTGGTGTCGATCGTCTCTCGGGCGACCGGCAGCAGCTTGATCCAGGGAACCGCGCGGAGCGTGGTCGTGATCCCGCGGATGGCGTGATCGAAGTCGGAGCGCCGGATGGTGCCGGGAGCACCATTTGGGTCGGTCATGTCCGTGAACACGTCATAGACGGCGAACCTGATCACCGGGATGCGGGCGGCGATGATCTTGCGCGGGATGCCGGTCGACGGATTGACCGCGCGGCCACCGTCTACCTCCCAGCAGCCGATCTCCGATCCGTAGATCAGGTCGCGTCGCGAGAGGAGACCGCCGGTCGCGGCGAGGGGCGCCGAGGACGCCGGCGACGAGGACTGCTTCGACTGGACAGCGGTCCCGGCGCACGCCACCGTGACCGCCTGCGCCGACAAGGCGCCCAGTCCCACGATGACCAGCAACACGCCCAGACTCCCGACCCGATAGCGGCGCCGCTTCCTTGGTCTAGCGGGATGGGTAGCGGATTCTCTCATGATCCCCCCTCGCTGCCTGGTGGTCTCGAAGACCGAAAGGGAGACCATATCCCCGATCACCGGCGACCGCACCCGGTGACTCGGGGAGCGCAGGCATGCGGGCGGGTACCGGCCCGACTCGCGCGGCTTCCAGGCGGCGCCGGGGAGGCTCACCAGGGGCCCTGCGGTCACACGCAGGGGCAGTGGCCTGTCGCCTCGGGTGGAGCGGCGACGCGGAGCGGCGGCGTCAGCGGTCCGGGTCGCTCGTCGAGATCGCTTTGAAGGTGTCGTACCAGGCCGGCGTCGTGCCGTCCTTGCGGATCAGGTTGTAGTAGGCGCCGTAGCCGGTGGGTGCCTCCGAGGCCAGCTCGAACACGTTGGCGTTCCAGTAGCGCGTCCCGGTCCCCGTCGTCGTGCCGTCACCCTGCAGCATGGTGAGCCACCCCGCTGTAGAACGCCTGCACGCGGCTCGGCGTGCTCCATCCGCTCCACGTGCCGTCCGTGTTGTGGGAGCCGGCGTTCCACTCGCTGATCGAGAAGCGGATCTTGTCGCCGACCGTCGGGCCCCAGATCGCGGCGAGACGGCGACGGCTCTGGACGAGCCAGTTGCGGTAGTAGGCGTAGATCTGGTTGTCGTCGAGCTCGTAGCCGGCCTGTTCGCTGAAGTCCGGCGAGTGCGGATAGGCGTGGATCGACTCGACGTCCGGAATGTAGTCGGGATCGTTGCCGTGCGCCGCGTAGGCGGACTGGATGGCGGTGTTGAACTCGTCTATCCAGCGAGCCTGATAGCCGCAGGAATAGCCGTAGGGCTTCGTGGCATCGGCGGTGATCCGCTGGCCCCACCCGGGGCCTCCGCTGACTCCGACGTAGCCGACGGTCACGACCTGCGAGAAGCCGAGCACGTCGCGTGCGTACTTCTTGAGCGCCGGCATCGTGGCGGCATACTTGTCGCCGAGGGCTTTGGAGACCCCGGCCGAGCCCCCGTTCGAGAAGCCCCAGATCTTGTATGAGTTGAACTCGGCCTCGTTGTCGCTCTCGACGATGATGGGGCCGCCGTAGACCTTGCGGACCTCGGCGAGGATCGCCTTGTGGATCTCCAGGTCGCGCCCGAGGTTGGTCAGCGGTGGCACGAAGACGGTACCGAGCTTGGTGTCGATCGCGTCTCTGGCGACCGGCAGCAGCTTGATCCAGGGCACGGCATGCAGGGTGTTCACGATCCCGCTGATGGCGTTGTCGAAGTCGGAGCGCCGGAGGGTGCCGGGGTCGCCGTTCGGGTCGGTCATGTCGGTGAAGACATCGTAGACGGCGAACCTGATGACCGGGATCCGCGCGGCGATGATCTTGCTCGGGATGACGGTGGTCGGATCCACGGCCGGCTTGCCGGTGACCTGCCAGCAGCCGATCTCCGACCCGTAGATGAGATCGCGCCGAGTGAGAAGGTCGGGCTGGATCGGCCCCGGGGCGGGTGTCGTCGTGGGCGAGACGCTGGGGGTCGGCGTCGGCGCGGCCGAGGGCGTCGTCGTGGGCGTGGGGCTGGGCGTCGGCGCCTCTGTGGGCGTCGTCGTAGGCGAGGGGCTGGACGTCGGCGCCTCTGTGGGCGTCGCCGTGGGCGTGGGACTGGACGTCGGCGTCGGCTCGGGAGTGGGCTGCGGCGGCACGCCGCCGTCGCCGTTCACCGTGATCTCGTAGGCGGAGGCGCTCACCCCCGCGGGATTCACGCTCAAGATCCTGACCCGCACGTAGCGGGCAACCACGGTGACGGCGTCCGTCGTCGTGCCCTTGGTCTGATTGCGGCTGCGATCGGCGGCGACCGTGAAGGTGACGCCATCGAGACTCGTCTCGACCCGATAGCGGTAGGCGCGCCTGTTCCCATACCAGGAGGTCTTGACCCCGCGGACGGTCGTCGGAGTCCCGAGATCCACCATCCACCACTGGGGATACGACTGAGGAGAAGCCGCGGACCAGCGCGTGGTGGTCTGGCCGTCGTTTGCCGCGGAGGGCAACGTGCCGGCTGTGGCGCTGCTGGCGGCCGCCGGCCGGCCTACCGAGACCGGCACTCCGGAAAGCGCGGCCGTGGACGCGACGGTGCCTGCCGCGGTGACTCTGCGGAGGACGACGTAGTAGCGGCTCCGCCGGACCACGCGGTAGCGCACGCCGTCCTCCTTCGTGTAGCGGTTGTGGTCTCTGACCACAAGCGTGCGGTGGTGACCCCTGACCACGACGAAGGTGGCGTGGTGGCTGATGACGCGGTAGCTGAGCGCCTTGTAGCGCGCGGCTGCCGACGAGGAGGAGGCCGCCGAGAGGCTCACGGCGAGGATCGTGAGGACGACGAGTACGCCTGCCAGTGCGAGCTTCCTGGACACTGTGACCCCTCCTTGGCGGGAGACCATCGACAGGACTCCGGACAAGTGTCGGAGAGCTCCCGGTGTCGCGCCGGGACACTCGGATCGCACCGACGCGACTCACGGGGATCCAAAGTCCTTGTGGCCGTAGCGTGAACAGTCGTCACTGCTCAGTGGCCAGAATCGGCGGGCGGTGCGGTGTCCATGAGCGCCTAGACGAATGTTCGTTGCCTGCTGAGGCAACGGTGGCCGGCGCGGCCTTGTGCTCCGGGTCTGGGCGCTCGACCTCGGCTTGACGGTCGCCGCGGCCGTGGTGCGGCTGGCGCCGCCTACGCGGTCTCTTCGGCGCTTCGCCCTCTCGACTCGGCAAGGACTCCCGGCGCCTCCTCGGGCAGCCTCCACAGTCGCCACAGCGTGAACGCGTAGGTCACGAGCAGCAGCGTGTTGCGCGTGACGACGATAGCCAGCGGCGCCGGCTCCATGCTGAGCAGGTTCCAGTAGAGGTCCGGGAACTCGGCCTGGGTGAGCGCCAGCGTGAGGCCGCCGAGCACAGCGATCCCGCGGTCGCGGGCGGCGACGAGCGCCCAGACGGGCACTATCCAGACGAAGTACTGCGGGGAGAGCACCTTGCCGAACGTCATGAGCGCGAGCAGGAGCGCCAGCACGACCAGCGCCTGGTCGGCCGGCGCCGCCCTCAGGCGATGGCGCCGCAGCCAGACGAGCAAGTAGACGGTGGCCACGGCGAGCAGCGTCAGGCCGCCGGACATGTCCGCGGCGATCCCGACTCCCGGGGCGATGAGGGAGTGGGAGCCGTGGCTCCAGGCCCACGACGCCCAGTGCGCGCCCAGCAACTCGCCGAACAGCTGCGGCGTGCCGAGCACGCTCTCGATCTGCAGCGGCCGCTCGAGGTGGTACTGGAAAACGTGCCAGATGCCGGACCACGACGTGAGCACGTACGGCAGGAACGGCGCGACCGCCGCGGCGCCGAAGGCGACCAGCGGCCACGCCCACTTCCGCGGCGGCCCGGCGAGCAGCAGTACCAGCGGCAGCAGCGCGAGCGGCGTGATCTTGAGCGCGAAGCCCATGCCGATGACGAACCCGGCCGCCGTGTACCAGCGCGCGGAGAGGCACAGCACGAAGATCGCGATGAGCAGCGCGACCGCCATGTCGTAGCGGTTGATGACGATGGTGCCGATCAGCGCGACGCTGACGGGGAAGAGGACGGCGGCAACGTAGGCCCTCCCGCCCCGGGGCCAGAACCGGCAGGCGACGAGCGCCGTCACGACCCCTGTCGCCACCGTGATGGCGCCCATCATGATGTTGAACCAGGTGCTGTAGGCGTCCTCGCTGAAGGTGTGCCCGGGGATGCGGAACAGGGCGACGGCGAGCGGCGGGTACTCGACCGGGAACGAAGGCGTGTATGGCGCCTGGCCGGCGGCGATGCGCGCCGCGTAGTCCCAGTACAGAGGCAGGTCGGTGATGTCGTGGATCCCGTACCAGAGGTTGGGGAAGAGGAAACGGACGACGAGCAGGGTGAGCAGCCCCGCGGTGACCATGGCGATCCACTTGCTGGGAGCGTGGCGGGCCGGCGACGCTTCGTCGGCGGGGACGGGTGACCCGCCGTCACTGGGGAGAGGTGGCGCCGAATCGAGCGGGCGCGGCCGGGAGGAGGGCGGAGCGCTCACGCGCCGCGGAAGCTCCAGAGCTTGTTCAGCACGAAGTTGATGGGCATGACGCAGGCGATGGCGACGAGCTGGCTGAGGTTGTCGTCAAGGTGCAGGCCGTGCCGTGCGAAGGTGAACACGCCGAGGTTCACGAGGTAGGCGGCGACGCTCACCGTGAAGAACTTGGGCAGCTCGGTCTTGACCGCGCCGCTCGAACGGAACGTCCAGCGCCGGTTCAGGTAGTAGTTGGTGAGCACCGAGACGACGAAGCCGAGCAGGTTGCCCAGGTACTCGGCCGCCGTGGTCGTGTGCCCGACCGTGAGGTGCCAGACGAGCAGGGTCGCGTTGAAGACGGCAAGGTTGACGAGGACGCCGCTGGCGCCCACGAAGCAGAACTTGACGAACTGCCTGCCGCTCTTCTTGAGACGTGCGTCCACGGGTCACCCTGGCGCGTGAGGAGGACGGCCGCGCGGCGCCGCAGCGCCGGCCGCGCGGCCGCAGGACCGTCCGTCATGATACGTGATGCCCGGGCGGCCCCAAAACCGGCGCCGCGCCGTCCGCGGCCGGCGGGTGCGCCGCGAGACCTCGCCCGCGCCCTCGAGCCGGTCGAACGCTTCAGGCCGCCGCGCGCGCCCCGGAGCGCTGCTCTGGATCGGCCGCGGCCGTCCCTCGCGCCGGCTGCGGCGACTCCGGCAGCTTCCAGACCGAGACGACCGCCGCGACGGCGGCGGCGACGAGCACGACGTTGCGCACGACGACCACCGCCACCGGCCCGGACTCGAACGCCACCATGCGCCAGTACAGGGCGGGGAACTCGACCTGGGTCAGGGCTATCGCGACCAGCGTCAGTATGCCGGTCACGCGCTGGTACCCGCCCCTTCCGACCACGACCAGCGCCACCAGCGGGAAGGTCCAGCAGAGGAACTGCGGCGAGAGCACCTTGTTGCAGACCGTGAAGACGAGGACGCAGGCAAGGGCGGCGAGGGGGATGTATTCGGGCGCCTCGCGCAGCAGCGTCCGCCGGCGCCAGATGAGGACGTAGACGCCGGCGACGAGCAGCAGCCCCACCCACACCGAGAGGCGGGCGACGAGGTGGCTCCCGGGCCCGGCGAGCGACTGCGAGCCGAACGAGTTGCCGATGCCGATGCCCCACTTGCCCATCGCGCCGGCGATCAGGTAGGGCGTGCCCGGCACGCTCTCGATCTGCAGCGGCCGTCGCGAATGGTACGAGATGATGTTGATCAGGCCGTTGAAGCGGCCGAGGAACGGCAGGAACGGCACGATCATGAAGACGAGGAAGCCGGCGAGGGCGTAGAGGGCCCGCCGGCGCGTCTCGGCGACGATCAGCGCCAGGGGGAGCAGCATGCCGGGCGTGAGCTTGAGGGCCACGCCGATGCCGAGCGCGGCGCCGGCAGCGGTGGTGTGACGCCGGGCCAGGAAGAAGAGGCAGGCGGCGAGCGTGAGCGCCACCGCCACGTCGTAGCGGTTGGCGGTGATCGCGCCGGCGGCGAGGACCGCGGCCGCGTAGGCGCCGGCCGCGGCCAGCGGGCGCTTGAGGCCGCGCCAGAGCGCCGCCGCCGTCGCGCCGGTGAGCGCGGCCGCCGCCGAGCAGAGCACGATCATCTCGGCGGCGAACCAGTTCGGGTACGCCGCCGCGTCGGCGTGGGGCGGCAGCGTGAACAGCGGAAGCGCGAGCGGCGGATACTCGAAGGAGAAGTCCTTGTAGACGCGCTGGCCGGCGGCCACCTTCTGCGCGTAGTCGAGATACAAGGTGATGTCCGAGACGTCGAAGAAGTGATACCAGGGGCCGTTCGCCCGAAGCAGCCAGATGAGGAAGGCCCAGACGACGGCCTGGAAGGCGACGGCGGCGGCGATGATCAGCGCCGTCTCGCCGCCCGGCCGGGAGACGGGTCCGAGGAGCGCCGGCTCGGCTGCGCCGGCCGGCGCCATCTTCGCCGCACCGGCCGGCGCCATCTTCGCCGCACCGGCCGCCGCCATCTTCGCCGCACCGGCCGCCGCCATCTTCGCCGCACCCGTCCGGGACGTGCTCTTCGCGTTCATCGCCGCGCCAGCCACTCGTCCACCTCGCCGAGCACGCCGCCGAAGTCGGTCAGCGGTCGCCACTCGAGGCCCTCCTGCTCGCACCGCTCGGCCAGGTGACCGCGCGCGAAGACGAGGTCGGCCTCGCGCGCGGGGCAGACGTCGCTCGGCCCGTCGCCGAACACGAGCACGACGTCCCCGGGGCGGCGCAGGCGATGCAGGATCGCCGCCTTGCAGCTCTTTGGTCCGCAGCGCGGGCAGTCGCCGAGCGCGTCGCTGAACTCCAGGTGATACGGCGGCCCGCCGTCCGGTCCGGCGCCGACCAGCTCGCTGGCGAAGAGCTCCATCGGCGGCAGCTGTGCCCGCCGCCAGAACGCCTCGATCGCCTCACGGATGCCGGCGCTGACGATGGCGGACTCGCCGCCGCGGGCCCGCAGCTCGGTGAAGAAGCCGCGCAGGCCCGGCATGGGCTCCGCGACCTCGAGCAGGCGCCGGATGAGCTCCGCCCGCGGCGCCTCGATCAGCCCGATCTGGCGATCGAACACCTCGGCGTGGCTCATGCGGTCGTTGTAGGACTCCTCCTCCAGCTCCCACCACGTGTCGCCCACGAACGGCTGCAGCGCGATCTCGTTGCACTCGTGCGTCGTCATGGTGCCGTCGTAGTCGAGGAGGGCGAGGAGGCGCGGGCCGGACGCGCCCGCGGCGCCCGCGCCGGCGCCCCGGGTGGCGGGGCGGTCGGTCATGGCGAGAGTCTACATTGGAGCGGCGCGCGACGCCGCCGCACGGCGGGCCGCCGGTCTGTCGCACCACATGGACGCCGACGTTCGAACGGGAGCAGGTATGTCGTGCTCGTAGTCGTACGTCCGAACGTACGCTCGTACCGTTAGACGTACGCCCAGGCGTACGTGTCCAGAGCGCACACCTATGCCCCGCACGGCCCGCGGCTTGCCGGGGTGGCTCTGGCGTGGAGTGCGGCCGTTGAGCGGCGCGTGTCTGCTAGAATCGGCAATCCGGCCAGAAGCGGCAGAAAGCGAGTCTCGTGAGCGACAGTCAGCCCCGGTTCCAGGACGTCTCGGCGCGCGTCGACTTCCCGGCGCTCGACGCCCGGATTCTCGCGTTCTGGAAGGAGCACGGCATCTTCGCGAAGAGCCTCGAGGGCCGTGACGACGCCCCCATCTTCGTCTTCTACGAGGGGCCGCCCACGGCCAACGGCCGGCCGGGCGCGCATCACGTCATCTCGCGCATCTTCAAGGACCTCTTCCCGCGCTACAAGACGATGCGCGGCTACCGCGTGCCGCGCAAGGCGGGCTGGGACACGCACGGCCTGCCGGTGGAGCTCGAGGTCGAGCGCCGGCTCGGCATCAACGGCAAGGGGCAGATCGAGGCCTACGGCGTCGCCGAGTTCAACGAGCTGTGCCGCGAGAGCGTCACCGCCTACCTCGAGGAGTGGGAGCGCTTCACCGAGCGCATCGGCTTCTGGGTCGATCTGGATGACGCCTACTACACCTACACCAACGACTACATCGAATCCGTCTGGTGGATCCTGCGCCAGATCTGGGACAAGGACCTGCTGTACCAGGGCCACAAGGTCGTCCCGTACTGCCCGCGCTGCGGCACCGCGATCAGCAGCCACGAGGTGGCGCAGGGCTACAAGGACGTCACCGAAGACTCCATCTACGTGCGCTTCCCGCTCACGGCGGAGGCCGCCGCGCGAGTGACCGGTGAGGCTGCGAGTACTGCTCCCGGCGGCGCAGCGGCCGGCGACGGCGAGCCCAAGCCCGTCTCGCTCGCCGTCTGGACCACCACGCCGTGGACGCTCATCAGCAATGTCGCGGCCGCGGTGCGCTCGGACGTGACTTACGCGCTCGTCGAGAGCCGCGGCGAGCGCTTCGTGCTCGCGCGCGACCTCGTCGAGAAGGTGCTCGGCAAGAAGGCCGAGGTCTTGCGCGAGTTCGCCGGCGCCGAGTTGCTGGGCCTGGACTACGAGGCGCCCTTCGGCTTCATGACCGCCGACAAGCGCGCCCACTTCGTCATCGGCGGCGACTACGTCACCACCACGGACGGTACCGGCATCGTGCACATCGCTCCCGCCTTCGGTGAAGAAGACATGCGCGTCGGCATGGAGAACGATCTGCCGGTCGTGAATGCCGTCGACACCGAGGGCAAGTTCGTCCCCGAGATCACGCCGTGGGCCGGCGTCTTCGTCAAGGACGCCGACCCGGCCATCACCGCCGACCTCAAGGAGCGCGGCCTGCTGCTGGGCGTCGAGCCCTACGAGCACAGCTATCCGTTCTGCTGGCGCTGCGACACGGCGCTGCTCTACTACGCCAAGGCGACCTGGTACGTCCGCACGACGGCGATGAAGGACCAGCTCATCGCCGCCAACGACGACGTGATCTGGCACCCGGAGCACATCAAGACCGGGCGCTTCGGCGAGTGGCTCGCCGGCAACGTCGACTGGGCGCTCAGCCGCGACCGCTACTGGGGCACGCCGCTGCCCATCTGGCGGTGCGAGGAGGGCCACACGCACTGCGTCGGCTCCGTCGAGGAGCTCAGGGAGATGGCGGCCGGTCACGTTCCAGAGGATCTGGAACTCCACCGGCCCTACGTCGACGACGTCGTCCTCACCTGCCCCGAGTGCGGCGGCCGGATGCGCCGCGCCCCCGAGGTCATCGACGCCTGGTTCGACTCGGGCTCCATGCCGTTCGCCCAGTGGCACTACCCGTTCGAGAACCAGGAGCTCTTCGCCGAGCGTTTCCCCGCCGACTTCATCGCCGAGGCGATCGACCAGACGCGCGGCTGGTTCTACAGCCTGATCGCCATCGCCACCCTCATAGAGGGCCGCAGCTCCTACAAGCGCGTGCTCTGCCTGGGGCACATCCTGGACGGCGAGGGCCAGAAGATGAGCAAGAGCAAGGGCAACGTCGTGCAGCCCGACGACATCCTCGACCACCAGGGGGCGGACGCGATCCGCTGGTTCCTGTTCTCTAGCCAGCAGCCGTGGAGCGCGCGGCGCTTCAGCGCCGAGATGGTCGACGAGGTCGTGCGCAAGTTCCTGCTCACGCTCTGGAACACCTACAGCTTCTTCACGCTCTACGCCAACATCGACCGGTTCGACCCGACGGCGCAGGAGTCGCCGGTCGAGGAGCGGCCACTCCTCGACCGCTGGCTTGTGAGCGAACTCAACTCGCTCGTCCAGGACGTCACCGCCGGCCTCGAGGTCTACGACGCCACCGGCACCAGCCGGTCCATCCAGCAGTTCGTCGACGACCTCAGCAACTGGTACGTGCGCCGCAGCCGCCGCCGCTTCTGGAAGAGCGAGGGTGACGCCGACAAGCTTGCCGCCTACCACACGCTGTACGAGGCGCTCGTGACGGTGACCAAGCTGCTCGCGCCGTTCACACCGTTCGTCGCCGAGGAGCTCTACCAGAACCTGGTCCGCGCGGTCGACGTCTCGGCGCCGGAGAGCGTGCACCTGTGCCCCTGGCCCGTCTCGGACGAGCAGGCCATCGATGCCGGCGTGTCGTTCGACATGGCGGCGGCGCGGCGCGTCGTCGAGATGGGCCGCGCCGCGCGCAACGCCGCGGCCGTCAAGACGCGCCAGCCGCTGGCCGAGGTCGTGCTCGCGCTGCCCGAGGCCGAGGCCCGGGCGGTCGAGCGGCTCCGCGACGTCGTGCTCGACGAGCTCAACGTCAAGGACCTGCGCTTCGTCGGCGGCGAGGACGAGCTCGTCGCGTACGTCGTCAAGCCGAATCTCAAGCTGCTCGGGCCCAAGCTGGGCAAGCGTCTGGGGCCGCTGCAGGCGGCGCTCAAAGAGGCGGACGCGGCCGCGCTGGTCGCGGCCGTGCGCGCCGGCGCCGCCGTCGTCGCCCTCCCGGATGGCGAGGTCAGTCTCGCCGAGGAGGAACTCCTCATCGAGACCGGCTCGCCGGAGGGCTACCAGGTCGAGACCGATGCCGGCCGCGTCGTCGCCCTCAAGACGGACGTCGACGACGCATTGCGCGAGGAGGGCCTGGCGCGCGAGCTCATCCATGCGGTCCAGCTCGCGCGCAAGGCTGCCGACCTGCGCATCGAGGACACCATCAGCCTGAAGCTGGCCGTGCCGGAGGAGCTGCGCCCGCCGGCCGAGCGCCACCGCGGCGCGATCATGGCCGAGACGCTGGCCAGCGAGTTCGCGCTCGCCGAGGCCGCCGGCGACCACACCGAGACGGCGAGGGTCGACGGCCACGAGGTCGGTATCGGCCTCAGCGTGACGGGTACCATCTTCACCGTCACCTACGGCTGACGAGGGGAGGGCCGGGCTGCCCCGACCCAGACGGACACTGTACGGCCGGCCGGTCGCGATCCCGGGCCGGCCGGCGACGAAGGGAGAAGCCGTGGAACAGATGCGTGACGCATCGCTCGACCTGCTCGTCGACCTGGCTCGTCCGACTTCCCACGACACCGTGCTCGACTACGCCACCGGCGCCGGCATGGCCGGGTTCTCCGTGGCGCCCGACGTGGCGGCGGTTGAGGCCGCCGACGAGCTGCCCGACATGCTCGAGGAGGGCAAGCGCCTCGCCGCCGAGCTCGGACTCGTCAACGTCGCCTTCTCGCTCGTCGACCTCTACGCGCTGCCCTACAAGGACGGGGCGTTCACCCTCGTCGTCAGCCGCAATGCGTTCCACCTGCTGCCCGAGCCGGCCACGGCGCTGGCCGAGCTGCAGCGGGTCCTCTCGGCGGGCGGGCGCATCGTCCTGCTCGACCCCGTCGTGGACGAGGAGACCGACAAGGCCTTCAACGAGATCGCCCGTCTTCGCGAGCCGGCGCACCGGCGGCACTACCGGCTCGAGGAGCTCACGGAGATCGTCGAGCGCGCCGGGTTCAGCGTGCGGCGGCAGGAGAGCCTGCGGCGCACGATCGACCTCGACTACTGGCTGCAGGCGGCCGCGGTGCCGCCGCCGAAGGCGGACCTCATCCGCGGCCGCTTCAAGGTGCTGCCGGTCGAGGTCCAGGCGCGCATGGACGTCGCCTTCTCAGACAGGCTCGTGAGTTTCAGCTACGACGTCGCTGGGCTTCGGCTCGAACGGGCGTGAGCTCGCCGCCCCCGACGTACTACAGGGTCCAGCGCGACGAGGGCCGCCAGCGTCGGCGCCGGCGCCGCATCATCGTCATGGTCGTGGTGATCGTGGTGCTCTTCGCCGCGCTAGCCCTTGCGGTGGCCGGCCCCTGGTTCGACCACTTCGGGCTGCCGTGGCCGGCCGGCGCCTCAGGCGGTCAGGCCGGCTCAGGCGCCGCGACCACCGCCAACGGCTCGCTGCGCATCGTCGGCGCCGAAGACCTCTGGCACAACGGCCCGGTCACGCTCCGCTTCCGTGACGCCGCCGGCAAGCCGGTCGCCGCCGGCTGGCGCATCGACGGCGGCGCCTGGCAGGAGGGCAAGCGCGTGCACGTCCGCGGCCCCGCGGACCACAGCAACGACGGCCTGCACACGGTCGAGGCGAGGCCGCTCGCTGGTGGCGACGTGGCCGCGTCGGTCAAGGTCGGCATCGACACGACGCCGCCCGAGGTGACGACCGCGAAGGCCGCTCCCGAGCGCACCGACGGAACCGGCACTCTGACGTTCTCCTTCGCGGCGCCCGCGCAGGACGGCGTGACGGTGCGGTGGGCGGTGGTCGACGTCCTCGGCGAGCCGGTCGGCGCGCAGGGAGCGCCGGCCAAGACGTCGGGTCGCGTCACGGTCAAGTGGCAGATCCCCAAAGTGGGCGGCGAAGCGCTCGGCCCCGGCACCTACTGGCTGCGCGTCCGCGCTACCGACCCGGCCGGCAACGTCACCGAGGAGCGCGCCTCGATCGCCTGCGTGCACCCGGTCAAGGCGCGCATCCTCACCAGCCTGCCGGCAGCGGGCAACGAGGTGGCCCTCACCTTCGACGGCGGTTCGGGCTACGCCTGGCGCAGCCTGATGAACGAGCTTTACGCGCACGACCAGCTCGGGACGTGGTTCTGCACGGGGCAGAGCATCGACAAGTATCCCGAGATGGCCAAGCTCGCCGTGGAGCAGGGCCAGACCATCGGCAACCACAGCTACGACCACCCGGACTTCAGCACGATCTCGTACTCGGAGCAGGTGAGCCAGTTGGACCGCAACGCCGACGCCTGGTGGAAAGCCTGCAAGGCGATCCCCCAGCCGTTCTTCCGGCCGCCGTATGGGTCGCAGACGGCGACCACGGTCAAGGCGGCCGGCCACGAGGGCTACCGCTACGTCGTGATGTGGAACGGCGATGCCGGCGACTGGCGCGGCCTTTCCGCATCGCAGGTCGCCGCCAATGCTCTCGCCGCCGCCAGGCCGGGAGCGATCGTCGTGTTCCACACGCAGTGGAACACCGACGCGGCCCTCCCGGCCGTCCTCAAGGGCCTGAAGGCCAAGGGCCTGAAGGCCGTGAGCCTGGCGCAGCTCTGCGCCGACGCCGGCCTGCCCTACTGACGCCGCCGCCCGGCCGCCGACCTGCCACCGACGCCGCCGCCCGGCCGCCGACCTGCCACCGACGCCGTCCTCCCAGCCGCCGGCCTGCCCAACGGACGTCATCCTCCGAGCAGTCGGCCTGCCTCAGGCCCCGACCCAATCTCTTCGTCGTCCGGGCTGGTCCTGGTCCATCCCCGGAGGTGTGGCTTCACAGGGATTCCATCCTCCATGAAGAACGCCGCCGTCTCAGCATCGACGAGATTCCACGGCGTCTCGAACAACGTGCCCCGCGGCAAGGGTCCAAAGGACTCGATACCTGCTCCATGCGGAACGCTCGTGCCGACCGCGCCGTCGCACGATCCGCCTGGTTGGGACGTCAGTCGCTCGCCCGTCGCCAGCCTGTTGAAGACGGCCTGAGACAGGATCACAGCCGCCACATAGCCCCGTTGCGTGACGAACACCGGCACGCCGTCCGCCACAGGGCCGTCGATGACGCTCGACGTGTGCCGCCGGAGCTCGGTGATAGCGATGATGTGGGGTGAATCCGTGTCTCCTCCCGGGGCGCTCAGGGGATGGTATGCGACTCTGGCGCCGAGTGAGAGGGAGACGATCAGGGCGCCGGGGAGACGTATGTGCGTATCGGACCGATGTCACCGGTGTCGCCACGGATGACGCCACGGATGGCGTCACCCATGACGCCACAGGCGGCGTCACCCATGACGTCACGGGCGGCGTCACCAATGACGCCACGGCCGGCGACACCCACGACGTCATGGATGGCGTCCCGATGACGCCACGGGCGGCGTCACCAATGACGCCACGGATGGCGTCACCGGTGTCGCCAGTGCCGTTGCGACATACCTTGTACGGCCGCAGCGCCCGCCCGCGTGCGGTGACGGCGGCCGTCGAAGCGGAAGGATGGCGAGGCCTGGCGGAGCGTGTCGCGGCGGGCGCGGCGCAGTCCAGTGCTCGGGCGCGGCGCAGTCCAGTGCTCGGCCTCGGCTCGGCCAGGGGCGCGGGCTCAGCCCAGGAAGGCTCCGAGCTCCTCGACGAGCTTGGCCTTGGGCATCGCGCCGACGATGCGGTGCTTGGCCTCGCCGGCGTCGAACGCCAGGATCGTCGGGATGTTCATGACGTTGAACTGCTGCGCCACGGCCGGCGCCTCGTCCACGTTGAGCTTGACGAACTTGACGTCCGGATAGTCGCCCGCCATCTCCTCGAGCACCGGGCCGATCATGCGGCAGGGGCCGCACCACTCGGCCCAGAAGTCGACCAGGACCTTGCCGCGCGCCTTGATGACCTCGGCTTCGAAGTTTTCCTGCGAGACAGCGTCCACGTACGTCCTCCTGTCAGTGATTGCTCGTCTGGGCGACGGCAGCGCCGGTGCGCCCCAGCGTAGCGCGCCGCGGCGCGTACGTCATCGTTGTGTGCCTGCCGCGGCGGCGCCTTCGCCGGCCGCTTGCTTCGCCCCCTCCGGGGGGTCGTCCAGCTGGTCGAGGTAGCGCCCGACCTGCACGGCGGCGAGTGCTCCCTCGCCTACCGCCATGACGATCTGCTTGAGCGGGTTGGCGTGGGCGTCGCCGCAGGCGAACACGCCCGGCAGCTCCGTACGCAGCAGCTCGTCCGTGACGATGTAGCCGTACTCGTCCAGCTGGACCGTGTCTTTGAGCCAGGCGGTGTTGGGGATCTGGCCGATGTACATGAACACCCCGTTGACCGGCAGCTTGCGCAACTCACCCGTCTTGACGTTCTCGACCTCGAGGTCCTCGACCATCTGGGCTCCGTCGATGCGCTTCGGGATCGAGTCCCAGACGAACTCGAACTTGGGGTTCGCGAAGGCGCGCTCCTGGGCGATGGGGGCCGCGCGCAGCTCGTCGCGCCGGTGCACGAGGTAGACCTTTTCGGCGAACTTGGTGAGGAACATGCCCTCCTCGACGGCGGAGTCACCGCCGCCGATGACGGCCACCGTGCGGCCGCGGTAGAGGGCGCCGTCGCAGGTGGCGCACCAGCTCACGCCTCGGCCGATGAACTCTGCCTCGCCGGGGATGCCCGAGCGCCGCGGCTCGACGCCGGGGGCGAGGATGACCGCGCGCGTGCGGAGCTCCTCGCGATCGGTGACGACGACGTAGCAGCCCACCGCGTCTGTGCGCAGTTCGCTCACGCCCTCGATCTCCCGCGTCTCGGCGCCGAACTTCTCCGCCTGCTCCTTCATCTTCTGCGAGAGATCGAAGCCCGAGATGCCCTCGGGGAAGCCGGGGTAGTTCTCGACGAGGTCGGTGAGCGCGATCTGGCCTCCGGCCATGTTGCGCTCGAGGATAGCGGTCTTGAGCCGGCCGCGGCTGCAGTAGATGCCGGCCGTCAGGCCCGCGGGGCCGGCGCCGACGATGACGACGTCGTAGACGTCGGCGCCGGTCTCGCTGGTGGGTTCAGACATGGATGGTTCCTCGGCGAAAGGCCTTCGAGTGCGGCACGGCTAGGGCGTCAGTATACTCGCGCCGCGAACGGCAGTCGGCGGCTCACGGGGTTCGCTTGGCTCACCGCAGCCTGCGGGGCTCACAGGAGCCCGCGCGCGATGAGCTCCTCGGCGATCTGCACCGCGTTGAGCGCCGCGCCCTTGCGCAGGTTATCGGAGACGACCCAGAGGTCGAGCCCGTTGGCGATGGTCGCGTCCTCGCGGATGCGCCCGACGTACACGGGATCTTCGCCCTCGGCCGGCAGCGGCATGGGGTACTGCAGCTCTGCCGGATCGTCGACGACGACGACGCCGGGCGCCGCGGCGAGGAGCTCTCGCGCCTCCGCGGCGCTCAGCTTGCGCCTGGTCTGGACGTTCACGGCCTCGCTGTGCGCGCCGAAGACGGGCACGCGCACGCAGGTGGCCGTCACCTTGAGGTCCGGGTCGGCGAAGATCTTGACGGTCTCGTCGACCATCTTCTGCTCTTCCTTGGTGCTGCCGGAGGGCAGGAAGCTGTCGATGTGCGGCAGCACGTTGAAGGCGATCTGGTACGGGTAGAACCGCTGCTCGACCGGCTCGCCGGCGGCCCACTGGCCGGCCTGTGCGGCCAGCGCGGCGATGCCGCCTTGCCCGCTGCCGGAGACCGCCTGATAGGTGCTGACGACGACGCGCTCGATGCCGGCGGCGTCGTAGATGGGCTTCAGCGCGACGACCATCTGGATGGTGGAGCAGTTGGGCGTCGCGATGATGCCGGTGTGCTCCGCCAGGCGGTCGGCGTTGACCTCGGGCACGACGAGGGGTACGCCGGGGTCCTGGCGGAACATGCTCGACTTGTCGATGACGGTGGCGCCGGCCGCGACGGCCTGCGGCACGAACTCCTTGCTCACCGAGCCGCCGGCGGCGAAGAAGACGAGATCGACGCCGGCGAACGAGCCCGGGCCGAGCTCCTGCACCTCGATCTCGGCGTCGTTGAAGGACAGGCTACGGCCCGCGGAGCGCGCGCTGGCGAGGAGGCGCAGTTCCCCGACGGGGAACGCCCGCTCCTCGAGGATCGCGCGCACGGTGCCGCCCACCACGCCGGTGGCGCCGGCGATGGCGACCGTGTACTCCGTGGCCGCCATCAGATGCTTCCCCGGTCCACGGGCTCGTGGCTGACCGAGTCCTCGTCGAGGTCGAACACGGTGTGCAGGGCGCGCACCGCCTGGTCCACGTACTTCTTCTCGATCACGCACGAGATCTTGATGGGCGAGGTGCCGATCATGTCCAGGTTGATGTCGAGATCGGCCAGCGTCTGGAACATCTTGGCGGCGACGCCAGGGTGGCTGCGCATACCGGCGCCGATCAGGCTGATCTTGGCGATGGACGCGTCGGTGTCGTACTCGCGCGCGCCCAGCTCCTTGACGATCTCCTTGAGCGCCTTGTCGGCGGCCGGGACGTCCTCGACCGGGATGGTGCAGGAGATGTCGCTGTGGCCGCTCTCGCTGGTGTTCTGGATGATCGTGTCGACGTTGACGTGGGCGTCGGCCAGCGCGGTGAAGACGCGCGCCGCGACGCCCGGCCGGTCGGGGACGCCGCGCAGCGTGACCTTGGCCTCGTCGGTGGTGTAGCTGACCGCCCTGATGATGGGCTGTTCCAGCTGCTGCTCGGTGTCCATGCCATGGCCTCCGTCGGTGACCCAGGTGCCCTCCGCGTCCGTGAAGCTGGAGCGCACGTGGATGGGGATGTCGTACTTGCGCGCGTACTCGACCGAGCGCAGGGCGAGCACCTGCGCGCCGCTGGCCGCCATCTCGAGCATCTCGTCATAGGAGATGGTGTCCAGTTTGCGCGCCTTCGCCACCAGGCTCGGGTTGGCGGTGTAGACGCCGTCGACGTCCGTGTAGATCTCGCAGACGGCCGCCTCGAGCGCGTGCGCCAGGGCCACGGCCGTCGTGTCCGAGCCGCCGCGGCCGAGCGTCGTCACGTTCCTATCCGTGGACACGCCCTGGAAGCCGGCGACGAGCACGATCTTGCCGGCGTCCATGGCCTCCTGGACGCGCGCCGGGTGGATGTCGAGGATGCGCGCCTTCATGTGCACCGTGTCGGTGACGATGCCGGCCTGCGAACCCGTGAGGCTCACGGCGTCGTAGCCGAGGCGGTGGATCGCCATGGCGAGCAGCGCGCAGCTGATGCGCTCGCCGGCGGAGAGGAGCATGTCCATCTCGCGCTCGGGCGGGTTTGGGGTGATCTCGCGGGCGAGCTCCAGGAGCTCGTCGGTGGTGTCGCCACGGGCGCTCACGACCGCGCAGACGCTGTTGCCCTGCTCGAACGTGGCGACGATGCGGCGCGCCACGTTGCCGATGCGGGCCGCGTCGG
>CAWAUK010000038.1:0-43530 GCA_963784975.1 uncultured Thermoleophilia bacterium | reverse complement strand
GTGGCGCACGTAGAGGCGGGTCTGCGCTCATGGGACCGCACTATGCCTGAGGAGATTAACCGCTTGGTCACCGACGGGCTGGCCGACCTGTTGCTGACGCCCTCTCGGGATGCGGACAACAACCTGCGCAAGGAGGGTGTGGACCAGGCGAGGATCGAGTTCGTTGGCAACGTCATGATTGACACCCTCGTGCAGCACCTCACCAAGGCTCGCGCGCGCCCCATAGTGTCCCGCATGGGCCTGGCGGTCGCGGGCTACGCGCTTGTCACACTCCACCGACCGTCCAACGTCGACGACCCGGGCGATCTTCGAGAGGTCCTTGAGGGATTGCGCCAGATCGGAAGCACTCTGCCGGTCGTATTCCCCGTTCACCCGCGTACCCGCCAGAACCTCGACGAGCGCATGCTCTCGGCGCTGTCCGGGCGAGTGACGCTCCTGGACCCTCTGGGATACCTAGACTTCATCGCACTTCTGGACTCTGCGCGCCTGGTCATTACCGACTCAGGTGGGCTGCAGGAGGAAAGCACCTATCTGGGCGTGCCGTGCCTGACGGTCAGGCCGAATACGGAGCGGCCGATCACCATCACGTGCGGGACCAACAGACTCGTGCCTCGTGGGCGTGAGGAGCTCGTCGCTGCGGCGTGCCGGGCGGCCGACGAATCGAGAGGTACGCGCGCCATCCCCGAGCTGTGGGACGGAGCGACCGCCCCACGCGTGGTACGTTCCATCGCCGCGCGGACTTCGCCGCGGTAGCGTCCGCCTCATCGGACTGAGGCACACTGCTTCAACCTCATCGCGTGGGCGGAGGGGAGCACGCCGACCACTTGATCCGACTCCCCGATGCCCGACACGGGGCAGTCACAGAGCTACGGCTTCTTCTGGTCTCTGGAGATGCCGACGGCAAATGGCCGGAGCGATGAGACGCGGCGCCGTCCGCCGGCGGGAGGGAGCCCTCTCGGGTACGGGCTCATGAGGTCGCGCCGTAGTCAAGACTGGCTACAGTGAGGCGCGCTGACCGGGTGTTCCTCACCCCCTTCATCAGGTAGTCTCAGGGGCGAAAGCGGGCAAACTTTCGACGTGCTGCGATCGGTGGGTGGGGGCCTTGGCGGGGACGCGCCTGGACGAATATCCCTTCCCAGTGCCACGCACGCTTGTCGATGCTACCGACATCGCACGAGTGGCAGTGAGAGGGGAGAGCAAACTGTACTCCGAGCTTGAGGCGGCGCCTGCCGTCTCCGCACGCACGAGGAGGGCACGACCGTCCCGGTTGCGTGTCGGCGCGACGGTGGGCGCGGACGCCGTGGCCCTGCTGGCGGCCTCCGCCCTCGCCGTGTGGGTGGCCGGGGCGTTCGACGACGTGCCCGTGGTCAGCAGGCTCATCTCCCCCTTCGAGTACGACCCGCACGGCGGCATCCTCCTGTTCATGCTCTTCACGCCGTACTGGCTCGCGGTCCTGTGGGCCTTCGGCCTGTACCGCGAGCCGGGGCGCAGCGTCGGGGGCAGGAACCTGTCGGAGTCGCTCGGCGGGCTCACGGCGCTGACCGCCGCCGCCTGGGCCATGCTGGTGGGGATGGTCTTCGTCGCCGGCTCGCTGGCGCCGGTGCCGACGCTCATCGCCTTCTGGGCGCTGGCCGTCGTCCTCGTGCCGGCCGCTCGCTGGCTGTGCCGGATCACGGTGTGGTCGAGCGCCGCGTTCCAGGAGCGCGTGCTCATCATCGGCGCCGGCGAGGTCGGGCACACCCTCGCCGCCAAGATCGGCAAGCACGCCGAGTACCGCATGCACCTGGTCGGCTTCCTCGACGACGGGGAGGCGCGCCCGAAGGGCAACGGCGGCGCGCACCTGCGCATCCTCGGCTCGCTCGCCGACCTCCCGCGCGTCGTCGCCGACAAGCGCGTCGACCGCGTCATCGTGGCCTTCTCCAAGGCGCGCCACAACGACTTCCTGCGCGTGGTGCGCGCCTGCGCCGACTCCGGCGTGCGCGTCAACATCGTGCCGCGGCTCTTCGAGGTCGTGAGCTCGCGGGCGGTCGTGGACGACGTCGAGGGCATCCCGCTGCTCGACGTCGCCCACGTCGAGCTCAGCCGCTTCAACATGGCGGTCAAGCGGGGCTTCGACCTCGTGGCGGGCGGCCTGCTCTGCGTGGTCATCCTCCCCGTGCTCGCGGTGCTCAGCGTCGTCGTCAAGCTCGACTCGCGCGGCCCCGTGTTCTACCGGCAGGAGCGCATGGGGCGGGGTGGCAAGACCTTCATGATCCTCAAGCTGCGCTCGATGTGCGTCGGCGCCGAGAGGCAGCGCATGGCCCTCGCCGACGAGAACGACTGCGACGACGGCCCGCTGTTCAAGATGTACGAAGATCCACGCGTCACACGGTCCGGCAACTGGCTGCGTCGCTGGAGCCTCGACGAGCTGCCGCAGATCCTCAACGTCATGAAGGGCGACATGAGCCTGGTCGGCCCCCGTCCGCTGTGGGTCGAGGAGGCCAAGCAGTGCCGCGGCTGGACGCAGAAGCGGCTCGACATCACCCCCGGCATCACCGGCCTCTGGCAGGTGCTGGGGCGCAGCGACATCCCCTTCGAGGAGATGGTCAAGCTCGACTACATGTACGTCACCGGCTGGAGCCTGAGCTGGGACGTCAAGCTGCTGCTGCAGACCGTGCCCGCGGTGCTGCAGAAGCGTGGGGCGTACTGAGCTGGTCGTCGAGGGCCGTCGGGTAGACTGACCCTATGAATATCCTCTTTGTCGGCGACGTGTTCGGCAAGCCCGGGCGGGAGGCGCTGCTGCGCTGGCTCCCGGGCTTTCGCCGGGACAACGCCGTCGACTTCGTCATCGTCAACGGCGAGAACGCGGCCAACGGCGCCGGCATCACCTCGCAAGATCGCCGAGCGCCTGCTGGCCGGCGGCGCGGACGTCCTCACCACCGGCAATCACGTCTGGCGGCAGAGGGAAGTGTATCCATTCCTGGCAACGGACGAGCGCATCGTCCGGCCGGCCAACTACCCGCCGGGAGCGCCCGGCCGCGGCCTCACGGTGCGGCCGGCCGCGGACGGCTCCGAGGTCGCCGTCATCAACCTCGCCGGCGAGCTCTTCCTGCAGACGGGCATGTCGCCGTTCCGCATCGTCGACCGCCTGGTCGAGGAGGCGCAGGGGCTCGCCGAGACCATCGTCGTCGACCTGCACGCCGAGGCGACCAGCGAGAAGGTGGCCATGGGGCACTACCTGGACGGCCGCGTGACCGCCGTTCTGGGCACGCACACGCACGTGCAGACGAGCGACGCGCGCGTGCTCCCCGGCGGCACCGCCTACATGACCGACGTCGGCATGACGGGCCCGCGCGACTCGGTGATCGGCGTGCGCACCGACATCATCCTGCGGCGGTTCACGACCGAGCTGCCGCAGGCGTTCGAGGTCGCCGAGGGTCCCGTGCGCCTCGACGCGGCGCTCATCTCCGCCGACGGCGGCAGGGCGACCTCCATCGAGGCTATCGACATCATCCTGTAGCCAGGACTGGTTACAGCGCCGCCACGCGTTGACGGTTCCGGGGATGGTGCCGGCGGGTAGGCTCGACGCACGCACGGGGTTTCCTGCCGGGTCGTCCAGCGAGGCAACGCCATTTCCCCCCGGGGTACATGGTACGGCCTACAATTTGGGGACTGTTCGGGTATCCTTTGTCCGGAGAGAAGAGAGAGGGGCACAAGTTGGATTCTGTGGGCACAGGGAGCGGCGGTACAGCGCGCTCTGCAAACGTTGCGCGTGAGACCATGCACGTCCCGTTCGTGGACCTGAAGCGGCAGTCCGCGGACTTGAGGGACGAGTACGAACCGGCCATCTGGTCGGTGATCGGATCGGGCGGCCTACAGCATGGGCCCCGAGCTCGAGGCCTTCGAGCGCTCGTTCGCCGCGTTCTGCGAGTGCGAGCAGGCGATCGGCGTGAGCTCGGGCACCGACGCGGTCAAGCTGGCCTTGCTGGCGGCAGGCGTTGCGTCCCGGCGACGAAGTCATCGTGCCCGTCAACACCTTCATCGCGACCGCCGAGGCGGTCAGCCACCTCGGAGCCACGCCCGTCTTCGTCGACTGCCAGGCCGACACGGCGCTCATCGATCCCGAGCGCATCGAGCCGGCGATCACCGACAAGACGAGAGCCATCCTCCCGGTGCACCTGTACGGGCAGCCGGCGGACATGGACGCGATCATGGAGATCGCGGCGCGCCGCGGACTGGTAGTCGTCGAAGACGCCTGCCAGGCGCACGGCGCGCGCTACAAGGGCCGCACGGTGGGGTCCTTCGGCATCGCCGCCGCGTTCAGCTTCTATCCGGGCAAGAACCTCGGGGCGCTGGGAGACGGCGGCGCCGTCACGACCTCCGATCCCGAGGTCGCCAAGACCGTGCGCCTCTACCGCAACCACGGGCAGGCGGACAAGTTCACGCATCAGGTGATCGGCTACTGCGACCGGCTGCACAACCTGCAGGCGGCCCTCCTGGACGTCAAGCTCCGGCACCTGCCCGCGTGGAACTCCGCGCGCCGTGCCGCGGCCGGCATGTACGACGAACTGCTCAGCGACATCGGCGTCGAGACGCTCAGGTGCGCTCCGGACGTCGAGGCGGTCTACCACCTGTACGTGATCAAGGTCGACGACCGGGACGACGTGCGCGCAAGGCTCGGCGAGGTCGGGGTGGACACGGGCATCCACTACCCCATCCCTCTGCACCTCCAGCCGGCCTACGCACATCTGGGCAACGTCGCGGGGGACTTCCCCGCCGCCGAGGACCTCACCAGCCGCATCATTTCGCTCCCCATGTTTCCGGAGCTCACGCGCGACCAGATCGAGTACGTGGTCGAGAGCCTGGGGGAGGTCGTCTAGGAGAGTCAGCGTTTTGAGGCCCATCCAGGGCACAAGGACTTCTTCGTGCCGGTTCAGCCATGACGTGCGGGCGACATAGCTGAGAGTACCGGCCGAAGGGGTAATGAGAGAAGAGGGGGGTTGATGATGACGAACATCGCTATCATCGGGTACGGGTATTGGGGCCCGAACTTGTTGCGCAACTACATGGAGTTGCCTCGGGCTACCGTCAAGTGGGTGTGCGACCAGCGTCGCGACGCTTTGGACCGTGCGTGCCTGCGCTATCCATCCGTGAGCGCGACCACCGAGCTCCAGGAGGTCCTGGACGATGACGCGGTCGACGCCGTCGTCATCGCCACTCCGATCACCACGCACCACCCGCTGGCCAGGGCCGCTCTGCTGGCCGGCAAGCACGTGTTCGTCGAGAAGCCGATGACGGCCACCGCCGACGAAGCCGTGGACCTCGTCGAGCTGGCGGCCCAGAGTGGCCTCACCCTGATGGTGGGTCACACGTTCGTGTTCAGCCCTCCGGTGCGCAAGGTGAAGGAGCTCATCGATGCCGGCGAGCTGGGCGACATCCACTTCGTCACCTCCTCGCGCGTCAACCTGGGGTTGCACCAGAAGGACGCCAGCGTGGTCTGGGACCTCGCTCCGCACGACCTGTCGATCCTCCACTACTGGCTCGGCGAGACCGCCAGCAGCGTCATCGCGACGGGGCGCGGCTGCGTGACCTGCGACAACCCCGACGTGGCCTTCGTCAACCTCAGCTTCCCTTCGGGGATCGTGGCCTCGGTCGAGGTCTCGTGGCTGTCGCCGGTGAAGCTGCGCCGCACGGTCGTGGTGGGCAGCCGCAAGATGCTGCTGTACGACGACACGGAGAGCGTCGAGAAGGTCAAGCTCTACGACCACGGCGTCAGCTTCAAGGACCCGGAGACGTTCGGCGAGTTCCAGCTGTCGTACCGGACCGGGGACATCCTCAGCCCGAAGCTCTCGAGCGCCGAACCGCTGTTCACCGAGGCCACGCACTTCCTGGACTGCATCCAGTCCGGGGAGAAGCCCATCACGGACGGTCTGGCGGGCCTGAGCGTCGTGGCCTCGCTCGAGGCCGCCGAGCTCTCGCTCCGCAACGGCGGGCGCCTCGAGCAGATCGAAGCTCCGACCATGTACGACCATGTCTAGTCCCGCCGCCCGCCCGCCGGCGCTCGCGTCGATCGTCGCGCCGAACGTCGACATCGCACCGGGCGTGGAGCTGGGACAAGGCATCAGCATCGAGCCGCCGGCGATCCTGGGCAAGCCGCCTCGCGGCGCCGAGGCCGGCGACCTGCCGCTGCGGATCGGGGCACACGCCGTGATCCGGCCGTTCACCACGATCTACGCCGGCAGCGTCTTCGGCGACCGGCTGCAGACGGGCCAGGGCGCCTCCATCCGCGAGGACAACGTCGTCGGCGACGACGTCTCCATCGGCACCAACGCGGTCCTGGAGTTCGGCAACCGCATCGGCAACCGCGTGCGCATCCACTCGGGGTGCTTCCTCGAGCTGGTCACGATCGAGGACGACGTGTTCGTCGGTCCCAACGTCGTCTTCACGGACGACCCCCACCCCATGAACTGCCCCCACTACAAGGACTGCAAGGGTGGTGCGACGGTGGGAGCGCGCGCCCGCATCGGCGCCAATTCGACGATCCTCCCGGGGGTCAAGATCGGCGAGAACGCGCTCGTCGGCGCGGGATCCGTGGTCGCCCACGACGTGCCGGCCGGAACGGTCGTCGTCGGCAACCCGGCTCGAGTGATCAAGTACGTCGACGATCTGGTGTGCCACTCCGGCGTGTTCCCGCGCCCCTTCGTGTGGGAGCCGTACATCCAGGCGCAGCCCGACGAGTACGTCGACCAGCTGCCGCCGGGCGTTCTGCACGACCGCCGCACCGGGGACCGTCGTCGCCTCGACGACCTGACGACGCAGCGCCTGCGGCACGCGTACGACGAGCACACGCACGACACTCACGCGCAAGACCGGCGAGCCCAGCATCGTCGCCGGTCAGACCGCCTCGCGATCCAAGGGTCGCAGCAGACGGCGGCAGTCACGACCATCTGAAGGGCCTATTGAGCGCGCGCTTCGTGAGGAGCCGCGCGCGACCGGAGAACCATCCCCCCGCGGCCGGTCTCCCAGCTACTGATACTTTTTGGAGGATCGCAGTGAACACCCAGGGCAACGAGTTCTTCGGCAAGACCATCGCATTCGAACCACGGCGGCTCGGCTTTTCGGCTCTGCGCATCGGCGTGCTTCTGTGCGCGTTGTCGATGATCCTCGGATGGGCGATCCTCGCGCCGGCAACGGCCGGCGCCGCCGCGCCGTCTACCATCACCGTCACCGCCCCCACGGGCACGACGAGCCAGGCGCAGGGCAGCTCTCTGCCCGTCGCCTGGACGACCAACACCACGGTGAGCTCCGGAGAGTTCAGCATCTGGGTGGTCAGCCCGGGCAACGGCTGGTACGTCGGCAAGATCGTCGCCGCCGACGGCACCTCCGGCTACGTGAACAGCGTCGCTCTGAACGTGCCGGCCGACACCGGCTACCGCGTCTACGTCTACTTCCGTGCCACCAGCGGCGACCCTTGGGGCGTCTACGGGATGAGCACGGGCACGGTCAACGTGACGGCCTCCTTCAGCGCCATCACCGTCACCGCCCCCACCGGTACGGGCAGCCAGGCGCAGGGCAGCTCCCTGCCCGTCACCTGGACGACCAACGCCAGTGTGGCTAGCGGCGAGTTCAGCCTCTGGGTGGTCTCCCCGGCCAACGGCTGGTACGTGGGCAAGATCCACGCCGCCGACGGCACTGCAAGTTACACAGACAGCGTCGACCTGAACGTGCCGGTCGACAGCGGCTACCGCGTCTACGTCTTCTACCGCGCCACCAGCAGCGACCCCTGGGGCATCTACGGCTCCTCCTCGGGCACGGTCAACGTGACCGCGGCCGGCTTCAACGCCATCAGTGTCACCGCCCCCACCGGTACGGGCAGCCAGGCGCAGGGCAGCTCTCTGCCCGTCACCTGGACGACCAACGCCGCGGTGGGAACCGGCGAGTTCAGCATCTGGGTGGTCAGCGCCGGAAACGGCTGGTACGGCGGCAAGATCCACGCCGCCGACGGCACCGCCGGCTACGCCGACAGCGTCGACCTGAACGTGCCGGTCGACAACGGCTACCGCGTGTTCGTCTACTACCGCGCCACCAGCGGCGACCCCTGGGGCATCTACGGCTACTCCTCAGGGACGGTCGATGTGATCGCGGCCGGCTTCAACGCGATCACAGTCACCGCCCCCACGGGCACGGGCAGCCAGGCGCAGGGCAGCTCCCTGCCCGTCACCTGGACGACCAACCAGACGGTCGGCACAGGCGAGTTCAGCATCTGGGTGGTCAGCCCCGGGAACGGCTGGTACGTGGGCAAGATCCACGCCGCCGACGGCACCGCCGGCTACTCCGACAGCGTTACTCTCGACGTGCCGGTCGACAGCGGCTACCGCGTGTTCGTCTACTACCGCGCCACCGGCGGCGACCCCTGGGGCATCTACGGGATGAGCACGGGCACGGTCAACGTGACCGCTGCGTTGTCGCCCAACCTGCTCCCGACCCCCGGGACGCAGATCTCCAGCTTCGACACGGACTTCGCGAGCTGGGCTGCGATCACCGGCGGCACCGCGACGGCCAACACGGTCCACTACCGTGAAGGCACAGGCGCCCTGCAGCTACAGCCCACCGCGGGCGGCGGCACCGTCACGGTCGAGAAGAACCTCGCCTCCCTCGACATGTCGAGCGGCCGCATCCGGTTGTGGGTCTATCTGGACGCGGACCCCGCCACCGTCTCGGCGGTGAAGCTGCAGGTCTCGCCGGTCACCAACCCCGGCATCACCTACAGCATGGGCCGCTTCTTCATGTGGACGGGGTCTGCCTCCAGCCTGAAGAAGGGCTGGAACCTGTTCACCCTGGCGCAGAGCGACTTCGCGAGCACCGCGTCAGGCGGGATCTCTCCATCCTGGTCCGAGCCGATGCTCCGCGCCCGGATCCAGCTGGTGGGCGCCTCGGGTCAGCGGCCCACGGCGAGCTTCGACGACCTGCGCTGCGGCGTGGTCGCCCAGCCCGTGGTGCTGCTCAGCTTCAAGAACGGCACCAGTGGCCAGTACGCCAACGCCGCCCCGGTGCTCGGCGCCGCCGGCTTCCCCGGCACCGCCTTCATCGACTCCGGCGACGTCGGCAAGACCGGCCAGATGACGCTCGCCCAGCTGCAGGAGATCTACGCCGCCGGCTGGGACGTCGGCAACCACTCGGACAGCAGCGCCCAGCTGACCTCGATGACCCTGGCTGAAGCCAGGGCAGCGCTCACCCAGTGTGAGACCTACCTCGAGAACAACGGCATGCCGCGCGCCGCGCGCCAGGTGGCCTACGTCGACGGCCAGTACAACGACACCGTGCTGCAGGCGATGCACGACACCGGCATGCTGAGCGGCACGACGATCACGGCGCTGAGCACACATACGCTGCAAGCGCTGCCCATGGACAACCCCTTCGTGATCCCCTCTTGGGACGCCGGCCTGCTGATCAACGGCACCGGCAGCATCCCGGCCGGCGGTGTGGCCGCCGTCGAGGGGCGCATCGACGAGGCCATCGCCAAGGGCGCCCCGATCGAGCTCATCTTCCACGACGTCTCGGCCGCCGGCACCACCTCGTCGGGCTACACGGTCAGCAAGGACGACCTGGCCACGATCTGCGCCTACCTCAAGCAGCTCGGCGTCCCGGTCGTGACCATCTCGAAGCTCTACAGCCTGAACAGCGATGCCACCATGCTGGTGCAGAACGACCGCTGGGCGCCGACGACCACGGCGCAGACCGACGCGGACTCAGGCGGAGGACGCATCGTGTCGCTCCACGCCGTCGACAACGTGTCCGGCGTGAAGACGACCACCTACAACCTCGACGGCGCGGGCGAGACCCCTTACGTGGCCCCGTTCACCGTGCCTTCAGGCCCGCACACCCTGAGCTATCACTCGGTGGACAACGCGGGCAACTCCGAAACGCCGGTCGTGATGACGGACTTCCAGCCGCCGGTGACCACCTGCAGCGGAAGCGAAGGTGCGTGGGTCAGCGGTACCGGTAGCCTCACGCTGACGGCGACCGACCTGCTGTCCGGCGGCTCGCTCATCAAGGAGATCGTCTACAGCATCGATGGCGGCTCGACGTGGAGGTCCGCGGTCGGATCCTCCGCCAGCGTGACGGTGCCCACCGAAGGCCCCGCGACGCTCGTCTATCACGCGGTGGACGCCGCCGGCAACGTCGAAGCGGACAACACCATGCACTTCCTCGTCGACAACGTCGCGCCCACGAGCACCCTCCTGGGTGTCGATACGCTTCCCCACAATGCGCCGGTCACCTTGACCCTCAGCGCGGCGGATGCGGTGATCGGCAGCTACGCCTATGGCTCCAACGTCGCGAGCATCTCGTACAGCATCGACGGGGCGGCAGCCGTGACGACGCCCGGCCTGGGCCCGCTTGCGGTGACCCTCGGCGAGGGCGATCACCACGTCGCCTACTGGTCGACCGACAACGCCGGCAACATCGAGGCGGCCAGGACCGTGTACATACGTGTCGCGGCGCCCTTGCCGCCCAACCTGATCAAGGATCCCGGTACGCAGATCTCGAGCTTCGACACCGCGTCCGACTGGACCCGGGTCGGCAGCGCGGGAACTGTCGCCGCCAATACGACCGAGGTCAAGGAGGGGAGCGGCTCGCTGCAGCTTTCGACTGGCAGTCCGGCCACGACGGTCACCGCTCAGAAGAGCCTGGGCTCGGGCCTCGACATGTCGAGCATGCTGAACGGCCTGGCCATCCGCTTCTGGGTCTACGTGCACTCCGACCCGACCATCTCCGGGTTCACGTTCAGGCTGCGCCTGTCGCCCGACGCCGACGGCAGCTTCACGAACCAGTTCGTCTGGGCCACGAACAGGACGGCGATCCATCCCGGCTGGAACTTCATCAGTCTTGCCAAGGAGGACTTCACGAAGCGCTTCATGGGCAACAGCCCGGCGGGTGTCCCGACCTACATCGGCCAAGACCCGGCCGGTACTCCGTCCTGGAGTCAGCCCATGCGCTATGCCAGGGTCGAAGTCAGCGCTCCGGCCACGCAGGCTGCGTCGGTCAGTTTCGACGACCTGCGGTTCGCGGTCAGGGCGACGCCGGCGGTCATCATGAGCTTCGACGACGCCGACGCGACCGTGTACAAGGACGCGTTCCCCGTCATGGCGGCTCGGGGAATGGTGGGCACCTCCTACGTCATCACGTCGCAGGTCGACAGTCCCGACAACCCGGAGACGATGACGCTCGCGCAACTGAAGAACCTGTACGCCGCGGGCTGGGACCTCGGGAACCACACGGTGACGCACGCGAACCTCACGACCCTCGACCTGGCCGGCGTGGAGCAGGAACTCTCCGGCGCCACTGCGTTCCTCACCAACAACGCCATGCCCAGGGGAGCGCGCTTCGTCGCCTATCCGGGCGGAACCTTGAACAGCACGGTCCTGCAGGCGATGGCCGACACCGGCATGCTGACGGGTCGTCTCACGAGCTCGCGCCCGCTGGGCCTGCCCATCGATGATCCCTACCAGCTGCCCGGCTCCACGACCGCCGTGGCCACACTGACGCTGGAGCAGATCGAGGCCAGGATCGACCAGGCAGTGGGCGCGGGGGCGACGATCAACCTCATCTTCCACACGTTCGGCGATCCCAACCTGGATCCCACCTACATCCAGAGCGTCCAGGAGTTCACCGCGATCTGCGACTACATCTCGCAGCGGGGCATCCCGACGATGACCATCTCGCAGTTCTACGCACACAGCCAGTGGGGCCCGAGCAACGACACCACCGCGCCGGTCACGACCGCCGACTACAACGGCAGTTGGCACACCTCGCCGCTGACCATCCACTTCACGGCCACCGACAGCGGCTCGGGCGTGGACTACACGCAGTACTCGCTCGACGGCGGCGTCCACTGGACCAACGGCAACTCCGTCACCATCACCGGCCCGAGCGCGAGTATCGTCTCGTTCCGCTCGGCGGACCAGGCGGGGAACCTGGAGCAGACGAAGACCGTTCCGCCCCTGCAGATCGACCCGACGGCGCCGACCGCGACGGCCACGGCGTCCCCGAGCGGCTGGACGGCGGGCGACGTCAGCGTGACCTTCTCGGCATCCGATGCCGAATCGGGACTCGACACGGCTTCGGCCACGTGCAGCGTCGACGGGGTCCCCCAGTCGTTCACCTACGGCAACCCGGTGTCGATCACCACGCCCGGTGACCACACGGTCGCCTTCACGATCAAGGACGTGGCGGGCAACACGGGTACGGCCCAGGTGCACGCCCAGATCGACCGGACGGCACCGACCGCGACGGCGACGGCCAACCCGGCGACCTGGACCAACGGCAACGTCGCCGTGAGTCTGGGCGCCACCGATGGTCAGTCGGGCGTCGACACCAGCTCGGCGACGTACTCGATCGACGGCGGCGCGGCTCAGCCTCTTACCTGGGGCACGCCGGTGACCGTCACCACCGTCGGCACGCACACCGTGTCCTTCACGGTCAAGGACATGATGGGCAACGTCGCCAGCGCCAGCGCTCAGGCGCGGATAGAGCGGACGGCGCCGGTCACGACAGTCAACTACAGTTCGACCGCCTGGGAGAGGAACAACGTCACCCTGACCTTCACCGCGACCGACTCCGGCGGCTCCGGGGTGTCCTACACCCAGTCGAGCGTCAACGGCGGCACGAACTGGACCAACGGCACGTCGCGGACGATCAGCACGGACGGCCAGTGGACCGTGCTCTACCGCTCCGTCGACGCGGCCGGCAACGTGGAGACGCCGAACAACAGCGTCCTCGTGAAGATGGACAAGACGCCGCCCACGATCACCATCGCCGCGCCGCAGGTCAACGCCACCTATCTGCAAAACCAGGTCGTACTCGCCAGTTGGACGGCCACGGACGCGGGCTCAGGCATGGGCACCTCGTCGAGCTCGCCGGTGGCCAACGGCATCGCCATCGACACGGCGACCTTCGGCAACAAGAGCTTCAGCGTGACGGCGACCGACGTAGCGGGCAACTCGAAAACCACTCCGGCGAACTACACGGTCCCGTTCGCCTCGACCGGGATCGGCGGCGTCAATTCCAACGGGTCGAGCACGTTCACCGTGGGAACGCCCATCCCCCTGAGCTTCCAGCTGAAGACCTCGTCGGGTGGGTGGTACACGTACACCACAGGCTCGCGTCCGCACCTCTATCTCGCCAAGAGGAATGCGGACGGGACGACGTGGGGCGCCGAGCAGGCGGCCGTCAAGAATCCTCCGGCCACCCCTGATGCGAACGGGTTCTCCTACAGCTCGATCACGCACAACTACACCTTCAATAACCTGGTCACGTCCGGACTGACGGCCGGCGTCTGGCGTCTCCGCGTGGACCTGGGCGGGGGCGGAGCCATGTACGCCCAGTTCACGCTCAACTGACCGGCCGAAGTTGACGATGGGAAAGCGACATGGAAGCGCAGGCAGCATCAGCCACGACGACGACATCGGCTAGCGCCTGTGTGCCCGCTGCCGACGCGGTATCCCTGCGATACCGCGTCGGCAAGCGGGCCCTCGATCTGGTCGTCGCGTCAGCGTGCCTGGTGCTGACCTCCCCGATCCTGATCATCACGTGGGCGCTCGTGCGTCTGACGACGCCGGGGCCGGCGCTGTTCAGGCAGCGGCGCGTCGGCAGGAACGGTCGCACCTTCGTCCTGTACAAGTTCCGGACGATGCACAACGGGTGCGCCGACGACGTCCATCGCGACTACGTCTGCAGGCTCCTCACGGAGGACCAGCCGCCCGTCGGTGGGCAGAACGGCTGCTACAAGCTCGAGGCCGACGCGAGGATCACCCGCGTCGGCGGGTTCTTGCGCAAGCTGAGCATCGACGAGCTGCCGCAGCTGTTCAACGTCCTCAAGGGCGAGATGTCCCTGGTGGGGCCGCGTCCGGCGCTGCCCTGGGAGGCGGAGCTGTTCGACATGGCCTATGCTAAGAGATTCACGGTGGCGCCGGGGTTGACCGGCTTGTGGCAGGTGAGCGGACGCAACCGCCTTCCGATGAAGCAGGGCTTGGACTTGGACATCGAGTACGTCGACAGGCGGAGCTTCGCTCTCGATCTCAAGATACTGGTCAAGACCATCCCGGCGGTCGTGTCGGGAAACGGAGCACTGTGACGGCCGTCAGGGCGCATCTTCCGGCGGACGAACAGACGGGTCCACAGGACCTGACAGCCCTTTCCGGCCCCGCGGCAGCCGCCGGCGACTCGATCTCGGTGGCCACCTGGACCATCGTGAGCCGGGCCACCGGAGTAGCCAAGTTCGCGGCGATCGGCGCCGTCCTCGGCCCGACGTTCTTCGGCAACACCTACCAGTTCACCAACTCGCTTCCCAACCTGGTGTACTACGGCATCCTCGCCGGCTCCCTGCTCTCGTCACTGCTCGTGCCGGCGCTGGTCCGCCACATCGACGCCGGCGACCGGAGGTCGTCCGAGCGCGTCGCCGGAGGGTTCCTGGGCATCACCATGCTCGCGATGTGCGTCGTCGCCCCGGTGGCCATGCTGCTCGGCCCGCTGGTCCTCAGGTTCGCGGCCGCCTCCGGCTCCGAGGCCGTGGGGGCCGCCCAGGCGCAGGTGGGCCGCTGGCTCATCATCATGTTCATCCCGCAGATCTTCTTCTACGGGATCGTCGCGGCGGCCACCGCCGTGATGAACGCCCGCCGCCGCTTCGCCCTGCCGGCGGCCGCCCCGGCGATCGAGAACATCGGGATCATCATCGTGCTCGCCGCGACCGCGGTGCTCTACGGCGGCAAGACCCACCTCGGCAGCGTGCCGACCGGGGAGCTGCTCCTGCTCGGCCTGGGCACGACGTGCGCCGTCGCGTTCCACGCCGCGGTGCAGTGGTGGGGCGCCGCCCGGGCCGGCGTGACCCTGGTGCCGCGGCCGGGCTGGCGTGATCCCGAGGTCATGATCATCGTCCGGCGCTCTCTGCCGGCGATCGCGCAGGCGGCGCTCGCCGCCCTGCAGGTGCTCACGCTGCTGATCCTCGCCAACGGCGTGGCCGGCGGCGTCGTCGCCTTTCAGATGGCGCTGAACTTCTACTACCTGGCGATCGCGCTCGGCGCCACGCCGGTGGCGCTCTCGCTGCTCCCCCGTCTCTCGCGGATGCATCTGAGCGGCGACGAGGGCCTGTTCCGGGACACGCTGGCGCACGGCTTTGCGCTCGGCCTCTTCGTGACCATCCCGGCCGCCGTCGGCTACGTCGTGCTGGCGGAGCCGATCGCTCAGGCCATCTCCTTCGGCAAGATGGGCTCCTCGGCGGGCGTGACCATGGTGGCCGTCTCGATCGCCGCGCTGTCCGTCGCCGTCGTGGCGCAGACCGTGTTCATGATCGCCACCTACGCCTCGTACGCCAGGATGGACGTCAGGACGCCGCTGATCTCCATGGGACTGCAGGCGATCGTGTGCCTCGGCCTCGTCGGCCTCGCCGAGCTCACGCACGGGCCGGCGATGCTCGCGGTGCTCGGACTTGCCTTCTCGGTCGCGATCATCGTCGGGGCGAGCACGCTGCTGATCAACCTGCGGCGTCAGCTGCGCCGCGCCGCGACTGCCGCTTCGCGACCGCGGCCGGACGCCGGCCTGGTCGTGCTGGTCCGGACGGGCAAGGGCACGCCGGCGGCGTGGGGGCGCGTGAGCGCCGCCGCCCCGTGGAGCGGGGTCTACGACACGCCGGGCGCGCCGTCCCTGTCGAGTGGCAGGCCGGCGATGGGCGAGGGAGCCACCGAGCGCCCATCGCTTTCGCTGGTCAAGGTCGTGGTCGGCGCCGCCATCATGGCCGTACCCGCGTGGTTCACCGCACACTTCATCCCCGATCTGATCGGGGGTCAGCTGGGCGCGGTCATCGGCATCAGCGCGGCCGCGCTCGTCGGCGCGGCGTTCTTCGTCGCCGTGCAGGCCCTGTGGAAGACGCCGGAGCTGGGCTGGATAGCAGGCGGCTTCGGCAAGGCGGGGAGAAAGGCGAGACGCACCATCGCCGAGGTGGCGCATGAGTGACGGCGCGCCGCCCATTCTCCCGGCCTCCGTCGTGAGCGGAGGCTGGCCCAGCCCGCCGGCATACGTCGGCCGGGGGCGGGCTCCGAGCGCGGGAACGCGACGGCTTGCGGCGCTTGGCATCGCCGTGACCGCCGTCCTCATCGGCGGCCTCAGCACGTTCGACCACGCCGTCGCGCTCGGCGCCTGTCTCGTGGTGTCGTTCGTCGTCGCGGTCTGGATGTGGCCCGCGATCGGCGCCTACGCGCTCATCGTGTTCACTCCTCTCACGGCGGGTATCGACCGAGGTCTCGCGATCCCGGTCCTCAGGCCGAGCGAGGCCCTGGCGGTGCTGATCGGCGGCACGCTGGCCGCGCGCGGCCTTGTGCGCTTGCGCACGGGGTACTTGCCGAAGCTCCGCCCCAGCCGGGTCGAGGTATCGATCGTGCTCATGGCGGTGGCCAGTTCCTTCGTGCCTTTGGTGTGGATGCTTGCCCGGCACCGGGACATCAGCCAGGACGACATCATGTATGCGCTCGTCCTGTGGAAGTTCCTCGGCCTCTACGCCATCGTCCGCGCCTGCGTCTCGACCGACCGGCAGGTGCGTCGGTGCCTGTGGGCATCCGTCCTCGTCGCCTGCCCGGTCGCCGCGATCGCGGTGCTGCAGTCGCTGCAGATCGGGGGCGTCGAGCACCTGCTCGCCCCGCTGTTCTCGCCGTTCGGTCACGCGGGCGCCCTCCAGCACGCCAGGGGCAGCTCGACGCTCGCGCTGCCCGCGGCGACGGCCGACCTGCTCATCTACAACCTCGCCATCGCCGCCGGCCTGTGGCTGAGCTACCGGCGGCACACCTGGATCCTGGCTCTCGTCGCAGTGGCCTGCGTGTTCGGCGCGCTCTCGTCGGGCGAGTTCTCCAGCGCCCTGGGCCTTCTCGTCGGCGTCGTCTGCATCGCCTTCGTGACGGGCGTCCCCTGGGTGCTGGGGTTGTTCGTCCCGGCTGCGGCGATCGCCGCGGCCGCGCTGCGTCCCGTCATCGAGACGCGGCTCAGAGGGTTTCAGTCGGCCTCTGGACTGCCGGTGAGCTGGACCGGCAGACTGGACAACCTGCGGACCTACTTCTGGTCCACACTCTCCTCCGACTGGAACTTCCTCCTCGGGGTCCGCCCTTCGGCCCGCGTCCCGGTGGCCAGTCAGGCCACCGGCTACGTGTGGATCGAGAGCGGGTATACGTGGCTTCTCTGGGGCGGCGGGATCCCGCTGCTCGCGAGCTTCGTGTTCTTCGTCCACTCCGCCGCGTCGATGGCGTGGAGGACCGCCCGGAGTGGCCCGGCCGCCGCCAGCGCAGCCGGCGTCGCCGCCTTCGTCGCGGTCATCGTCACCAGCGTCTTGATGGTCTTCGACCCGCACTTGACGTACCGTGGGTCGGCCGACCTGCTGTTCTTTCTCCTTGCACTGGCCGGGCCGCGCGCGAGTCGTGAGCTTGTGGTCGAGCGGACCGCTCGTGGCCATCAACCCTACGAGGCACTCGAAGAGATTCGGGAGACCGAGGTGACCGCATGAAGACCCCCGCAGGACGCAGGGACGACGCCGCTCGTCCGGTCGACACCACGCCCGGAATGCCCTGGCAAGCTCCCGGCTTCATCAGGGCGAACCTCGGCGTGATCGTGCTCGTCACGATCGCGGTGATGGCCGGCGCGGCCCTCGTCTCGTGGTCGCGGACGCCTCTGTACACCTCGGAGGCCGAGGTCGTGGTCCAGCCCAAGACGTACACGACGGGAGCGGCTGCCCAGTTGCCGGACATGGCGACCGAGAAGGCGCTGGCCTCGTCGGGGTCGGTGCTCGGCAACGCGGCGCGCACTCTGGCCGTCCCCGCACGACAGCTCGCCGAAGCTCTGTCGATCACGGTGCCGGTGGACACCAGGGTGCTGCGGATAGACTACTCCCACCCTAACCCCGGCGAGGCCCAGCGGCGAGCGGAGGGCATCGCGCAGGCGTACGTCGCCAACGCGAACCGTGACGAAGCGGCCGGGCAGCCACACGCGGTGATCATCACCTCGGCCAGCCTGCCGTTGGCGCCGACGAGTCCCAATCACGCCATCGACCTGGGTGTCGGCCTGGTCCTCGGACTCGCCCTCGGCGTCGGTGTCGCACTGCTCCGTGATCGTCTCGATGACCGCTTCCGCAGTCTGTCCGAATTCGAGGCGCACGTGGGAGCGCCCGTTCTGGGCGTGATCCCCGTCGTGTCGCGCGCGGCGTCCCGCAGCGGCGCCAGCCTGGTGGCGATGGACGACGCGGTCTCCGATGCCGCCGACGCATACCGCGATGTGCGCACGAGGCTGCTCCAGATCGCCGCGGACCGGAGTGCCAAGACCCTCCTCGTCGCTTCTCCCGCGGGCGTCGACAAGGCGGCCGTCGCCGCCAATCTGGCGGCGCTGCTCACGGTACGCGGTCGCCACGTTGCTCTGGTCTGTGCGGAGGTGCGTCCTCGGGGCATGTTCGAGAAGATCGGCGTCGAGAGCACCGTCGGCCTTACCGACCTGGTCGACGGCAACCTCGATCTCGCCCAGACGCTGTGCGTGACCAGCGTGGGCAGGCTGCGGGTCATCACCGCAGGGGCGCGAGTCAGGGATCCCGGCGCGATGGTGCAGTCCGAGGCGATGAAGCGGGCGCTTGCGGAGCTTCACGATTCCTTTGACTTCACGGTCATCATGGCGCCGCCGGTGCTGGCCTTCGCAGGTACCGGCATCCTGGCGGAATCCGCGGAGATGGTCCTGCTCGTCGGTGACGCCGGGCGCTCCACGCGCGTCGAGGTGTCGGCGGCCACTCGTCAGCTCGAGGCGTCGAAGGACAAGCTGGTGGGTTGCGTCATGGACAACGTGCGCCGCAGACGCCGATCGCGGTGGCTGTGGCGATCCAAGGCTCGCGCGCCCGAAAGCCCCGTATGGGTCCAGGACTCCCGAGGGACGGTCCGCAGCATCCGCACGATGGCGGCGATGGCTCCTGCGGGCAAGCTGCCGGGCGTGACGGACGAAGCCGCCGGCCAGCTCAACGGACGGCGTCCATCGCCGGGCCAGGGGAGCGCAGTGACGGTCACGCGGGCTCAGACGGAGCCGGGGACCAGGAGATCGCCCGTCGACGTGACAGGGGGCGATGGTGATGACGGGTCGAGCTTGAGGATGCCTCCGCGCTGAGCCTGCCGAGGCAGGGAACGGGCGTTTGCCATCCGTGCCTGCCGGAAGGCGACGATGTCGACTGACGGCGTCATGCCTGGGCACCGGCGGACCAGCCGCGCGGGAGGCGGCGAGGGTCGGCGTCCTCACATCCTCCTGATCGTCGAGAACGTGGCGATCGCCCGCGACCATCGTCTGAGAAAGCAGGCGGCGTCGCTCGTCGAGGGCGGATACGACGTGTCCGTCATCTGCCGCAGCGACCCGGAGAACGATGGACACCCTGAGATCCGTCTGCACGAGTACCGGGCGCCCCGCGATGCGGAGAGCAAGCTCGGCTTCCTGCGCGAGTACGGCTACTCGTGGACGATGGCCGCGTGGCTCACGCTCAAGCTCTTCGTGAAGGAACCGTTCGATGCGATCCAGGTCAGCGGCACACCGGATATCTACTTCACGATCGGGGCGCCCTTCCAGGCGCTCGGCAGACCGCTCGTGCTCGACCAGAGGGACCTCTCACCCGAGCTCTACGAAGCCCGCTTCGGCAGGCGTGGCAGGCTCTACGACCTGCTCTGCTGGCTGGAACGCTCGAGCTACCGCACCGCCGACCACGTGATCACCGTGAACGGCTCCCTGGCGGACGCCGCGCGCACGCGCGGGGCGCTCCCTGCCGGAGCCGTCACGGTGGTCGGCAACGGACCGCTGCTCGCCCGGACGCGAGGTCGCGCCCCCCAGGCGAAGCTCAAGATGGGTCGCCGCTTCCTCTGCTGCTGGGTCGGCCTCATGGGTCCCCAAGACAGCGTCGACCTTGGGGTGCGCGCCGTTCACCACCTGGTGCACGTCATCGGCCGCACCGACTGCCAGTTCGCGTTCGTGGGTGACGGTGAGACGCGGGAGTCTTCGATGCGACTCGCGGAGGAGCTCGGGGTCGGGGAGTGGATCAGCTTCCCGGGCTGGCTCAGCGAAGACGAGGCCTTCACCTACCTCGCGACCGCGGATCTCGGCCTGGAGCCCAATCTCGAGGAGATCGTCTCGCCGGTGAAGGGGATGGAGTACATGGCGTTCGGCCTGCCCTTCGTCGCCTTCGATCTTGTCGAGACGAGGACGCTCGCTGGAGACGCGGCCGTCTATGCACGAGCCGGCGACGTGGTGGGCCTTGCCCGGCTCATCGATGAGCTGCTCGCCGACCCCGAACGGCGGGCCGACATGGGCCGGGCGGGGCGGCGACTGGTAGAGGAGCACATCGCGTGGGACCGTCAGAAGGCGACCTACGTCGAGGTCTATCGGCGACTTCTGGGAGCCCGGCCCGCAACGCGCCCGCCGAGGCGGGCGCATGACCGCTCGAAGGAGGTGGCGCAGATGACCGACCGCGCCGGCGTCTCGGCAGTCCGTCGAGCGAGACACCGTGTGCGCATGCATGCGTCGGAGCACCCGCGACTGTATCTGCCGTTCGCACGCTACAAGTACCCGGGCCCGAGCCCGGAGGTCATCGGCGCCGAGACCGAGCTCGTGATCGAGGGCTACACGCGGTCGGCGATGACCTTCGCGGTCTACGCCCTCCAGCTCGCCCAGGACGAGCCCGTGCGGCTCGCTCACCACCTCCACGCACCGGCCCAGCTCATCGAGGCGGTGCGGCGCGACATCCCGGCGCTGGTCCTCATTCGAGAGCCGCAAGGCGCGGTCCTCTCGCAACTCGTCCGCGAGCCCCACGTGGCCCTCCCCGACGCCCTCCTTGCCTACTCGCGGTTCTATGCGCGCATCTACCCGTTCCGGGCGGGATTCGTGGTCGCCGACTTCGACGAAGTCACGGGTGACTTCGGCTCCGTGATCCGGCGATTCAACGCGCGCTTCGGCACGTCCTATCGGGAGTTCGTGAACTCGGATGAGAACGTGCGGGAGTGCCTGGCGCTCATCAAGCACCGCGGGACCCTGTCGAAGACGCTGTTGGGCTTCGAGTCGGGCGTGGTCGGACGGGAGGACCTGCGGCGCGAGCTGGAGCGGCTCGAGAAGGGGCCGGCGCCGGCGGGCACCAAGGAGGCCTGGGTCCCGTCCGCGGATCGTGAGCGGGCCAAGGCGGAGCTGCACGAGCAGTGGATGTCGCCGGCGGTCACGCCGTTGCGGGAACGGGCGCAGCGCGCCTACGTAGCGTTTGGCGCCCTATGACGACCTCGACCCACCGGGAGGGCGTCCTGCCGAGACCGGCCGACGAGTCCGGCGAAGCGGCGGAGCGCGGCGTGATCGAGGCGGTCGGAGTCCCGGCCCACGGGGGCCATCTGGTCGACCTGCTCGTGGACGCCGAGCGCGCCGAAGAACTGAAGGGACACGCGCTCGAGTGGCCGAGCTGGTCCCTCACGCGGCGCCAGCTCTGCGACCTCGAGCTGCTCGCGACCGGGGCGTTCTCGCCGCTGCGCAGCTTCCTCGGACAGGCCGACTACGCCTCGGTGTGCGAGACGATGCGTCTCGCCGACGGGATCCTGTGGCCCATTCCCGTGACCCTCGATCTGCCCGGCGACGTCGCGGCGCAGGCCGAGGCAGCCGGCGTGCTCGCCCTGCGAGACCTCGAGGGCGTGATGCTCGCCGTGCTCCGCGTGACCGAGCTCTGGCGGCCGGACCTGCGGGACGAGGCCGCCGCGGTCTTCGGCACCACGGACACCGCCCACTGCGGGGTGGACCACCTGCTGCATCGCACGAACCCGTGGTACGTCTCCGGGACGCTTGAGGTCCTGCAACTCCCCGACCACCAGGACTTCCGCGCGCTTCGCCACACGCCGGCGCAGCTGCGCGCCGAGTTCGCGCGTCGCGGGTGGAGCCGGATCGTCGCGTTCAACACGCGCAATCCGATGCATCGGGTCCACCAGGAACTCACGCTGCGCGCCGCCCGTGATGTGGATGCCAAGCTGCTGATCCACCCCATCGTCGGCGTGACCAGGCCGGGCGATGTCGACCACTACACGCGAGTCCGCTGCTATCAGGCGGTGCTTCCCACCTATCCCGAGGGCAGCGTGATGTTGTCGCTCCTGCCGCTGGCCATGCGTATGGGCGGTCCGAGAGAGGCGCTCTGGCACGGCATCATCCGCAAGAACCACGGCGTCACTCATCTCATCGTCGGACGGGACCACGCGGGACCCGGGCCCGACTCCGAGGGGCGTCCTCCGTACCACGCGTACGAAGCGCAGGAGCTGTTCGCGCGCTACGAGCGCGAGCTCGGCGTGACGATGGTGCCCTTCAGGCAGATGGTGTACGTGGAGCGCGACGACGCGTACGTCCCCGAGGACGAGGCCCCGGAAGGCGCGCGCGTCGTGTCCATCTCGGGGACCGAACTGCGACGTCGGCTCGCCGAGGGCGGCGAGCTGCCGCACTGGTTCACGACGCCCGCGGTCGCGGCGGAACTGCGCAGGACCTTCCCTCCGCGGTCCGAGCAGGGCTTCACCGTCTTCTTCACGGGCTTGTCCGGCTCGGGCAAGTCGACCATCGCCAACGTCCTCTGCGCCAGACTGCTCGAGCTGGGCGGCCGTCACGTCACGCTTCTGGACGGCGACCTCGCTCGGCAACATCTCTCCAACGAGCTCGGCTACTCCCGGGAGCATCGCGATCTCAACGTCTCGCGCATCGGCTTCGTCGCCGCCGAGATCACCAAGAACGGCGGTATCGTCGTGTGCGCGCCGATCGCCCCCTACGACAAGACGCGACGTGAGGTCCGTCGCCTCATCGAGCCGGGTGGCGGGTTCCTGCTGGTGCATGTCGCGACCCCGCTCGCCGTGTGCGAAGAGCGCGATCGCAAGGGTCTCTACGCCAAGGCACGCGCCGGGTTGCTGTCGCAGTTCACGGGCGTCTCGGATCCCTACGAGGAGCCCTGTGACGCCGAGGTAGTGGTGGACACGCGGATCGAATCCGCAGAGCAGGCAGCGGAGAGGATCCTGGACTATCTGCGGGAGTCCGGGTACCTGCCGGCATAGAGACGAGCGTGTGCCGCCGATTCCTGACGCCCGCCCTCCTGGCGGTCGCTCTGGCCATGACTCTCGTGCCGTCGGCGTGCGGGAGGAAGCCCGTCTCCTCTGCCGCGGAACCTCGTTGACGATGCCGGCACTCAGGTCGCCGCCTTCGACACCGCGAAGGACTGGAGCGTGAGCGGGGGTCGGGCGACGGTAGACCGGAGCGGGCAACGCGAGGGACTCGGCTCAGTCCTCCTCAGGACGGGGACCGGCGGCAAGGCGGTCGCGGAGCGGCGGATCTCTCAGGACATCTCAGGTGAGGGCTCCGTGCGAGTCTGGGTCCGCTTCCCCCTCGACTGGAACGTCACGGTGAGGAGCGTCAACCTGCGCTTCTCGCCGGATCCCGACTTCAGGACGTCGCTTTCCTACTACCTCAGCGATCTCACGGGGATGCACGAGGGCTGGAACCTGGTGAGCCTGTCCGCGGATGACTTCGCAGGCAGGGGCGGTGCTTCCTGGTCGGAGCGGATGATCCGCCTGAGAGTGGAACTGGTCGCCGACACCGGCAGAGTCGCGCAGGCGGGTTTCGACGACCTGCGCGCCGGTGTGGCCGCGAGACCGGCCGTCGTCATCAGCTTCGACGACGGAGACGCCAGCGTGTATTCCACGGCCTTCCCGATCATGCAGGCGCGAGGTCTGCGCGGCACCGCCTACATCGTCTCCTCCTCGGTCGGCGCCTCCGGCAAGATGACGCTCACCCAGCTGCGCGTGCTCGACGCCGCCGGCTGGGACATCGGCAATCACTCGAGCACGCATCGCGACCTCGCCACTCTGGATCTCGCGTCCGTCGAGAAGGAACTCGACGACTGCGCGGGATTCCTGACGATGAACGACCTGCCCCGAGGCGCTCGGGACGTCGCGTATCCCTTCGGCAGTTATGACCAGACCGTCCTGCAGGCGATGGCGGCCACCGGGATGGCCACGGGGCGGACGGTCGAGCTATCGCCCGGAATCGCTGCCCATGGACGAGCCCTATCTGATCTCAGCGAGCGGCGCCAACGCGGCAGGACAGACGGTCGCTCAGATCGAGTCCAGCATCGATCGCGCCGTGGACGACGGCGCGACCATCCACCTGTTCTTTCACGGCGTCGCTGCGAAGGCGGACGGCTACTATCAGAGCATCCCCGACTTCACGGCGATCTGCGACTACGTGAGCAAGCTGGGCCTGCCGTCGCTGACCATCTCCGAGTACCGCGCGCTGAGCAGCGACCAGGCTCCGCTAGGTCCCGGCGGCCGCGACGCGCTGTCGGTGCGCGCCTTCTCGGGCCCGCCTAGCGGCGCGGGTCGCTTCTCGAGATCGCCTTGAACGTGCCGTACCAGGCCGGCGTCGCTGCCGTCCCTGCGGATCAGGTTGTAGTAGGCGCCGTAGCCCGTCGGGGCCTCCGAGGCCAGCTCGAACACGTTGGCGTTCCAGTAGCGCGTGCCGGCTCCCGGTCGTCCTGCCGTTGCCCTGGAGCATCCGCAGCCAGCCCTTGTAGAAGGACTGCACGCGCGCGGGCGTTCTCCACCCGCTCCAGGTCCCGCCCTCGTTGTTCGCGCCGGCGTTCCACTCGCTGATCGAGAAGCGGATCCGGGCGCCCACGGTCGGGCCCCAGATCGCCTTGAGGCGGCCGCGGCTGTGGGTGAGCCAGCTGCGGAAGTACGCGTAGACCATCCTGTCACTGAATTCGTACCCGGTCCTGGAAGAGAAATCCGGCCCGTGGGGATAGGCGTGCACGGACTCGACGTCGGGGATGTAGTCGGGGTCGTTGCCGTGCGCGGTATAGGCGGCGTGGATCTGCGTGTTGAACTCGTCGATCCAGCGAGACTCGTAGTCGCAGGCGTAGCCGTAGGGCTTGCTCGCATCGGGCGTGACGTCCTGACCCCAGCCGGGCCCGCCGGGCACGCCCACGTAGCCGACGGTCACGACCTGTGAGAACCCGAGGACGTCGCGCGCGTACTTCTTGAGCGCGGGCATGGTGGCCACGTACTTGTCGCCGAGGGCCTTGGAGACGCCGACGCCGCCGTCGCTCTTGAACCCCCACTTGCGCCAACTGGCGTACTCGCCCTCGTTGTCGCTCTCGATGATGATCGGTCCGCCGTACACCTTGCGGACCTCGGCGAGGATCGCCTTGTGGATCCCCAGATCGCGGCCGAGGTTGTTCAGCGGTGGCACGAAGACGGTGCCGGGCTTGGTGTCGATGGCCTCTCGGGCGACCGGCAGCAGCTTGATCCAGGGAACCGCGCGGAGCGTGGTCGTGATCCCGCGGATGGCGTGATCGAAGTCAGCACGCCGGAGCGTGCCGGGAGCACCATTGGGGTCGGTCATGTCCGTGAACACGTCATAGACGGCGAACCTGATCACCGGGATGCGGGCGGCGATGATCTTGCGCGGGATGCCGGTCGACGGATTGACGGCGCGGCCACCGTCTACCTCCCAGCAGCCGATCTCCGATCCGTAGATCAGGTCGCGTCGGGAGAGGAGACCGCCGGTCGCGGCGAGGGGCGCCGAGGACGCCGGCGACGAGGACCCGCACGAGGACTGCTTCGACTGGACGCCGGTCCCGGCGCACGCCACCGTGACCGCCTGCGCCGACAAGGCGCCCAGTCCCACGATGACCAGCAACACGCCCAGACTCCCGACCCGATAGCGGCGCCGCTTCCTTCGTCTGAGCGGGATGGGTGGCGGATTCTCTCATGATGCCCCCTCGCTGCCTGGTGGTCTCAAGACCGAAAGGGAGACCATATCGCCGATCGCGGGCGACTGCACCCGGTGACTCGGGAGCGGTGCGGGCGTCGATCGGCGGCTGCGGGCGCACGGTGGACAGAGGCGGCCGGCCTGGGTGGAGCGGCGACGCGGGCGCGTCGTCAGCGGTTCGGGTCGCTCGTCGAGATCGCTTTGAACGTGTCGTACCAGGCCGGCGTCGTGCCGTCCTTGCGGATCAGGTTGTAGTACGCGCCGTAGCCGGTCGGGGCCTCCGAGGCCAGCTCGAAGACGTTGGCGTTCCAGTAGCGGGTCCCGGTCCCCGTCGTGACGCCGTCACCCTGCAGCATCGTGAGCCAGCCGCTGTAGAAGGCCTGCACGCGGCTCGGCGTGCTCCATCCGCTCCACGTGCCGTCGCTGTTGTGGGAGCCGGCGTTCCACTCGCTGATCGAGAAGCGGATCTTGTCGCCGACCGTCGGGCCCCAGATCGCGTCGAGACGGCGACGGCTCTGGACGAGCCAGTTGCGGTAGTAGGCGTAGATCTGGTTGTCGTCGAGCTCGTAGCCGGCCTGATCGCTGAAGTCCGGCGAGTGCGGATAGGCGTGGATCGACTCGACGTCCGGAATGTAGTCGGGGTCGTTGCCGTGCGCCGCGTAGGCGGACTGGATCGCGGTGTTGAACTCGTCTATCCAGCGAGCCTGATAGCCGCAGGAATAGCCGTAGGGCTTCGTGGCATCGGCGGTCACGCTCTGGCCCCACCCGGGGCCTCCGCTGACTCCGACGTAGCCGACGGTCACGACCTGCGAGAAGCCGAGCACGTCGCGCGCGTACTTCTTGAGCGCCGGCATCGTGGCGGCGTACTTGTTGCCCAGGGCCTTGGAGACGCCGGCCGAGCCGCCGTTCGAGAAGCCCCAGACCTTGTACGAGTTGAACTCGGCCTCGTTGTCGCTCTCGACGATGATGGGGCCGCCGTAGACCTTGCGGACCTCGGCGAGGATCGCCTTGTGGATCTCCAGGTCGCGCCCGAGGTTGGTCAGCGGTGGCACGAAGACGGTGCCGAGCTTGGTGTCGATCGCGTCCCTGGCGACCGGCAGCAGCTTGATCCAGGGCACGGCGTGCAGGGTGTTCACGATCCCGCTGATGGCGTTGTCGAAGTCGGAGCGCCGGATGGTGCCGGGGTCGCCGTTCGGGTCGGTCATGTCGGTGAAGACATCGTAGACGGCGAACCTGATGACCGGGATCCGGGCGGCGATGATCTTGCTCGGGATGACGGTGGTCGGATCCACGGCCGGCTTGCCGGTGACCTGCCAGCAGCCGATCTCCGACCCGTAGATGAGATCGCGCCGAGAGAGAAGGTCGGGCTGGATCGGCCCCGGGCTGGGCGTCGTCGTGGGCGTGGGGCTGGGCGTCGGCGTCGGCACGGTCGAGGGCGTCGTCGTAGGCGTGGGGCTGGGCGTCGACGTCGGCACGGTCGAGGGCGTCGTCGTAGGCGTGGGGCTGGGCGTCGGCGTCCCTCTGTGGGCGTCGTCGTAGGCGTGGGGCTGGGCGTCGACGTCGGCTCGGGAGTGGGCTCGGGAGTGGGCTGCGGGGCACGGCGGCGTCGCCGTTCACCGTGATCTCGTAGGCGGAGGCGCTCACCCCTGCGGGATTCACGCTCAGGACCCTGACCCGCACGTAGCGCGCAATCACGGTGACGGCGTCCGTCGTCGTGCCCTTGGTCCTGATTGCGGCTGCGATCGGCGGCGACCGTGAAGGTGACGCCATCGAGACTCGTCTCGACCCGGTAGCGGTAGGCGCGATTCCTCCCGTACCAGGAGGTCTTGACCCCGCGGACGGTCGTCGGTGTCCCGAGATCCACCATCCACCACTGGGGATACGTCTGAGGAGAAGCTGCGGCCCAGCGCGTGGCAGTCTGGCCGTCGTTTGCCGCGGAGGGCAACGCGCCGGTAGAGGCGCTGCTGGCGGCTGCCGGCAGGCCTACCGAGACAGGCACCCCGGAAAGCGCGGCCGTGGACGTGACCGTGCCTGCCGAGGTCACTCTCCGGAGGACGACGGAATGGCGGCTCCGCCGGACCACGCGGTAGCGCACCCCGTCTTCCTTCGTGTAGCGGCGGTGGTCTCTGACCACAAGCGTGCGGTGATGACCCCTGACCACGACAAAGGTGGCGTGGTGGCTGATGACGCGATAGCTGAGCGCCTTGTAGCGGATGGCTGCCGACGAGGAGGAGGCCGCGGAGAGGCTCACCGTGAGGATCGTGAGGACGACGAGCACGCCTGCCAGTGCAAGCTTCTTGGACACTGTGACCCCTCCTTGGCGGGAGACCATCGACAGGACTCCGGACAAGTGTCGGGGAGCTCCCGGTGCTGCGCCGGGAGACTCGGATCGCACCGACGCGACTCACGGGATTCGGAGTCCCTTTTGGCCGTAGGGCGAACAGTCGTCACTGCTCAGTGGCCAGAATCGGCTGGCGGTGCGGGGTCCATTAGCGCCTAGACGAATGTTCGTTGTCTGCCGAGGCAACGGTGGCCGGCGCTGGCTGCGTTCCGGGTCTGGGCGCTCGACCTCGGCATGACGGTCGCCGTGGCCGTGGTGCGGCTGGCGCCGCTTACGCGGTCTCTTCGGCGCTTCGCCCGCTCGACTCGGCGAGGACTCCCGGCGCCTCCTCCGGCAGCCTCCACAGCCGCCACAGCGTGAACGCGAACGTCACGAGCAGCAGCGTGTTGCGCGAGACGACGATCGCGAGCGGCGTCGGCTCCATGTTGAGCAGGTTCCAGTAGAGCGCCGGGAACTCGGCCTGCGTGAGCGCGAGCGTGAGGCCGCCCAGCACGGCGATCCCGCGGTCGCGGGCGGCGACGAGCGCCCAGGCGGGCAGGATCCAGACGAAGTACTGCGGAGACAGCACCTTGCCGAACGTCATGAGCGCGAGCAGGAGCGCCAGCACCACGAGCGCCTGGTCGGCCGGCGCCGCCCGCAGGCGATGGCGCCGCAGCCACACGAAGAGGTAGACGGCGGCCACCGCGAGCAGCGTCAGGCCGCCGGACATGTCCGCGGCGAAGCCGACTCCCGGGGCGATGAGGGAGTGGGAGCCGTGGCTCCAGGCCCACGAGGCCCAGTGCGCGCCGAGCAGCTGGCCGAGCAGCTGCGGCGTCCCCAGCACGCTCTCGATCTGCAGCGGCCGCTCGAGGTGGTACTGGAACACGTACCAGACGCCTGACCACGACTTGAGCACGTAGGGCAGGAACGGCGCGACGGCCGCGGCGCCGAAGGCGACCAGCGGCCAGGCCCACTTCCGCGGCGGCCCGGCGAGCAGCAGCACCAGCGGCAGCAGCGCGAGCGGCGTGATCTTGAGCGCGAAGCCCATGCCGATGACGAAGCCGGCGGCGGTGTACCAGCGCGCGGAGAGGCAAAGCACGAAGATGGCGACGAGCAGCGCGACCGCCATGTCGTAGCGGTTGATGACGATGGTGCCGATCAGCGCGACGCCGACGGGGAAGAGGACGGCGGCGACGTAGGCCCGCCCGCCGCGGGGCCAGAGCCGGCAGGCGACGAACGCCGTCACCGCGCCGGTCGCCACCGTGATCGCCCCCATCAGGATGTTGAACCAGATCCCATACAGGCTCTCGCTGCCCGTGTGCCCCGGGATGCGGAACAGGGCGACGGCGAGCGGAGGGTACTCGACCCTGAAGGAGGGCGTGAAGGGAACCTCGCCCTGGGCGATGCGCGAGGCGTAGTCCCAGTACACGGGCAGGTCGGTGATGTCGTGCATCCCGTACCAGAGGTTCGGGAACAGCACGCCGATGACGAGCACGGTGAGGAACCCCGCGGTGAGCATCGCCAGCCACGCGCTCGGGGCGTGCCGGGCGGGGGCCGCCGCGCCGTGCTCGCCGGCGAGGCGCGGCGCCGGGTCGAGAGGCTGCAGCTCGGGAGAGGGTGGAGCGCTCACGCGCCGCGGAAGCTCCAGAGCTTGTTCAGCACGAAGTTGATGGGCATCACGCAGGCGATGGCGACGAGCTGGCTCAGGTTGTCACTGAGATGGAGGCCGTGCAGCGCGACGGTGAACACCGCGAGGTTGACGAGATAGGCCACGACGCTGACGGTGAAGAACTTGGGCAGCTCGCTGGAGACGGCGCCGCTCGAGCGGAACGTCCAGCGCCGGTTCAGGTAGTAGTTGGTCATCACCGAGACCACGAAGCCCAAGAGGTTGCCCAGGTACTTGGACACGGTGGGCGTGTCGCCGGCGACGAGGCGCCACGCCAGCAGGGTGAGGTTGAAGACGGCAAGGTTGACGAGGACGCCGCTGGCGCCCACGAAGCAGAACTTGACGAACTGCCTGCCGCTCTTCTTGAGACGTGCGTCCACGGGTCACCCTGGCGCGTGAGGAGGACGGCCGCGCGGCGCCGCAGCGCCGGCCGCGCGGCCGCAGGACCGTCCGTCATGATACGTGATGCCCGGGCGGCCCCAAAACCGGCGGCGCGCCGTCTGCGGCCGGCGGGCGCGCCGCGAAGCGCCGCCCGCGCCCTCGAGCCGGTCGCGCGCGCCAGGCAGTCGCGCTTGCTTCAGGCCGTCGCGCGCGCCCCAGAGCGCCGCTCTGGAGCGGCCGCGGCCGTCCCTCGCGCCGGCTGCGGCGACTCCGGCAGCTTCCAGACCGAGACGGCCGCCGCGACAGCGGCGGCGACGAGCACGACGTTGCGCACGACGACCACGGCCACCGGCCCGGACTCGAACGCCACCATACGCCAGTACAGGGCGGGGAACTCGACCTGGGTCAAGGCGATCGCGACCAGTGTCAGGATGCCGGTCACGCGCTGGTACCCGCCCCTCCCGACCACGACCAGCGCCACCAGCGGGAAGGTCCAGCAGAGGAACTGCGGCGAGAGCACCTTGTTGCAGACCGTGAAGACGAGGACGCAGGCGAGGGCGGCGAGAGGGACGTACTCGGGGGCGGCTCGCAGCAGCGTCCGCCGGCGCCAGATGAGCACGTAGACGCCGGCGACGAGCAGCAGCCCCACCCACACCGAGAGCCGGGCGACGAGGTGGCTGCCGGGGCCGGCGAGCGACTGCGAGCCGAACGAGGTGCCGGTGCCGATGCCCCACTTGCCCATCGCGCCGGCGATCAGGTAGGGCGTGCCCGGCACGCTCTCGATCTGCAGCGGCCGCTGCGCGTGGTACGTGATGATGTTGGTCAGGCCGTGGATGCGGCCGAGGAACGGCAGGAAGGGCACGATCGTGAAGACGAGGAAGCCGGCGAGGGCGTAGAGGGCCCGCCGGCGCGTCTCGGCGACGATAAGCACCAGGGGCAGCAGCATGCCGGGCGTGAGCTTGAGGGCCACGCCGATGCCGAGCGCGGCGCCGGCGGCGGTGGTGTGGCGCCGGGCCAGGAAGAAGAGGCAGGCGGCGAGCGTGAGCGCCACCGCCACGTCGTAGCGGTTGGCGGTGATCGCGCCGGCGGCGAGGACGGCGGCCGCGTAGGCGCCGGCCGCGGCCAGCGGGCGCTTGAGGCCGCGCCAGAGCGCGGCCGCCGTCGCGCCGGTGAGCGCGGCCGCCGCCGAGCAGAGCACGATCATCTCGGCGGCGAACCAGTTCGGGTACGCCGCCGCGTCGGCGTGGGGCGGCAGCGTGAACAGCGGCAGCGCGAGCGGCGGGTACTCGAAGGAGAAGTCCTTGTAGACGCGCTGGCCGGCGGCCACCCTCTGCGCGTAGTCGAGATACACGGTGATGTCCGAGACGTCGAAGAAGTGGTACCAGGGGCCGTTCGTCCGAAGCAGCCAGATGAGGAAGGCCCAGACGACGGCCTGGAGGGCGACGGCGGCGGCGACGATCAGCGTCGTCTCGCCGCCCGGCCGGGAGACGGGTCCGAGGAGCGCCGGCTCGGCTGCGCCGGCCGGCGCCTTCTTCGCCACGCCGGCCGGCGCCTTCTTCGCGGCACCCGTCCGGGACTCTCGCTTCGCGCTCATCGCCGCGCCAGCCACTCGTCCACCTCGCCGAGCACGCTGCCGAAGTCGGTCAGCGGCCGCCACTCGAGGCCCTCCTGCTCGCAGCGCTCGGCCAGGTGACCGCGGGCGAAGACGAGGTCGGCCTCGCGCGCGGGGCAGACGTCGCTCGGTCCGTCGCCGAACACCAGCACGACGTCCCCGGGGCGGCGCAGGCGATGCAGGATCGCCGCCTTGCAGCTCTTCGGGCCGCAGCGCGGGCAGTCGCCGAGCGCGTCGCTGAACTCCAGGCGATACGGCGGTCCGCCGTCCGGTCCGGCGCCGACCAGCTCGCTGGCGAAGAGCTCCATCGGCGGCAGTCGTTCCCGCCGCCAGAACGCCTCGATCGCCTCACGGATGCCGGCGCTGACGATGGCGGACTCGCCGCCGCGGGCCTGCAGTCCGGTGAAGAAGCCGCGCAGGCCCGGCATGGGCTCCGCGACCTCGAGCAGGCGCCGGATGAGCTCCGCCCGCGGCGCCTCGATCAGCCCGATCTGGCGATCGAACACCTCGGCGTGGCTCATGCGGTCGTTGTAGGACTCCTCCTCCAGCTCCCACCACCGGTCGCCGACGAACGGCTGCAGCGCGATCTCGTTGCACTCGTGCGTCGTCATCGTGCCGTCGTAGTCGAGGAGGGCGAGGAGGCGCGGGCCTGCGGCGCCAGCCGTGCCCGCGCCGTGGGTGGCTTGGCGCTCGGTCATGGCGAAAGTCTACATGGGCGCGGTCGCGTCGCCGACCGGCGGGATGGCGCACGTCAGCCGCCGCCCTGCGCACCTCCCGTTCGTGAGCCTCAGCTCAGCCGGGAGCGGCAGGGTCGTCCGCGGCGGGCAGCAGCGCGAGCAGTTCCGCGGCGCGAGCGCTGGAAGCGGGCCGGCGGCGTGGCCGGCCCGGTCCCTCGTGACGAGGTAGTCCGCGCCGGCCTGTCGGGCTGCCGACATCTGCACGGCGTCCTCCATGTCGCGGCAGGGCAGCGCGAGAGCCTGCTCGAGCACGTGGCCATCGACGGGCGCGACCGCGAGGACGGACAGCAGATCGAGCGTGTGGACGGGCGCCGTGTCTGGCGAGCCGTATCTTGCGAGGAGGTAGAACAGGCGCAGGCCTTTCACGCGGCCCTCACCTTCGTCCGCGCACGCTCGCCTCTCCCGGCGCATGTTCGGCGGATCGCGGACCGGGCACTTGCGCGACCCAGCAGGTAGTCCCGTTTGCCTGTTGTGCTTCCGGACGTACGTCCAGACACCTCATGGGACGTCTGCACGTACGTCCGGTGATACATGCCCCAAGCAGACATATCTCCCCGGCCTCCAGGGCCGAGCCACGCCGTACCGGGCGGGAGACCTGCTGCGCGCGCGGGCGCGCGAACTTACCGGGCTCACGCGCGGGCGGGCGCGGGCGGGCGCTGGCGGGCGCTGACGGGCGCTGGCGGGCGCGGACGGGCGCCGCCGGGCCTCATCCGCGGGCGGGCGCCTCCGGGCCTCACCCGCCTGCGGGCGCCGCCGGGCCTCGCCCGCCTGCGGGCGCCGCCGACCGCAGGTGAGCGGCGCGTGTCTGCTAGAATCGGCAATCCGGCCAGACGCAGCAGAAAGCGAGTCTCGTGAATAGTCGCCGCAGGCCGCCTATCGAGGGGGGCACCGAAGGGGCACCCCTCCGCGACAGTCAGCCCCGGTTCCAGGACGTCTCGGCGCGCGTCGACTTCCCGGCGCTCGACGCCAGGACCCTCGAGTTCTGGAAGGAGCACGGCATCTTCGAGAAGAGTCTCGAGGGCCGTGACGAGGCCCCCATCTTCGTCTTCTACGAGGGGCCGCCCACGGCCAACGGCCGGCCGGGCGCGCATCACATCATCTCGCGCATCTTCAAGGACCTCTTCCCGCGCTACAAGACGATGCGCGGCTACCGCGTGCCGCGCAAGGCCGGCTGGGACACGCACGGCCTGCCGGTGGAGCTCGAGGTCGAGCGCCGGCTCGGCATCGACGGCAAGGGGCAGATCGAGGCCTACGGCGTCGCCGAGTTCAACCAGCTGTGCCGCGAGAGCGTCACCGCGTACCTCGAGGAGTGGGAGCGCTTCACCGAGCGCATCGGCTTCTGGGTCGACATGGACGACGCCTACTACACCTACACCAACGACTACATCGAATCCGTCTGGTGGATCCTGCGGCAGATCTGGGACAAGGACCTGCTGTACCAGGGCCACAAGGTCGTGCCGTACTGCCCGCGCTGCGGCACGGCGATCAGCAGCCACGAGGTGGCGCAGGGCTACAAGGACGTCACCGAGGACTCGATCTACGTGCGCTTCCCGCTCACGGCGGAGGCAGCCGCGCGAGTGGCCGGTGAGGCGGCGAGCACGGATTCCGGCGGCGAGCCCAAGCCCGTCTCGCTCGCCGTCTGGACCACCACGCCGTGGACGCTCATCAGCAACGTGGCGGCCGCGGTGCGCCCGGACGTGACCTACGCGCTCGTCGAGAGCCGCGGCGAGCGCTTCGTGCTCGCCCGCGACCTCGTGGAGAAGGTCCTGGGCAAGAAGGCCGAGGTCCTGCGCGAGCTCGCCGGCGCCGAGCTGCTGGGCCTGGGCTACGAGGCGCCCTTCGGCTTCATGAGCGCCGACAAGCGCGCCCACTTCGTCATCGGCGACGACTACGTCACCACCACGGACGGCACCGGCATCGTGCACATCGCTCCCGCCTTCGGCGAGGCCGACATGCGCGTCGGCATGGAGAACGATCTGCCGGTCGTGAACGCCGTCGACACCGAGGGCAAGTTCATCGCCGAGGTCACGCCGTGGGCCGGGGTCTACGTCAAGGACGCCGACCCGGCCATCACCGCCGACCTCAAGGAGCGCGGCCTGCTGCTGGGCGTCGAGCCGTACGAGCACAGCTACCCGTTCTGCTGGCGCTGCGACACGGCGCTGCTCTACTACGCCAAGGAGACCTGGTACATCCGCACGACGGCGATCAAGGACCAGCTCATCGCGGCCAACGACGACGTGATCTGGCACCCGGAGCACATCAAGACCGGGCGCTTCGGCGAGTGGCTCGCCGGCAACGTCGACTGGGCGCTCAGCCGCGACCGCTACTGGGGCACGCCGCTGCCCATCTGGCGCTGCGAGGAGGGCCACACGCACTGCGTAGGGTCCATCGGGGAGCTCAGGGAGATGGCGGCCGGTCCCGTTCCAGAGGATCTGGAACTCCACCGGCCCTACGTCGACGGCGTCGTCCTCACCTGCCCCGAGTGCGGCGGCGAGATGCGCCGCGCCCCCGAGGTCATCGACGCCTGGTTCGACTCGGGCTCCATGCCGTTCGCCCAGTGGCACTACCCGTTCGAGAACGTCGACGTCTTCGAGGAGCGCTTCCCGGCCGACTTCATCTGCGAGGCCATCGACCAGACCCGCGGCTGGTTCTACAGCCTCATGGCCGTGGCGACGCTCATCGAGGGCCGCAGCTCCTACAAGCGCGTGCTCTGCCTGGGGCACATCCTGGACGGCGACGGCCAGAAGATGAGCAAGAGCAAGGGCAACGTCGTGCAGCCCGACGACATCCTCGACCGCCAAGGGGCAGACGCGATCCGCTGGTTCCTGTTCTCGAGCCAGCAGCCGTGGAGCCCGCGGCGCTTCAGCGCCGAGATGGTCGACGAGGTCGTGCGCAAGTTCCTGCTCACGCTCTGGAACACGTACAGCTTCTTCACGCTCTACGCCAACATCGACCGCTTCGACCCGACGGCGCAGGAGTCGCCGGTCGAGGAGCGGCCGCTGATCGACCGCTGGCTGATCGGCGAGCTGAACACGCTCGTCCGGGACGTCACCGCCGGTCTCGAGGCCTACGACGCCACCGGCACCAGCCGGTCCATCCAGCAGTTCGTCGACGACCTCAGCAACTGGTACGTGCGCCGCAGCCGGCGCCGCTTCTGGAAGAGCGAGAGCGACGCCGACAAGCTGGCTGCCTACCACACGCTGCACGAAACGCTCGTCACGGTGACCAAGCTGCTCGCGCCGTTCACCCCGTTCGTCGCCGAGGAGCTCTACCAGAACCTGGTGCGCTCGGTCGACGCCTCGGCGCCGGAGAGCGTGCACCTGTGCGGCTGGCCCGTCGCCGACGAGCAGGCCATCGACGCCGGCGTGTCGTTCGACATGGCGGCGGCGCGGCGCGTCGTCGAGATGGGCCGCGCCGCGCGCAACGCCGCCGCCGTCAAGACGCGCCAGCCGCTGGCCGAGGTCGTCCTCGCGCTGCCCGAGGCCGAGGCCCGGGCGGTCGAGCGGCTCCGGGACGTCGTGCTCGACGAGCTCAACGTCAAGGACCTGCGCTTCGTCGGCGGCGAGGACGAGCTCGTCGCCTACGTCGTCAAACCCAATCTCAAGCTGCTCGGGCCCAAGCTGGGCAAGCGCCTGGGGCCGCTCCAGGCGGCGCTCAAAGAGGCGGACGCGGCCGCGCTGGTCGCGGCCGTGCGCGCCGACGGCGTCGCGGTCATCGCCCTCCCGGACGGCGAGATCAGTCTCGCCGACGAGGAGCTCCTCATCGAGACCGGCTCGCCGGAGGGCTTCCAGGTGGAGGGCGACGCCGACCGCGTCGTCGCTCTCAAGACGGACGTCGACGACGCGCTGCGCGAAGAGGGCCTCGCGCGCGAGCTCATCCATGCGGTTCAGCTCGCGCGCAAAGCTGCCGACCTACGCATCGAGGACACCGTCAGCCTGACGCTGGATGTGCCGGAGGAGCTGCGCCCGCCGGCCGAGCGCCACCGCGGCGCGATCATGGCCGAGACGCTCGCCAGCGAGCTCGCGCTTGCCGAGGCCGCCGGCGACTACACCGAGACGGCGAGGGTCGACGGCCACGAGGTCGGTATCGGCCTCAGCGTGACGGGTACCATCTTCACCGTCACCTACGGCTGACGAGGGGCACCGGCAACGCGGCGGGCCGTCCCGGGTCAGCCTGCGACGAAGGGAGAAGCCGTGGAACAGATGCGTGACGCATCACTCGACCTGCTCGTCGACCTGGCTCGTCCGACGTCCCACGACACGGTGCTCGACTACGCCACGGGCGCCGGCATGGCCGGGTTCTCAGTGGCGCCGGACGTCTTCAGCGTCGAGGCGGCCGACGAGCTCCCCGACATGCTCGAGGAGGGCAAGCGGCTCGCCGCCGAGCTCGGCCTCGTCAACGTCGCCTTCACGCTGGTCGACCTCTACGCACTGCCCTACAAGGACGGCGCGTTCACCCTCGTCGTCTGCCGCAATGCGTTCCACCTGCTGGCCGAGCCGGCCACGGCGTTGGCCGAGCTGCAGCGCGTCCTCTCGGCGGGCGGGCGTATCGTCCTGCTCGACCCCGTCGTGGACGAGGAGACCGACAAGGCCTTCAACGAGATCGCCCGTCTTCGCGAGCCGGCGCACCGGCGGCACTACCGGCTCGAGGAGCTCACGGAGATCGTCGCGCGCGCCGGGTTCAACGTGCGCCGGCACGAGAGCCTGCGGCGCACGATCGACCTCGACTACTGGCTGCAGGCGGCCGCGGTGCCGCCGCCGAAGGCGGACCTCATCCGCGGCCGCTTCAAGGTGCTGCCGGTCGAGGTCCAGGCGCGCATGGACGTCGCCTTCTCGGACAGGGTCGTGAGTTTCAGCTACGACGTCGCGGGACTCCGGCTCGAACGGGCGTGAGCTCGCCGCCACCGGTCGGCCACCAGGCCCACGGTGACCCGCGCCGCCGGCGCACGCGCCGGTGGCGCCTCATCGCCCTCGTCGTCGCTATCGCCGCATTGCTCGTCGCCGCACTCACCCTTGCGGTCGCCGGCCCCTGGTTCGACCACTTCGGGCTGCCGTGGCCGGCCGGTGCCTCGGACGGCCGGGGCGGCTCCGGCGCCACGTCGGGCGGTCAGGCCGGCTCCGGCGCCGCGACTACCGCCGAAGGCTCGCTGCGCATGGTCGGCGCCGAAGACCTCTGGCACAACGGCCCGGTCACGCTCCGCTTCCGTGACGCCGCCGGCAAGCCCGTCGCCGTCGGCTGGCGCATCGACGGCGGCGCCTGGCAGGAGGGCAAGCGCGTGCACGTCCGCGGCCCCGCCGATCACAGCAACGACGGCATGCACACGGTCGAGGCGCGGCCGCTCGGCGGTGGCGACGTGGCCGCGTCGGTAAAGGTCGGCATCGACACGACGCCGCCCGCGGTGACGGCCGCGAAGGCCGCTCCCGCGCGCACCGACGGCACCGGCACTCTGACGCTCTCGTTCACGGCGCCCGCGCAGGACGGCGTCACGGTGCGGTGGGCGGTGGTCGACGTCCTCGACGAGCCGGTCGGCGCGCAGGGAGCGCCGGCCAGGCCGTCGGGTCGCGTCACGGTGAAGTGGCGGATCCCCAAGGTGGGCGGCGAAGCGCTCGGCCCCGGCACCTACTGGCTGCGCGTCGTGGCGAAGGACCTGGCCGGCAACGTCACCGAGGAGCGCGCCTCGATCGCCTGCGTGCACCCGGTCAAGGCGCGCATCATCACCAGCCTGCCGGCAGCGGGCAACGAGGTGGCCCTCACCTTCGACGGCGGTTCGGGCTACGCCTGGCGCAGCCTGATGAACGAGCTGTACTCGCACGACCAGCTCGGGACGTGGTTCTGCACGGGGCAGAGCGTCGACAAGTACCCCGAGATGGCCCAGCTCGCCGTGGAGCAGGGCCAGACCATCGGCAACCACAGCTACGACCACCCGGACTTCAGCACGATCTCGTACTCGGAGCAGGTGAGCCAGCTGGACCGCAACGCCGACGCCTGGTGGAAAGCCTGCAAGGCGATCCCCCAGCCGTTCTTCCGGCCGCCGTATGGGTCGCAGACTGCGACCACGGTCAAGGCGGCCGGCCGCGAGGGCTACCGCTACGTCGTCCTGTGGAACGGCGACGCGGGCGACTGGCGCGGCATCCCCGTCGCCCGGGTCGCCGCGAACGCGCTCGCTGCCGCCAGGCCCGGCGCGATCATCGTCTTTCACACGGACTGGGACGCCGACGCGGCGCTGCCTGCCGTGCTCAAGGGCCTGAAGAAGAAGGGCCTCAAAGCCGTCAGCCTGGCGCAGCTCTGCGCCGACGCCGGCCTGCCGTACTGAGTCCAGTATCCGGGCTCCGTCGCGGCCTGCCTCAGTCGAGCTCCCCAGGCGGCTCTGTGCCCCAGTAGTCCGGTGCGGGCGTGTCCGGGTCTTCGGTCTCGTGCCGTCGTTCGACGAAGGCTCGTGGATTGATACACCGGAGTCCCCGGTCTCGCAGGATGCACATGGTGTCGTACTCACCGCGGGAAAGGAGGACGGCGGTCGCGTAGCCGCGTTGCGTGATGAACAGCGGCTCCCGGGACCTGCTCGCCTGCTCGATCAGCCGCGCGGTATCTCTTCGGAGGTCGCTGATGGTCACGATGATCGGTGCTCTGCTCACGCGTTCCTCACCCGAGGGTGCCGCCTGCTGTACCAAGTGACTCCACACGTGCAGCGTACAGACCGAGTGTCCAGGCGCGAAGGGTGACGACGCGGCTGCTTGGGCGACAAACAGGTGCCGGGCCGGCGGCAGACCCGCGGGGCGAGGGCGATGGCAGGCAGACGGGGTAAGTCCTGCCATGCCGTTCCCGCCCGCGGTTTCGTAGCGGGGGGATGGTGTTGCGCTGCAAGTGCGCACGCGCAGGCGTACGTCCAGGCACCCTTTGGGATGCTTGGACGTACGCCCGCATGTGCGTAGTGGCGCGGAGATACCCTTGGCCCCAGCGGAGTGTGAGGGTTGCGCCGAGAGAACAGACGAGGCGGGCGCCGAAGGAGAGCCCGCCCCGTCCGGGGGTCTTGTGGTGACGCCGGCAGCCTCGAGATCGGGGGCCGGCTGGGCGTCGCGATCAGCCCAGGAAGGCTCCGAGCTCCTCGACGAGCTTGGCCTTGGGCATGGCGCCGACGATGCGGTGCTTGGCCTCGCCGCCGTCGAACGCCAGGATCGTCGGGATGTTCATGACGCTGAACTGCTGCGCCACGGCCGGCGCCTCGTCGACGTTGAGCTTCACGAACTTGACGTCGGGATAGTCGCCCGCCATCTCCTCGAGGACCGGGCCGATCATGCGGCACGGGCCGCACCACTCGGCCCAGAAGTCGACCAGGACCTTGCCGGGCGCCTTGATGACCTCGGCTTCGAAGTTGTCCTGCGAGACAGCGTCCACGTACGTCCTCCTGTCAGTCTGTTGCGCGTCCGGGCGGCGCCCGGGCGGCTGCGCGATAGCGTAGCGCGTCGGCGCGGGTCCGTCAGCGTTGTGTGCCGGCGGCGGCGCTGTCGCCGGCCGCGGCGGCGTCCGGCAGGGCGCATTCGAGCGTGTCGAGATAGCGCTCCGCCTGCACGGCGGCCAGGGCGCCTTCGCCCACCGCCATGGCGATCTGCTTCAACGGGTTGGCGTGCGCGTCGCCGCAGGCGAACACGCCGGGCAGCGGGTGCGCAGGTGGTCGTCCGTGACGATGTAGCCCTGCTCGTCGAGGTCGACGGTGTCCTTGAGCCACGTCGTGTTGGGCAGCTGCCCGATATACATGAACACGCCGCTGACGGGCAGCACGCGCATCTCCCCGGTCTTCACGTTCTCGACCTCGAGCGCCTCGACCATCTCGTCGCCGTCGATCTTGCGGGGCACGCAGTCCCAGACGAACTCGAACTTGGAGCTGGCGAAGCACCGCTCCTGCGCGATGGGCGCCGCGCGCAGCTCGTCGCGGCGGTGCACCAGGTAGACTCTTTCGGCGAATTTGGCGAGGAACATGCCCTCTTCGACGGCGGAGTCGCCGCCGCCGACGACGGCCACCGTGCGGCCGCGGTAGAGGGGGCCGTCGCAGGTGGCGCACCAGCTCACGCCGCGGCCGATGAACTCAGCCTCGCCGGGGATGCCCGAGCGTCGTGCCTCGACACCCGGCGCGAGGATGACCGCCTTGGTGCGCAGCGCCCCCTGGTCGGTCACCACGTGGTAGCCCTCGGGCGCCGGCGTCAGGGCGGTGACCGCCTGGACCTCGCGCAGCTCGGCGCCGAACTTCGCGGCCTGCTCCTTCATCTTCTGGGAGAGGTCGAAGCCCGAGATGCCCTCCGGGAAGCCGGGGTAGTTCTCGACGAGTTCGGTGAGCGCGATCTGGCCGCCGGCCATGTTGCGCTCGAGGATGACGGTGTTGAGGCGGCCGCGGCTCGCGTAGATGCCGGCGGTGAGCCCGGCGGGGCCGGCGCCGACGATGACGACGTCGAACACCTGGCGCGTGTCGCGTTGTCGGGTCAGACATGATGGGTCCTTCTCAGGGGGCTTCGAGTGGACGGCAGTCAAGTATACCCGGGGCGGCGAACGGCGTCAGCCGCTCACAGGAGCCCGCGCGCGATGAGCTCCTCGGCGATCTGCACGGCGTTGAGCGCCGCGCCCTTGCGCAGGTTGTCCGAGACGACCCAGAGGTCGAGCCCGTTGGCGATGGTCGCGTCCTCGCGGATGCGCCCGACGTAGACGGGATCCTCGCCCTCGGCCGGCAGCGGCATGGGGTACTGCAGCTCTGCCGGATCGTCGACGACGACGACGCCGGGCGCCGCGGCGAGGAGCTCTCGCGCCTCCGCGGCGCTCAGCTTGCGCCTGGTCTGGACGTTCACGGCCTCGCTGTGCGCGCCGAACACGGGCACGCGCACGCAGGTGGCCGTGACCTTGAGGTCCGGGTCGGCGAAGATCTTGACGGTCTCGTCGACCATCTTCTGCTCTTCCTTGGTGCTGCCGGAGGGCAGGAAGCTGTCGATGTGCGGCAGCACGTTGAAGGCGATCTGGTACGGGTAGAACTGCTGCTCGACCGGCTCGCCGGCGGCCCACTGGCCGGCCTGGGCGGCCAGCGCGGCGATGCCGCCCTGCCCGCTGCCGGAGACCGCCTGGTAGGTGCTGACGACGACGCGCTCGATGCCGGCGGCGTCGTAGATGGGCTTGAGCGCGACGACCATCTGGATGGTGGAGCAGTTGGGCGTCGCGATGATGCCGGTGTGCGCCGCCAGGTGGTCGGCGTTGACCTCGGGCACGACGAGCGGCACGCCGGGGTCCTGGCGGAACATGCTCGACTTGTCGATGACGGTGGCGCCGGCCGCGACGGCCTGCGGCACGAACTCCTTGCTCACCGAGCCGCCGGCGGCGAAGAAGACGAGGTCGACGCCGGCGAACGAGTCCGGGCCGAGCTCCTGGACCTCGATCTCGGCGCCGTTGAAGGGCAGGCGGCGGCCGGCGGAGCGCGCGCTGGCGAGGAGGCGCAGTTCCCCGACGGGGAACTCCCGCTCCTCGAGGATCGCGCGCACGGTGCCGCCCACCACGCCGGTGGCGCCGGCGATGGCGACGGTGTACTCCGGGCGGCCATCAGCAGCTCCCCCGGTCGGCGGGCTCGTGGCTGACCGAGTCCTCGTCGAGGTCGAACACGGTGTGCAGGGCGCGGACCGCCTGGTCGACGTGCTTCTTGTCGATGACGCAGGAGATCTTGATGGGCGAGGTGCCGATCATGTCCAGGTTGATGCCGAGATCGGCCAGCGTCTGGAACATCTTGGCGGCGACGCCGGGGTGGCTGCGCATGCCGGCGCCGATCAGGCTGACCTTGGCGATGGAGGCGTCGGTGTCGTACTCGCGCGCGCCCAGCTCCTTGACGATCTCCTTGAGCGCCTTGTCGGCGGCGGGGATGTCCTCGACCGGGATGGTGCACGAGATGTCGCTGTGGCCGCTCTCGCTGGTGTTCTGGATGATGGTGTCGACGTTGACGTGGGCGTCGGCCAGCGCGGTGAAGACGCGCGCCGCGACGCCCGGCCTGTCGGGGACGCCGCGCAGCGTGACCTTGGCCTCGTCGGTGGTGTAGCTGACCGCCCTGATGATGGGCTGTTCCAGCTGCTGCTCGATGTGCATCGCCGTGGCCTCCGTCGGTGACCCAGGTGCCCTCCGCGTCCGTGAAGCTGGAGCGCACGTGGATGGGGATGTCGTACTTGCGCGCGTACTCGACCGAGCGAAGGGCGAGCACCTGCGCGCCGCTGGCCGCCATCTCGAGCATCTCGTCGTAGGAGATGTCGTCCAGTTTGCGCGCCTTCGCCACCAGGCTCGGGTTGGCGGTGTAGACGCCGTCGACGTCCGTGTAGATCTCGCACACGGCCGCCTCGAGCGCGTGCGCGAGCGCCACGGCCGTCGTGTCCGAGCCGCCTCGGCCGAGCGTCGTCACGTTCTTCTCCGTGGACACGCCCTGGAAGCCGGCGACGAGCACGATCTTGCCGTCCTTGCATGGCCTCCTGGACGCGCGCGGGGTGGATGTCGAGGATGCGCGCCTTCATGTGCACCGTGTCGGTGACGATGCCGGCCTGCGAGCCCGTGAGGCTCACGGCGTCGTAGCCGAGGCGGTGGATGGCCATGGCGAGCAGCGCGCAGCTGATGCGCTCGCCGGCGGAGAGGAGCATGTCCATCTCGCGCTCCGGCGGGTCTGGGGTGATCTCGCGGGCGAGCTCCAGGAGCTCGTCGGTGGTGTCGCCACGGGCGCTCACGACCGCGCAGACGCTGTTGCCCTGCTCGAACGTGGCGACGATGCGGCGCGCCACGTTGCCGATGCGGGCCGCGTCGGCGACCGACGTGCCACCATACTTCTGGACGACGACAGACAAGATTGACCTCCGAAAAAGACGGCGTATGAGTGTACCAGACCGCGCCTGGGCGGCGCGTCGCGCCGCCCCGCAGGGCGGGCCGCCTCCCTAGGCGCCGGGCTTGGGGGCGACACGGGGGAGCGCGCGCTTGTGCTCGCTGGCGGCGTTCATGGCGTCGACCTTGGCCTTGACGGCGG
>CAWAUK010000037.1:0-46885 GCA_963784975.1 uncultured Thermoleophilia bacterium | reverse complement strand
CGGAGGCGGCTGGCCGGCGTCAGTCCACCGCGGGAAGCGCTGTCTCCTGCCCCGATATCTCGGGTGCAGCGTCGGCAGATCCCACGCCGGCGACGTAGTCCTGAAGCGTCGCGAAACGCCACGAGCGCGCAGCATCGTTGGAGACCAGAACCATGCGGCCGTGGTAGCGGTGCCGTTCCCGCTGGGCCGGTGGGTAGACGTGCGGGTCGCAGAGGTTGAGCGAGAGATACAGGCGCCCAAGCCGGTCGACGGCCAGCTTCTGGTAGTAGATCGCGTACCCTGCCCGGTCACGGCGGAAGACGAGGCGCCGGGCGGGGCTCCAGCCTCTGCCCACCGGTCTGGTCTGCACGCAGAGGGCCGAGTAGGGCTCGCCGTGGAAGACGCTGTCCACGCCGGCGCGTTCCTGCCGGAAGGCGAGCACGAGGGTATCGTCGGGCAGGCAGACGAACGAGGCGTAGGTCTGCCTGCCACGGCCGTCCGCGTCGGTCCCGGGCTCTCTGAACCCTGACGACAGTGTGGTCCGCGGCGCCGTCCAGGCGCTCGCGTCGAGCGGCCTGATGCTGCGCGCGTACCGGAACGGTCTGAGGTGGGCGCCGATGACGACGTGGAGGTAGCCGCGTCCGTCGATGCAGATCCCCGGCGTGTCGTGGTCGTCGTTCGCAGGGCTGGCGAGCCCGACCAGGACGGGCCGCGTCAACCGCCCGGTCGCGCGGTCGAGGGCGGCGACGTAAGTGGGCGATCTCGCCGCGCTCGCGGGAGCGATCTCGGTCCAAACGATGAACGAGGTGGCACCGGCCGTGGCCGCGAACGAAGCCCCTCCAGCAGCCTGGAGGATACCGAGGTGGCGGTCGGTCACCACGGTCGCCGGGGGCAGCACCAGGCGGTCCCCGTCGAACGTGGGCCGCACCACGTACAGTCTGTTCCGACTCGCACGAAGTCCCGGCCATCGGGACACCGGGTGCCAGAGCGCGATAAGCGGAGGATCGCCGCTCAGGTTGTGCCCCGTGAAGTGCTCCATCGTCATCGTGCCCACGTCCAGACCGTTGTAGAAGGTCCGGTGGCCGTCGATCGGGAGCGTGACGGTACGCCAGCTCTCGCATCCGTCGAGTGAGTAGAGGAGCACGTTATTGAGAGAGCCGTCGCGGAGCCGGATCTCGAGCAGGGTGTAGGCGCGACCCAGGCGGTCGAACTCGACGAGCTCGCTGACGTAGCCGCCGGCGTTGACCGTCGCGACGAACGTGGGATAGTCGCGCCTCACAGCGGCCACGAGCGCGAACTCGAGCCAGTCCGATCCGCTCCAGGTGTGGACGTGGTCGGTGGCGTGCTGGGAGGCGGTGCGGCTGCGGATGAACGGCCTGTTCCAGGGGTCGAACGACGGCACGTTGAGCTCGTAGCCAGGAGCGTAGCCGAATTGCTCGCGCAAGCTCGTTCGTGCGTCGACGCGCAGCGGCAGCGAGAGGGAGGCGCCCTCGGCGCGCACGTCCTGGGCGCCTAGTCCCGTCAGGCATGCCGTCGCCAGCGCCGACAGAACGGCCACAAGCGCGCCCCGCCGCAGTACTTCCGTCAACCCCATGGCTGTCCCCCTCTCCCGGCCAGTCTGAGGCCCGCGGTCGCGGTCGTCTTCACCGGAATCCGGTGAATCGGCGGAGGGGCCTGGTCGGGATCGCCCTCTGCGGCGCGAGGGCGGGCGGCAGCGTCCGGCGCCGGCTGTAGACTGGCGGCGCCCGGATGGAGCAGACCGCCGCCGCGCCGCCCGGAAAGGACCAATGCGCCCGCGTCGCCATGAGCACACCGCCGCAGCCGCACCCTACGCCGGTGCCGACAGAAAGGACGGGCATGACGCTCCAACTGGCAGACGAGACCGAGAAGCGCCTCGTCGCCTCCATCAGGCGCTTCTTCGAGGAGGAGATGGACGAGCCCATCGGCGAGCTCAAGGCCATGCGCGTGCTCGACTTCTGCATCCGCGAGGTGGCGCCGAGCGTCTACAACCAGGCCATCGCCGACGCGCAGGCCTACTTCACCGACCGCGTCGCCGACCTGAGCGGCGCGCGCTACGAGGCCGAGTTCGACTACTGGAACAAGAAGTGAAAGGGGTCGCCTGAGCTAGCGGGCCGACGACCCCGGGCTTTCGTCGAGCCGGCGCCGGAGGAAGGCTCGTTCCACGGGATTGGTCGCCAGCGCCAGCGCCCTTTCGTACTCCGCCCGCGCCTGTCCGGCGCGCCCCAGGCGGCGGAGGAGGTCCGCCCTCGTCGCGTGCAGCAGGTAGTAGCCGTCGAGGGTGCCTCTCCCGGCGAGTTCATCGACGAGCTCGAGGCCCGTCGCCGGGCCGTCCGCCATCGCCACCGCGACCGCCCGGTTGAGGGAGACGACCGGCGTCGGCAGGCGCCGGTAGAGCTCGTCGTAGAGACCCACGATCTGCGGCCAGTCGGTGTCCCCGGCCGTCGCCGCCTCCGCGTGGACGGCCGCGATCGCCGCCTGGAGCACGTAGGGTCCCGCCGGAGCTGCTCGCAGCGAGCGCTCGACCAGGCGGAGGCCCTCGGCGATCTCGTCGCGGTCCCACAGGGCCCGGTCCTGGTCGTCGAGCAGCACGATCTCGCCGCGCTCGTCGGTGCGAGCGTCGCGGCGTGAGTCCTGCAACAGCATGAGGGCGAGGAGCCCGGCCGCCTCCGTCTCGTCGGGCATGAGCCGGCGGGTCAGGCGCCCGAGCCGGATGGCCTCCCCGCAGAGGTCGCGGCGTACCAATCCATCGCCGCCGGTCGACGAGTATCCCTCGTTGAAGATGAGGTACAGCGTCGCGAGCACGGCCGAGAGCCGCTCCGGCAGCGCGTGATCGGGCGGCAGGCGGAAGGGGATGGCGGCGTCCCGGATCTTGCGCTTCGCGCGCACCAGCCGTTGCGCGATGGTCGGCTCGGGCAGGAGAAAGGCGCGCGCCACCTCCTCGGTCGTCAGGCCGCCGAGGAGCCGGAGCGTGAGCGCGACCTGGGCTTCGGGTCTGAGCGCCGGGTGGCAGACGAGGAAGATGAGCCGGAGGCGGTCGTCTTCCACCGCGCTCACCTCTCCCCGATCGTCTGCGTCCATGTCGTCTGCCTCATCCGGTTCGCTGCTCGTGGGAGGGGCTTCTCGCTCGAGCAGGCGCAGCTTGTCCGCATAGACGCCGCGCCGGCGGAGCACGTCCAGCGCCCGGTTGCGAGCCGTCTGGAAGATCCACGCGGCGGGGTCGCCGGGCACGCCGACGCGCGGCCAGCGGTCGAGCGCCGCCGCGTAGGCGTCCTGGACCGCGTCCTCGGCCAGGTCGACGTCTCCGAGGATGCGGATGAGGATGGCGACGGTGCGGCCGGCCTCCTCGCGGAACAGCCGGGCGACCGTCTCGCGGACGTCTAGGTCGTGGATGGTCCGACCCCCTCTACCTGCGGGCGGATCTCGATCGAGCCGTGAGAAGCGCCCGGTACGGCCGCCGCCAGCTCGATCGCGTCGTCGAGTGAATCGCACTCGATCGCGTAGTAGCCGGCCAGCTGCTCCTTGGTCTCGGCGAAGGGGCCGTCCGTGAGCAGCACCTCTCCGCTGCGCACGCGGACGGTGGTCGCCGTGCTCGTCGGCTGCAGCTCGGCGCCTCCGCGGAGCACGCCTTGGGCGCCGTAGGTCTTGTTGAAGCGCTCATAGTCCTCGCGCGTCGGCGCCGGGTCTTGGCCCTCAGCCGGCGCCTCCTCTTCGCGCTGGTAGATGAGCAGCAGGTACTGCACCTCGACCTCCTCCGGTCATCGGCGAAGAGCGCGGCGGAGCGGCCTGTGTGCCGCTCCGCTCCACCGCGCCTTCGTCCCGTCCTTGCGCCGCTCAGCCTTGCGCCGCGACGCCGACCACGTGCCCCGCCGGGTCGGCGAAGAGCCCGAAGGTGACTCCGGGCACTTTGGTCGCCGGTTGCACGATCGTGCCGCCGAGCCGTTCCGCCTCCTTGAGCGACGCGTCGACGTCGTCGACCCCCATGAACACCGTCACGAGGTCGCTTCCGCCCTGCGTAGGACCGATCCCGCCGGGGATCGCGTCGGGAACGCCGGTCTCGACATACGTGTAGCCCGGTATTCCCCCGGCCGGGAAGGTCCAGCCGAAGAGCTTGCCGTAGAAGTCGCGCGCAGCGTCGGGATCCTCGGCGCGGATCTCGAAGTGGACCACTGGATTGCCCATCGTTCTCTCCTTGCGGCGAGCGCCAGGCTCGCACGCTTCTCGGGTACCTCCCGCCTGAGGTGGGAGCCTACGATCCAGTGACGAACGGCCCCACGGATATCGACAGTCGGGTGCCGACCGATCCTCGCGTGTGGCCGCCGGTCCCCGAGAGACGGAAGACGCCGACGGGCAGAGACGCCGCCGTCGGGAAGTCCACGAGCTCGCCGGGCGGCGCCCTCCCTCAGCTCAATGCGATGCCCTCGATCCGGAAGCGCTTCTCCAGCGCGCGGAGGTAGGCGTCCTGGGCGATGCGGCGGCGGCGGTAGTGCTTGACGCCGAGGCGCGTCACGCACGTGGCGCCGGCGCCGGCGAGCGCGACCACGTCGCAGGTCGGCGAGAAGTCCGCCTCGACCTCCGCTGACTCCTCGGCGGTGGTGCGGGCGGCCTCGACCGCGGCGCTCACGACGCGGTCGAGGTCGGAGCCGGTGGCAACCGTGAACTGCACGTCGAGGACGTACAGCTCCTCACCGCTCGAGTGGTTGGTGACCACCGTGTTGCCGATGACCGAGTTGGGCACCACGGCGATGTCGCCGGTCGGCGTGCGCAGACGGGTCTCACGCCAGGTGAGGTCGATGACCTCGCCCTCCTCGCCGCTCTGCAGGTGTACGTACTGACCCGGCTCGTACTGGTGCGTCAGGGTGATCTGCAGGCCGGTGAAGAGGTTCCTCAGGATGTCCTGCAATCCGAGCGAGACGGCGATGCCGGTGACGCCCAGCGCCGTGAGCAGGGGCCCGATCTCCACGCCGAGCAGATTGAGCGCCACCATGAAGCCGATGGCCCAGATCACGAAGCGCACGATGTTGAGGACGATCGAGGCGCTCGGCAGGCGCGACTTGTCGGAGGCGACGAGACTCCTCATGAGGGTGCCGGCCAGGCGCGTCAGGAAGATCGTGACCGAGAGGACCGCGACGACGATCCAGGCGCGCTCGAGCCAGGTCGACCACTCCTGCGAGAGCGAGGCCCTGGGGTCGGCGACGGCGACGCCGATCAGGCCACCCCAGACCTCGAGCATCCAGCGCAGCGAGTCCGCCGCCGCGGCCGGCCATCTCAGGTCACGCGCCCCGCCGTAGCTGCGGAGGCGGTGGACGACAAGGACGTGGACCAGCGCCCCGGCGAGCACGCCGACAACGAGCGCGATCGCCGCCCAGCCCAGGGCGGAGGCCCAGCTGGCGGTTGCGATCACGTCACGACCGCCATCGTCGGGCGGCTCGGGTGGTAGAGCACGCCGCTGTCATTTCGCCTCTCGGCCAGCTGTCCGTTCAGGTTCGGCACGGTTTTCAGGTTCGGCACGGACCACCGACCCCCTTGCGACGGTCGGGCGCCGACACCGAGAGTGCCGGCTGTGCGTGCCCGCAGGCGGAGGCGGGCACGCCTGTACCGGCATCACGCTCGACATCTGCGATCACGTGACGCAGGCCGCATCCGCGATCCAGCCATCGACCCGAGCCGTGAATCGAAGAGTGGTGCCGATGTGCCACTGCGGTGTACTGTCTCGAGCCACAGAGCGGTCTCGACCGTGCCGATGGCTGGTCGTCCACTGAGCCAAGGAGGAAAGCCGTGCCATCCTGTCCGCCGCGTCGCCGTGAGGGCGCCCGCACTGTCCACTTCTGCGTGACTGCTCGGGCAGCGGCCGCCGGCAAGGGCCGGTCGCTCCGTGCGGGCCTTGCGCTTCTTGCCCTCGTCGGCGCTTCGGCCGCCCTGCTGGCCGGCTGCAGCCAATCAAACCCCCCGGGGCCGGCAGCGCACGGCGCCACTGCCTGGACGTCGCTCAACCAGATGCCCACGAGCTCCGACCTCGGCGCCGTCGTCTTCCCCGACGCGTCGCACGGCTGGGCGGTCGGCGCCGGCGGCACCATCGCGGCCACATCGGACCGCGGTCGCCAGTGGAGGACCCAAAGTTCGGGGACTGACGTGACCCTTTGCGGCGTGGACTTCGTCGACGCACAGCACGGTTGGGCGGTGGGCGAGTCCGGCGTCATCCTCGGCACGACAGACGGCGGAGCCACCTGGATGCGGCAGGCGGCGGGCACCGGCACGGCCCTGCGCGGCGTGGATTTCGTCGACGCGCAGCACGGCTGGGCGGTCGGCGACGCCGGCATCATCCTGGCCACCCGCGACGGCGGAGCCACCTGGGCCGAGGACAAGCTCCGGGACGTCCGAGACGCTCCGCGGCCTGAGCTTCGCCGACGCGCAGCACGGCTGGGCGGTCGGTGATTCCGGCACCATCATCACCAGCGGGGACGGCGGCGTCACGTGGGGGAAGAGGCGGTCGCCCACGGCCAAGACCCTCAGGTCGGTGGACTTCGCCGACGCGCAGCACGGCTGGGCGGTCGGCGATTCCGGCACCGTCCTGGCCACCAGCGCCGGCGGCGCCAGTTGGACGGAGCAGAGCTCGCTGACCCCGAAGGCCCTCAACGGCGTGCACTTCGTCGACACCCGGCATGGCTGGGCGGTCGGCAGTGGCGGCATCATCCTGGCTACGCGAGACGGGGGCGCCACGTGGGTGACGCAGTCGTCACCGATGAACGCGGCCCTCTGCGGTGCGAGCTTCGTCGATGCCCGCCATGGCTGGGCGGTAGGGCATGGCGGCGTCATCTTTGCCACTGCCAACGGTGGCTCGAGGTGGGTGGAGCAGAGCGCGAAGCTGGAGGAGAAGCTCAGCGACGTCGGCTTCGCCGACGTGCAGCACGCCTGGGCGGTCGGGGACGAGGGCACCATCCTCGCCATCTCCGACGGCGGACGCTCCTGGACCAGGCAAGAGTCCGGCACGACCAGGGCTCTCGACGGAGTGAGCCTCGCCGACGCCCGCCACGGCTGGGCGGTGGGAGACTACGGCGTCATCGTCGCCACCGTCGACGGTGGCGCGACATGGCAGGTGCAGGGCTCCGGCACGGATCGGCCGCTGCACGACGTCGGCATGGCCGACGCGCAGCATGCCTGGGCGGTGGGCGAGTTCGGCACGATCCTGGCCACCGACGACGGCGGCGCCACGTGGACCGAACAGACTTCCGGCACGACCCAGGCGCTGGAAGGCGTGTACTTCGTCGACGCCAGCCACGGCTGGGCCGTGTCCGACTTCGGCACCATCCTGGCCACCGTGGACGGCGGCGCCACCTGGGTCAAACAGACTTCCGGCACGACCCAGTCCCTGGAGGACGTCTGCTTCGTCGACGCCAGCCACGGCTGGGCCGTGGGCGGCGTCGGGACCATCCTGGCCACCGAAGACGGCGGCGCCACCTGGACCTCGCAGCGGGGGGGGACCAAGAACGCCCTCGGCGGCGTGGACTTCATCGACACTCGCCGCGGCTGGGCGGTGGGATACGGCGGCATCATCATCTCCACCGCCGACGGAGGCGCAACCTGGGCGCCGGAGGCTTCGGGGACAGAGCAGCCGCTCTACGGCGTGAGCTTCGGCGACGCGCGTCACGGCTGCGTTGTCGGCGAAGCCGGCACACTGCTTGTCAGCGCGGGACCGAAGCAGCCTCGCTGAGGCGGGCCGGCCGCGGTCGCCATCCCCAGCCGGTCCGGTCACCGAGTCACGCAAAACGATCAGTGCATTGCCACTGTCTCGGGAGTGGACCGTGCCTGACGAGACTGGCCGGGATTCTCTCGACATTTCCATAGACATTGTCATGACAGGTCTGTATTGTGACTCAGGTCTATGCAGCCCACCGGCGATGTGCGCGAGGGTGCCGGCTTTCGCTGCGGACGGCACGTACCAGTCGTCGACCCAAGGAGGAACGAGCCCGGATGCGACCGTCGCTCACTCGAGCACTCACGCCTCAGCCCGCACCGAGAGCGGGGCTGTGGGCACGGAGTGCAGCCGTCTCAGCGATCCACGCGCAGAGCAGTGTCTGTCTCAAAGGGAACCGTATCGCCTTCTGATCGCACGTCGCTCGCAGCTGACGCCCGGAATCGGGGAAGGCGCGTCACTGCTGCCGAGCGATACGGATCGGTTCCGATGGGTGGTACTAGGGGGAGTAACCTATGCAACGCTTGCAAGCGCGAGGCGCCGGCTGGTTTGTCGCACCTCTCGTAGTCGTTCTGTTCGTCCTGATCCTGGCCGCGCCGGCGTTCGCGCTGGATCCGCCGTGGAACGCCCAACCGATCTCACACGGCCTCGGGCCGACCTACGGAGAGTCATGGCCGACGGGGTCGCTCACCGGCGAGGCCGTGGCCGCCCTGCAGACCGATCCCAATTTGGCGCTCATGCCCTACGCTGCCGTGCCCACGTTGCTCGCGCAGTTCCAGGCCGAGGCCACCGCGGCCGGCGTGCCTGCCCGCATGACCTACGAGGTCCTCGGGCAGTCGGCCCAGGGCCGCGACATCTACGGCGTGGTCATCAACGCCATGGAGACCCCGGAGCAGATCCGCGACTTCGGTCGCTGGCAGACCATCCGGTCCATGATGATGACCGATCCCGCCGGGGCAAAGGCGCTTCTCGCCTCCTACGGCAACGACGTGAAGATGTGCGTCTACCAGTCCCACATCCACGGCAACGAATACGAGGCCGTGGACTCCAACATGCAGGTCATTCGCGACCTCACGGTGACGAAGCGCGGCGACAACCCCACCGTCGACAAGATCCTGGACAACGACGTCGTCGTCGTCCTCATGGACAACAACCCCGACGGACGGGTGAACGGCACGCGCGGCAACCCCACCGGCACCGACCCCAACCGCGACTTCTTCGTGCAGTCGCAGCCGGAGCAGCAGATCGCTGTGGCCTACATGCAGCGCTGGCTGCCCACAGCCTTCATCGAGGGGCACGGCTACTACACGCCGACGCTCATCGACGGCGTCACCATCCCGCACAACCCGGGCATCGAAGAGGATTCCTACCAGCACTGGAACGTGCAGCGGATCGAGCAGAACCGGGCCGACTTCGCCGCCGACGGCGTGACCGGCCTCACCTCGATCCAGTCCCCCATCCGTGACTGGAACGAGACCGGCGGCACGAGCACGCGCAACTACTTCGTGGTCGGCACTCCCTACACCATCGCCGCCGGTCCCGTCAGCATCGCTAGCACCAGCGGGGGCGGCGCGCAAGAGGTCGGCAACACCGTCACCATCACGACCACCAGCGCTCACAACCTTGTCGCTGGCGACAGCGTCACCATCAGCGGCTTGACCGGGGTCGGCACCGGCTACAACGGCACCTGGACGGTGGCGTCGATCGTGTCCACAACGAAGTTCACCTACACGAACCCGACGTCCGGACTCGCGAACTCCGGCAGCGGCACCGTCGCGTGCTCAAGGATCAACGGCGCCAGCGAGTCGGGCACCACTGCCACGATCACGACGAGCACCGCGAACACCCTCATTGTCGGCGACACCGTCAACATATTCGGCGTCAGCGTGGCCGGCTACAACGGGACCTTCACGGTGGCGTCGATCGTGTCTCCGACGCAGTTCACATACACCAACCCGACGTCCGGACTCGCGAACTCGGGCGGCGGGGGCCTCACCAGCCCCTCGGTCGCGCCGACAGCCACCGGCGCCACCGAGTCCGGCAACACCGTGACCATCACCACCACGGCCAGCAACATCCTGGCGCAGGGCTACAAGGTGGTCATCTCCGGTGTGCTGGAGGCCGGCTACAACGGCACCTTCCAGGTGAAATCGGTGATCTCCCCGACCCAGTTCACGTACACCAACCCGACCTCTGGACTGGCCGACTCCGGCGGTGGCAACGTCGCTTTGCCGCCGCAGCCGAACCTGGCTCAGAGCTGGGATGACTGGGGCCCCTTCTACGGGCAGAGCTACTCGGCCCTCCTCAACGGGCCCGACGGTTCCACCGTCGAGATGACGAGCGCTAACAGGTTGCTCTCGAAGCAGGCCCAGTACCTGGCCTTCTACTCCTCGAACAACTACTGGGCGGAGCACAAGGCCGCCATGATGAACACCCACCTCGACAACTTCATCCGCGGGGTCACCGACGCCGCTCCGAACCCAAGCGCTTTCGACAGCGACCCGGTGCTTGCCAGCCGCTACTACAGCGACGTCTGGCAGAACTACTTCGTGGCGTACCCCAAGGCCTACATCATTCCTTGGGATGCGCTGCAGCGCAGCGACTCGGAGGCCAACAACCTGGTGGCGTGGCTGTTGCGCAACAACATCGAGGTCACCAAGGCGACCTCGGACTTCACCTGGAGCGGCAAGAGCTACCAGGCCGGATCGTACGTGGTCTGGATGAACCAGCCCCTGCGTGGCATCGCCTGGAATGCGCTATCCGCCGGAGTCGACATCTCCGGCACCAAGATCACCTCGCTCTACGCCTCGCCGGGCGCCTGGAGCCACGGGCTCTGCTGGGGCGCCGACGTGGTGGAGATCCCGCGCGGCGATACCACCTTCACGCCGGCGACCGCCGGGGTCACGAGCACGAGTACGCTCGTGGGCGGCGTGCGCGACGGCGTCGGGGCACCCTCCGACTGGTACTCCGTAACGCTGAAGGGCGTGCACGAGTATCCGGCTATTCGGAGTCTGCTCAACGACGGCATCAAGGCGAAGATGGCGGAGGCCCCGTTCGTCAGCACCACCGGCGGTAGCATGCCGGCCGGCACGCTGATCTTCTCGGCCAGCGCCAAGGCGGCGCTCAACGCGGCCGGCCAGGCCGGCGGCCTCTGGTTCGAGCGCAACGTGGGCGTCACCATGCCGCCGACGACCAGCGTGGCCAGGGTGCCGAAGATCGCCGTCCTGGTCAACACCCTGCCTACGGGCCTGGGCCAGTCCGAGACCACCTGCACGCTCGACTCCATCTTCGGTTTCGACGCCACGGGCAACCAGCAGTCGATCTACAGGCTGGTCACCAATCGCGACTGGGGCTACGTGGCGACGAATGATTCGACCGCGCCCAACGGCCTCAACAACACGTCGGCCAGCGACCCGCTGGCCAACTACGACGTCATCTACACCACCCTGGCGGCCTGGCCCTCTCCCACCACCTACCCGACGGCGAGCGCGCGTCTCACCGCGTTCTTCGCCCGGGGCGGCGGCTTCATGAGCCAGAACGTCTCGTCGGCCGGGTTCCTCACCGGGGCTCCGACTCCGTTGGTGGCTGGCACCCTCACACGGAGCAGCCAGACCTCGAGCATCTACGGCGGCATCGCCATGGTGAACAACCTCGGCAGCAACACGAGCCCGATCACCGGTCCGGAGCCGAGCGTCGACACCCTGTTCCTGCCGTCGAGCATCTACTGGTACTCGGCGATCCCCACCGGCGCGGTGATCGACCAGCAGTACCCGTCCAACATCGCCACAGTCGGTACGGCGAACGGCTTCGTGGCCGGTCTGTGGAACAACCGCAGCACCGGTGCCAACAACGGGCCGGTGCTCATCCACGGCACCACCACCGCGGGCAGCCGCTACATGTTCTACAACACGAACGCCTTCTCACGTATGGACGCGCAGCGCGAGTGGCTGTACTTCGTCCAGACCGCCCTGTGGTCCAACCTGACCGACGAGGGAACGCTGCCGAGCATCACCGTCACCGCGCCCACGGGCAGCGGCGCCGACTACAATGCCGGCGACACCCTCCCGGTGACCTGGAACACCGACCGGCTCGCCGCTACAGGCCAGTTCAGCATCTGGGTGGTGAGCTCTTCCAATCACTGGTACGGCGGCAAGATCGTGGCCGCCAACCCGGCGAGCACGAGCTACGCCGACAGCGTGGCGCTCAACGTGCCGACGGGCACGGGCTACCGCGTGTTCGTCTACTACCGAGCGTTGCCGGGAGACTCGTGGGCCGACTACGGCCTCGCCCCGGGCAGCTTCTCGGTGACCGCGGCGCCGGTCGTCACAGTGACCCTCCCGACCGGCAGCGCCAACTACGCCGCCGGCGACACCCTGGGGGTGGCCTGGAACACCGACCGGCTGGTCACGTCCGGCCAGTTCAGCATCTGGGTGGTGAGCTCCTCCAACGGCTGGTACAGCGGCAAGATCGTGGCCGCCAACCCGTCGAGCACGAGCTACGCCGACAGCGTGGCGCTCAACGTGCCCTCGGGCGTGGGCTACCGCGTGTTCGTCTACTACCGAGCGTCGCCGACAGACCCGTGGCTTGACTACGGCCTCGCCCCGGGCAGCTTCTCGGTGTCCGCGCCGCCGGTCATCACAATGACCGCCCCAACCGGCAGCGCCGACTACGCCGCCGGCGACACCCTCCCGGTGACCTGGACCACCGACCGGCTGGTCACGTCCGGCCAGTTCAGCATCTGGGTGGTGAGCTCCTCCAACGGCTGGTACAGCGGCAAGATCGTGGCCGCCAACCCGTCGAGCACGAGCTACGCCGACAGCGTGGCGCTCAACGTGCCCTCGGGCGTGGGCTACCGCGTGTTCGTCTACTACCGAGCGTTGCCGACAGACCCGTGGCTTGACTACGGCCTCGCCCCGGGCACCTTCTCGGTGACCGCGGCGCCGGTGATCAGCGTCACCGCACCGGCGGGCCTCAGCAGCTACTTCGTCGGCGAAACCCTCCCGGTGACCTGGACCACCGACCGGCTCGTTGCGTCCGGCGAGTTCAGCATCTGGGTGGTGAGCTCCTCCAACGGCTGGTACAGCGGCAAGATCGTGGCCGCCAACCCGGCGAGCACGAGCTACCCCGAAAGCGTGGCGCTCAACGTGCCCCCGGGCGTGGGCTACCGCGTGTACGTCTTCTACCGAGCGTTGCCGACAGACCCGTGGCTTGACTACGGCCTCTCTCCCGGGACGGTCTCCGTGTTCTGAGTTCGGCGGAGAAGGCAGCAACGCAGACCGCGGGCGCCGGCCGATGGCCGGCGCCCGCGGCGCATGGGGGGACGTGCAGGATGGCGACATGAAGTCCAGCTTCGGCTTCGTCGCCAGGCTCGCTCAGCAAGGGCGGGCGGGCGAAGGGGCAGGTCGTCTTCCAGTCACGCGGAACCTACAATGGGGCTGATGCCACACGCCCGGTCAAGCCACAATGAACGCGAGGTGTACGCAGACATGTCGTTGACCACGAGGCCCATGCCGATCCGCCTCGTCATCCTCGGCGCAGCCATCGTGCTGTTCGCCTCAGCGCCAGCCTGCGGTGGTTCAAGCGACACTGGCTCCGCCGCGCCGTCCACGTCGAATTTGGCTGCGTCGTCCTCCCCCGTGACGCCGTCGTCCCCCGCCGTGACGCCGTCGTCCCCCGCCGTGACGTCGTCGTCCCCCGCCGTGACGCCGTCGTCCCCCGCCACGGCACCATCGCCGTCTGTCTCCGCCCCGTCCCAGTCCGGCTCCGGAATAGCACAGACCGGCGATGCCTCCACATGGCAGGCGACAGGAGATGAGTCCGCGGATGCTTCGACGGTCGTCAAACGCTTCGTGACGAGCGATCGATGCCCAGGATCTCTCGACTGCGAGCAACATCACGGCGCCAGATGCCGGCTTCCAGCTGGAAGACATCACCAATCAAGTCGCTCGCATGACGTTGGCGATGTCGACGATGCATGTGTTTCCGGACGAGCAGGGGGACGCGCATCTCGCAATGAGAGGCAGCGGTTCTGTCAGAGTCGTCGCAGCGGATGGGGCCGAGCTCGAATCGGGGTCGTACAAGTTCACGGTGAAGCTGCGCCGCGACTCCAGGAGGGATGAGTGGCGCGTGTGGTACTTCGACCTGCAGCATAGGTGACGTGCGGAATGGGCTGCTGATCCGCCGCAAGGAAGTCCTGCGGCGAGCACAGCGTCGTCGGCGGCAGGCCGCGAGTTGTGGCACCGACTGTTGCCGGCCTCCGCACGGCGACGTAGGGTCAGAGTCGTGATGGATCAGCCGACAGCGGCAGCGCAGGAGCGCCTGGCAGCCGGCCGACGCCTGGCCGAGCTCATCAATGGCTATCAGCTCAGTGCCGCGATCGGCGCCTTCGCCCGTCTTGGCATCGCCGACGCGCTCGCTGAAGGACCAGCGTCTCCGGCGGACCTTGCGGCGCGGCTGGGCGCTGATCGGCGATCGCTGGCACGCCTGCTGGAGGCCACCCTCGAAGTCGGCCTCTTCGAGGCCCGCGACGACGGCCGCTACGCCCTCACTCCGCTGGGGCAGCTTCTGCGCGCCGATGTCGACGGTTCGCTGCGTCGCCTGGCGATCGTCTCCACGGACGAGTGGCGCTGGCGCGCCTACGGACATCTCACCCATGCGCTGCGGACCGGGGAGCCCGGCTTCGTCCCGGCCCACGGCTGTCGCTTCTGGGAGTATCTGGCCAGCCATCCGGCGGAGGCGGCCAGCTTCACCGAGACCATGTCGCGGATCAGCGCCGCGCGTGACGCCGTCCTCGCCGGCGCCTACGAGTTCGGCGATCTACGGCGCCTGGTCGATGTCGGCGGCGGCGACGGCAGCCTGCTGTGCGCCGTGCTTGCACGTCATCCGCGCCTGCAGGGGGTGGTCTTCGACCTGCCCGGCGTGGTCGAGGTCGCCCGCCGGCGTCTGCTCGAGGCCGGCCTGGCCGAGCGCTGCGAGGTGCTCGCCGGCGACTTCCTGGAGGCGGTGCCGCCGGGCGGAGATGCCTACCTGCTCTCCTGGATCCTGCACGACTGGGACGACGAGACTGCGCTGCGGATCCTGGCCAATTGTCGCGCAGCGATGGACGACGCCGCCCGCCTGCTTGTGGTCGAGCTCATCGTTCCCGCGGCGGATGATCAGGCCCCGGCTTCAGGCGTCACCCGGCTCGTCAAGCAGACCGACCTGGAGATGCTCGCCGTGGTCGGCGGCCGCGAGCGCACAGCAGCCGAGTACGGCGAGCTTCTGGCCCAAGCCGGGTTCAGCCTTGCCCGCGTCCTGCCGCTCGAGGGGATGCCCTGGTGCGTGATGGAGGGCGTGACAAAGGGCCTCTGAGCGTCGTCGCGCACGCTGCCGTCCACCTCAGGGGTAGGCCGCCCCGCCCCTTGCGGGGTGCGGCGGCCGCGAGAAGATGCCCCTGTCGTACCAGCTGATTGACCCCGCCAGGGCGACGCCCGCAGCGGCGCAGCCGCATAGCCTTCTCCCATGATGACGACCATGCCTGCGGGGCGCCGGGGCGCCCTGCGGGCCGACAACTGGGAGGGCACCGTGGAATCGGTCATCACCAGAGAGAAGCCTCGCCGGTGGAGGACGTCGGGCGAACACGCGCCGGCAGCCGACGCCGCCCCGTGGCACAGGAAGACGGCGATCGTCGTGGGTGCGCTGTTCATCATCGGAGATATCGCGGGCGTGCTGAGCGTGCTCGTGACACGAGGTCTTCTGGAGGGACCGGACGCCCTCACCAAGATCGCCGCAAACCAGAGCCAGCTCGCGCTGGGAGCGCTCCTCGTGCTGGTCATGGGCTTCGCGCTGGCGATGGTCCCGGTCGTGATGTTCCCCGTCTTCAAGAAGTACAACGAAGTCCTGGCGCTCGGATCTGTCGTCTTCAGAGGCGCGCTCGAGACCGTCGCCTACATGGCTACAGCAGGCACCTGGCTGCTGCTCGTGGAGCTGAGTCGGGTGCATGCGGAGGCGGCGTCTCCTGGCGCTCCGCACGTCCAGACCCTCAGGCGCTGCTCGTGGCGGCGCAGGGCTCGACTGCCGCGTACCTCACCTCCATCGCCTTCAGCCTCGGCGCCCTGATGTTCTACTACCTGTTCTACCAGTCGAGACTCATCCCGCGATGGCTGTCGATCTGGGGTCTTGTCGGAGCCGCCTTGTACCTGGCTTCGCCGTTGCTGGACATGTTCGGCCACGGCTTCGGGGTCTTGATGGCCCCCTTGGCGGTGGCGGAGATCGTCCTCGCGGTATGGCTGATCGCCAGGGGGCTGAGCTCACCAGCGCCGAAGGAGACGCCTGCGTGAAGGCGCCTCAAGCTGACGCGTCGAAGGTTCGCGCATCACTGAAGCCGCCAGGCGCGCAGGTCAAGCGCACTACGTAGGCTGAGGTGGATCCCCTGTCCTTCGTTCTCGCCCTCATCGCGATCATCGTCCTGGTCTAGGTCGTGGCGCTGCTCACCGGCAAGCCGCCCTGCGAGTGCCCGCGCGGCAAAAGCACCGTCGTCTCTTTCGGGAACTTGCATCTGCCACGAGCACGGACCTGAGGATGAGGCGCCAGAAGAGGCACCCGTGTGACCTTGGCCGACGCGCACCAGGAGGTGGGGTATGTCGCGCCCCGCAGTCCTTGTCGTATGCTGGCGGGCAGACCGCGTCCCGCGTCGTCCCCCAAGAAGGTGAGGCACATGCCGCAGCAGACAACAGCGCCAACATTCCGACAACGATGGCTGGCCCGGACCTCGTGGCTGGCCTTCCTCGCACACGACCTGGAGAAGGCCGTGCAGGCCGAGCGGATGGGCAGTCTGGCCGAGGCCGGGATGCCAGACGTCATCGCGCGCCGCCTGCCGCAGCTGCCGCACACGCGGCGCTTCTGGTTCGGCCTCGCCGCAGTCGCCTTCGTGGTGCAGGTCGCCGCCCACCGCTGGGCCCGCGGGAGTGGCCTCGGCCGACATGCGCTGCGGCTCGTGCTCTGGCTGCGAGCCACCAACGCCGCGTGGCATGCCGGCCGGACACTGGCTCAGCGACGCTACGCGCCCGGCTCCGGCATGTCGCCCGCCACTCTGATCGCGGCCCTTCTGCTGCTGCGTTCCGTGAGGAAGAGATTCGAGGAGGCGGCTGACGCCGTGGACTGATCCGACCGGTGCCGGGGGCCTCACCCAAGCGGGGCCGGCAGGAGCCGCGCCACAGACGCATCCGGGCACTCCAGCAAGGCGCACGGCACCGCCGGGGCCGCTGCGGCAGAGTCCGAAAGCTGGCGCTCATCATGGCCAAGCTTGTAGCGCACGCACAGCACCGACCTCTGCCGAGCGGGTGACCGAGCTCCGCAGGGCGACGCAGGCTCCGAATCGTGATGGATCAGCCCACAGCGACGGCGCAGGAGCGCTTGGTCCGTTTGTCGGCTTCCCGCGCAGAGAGGCACCAAGAGGCTGAGCCTGAGAACGCCTTCGGCGTGAGTGACAGAGAGGATCTTCGACCGCGCTCTGCTTGAGAAGGTCGTTCTGACCGGTCTGATCAGCGTGATCTTCGCGCAGTACCTGCTTAGCGACGAGGTGAAGAGCATCGGCGTGCTCGCCTTCGTCGCCGGGTTCGTCGTCGTCAACGCCTTCGTCAGCCAGCTTTTGGCGCGCCGCAGTCGCGGCTGGCGCTCGGTCGCCGTCGAGCTGGCCGGCATGTTCGCCGTCAACTTCGGGATTGTCGCCGGGCTGCTGCTCTTGGACCGCATACTCGGCTTCATCGATTGGCGCGCGCCGCTTGGCAAGACGCTCTTCTTCGTCTTCCTGTTCACAGTGCTGACCGTGCTCTACGACAGGTACCACACGGTGTTCAGGGCGCGCCGGGTGCTCGAGCATGGACGGGACCTCTCGTCCCCGCCGGTCGTAGCCTAGGACCGCCGCCAGCGCCGCCAGCAGTCTCGCGCCGTTAGACGGCGCCGGCGGCAACTGCCGAGAGCGCGGCGCTCGGCCCCGTCGAGATCTGGCGCGAGGTGCAGAAGAGCGCAGATCCGATTCGGGGGCGGTTCACCGGCCCTTTGGTAAGCGGCCGGGTGGCTCCCGGTGCGTCTGACCAGAGGCGACTGGTCGTGGAGTCAGAAACCAGCAGAAGGGGCAAGCAAAGGGGGAGGTTCTCGGATGGACGATCTTCATCAGCGGGGTGCCGACGAGTCGGACGACGAACGACTCGTCGTCCAGGAGCAGGTCACGGTCAGCCGCCGTGAGACCCGGAAGCTCGACCACGAGGCCGCTTGGGCCGCCCACAACTGGGGCTGGCTGCTGGGGCTGGGCATCGTCGCCCTCGTCCTCGGGATCGTCATCGCCAGCCACGCCTTCAACAGTCTTCACGCCCTCATCTGGCTGAGCGGGCTCTTCCTCCTCTTCTGGGGCGTCGCTCAACTGATGACGCTCGGCAGGGGCGGCGACCGGAGAGCGCACCTTATCGCCGCGCTCGTGACGGTGGTCGGCGGCATCGTCCTGCTCGCCTGGCCCGGCGAGACCCTGCGCATCGCCGCCGTGGTCGCCGGCATCACCGTGCTCGTCTGGGGAGTCGTTCGCGGCATCACCTCCTGGCGCGACTCTCACTCGCTGCGCGGGCACGACCTCGTCGTCGGCGTCGCCCTGGCCGTCCTCGGCATTGTCATGATCGTCTGGCCCGAGGGGACGATCACACTCGTGGGGGTCCTTATCGGCGTTGCCGCGATCGTCTGGGGCCTCGTCACGATCGCGAGCGCGTTTCATCTGCGGGCCGTAGGGCGGCGCTGGCAGCGACTGCACGAACGTGCGCGTCCGGCGACCTGAATGCCTGGGAGGGAGTCAGCTGAGCGGTGACGGCAGAGTCTGAGAGTCGGCCAAGGCCCTCTTCCGGTCTCCATGTCGAGACTGACTCGGCGGCCCCGCGAAACCCCTCCGATCTCGGCACGACCTCCACGCCCCATGGACAGAGCTGGCGACCGACTCCGTGGGAGTGGGTGCTCGTCGCCTATCTCGCCGCCGTCTGCGTCGTCACGATCCTCAGCGCGGTCCTCGGCGACCCTGTCCTGCAGGCCTTTGCCACGACCGCGCAGGAAGTCGCAGAACGGGGAGTCTGGATCATCCTCCTGAGTGGCCTAGTCGTTCAGGGGGCGGTCGTTCCGCAGGTCGTCATGACGGCCGCACTCGGGGTCGCCGCCATCCGACTTGTGGGCGGTCGGGTGTTCTGGACCGCCGCACTGATCGCGCACCTGTTGGGCACGCTCCTCGTCTACGTCGGGGTGTGGGTGGTCGATGCGGTCACGCCCGGTTCGTTGGCTCTCGCCAATGAGCTCGACTTCGGCATCTCGCTGGTGTGGTGCGCCGCCCTTGGCGTTCTCACCGCAGTCGGCTGGTGGAGCTCGTGGCGCCTGCCGGCCTGGGCCCGCTACGGCCTCTCCTTTGGACCGCCTGTGGTCATGATCGGCGTCACGCTGGGGTCCGACGGCCTCGCCAGGTACGAGCACGCCGTCGCGTACTCACTGGCGGTCTTCGTCGTCTTCCTGTGCCGGCGTTGGGCGTCACTCGGCCGTCGCCTGCACATACGCAACATGGGCTCGGTCTCCGTAGGACCGTGACGAGGTGCCGAAGCCGATGTCATGAGTGAGCCTGCCGGCGATCGGGAGCGGCGGAGCGGAGCCGACGACGCTGCCCGCTTCGAAGCCCGAACGTGTATGTCGACGGTTGCAGTGCCGTGGCTTGGGGATGATGGCTGTACAGCTTGCAGAATCGAGGAGGGAGTCATGGGCGCAGCGGTCGCAGAAGGACATCTTCTGGAATCTACGTGGGGAACTGGCGACTGTGGCAGGTGCGGTGCCATCGTGGTGCTCGGAGAACCCCTGACACGTCGGGTGGTCGACGGTCGAGCTTCGACCCTCTGCGGGGATTGCGCCGCCCAGCCGCCCAGTTGCGCTGAGCCAGTCTGGATCCAGCTTTCCGAAGCGACCGTTCCCCCCAAGGTGTCCTATCGTTCGGCCGCGTGAGACCCGGAGGAGAGCCGACATCGCGTCAGGAGGGTGCACTCGACGATCTCGACCCTCCCCCTGCGCCAGCGCGTCGTAGAAGAACTCGCTGACCCCTGGGATCGACGGACCAGCCGAAGACGGGCGCGCAGGACCCTAGGAGGTTCTTGCCGGATAGGCGCTCTGGCTCTGCCGCACCGAGCTCCACACCCTCTTCGCTTCCCACCTCCAGTCCCTGACCCGGTAGCCAGGCTCCCGCGGCTCCCCGCTCATCACCAGCCCGTGCCGGCGCCTCACCTTTGGCGTGGCGCCACTGAGGCCGCTACGGGCCGAATGCTGACTCCCTGTGGACATTCACGCTCCAGGAGCAGAGGCCCCCAGCGGAATTCGAATCCGTGCCGCCGGCTTGAAGGTCAGAAAGTACCTGCAAAACAGCCATAACTGGCGTGCAATGGTGTGATTCTGCCACGAGGGCGAGCCTGTAGATTAGGCACCAAAAGAGGCACCAGGTCCGTGAGGTGACCTGAGCCAGCCAACGGGGCTTCTTAGTCTGGAGCGGCAGCCGCGCGTCGGGCCGAGCTCAAACCGACGGTACCGGCGCATCCGTCGGGTAGCCGTTCCGCTCCCAGTAGCCCGTCACGGGATGGTCGGTGACCTCGAGGCGCACCACCCACTTCACGTTCTTGTAGCCCAGCTGTTTGGGGACGACCAGGCGCAGAGGACCACCGTGGGCGTCGGGCAGCGGCTGCTCGTCAAGGGTGTCGGCGAGCACGGTCTGGGCATCGTCGACGAGGCTTAGTGGAAGACTGTCCGCGTAGGTGCCACCGAGGGCATGGAAGTTGACGTAGGTCGCGGCGGGCATCAGGCCTGCCATGTCGAGGATCGTCCTCGGCGCGACGCCGCCCCAGCGCAGCCGGTCCACCGACCAGCCCTCGACGCAGTGGAAGTCCGCCGTCTCGCGGCGGTGCGGCAGAGCAGACCAAGCGGCGTGGTCGAGCCGCAGCGGCTGGTTCACGAGCCCGTCGACGGTCACCACCCACTGCTCCGGGGAGACATGCGGCACGGTCTCCACCTCCAGCGTGGGGAACGACGCCACCCCGGGGATCCCGCCGCTCGCGGCCGTGCGCCGGGCACCGCCCCCGCTGCGGAGGAAAGCCTCGACGACGCCGAAGACGCCGGCGAAGCCGGCCAGCAGCGCTCCGAACCCGATGAGGAACCGCCGGCGCGTCACGCGCAGATGGCGCGCCTCCGGGTCGGCGGACGCCGACGTAACGCCCTCCGCGGAGTCTTGCGGTCGGGCGACCACCGGCGCCGCGCTGGTCTGCGCCGGCCGCGCCGGCCGCGCCAGGCCGGCTATCATCTGGCCGACGCGACGTCTGTGCAGGATGAGGTGCACGATCACGGCCGCCGTGAGCACCAGGGCGCCCCAGTCGTGAATGGGGCGCCAGGTCAGCAGAGAGATGCCGAAGGCCGGGAGCAGCCGCACAGGCCTGTACAGGACGAGTCCGCTCAGGGCCGTGACGACGAAGGCGATCACCACGATAGTAGCGACGACGAGCCGTGTCGTGATCCCTCTCATGCTTCCTCTCCGATAGCTGCACGTACGCTACCCGCGTTAGCCACTCCGACAATCCGCGTGGCCAACCCCCAGGCCCTGAACGTCGTGCTGGGTGAAGCGAAGCATCGCGTGCCGCGCGGGATCGCAGCGCTTCACGGCGCCCCCGCCCTTCCCCTGCGAGGTCGAGACCATGCGCCGCCTGCCCGAGGGCAACGGCATAGCTTCGAGCGTGCGGGCGGGAAGTCAGAAGGATGACCCTTAAGCGAGAGAGAGGATGTGCGTGATGGCCAGTCTCGGCGACTTCCCGGCTGCGGCAGTGCTGCGGGCGGAGGACATCAGCCGCGCCAAGAAGTACTACGCCGACGTTGTGGGGCTCAAGCCGATGGACATCCCCACCTCCGGCAGTGAGGGCATGTTCACAGCTGGCGACGGCACCATGGTCCTGATCTACGAACGCCCCGGCATGCCGGCGCCGCAGAACACGACCCTGGGCTTCAACCTGCCGGCCGACCAGTTCGACGCGGTCGCCGCTGATCTGCGCGCCAAGGGCGTGACCTTCGAGGACTACGACGTGCCCGAGATCGGCCTCAAGACGGTGAACGGCATCGCCGAGTTCGAGGGCACCAAGGCGGCCTGGTTCAAGGACAGCGAGGGCAACATCGTCAACATCGTCGCGATGTGATCGCAATCGGTCCCGGGCGCAGTTCGTGGCGGCATCGACTGGACTTCAGCCTTCGGAAGCGGCCGACCCGACGGGGAGGGCAGTGTGTCCGTCGACGTTGTGACTGAGACGATCATCGGGCGTCCAAGGGCGGAGGTCGCAGCCTTCGCCGCAGGCCCCGACAACGCGCCCAGGTGGTACGCGAACATCAAGTCGGTCGAGTGGAGATCGGAGCCGCCGCTGCGCGTAGGCTCGCGCATCGCCTTCGTCGCTGAGTTCCTGGGCAGGCGGCTCACGTACACCTATGAGGTCGTTGAGTTCGTCCCCGACGAGCGTCTCGTCATGCGCACGAGCGAGGGGCCATTCGCCATGGAGACCACCTACGAGTGGGCCGACGATGGCACGGGCGGGACGCGCATGACCCTCCGTAACCGCGGCACGCCCTCCGGCTTCTCGCGCCTGGCGGCGCCGCTCCTCGCGGCGAACATGCGCAAAGCGAACCGCAAGGACTTGGAGCGCCTGAAGAGTCTCCTCGAGACGCCCGCCGACCCGCCCGGGCACTAGGACGCTCCCGCATCCCCCGCCCGCGCTGCGCCGGCGATGCGCGTCGGAGCACCCCGGATGACGCAGGAGCGAGGAACCCTGCCCGGCGTCGCCGTCGTATCATCTCGTCACGATTCGCCTGCGCTGAAGCGGCACCGGTCCTTCGCCATGTAGCGGAAGCTACAACGCAGCTGACTCATCGGCGCTACGCTGGTGCTGTCGCCGCAACGCTCGCGCTCGGCGTCGGTCCCTTTCGACGAGCAACCGGAGGTCATCATGGACGTGCGCACAGAGCTTACCAGGCAGATCGTGGGCGCCCTCGCAGGCGCGCAGTTCCCCATCGAGTCGCCGGAGAAGTTGCTGGCCGCCTTCCCACAGGGAGCGGATACGACCTGCGAGGCGGGGGACGTCAAGCTGCGCGCCGGCGACGCCGGCGGCGTCCTCACGGCGTCCGACTTCCCCTTCACCAGCGCCGAGCAGGTTGCCGACACCATCCTCTCGAGGGCACTCGCATAGACCGTCGTCGTACACTGGATGCGGCATCGGGGCCGGAGGCAGCGTGCTACCGCCCCGGCGCCGCAAGGAGCGCACCGTGAAGGTCGTCGGCTGCAGCATCTTCCGCGAGGAGGTCGAGCACGTGCTCGGCGCAGACGCCGTGGCCGCCTGGCTTCCCGCCGGCCTGCACGTGAGCGACGAGCGCCTCGGCGCGGCGCTCGCCGAGGCGCTCGGCAGCGGCGATGGGACGCTCTGCCTCTACGGCGCCTGCCACCCCGATATCGACGCCATGCTCGAGGCGCGCGGCGGGCGGCGACTGGCGGCGCAGAGCTGCGTGGAGGCCTTCCTCGACCCGGCTGAGCGCGCGCAGATGCCTGAGCGCGCCTTCATCATGTCACCGGGCTGGCTGCGTGAGTGGCGTAGCATCTTCGTGGACGGCATGGGCTGGGACGAGATCGACGGGCGCATCAACTTCGGGCTCTATGACGTCGTCGTGGTGCTCGACTTCGGCCTTGAGCAGATCGATGACATCGCCGTGCTCGAGTTCTTCGACTTCACGCAGACGCCGGTGGAGATCGTCCCGGCCACCCTGGACTGGTTCCGTCAGCGCGTCGCGGAGCTTCTGGGCGGGTAGGCTTCCTTGATGATGCGCTGCACGTGCGAAGAAGTGGCCGCCGGCCATCCCAGCCTCTCCCAGGTCTGCCTGGCGCACCTGTGGCTCTTCCAGAACCTGACGGACGAGGAAGCCGCGGCGCTCATGGCCGCCGCTTGGCGCAAGCAGTACGAGCGCGGACGCTACGTCTTCATCCAGGGCGAGCCGGCCACCCTGCTGTTCGTGATCAAGGCCGGGCGCGTCAAACTGGTCAAGACCGATGCCGACGGCAGCGAGATCCTCGTCGACATCCGCAAGCCCGGCGACTTCATCGGCGAGACCTTTCTCAGCGAAGAGGCCGCCTACCCCCTGACCGCCGAGTGCGTGGAGGACAGCCTGCTCTGCGGCTTCACCAGGGAGAGCTTCGAGCGCCTGGTCACCGCCTACCCCAAGATCGGCCTGCAGATCATGCGCAACATGAGCGAGCGCATCTCCTGGCTCACCAGCCGCGTGGGCAGCCTGTCGGCCACCCATCTCGAGGAGCGCCTCTACGCCGTGCTCAGCGCCGTGGCCCGCGAGCACGGCACGCCCGCCGAGGGCGGCCTGATGATCGAGTTCCCGCTCACCCACGAGGAGCTCAGCTTCCTGGTCGGCGCCCACCGGGTGAGTGTCACCAAGGCGCTCAAGGCCCTGCGCGCCTCAGGCAAGGTGGAGCAGCGCGGCCGCCGTCTGGTACTGCTGGCCGGCTAGGGGCCCGCCGGCCGTCGGCATCGCGCGACCGCTCGGCGGGGCCCGGCTCAGCGGCTTACCATCTTCGCCTCGGCGATCAGCGCGTTCAGGTCGGTCGGGATGGGGTTGTCCCGAAGCAGCCGGGCCATCCAGACGACATTGTGTGCGAGGTACCGGGCCGTCTTGTTCGTGTACAGGTGCCTGTCGCCCCCGGCCTCGATGTAGCTTGGGCCGGGGCCGGCGTCGCCGACCCAGTAGGTGTCGACGTTCGGCGGCACCACGCAGCCGAGGTGCGAGAGGTTGAACAGCGTCGTCGACGCAGCGTCGTGGGCGCCGTCCTCGTTGCCGGTGACGATGACCCCGGCGACCTTGCCGTACAGAGGGAACTGGCCGGTCACCGGGTCGCCGTCGTTGTAGCTACCGTCGAGGCGCTCGATCACGAGCTGCGCCACCGAGCCGCGCACGCCGAACCAGATCGGCGTGCCGATGATGACGATGTCGGCGGCCTTGAGCTTCGCGTAGACCTGCGGCCAGTCGTCGCCAGGCCCCAGGTCCGACTCGACGCCGAACGGGATATCGTAGTCGACCACACGGATGATCTCGCTCTCGACCCCGAGGGGCGCCATGAGGTCGACGACTTTGCGGATCAGGGCCTCGGTGTTGGACACCTCCGGCGACTTCTTGAGCGTGCAATTGAGGATGACGGCTTTGAGGTCCATCGGCGTCTCCGGCGTTTGTTGGGACTCGGGTGCGCCCGCACGGGGCATGCCGCGGTTCTACCCCGCCGTCACGTCGCGCCAGCGTTGACCTCCTCGCGAGGTCGCGGCAGCGACAAAACGCCTCTCACGGCCGGCAGTCACGCACACTTACGCAGGAGCGCGGCATCGCGATTCGGCGAGTCTGGTGCGCATGGCAAGGCAACAAGGTAGGCAACAGGCGAGTCTTGGCAACTGCCGCCGGAGACAAAATACCTGAAAATCAAGTGGTGCCCCCAACGGAATTCGAATCCGTGCCGCCGGCTTGAAAGGCCGGTGTCCTAGGCCGCTAGACGATGGGGGCACGAGAGTGCCGCCGGGGGATTATAACCGTAACAAGACGGGGCGGCCGCCCGATGGGCGGCCGCCCCGTTCGCTCGCTCGATCAAAGCGCGACGGACTCAGTAGTGCTCGCGCCGCTGCGCCGCGCTGCGGACGGCCCTGTCGGGCGCCGCGCCCCGCGGCGTCGCGACGGCGTCACCCAGCGCTCTCGCCGCGTCGCCGAGGCGCCGCCAGACCGTCGCCCGTGCGTCCTGTGTCATCGTCCTCACCTTCCCTGAGTCTCGTGGCCGCGCTTCTTGCGCGGCCTCGCCTCACGCACCAGCCGCGCGCGTTCAGCCGCGCGTTCCACCTGTTCCCCGCGCTGCCTCACCAGGTCCAGAGCCACGAAGTCGTACATTCCGGTGCACCTCTTCCTTTTCTCGTCGGCTTCGGCGTCGCCCGCCAGTTCGTTACCACTGAACTCATTATACCGGTAACGCGTTACTAGTAAACACCTTTTGGTGGTATAAAGCGTGCGGGTCTGGCGGAGTCCGGGCCCGGAGGTGATGACGATGGCGACACAGTCCAAAGAGGCGCCCGGCGAGCTCGCCGTGGTCCGCGCGTTCGTGAACACGCTGGACATCGACCACGGCATCGAGGAGCTTGGCGACGCTGCCGCGCTGACTGCCTGGCTCTCGGCTCACGAGTTGCTCGAGGAGGGCGCCGAGGCGAGCGCGGCCGACGTGCGCCGGGCCACCTGGCTCCGCGAGGCGCTCCGCGAGCTGCTGCTCACCAACAACGACGGCCGGACCGTCCCGGCCGACGCGGCCAGGGTCCTGGACGACGTGGCCGCGCGCGCCCGCCTCCGTCTGCGCGTGGACGCGGACGGCTCCGCGCGGCTCGCGGCCGAGGGCCGGGGCGTCGACGGCGCCCTCGGCCGCCTTCTCGTGATCGTCTACCGTGCCATGGAGACCGACACCTGGTCCCGGCTCAAGGCCTGCCGCGAGGACACCTGCAAGTGGGCCTTCTACGACCACTCCAAGAACCGTTCCGGCCACTGGTGCTCGATGGAGGTCTGCGGCAGCCGCAACAAGGCGCGCCAGTACCGCGAGCGCCGCAAGAGCAGCTGAGGGCTGCCACTCCGGGCGGTCGCGGGGCGCGTGCGGCTCGGGGCTGTCTCTAGACCGCCTCGAGCCAGTCCGGGAACTCGGGCCGGGCGGCGTTGGCGTGGAACCGCGCCGCCCTGTCCATGCCGTAGTCGTAGTAGTCGAACTCGATCTTCGAGAGACGGACCTGGACCATCGCCCACAGGCTCCACCACAGGTCGGAGATGACCTTGTAGAGCATCATCCGCGCGTGTCGGCTCACGTCCATCGCGCCACAGTACCGCTCGATGATGAAGCGCTCCTGATCGCCGGAGAGAGGATTCTCGGCGCACAAGACGCCGAGGTCGTAGTACGGGTCGTTGGTCCCGCCGTACTCCCAGTCGATGACCCACATCCTGCCGTCGTGGGCCAAGATGAAGTTCTCCGCGAGCAAGTCGTTGTGGCACGCCACCCGCTGGGGCCGGTCGCGCGCCATCGCCTGCTCTATCCGCTCGCCGATGTCGAGCATCTGGCGGACGTCGTCGGGCAGCGGGGCGTCGGCGTCGAGGGCCATGGCCATGAAGTGGCGGATCGTGTCGAAGACGTCGATGTCGTTCCCGAAGACCGCCCTGTCGTGGTAGCCGCGGATCACGTCGACGACCTTGCCGAGCCGGACCGGGTCGCCGGCCAGCGTCTCGGCGTGCAGCGTCTCGCCTTCGATGAACGGCACCACGGTGCAGCCCTCAGGCTCGATCAGGTGGAGCACCGGCGGCGTCACGCCCGCATCGGCGGCGGCCACGTGGTTGTGGTGCTCGCGCTCGCGGTCGATGAAGGCGCCGGTCCCCGCCCCGGGGATGCGCAGCACGTACTTGCCGCCCCAGGGGAGGTCCGGCCGGCCCCGGGCCGTGACGACATAGTTGTGGTTGGTGATCCCGCCGCCGAGCGGCTTCCACGAGACGTCCAGGGTATGTCCCTCTCCTTGGCGAGCTCGTACAGCTGACGGCGGTTCCGGTCGTCGAGCCGACGCTGCGCGCGAGGGGAGACGCCGGGTGTCGCGCGGGGAGGGTGGTGGGCCGCACAGGGATCGAACCTGTGACCTTGGGATTAAAAGTCCCCTGCTCTACCAACTGAGCTAGCGGCCCACGGGGCGAGATTGTACCACCGGGGGTGCGGCAGTCTTGGCCGCCCGGCTGGATCGTCTGGCCGCGAAGGGCTGGGCGACGACGCGCGGACCAGAAAAGGGCGTCGCGCGAGGAACATTAACGGTCGAGTCGAGGGTTAGAGTTCGTGTCGTCGTCATCCCCTCATCGACCGGTCGCCGAGCGCACGAGCAATGACCCTCTCGTGAAGACCGAAACAGATTGAGGTCACTTGAGCATTGCGCCCCGCGCGCGAGAGGCGTAAGATGCCGTCACCTCATCAGCGAGACGGTTCGCCGAATCGAAGAAGAGGCGTTCGGGTGAGAGGCCCGAAAGAGCCGCCGGTTCCGCAAGGTCCGGCGGCTCTCTTCTTGTGCTCACCGCCGTGGCGACACCGGTGACGCCGCCCACGACATCGTCCGTGACGCCACCGGTGACGCACCGCCACTCGCGATCGGCACAGTGTGGCCCCAGGCGACGCCTCACGGGCCGGCACCGCTGGGCGGCCTCCGGCGCTGGATCCGTCGTCAGGAGGGCGGCGCCGGGTCCGAGCGCAGCCGGGCGAACTGCACCTGGTCGTCGCGGGGCGGGAGGCTGCCGACTTCGTGCGGCACGACCCGCCCGTCCCGGTCCTTGCCGGGCTCGGGCGCGAGGAAGCCGCGCAGCAGGCTCTCGCGCGTGAAGCCGAGCCTGGCGGCCAGCGCCTGCGAGGCCTCGTTGCCCGGGTACGTGAGCAGCTCCAGGCGCTCGATGCCGAGCTCCCCGAAGGCCCAGTCGACGATGATGCGCGCCGCTCCGAGGGCGACGCCCCGGCGGCGCGCGTCACGCCTCACCCAGTAGCCGATCTCCGCGGCCTGCCTGCCGGCGAAGCGGTCGAGGCTGACGCTTCCGAGCAGCTCACCCGAGGCGGCCGCCGTGACGGCGAGCCGGGCGCGCTCGCCGGCCGCCAGGCGGCGCCGGGCGTCGGCGATGAACCACTCGGCGTCGGCGAGGCTGTACGGCGCCGGCAGCCCATGGATCCAGTGCGCGACGTCCGGGTCGTCGCAGGCGGCCTGGACGGCCGGGGCGTCGTTCAGCTCGAACGGCCGGACGACCAGCCGTCCGTCGCTCAGCCGGGGCCAGCCCAGCTCCCCCGGCCGGCGGTCTCCCGCGTCGGGCCGGGGATCGCCGCGGCACGATCGCCAGCATGACGTCGTCGGTCCGCCGGCCGTGCACGGGCAGGAAGCTTCGTCTGACGCCCTCGCGGCGGAAACCTGCCGACTGCGCGACGCGCTGGGAGGCGACGTTGTCCGCGTCGGCGGTGATCTCCAGCCGCTCGAGGCCGAGTCCGTCGAACGCCCAGTCCCGCACCAGACGCAGCGCCGCCGCCATGACGCCTCGGCGGCGCGCCCACGGGCCGCACCAGTAGCCGATCTCGCCGGCCTGGAGCTCCTCGTTCACGTCGAGCGAGATCGCCGCGAGCACGGAATCGTCGGCCGCGTCCGCGACCGTCCAGAAGGCGTCACGCGCATCCTTCCACGCGACGGCTCGGCCGGCGAAGAACTCGTCGAAGTCGGCGTCCTTGTAGGGGAAGGGCGGCCGCCAGAGGTACTTGCCGCACTCGGGGTCGTTGAGCGCGGCGACGACGGCCGGCTTGTCCTCGGGCCGCAAGGCCCGCAGCCTGAGCCGGCCGTCCGTCAACTCGGGCGGCTCCGCGATCTCGGTCAGGTCTCTCATCGACGTCTCCTCGAACGGCGGCGCTCGGCTGGAGCCATGGCGCCGCCTCCGCAACTGCAGAAGGGCGGGGCGGCCCTGCCGGCCACCCCGCCCTCCGCCGACCTCGGTCGTCTCAGTGCAGGAAGTGGCGCCGGCCGGTGAAGACCATGGCCGCGCCGCGGGCGTCGCAGGTCTCCACCGCGGCCTCGTCGCCCTTGGAGCCACCGGGCTGCATGAACGCGGTGACGCCGTTGTCGATGGCCAGGTCGACGGCGTCCGGGAACGGGAAGAACGCGTCCGAGCCCACCACGGCGCCCTTGAGGTCGCTGCGCGCCTTCTCGATGGCGATGCGCGTGCTGTCCACGCGGCTCATCTGGCCGGCGCCGACGCCTAGCGTCGCGAGGTTTCGGGCGATCACGATGGCGTTGCTCTTGACGTGCTTGGCGACCCGGAAGGCGAAGATGAGGTCGCCCCACTCCTGCTCGTTGGGGTGGCGCCTGGTGGCCACGGTCATCTCGTCGCGCTCCTCGATGTCCCCGTCCTTGTCCTGGACGAGGATGCCGCCGATGACGCGCTTGTAGTCGAACTCGCCGGGGTTCATCTGCCGACGCTCCTCGTTGCGCAGGATGCGGATGTCGGCCTTGCGCTGCAGGATGTCGAGCGCGGCGGGCTCGTAGTCGGGGGCGAACAGCACCTCGACGAAGAGGTCGGCGACGCGCTCGGCCAGCGGGACGTCCACGATGCGGTTGACGGCGATGACGCTGCCGAAGGCGCTCACCGGATCGCACTCGTAGGCCTTGTCGTAGGCGGCCGCGAGGTTCTCTGCGAGCGCGCAGCCGCACGGGTTGTTGTGCTTGATGATCGTGACGCACGGCAGCGTGAACTCGTCGCAGATGGCGCGCGCGGCGTTGAGGTCGTAGAGGTTGTTGAAGCCGAGCTGCTTGCCGTGCAGCTGCGTCACCTGTGAGAGCAGGTGCTGGCGCAGGCCGACCTCGGCGTAGTACGCCGCCCGCTGGTGCGGGTTCTCGCCGTACTTGAGCTCGAGGACCTTCTTGTAGTCGCGCATGACGTAGTCCGGGAAGTCGCCCTCGGCCTCGCTGAACCAGTTGGCGATGACGAAGTCGTAGTGCGCCGTGCGGTGGAAGGCCTTGGTGGCGAGGACGCGGAGCGTGTCGTAGCTGAGCTCGCCGGTCGCCTTGAGCTCCTCGAGGATCGCGCCGTAGTCGTCGTGGCTGGTGACCACCGCGACGCCGGCGTGGTTCTTGGCGGCGGCGCGGATCATGCTCGGCCCGCCGATGTCGATGTTCTCGATGACGACCTCGTCCTCGACGCCTCGCCGCCCCGCGACCTCCTCGAAGGGGTAGAGGCTGCAGACGACCATGTCGATGGGCTCGATGTCGTGCTGCTCGATGGTCTTCATGTGCTCGGGCACGTCGCGGCGGGCAAGGATGCCGGCCATGAGCCGCGGGTGCATGGTCTTGACGCGGCCGTCGAGCATCTCGGGGAACCCGGTGACCTCTTCGACCAGGGTGACCGGGATGCCGGAATCCTTGAGCAGCTTCGCCGTGCCGCCTGTCGAGATGACGGTGACGCCCATGTCGGTGAGACCTCTGGCGAACGACTCGACGCCGCTCTTGTTGAACACGGAGATAAGTGCTCGCTGGACCTTCACTGTCGTGCTCCTTCCGTGGACTACCCGGGCGGCGTGACGCGGGCGACCGCGCCGCCCCACTCCCCACGACGCAAGCCTACAAGAAAGGGAGTTCGTGCGGAATGCCACAAGCCGCAGAGGGCGCCCCGGCGAGGAGGGCGCGGCCTCAGGCGGGCGCGCGGCCGTCAGGCGAAGCGCGCGGCCGCCTGCCAGCTGCGCGGCCTCGACGACGCCGTGGACGCAGCATCCTGCGGCGTGGTCGTTCACGATGCCGGCCGCCTGCATGAGCGAGTAGGCGGTCGTCGGCCCCACGAAGCGGAAGCCGCGCTTCTTGAGCTCCCTGGCGAGCGCGGCCGACTCCGGGCTCGCGGAGGCGTAGTCGGCGCGCGCACGGGGTGCTGCGTGCGCCTCCGGCCGGAAGCGCCAGAAGAACGCCGCCAGGGACCCGTGCTCATCGATCACGGGCAGGGCGGCGCGGGCGTTCGCGATCGCCGCATCGACCTTGAGCCGGTTACGGACGATGCCGGCGTCGGCGAGCAGTCGTTCGCGGTCGTCCTCGCCGAACGCCGCGACGGCGTCGACGTCGAAGCCCGCGAACGCCGCCCGGAACGCCGGCCGCTTGCGCAGGATGGTCAGCCACGACAGGCCGGACTGGAACGCCTCCAAGGTGAGGCGCTCGAAGACGCCGTCGTTGCTCAGGACGGGCCGGCCCCACTCGTCGTCGTGGTAGTCGAGGTACTCGGGAGCTCCCCCGACGGCCCAGAAGCAGCGTGGCCGGCCGTCGGGGCCGGCCGCGAGAGCGTCGCTCTCCACTGCCTTCAGCCGACCTTGCCCTTGGCCTTCTCGAGGAGCTCGTTGGCCTGCTTCTGCGCCTTCTCGAGCAGCGCCGCGGCCTCCTTCTTGGCCTTCTCGATCAGCTCGGGCCCCTGGGTCTTGGCCTTCTCGATCAGCTCGGCGCCCTGCTTCTTCGCCTTCTCGATGATGTCGGCGGCCTCCGCCTTCGCCTTGTCGGTCGTCGGCTTGGCCTTCTCGCCCAGCTCCGCGGCCTTGACCTTGGCCTTGTCCGTCCACTCACCGGCGGTCACCTTGGCTTTGTCCAGCGCCGGGCCGGACTTCTCCTTGGCGTCGGCCGCGGCTTGCTTCGCCTTCGCGGCCGTGTCGTCGGCCATCTTCTTGGCATCGTCCATGAATCCCATGAGCACCTCATTTCTTCTTCGTGGTGTTGTCGCCCACTGAGTCTACCCAGTTCGTCGTACCTTGCTCTTCGGCGGCGGTCCGGACGTCTTCAAGGCGCCTCCTCGGCCCCGCATCAAGGGTGCGCGCTCTCGACGCCGCTGGATGCGCGGCCGTTCGTCCAGGCGGAGCGCAGCGATGCCGGCGCGGTCGGGCTGGGCGCGGCGAGCTCTGCGCGCCGCCGCAGCCGTGCCGGCATCGCTCCGCCGCCGCTGCCGAAGCGGTCGAGGATCGCCTCGAGCAGCGGCAGAAAGCGGTGCACCTGGCCGCTGCGGATCGCCCAGTCCCACATCGGCTCGAGCTTCTTCCAGCCGCTTGTGTAGGCGAGGTGGCGCGCGTGCTCGCGCAGGTCCCCGTGGGCGAAGGCGGCGCGCCAGATGCTGCTCCAGCGGTAGAAGTCGCGGTACGCGCCCCAGTAACCTGACTCGAGCTGCTCCGCCGTCATGCCGGCCGGTGTGAAGACGGCGTGGCGCGTGTCGTAGAGGTCCCAATCGCGGCTCGTGATGCGGCCCTCGGCCGCGAGCCGCCGCTCGAGCCGGGTGCCCGGATACGGCGTCATGACGTGGAACGTCGCCGTCTCGATGCCCCGGCTCACCGCCCACTCGACCGTGCGCGCGAACGCCGACGGGTCGTCGTGGTCCATGCCGAAGACGAAGGCGCCGTTGACCATCACGCCGAGGTCGTGCAGGCGGCGGACGGCAGCGTCGTAGGGCGGTGCGCCGGAGGCCCCGCCGCCCGGCCCGGCCGTCGCGCCGCCCGGCCCTGAGGCGCCGGCCAGGTTCTGCGTCTTGCCGGCGCCGCGCAGGTTCGCCTCGCTCAGCGTCTCGAACCCGATGAACAGGCTGCGCAAGCCGCTCTCGACCGCCTTTTCGAGCAGGCCGGGGCGGAGGACGGCCTCGACGGTGCCGGCCGCCTGCCACAGGCGGCCCATCCCCTTGAGGCCGTCGAAGAGGGCCTCGGCGAACGGCGGGCTGCCGAAGAGGTTGTCGTCGAGGAAGTAGAGATGTCGGCCGGGGAGGCGGTCGATCTCGGCGAGAGCATCCTCGACCGCCTGCACGTAGAAGGACCGGCCACCGCGGAAGAACGCCTCCTTGTAGCAGAAGTCGCAGAGGTGCGGGCAGCCGCGGCTCACGACCAGCGAGTTCGGCACGAGGTAGCGCTCGCGCTTGATGAGGTCGCGCCGCGCCGGCGGGAGGCCCGCGAGCGTCCGCTCGGTCGAGCGATAGAGCGGCTGCGGCCGGCCGGCGCGGAAGTCCCTGAGGAACGCCGGCCAGATGTCCTCGCCCGGCCCGCAGAACACGCTGTCGGCGTGCCGGGCCGCCTCGTCCGGCAGGCTCGTCGGGTGCAGGCCCCCGAGGCAGACGTAGGCGCCCCGGGCGCGGTAGTGGTCGGCATAGCGGTAGGCGCGCCCGGCCGAGGTGATGTACGCCTCGATGACGACGAGGTCGGGCTCGTCGTCGAGGCGCAGGGTCTCGACGTGCTCGTCCTGCAGGTCGATCTCGTCGTCCGGGTCCAGGTAGCCGGCCAGGGTGGCGAGGCCGAGCGGCGGGAACAGCGAGTACTTGATCGAGCGCCAGTAGCGGCTGTCCGCCGCCGTCTTGGCCGGGCTGATCATCTTGACGCGGAGCGGCCGGCCGGCTGGCCTTCGGCGGAGCGGAGCCCTGCCGGCGGTGGTAGGCCGGGCCGGCAGCGCTTCGCCCGCCGGCCTCACGCGCGCCCCCCAGGCCGGTCGGCGAAGTGCGCAAGCAGCACGTCCAGTCCGGTCTCGAACTCGCCCGGCCGGTCCCAGACGGCGAGCCGCATCCCGACCCGCATCATGCTCGGGTAGTCGGCCCAGTGGCCGATGAGCTGGGCGACGATGTCGGTGGTCTGCACCTCGTCGCCCAGCATGCGCGCGTAGCCCAGGCCAAGCGTGTAGGAGCCGAGCACGTGGTAGACGGTGACGGCGCGCTCCTCGCTGAAGTCCGCGCCGAGGAGCGTGCTCATCAGCTCCTCCATCCAGCGGCGACCGCTGGGCGTGCGCACCACGGCCGCCGAGATCAGCGGCAGGGCGCGCGGGTGCGCTTCGGTGAGCGCGTGCAGGCCCATGAAGAGCTGGCGGACGCGGCTCTGCCAGCGCGGGTCGGGCGGCGAGGCTCCGAGCGCCGCCGCGGCGATCTTCTCGCTGACCGCGTCCAGGATGGCGCGCTTGTTGGGGAAGTGGTGGTAGAGGCTCATGGGCTTGACGCCGGCGTCCGCGGCGAGCCGGCGCATGTTCATGGCCTCGAGGCCGTCCTCGTCGATGATCTCGAGAGCGAGCGCGACGATGCGCTCGCGGGTCAGGGCGGAGCGTCTCGGCATGATGTCTTCGGCGACGGGCATGACGTCCTCCTGGGGCCGGTGGCAAGACCGTACTGCGTAAGGCTTACAAAGTACGGTATGGGTGCCGGAGGGGAGGGTCAACGTACAGGCGTACGGCTAGGGGGAGGAGCGGGCGCACGGACGGGTCGTCGTGGATGGATGGTGTTCGCCGGGGACGCGTACGCCCGGGCGTACGTCCAAGCGTACCTATGTGTCGTTGGACGTACGCCTGCTGGTACCGGCCTGGGAGCGCACTCTGTCGCCCAGGAAGGAAATCCCTTGGGAGCGGAAGCTGGCGGGTCGGCATGCCGGGTCGGCAGCTGGCGGGTCGGCATGCCGGGTCGGCAAGGGCGCCGACTGCCCGCTACCAGCTCGGCGTCGCGCGCGCGGCCCAGCGGCCGCCCGCGCGCGACACCGTCACCGGTACGCCGAAGCAGGCGGTCAGCGGCTCGGCGGCGAGGACGGCGGGCGCGGCGCCGGAGGCGATCACGCGCCCGTCCTTGAGCAGCAGCGCGTGAGTGGTCGTGGCCGGCAGCTCCTCGAGGTGGTGCGTGACGAGCGCGACGGCCGGCGCCGGTCGCTCGCCGGCGAGGGTGGCGAGCGCCGCCAGCAGCGCCTCCCGGCCGGGCAGGTCCAGCCCGTCGGCCGGCTCGTCGAGCAGCAGGAGCGGGGGGCGGCGCATCAGGGCGCGGGCCAGGAGGATGCGCCGCCGCTCGCCCTGCGAGCACGACGCGAACGAGTGGCGGGCGACGGCGGCGCAGCCGAACTGCTCGAGCAGCTGCGCCGCCCGCTCCCGCGCCGCCGCGTCCAGGCGCTCCTCGAGGACCTGGATCGTCCCGGTCGCGCCGGTCAGGACGACCTGCAGCGCAGTGCGCCGTGGCGAGAACGCCTCCTCGGTCTTCACGTCCACGTGCCCGATGCGTTCGCGCAGTGCCCGCAGGTCCACGCGCCCGACGGTCTCGCCGAGGATGTCGACCTGGCCGCGGCTCGGATGACGCATGCCCGCGGCCACGTCCAGCAGCGTCGACTTGCCGGCGCCGTTGGGCCCGAGCACGGCCCACTGCTCGCCGGGGCCGACGCGCCAGTCGACGTCGGTGAGGATCGGCTGCCGTTGGCGCTGGCGCGCGTCCCACTCCCAAACGGTGACGGCGGCGAGGTGGAGGGCCGGGGAGGAAGCCGGGATGCGCCACCGGGGTCGGGCGCCGAGGGCGGTGGGCATGGCGGCGGCATCGCTGGTGTCAGCCGAGACGCGCGACCCGCTCGCCGCGGACGCTCAGCCGCGCGGCGGCGGAGGCCTCGGCGAGCGTCTCGCGCGCCTCGGCCACGAGGCCGACGGTCGCACGGGCCCTGCCGCGAGCGGGCGTGCCCTTCTTGGGCTTGGGCCAGGAACGGACGGCGGCCTCCACTGCGTCCCGGCCGCCCTCCGCGAACGCCCGCGCGAGCTGCCCCTGCACCTCGGCGTCGGGGCTCGCGGCGGCGAACTCCGCCGCCGCGAGCGCGTAGCCGTTGCCGTTGAAGCTCAGCGAGACGCCGCCCCAGGCCTTGACGGCCTCGAGCGGCGGCGCGTCCGTGATGGAGTCGCCGACGTACATGACGCCGCTGCCGTCCACGCCCTCGGCGGCGACGATGTCCTCGAGCGCGGCGAGCTTCTGGCCGCCGCCGACGGGATGGACGGCGGCCACCATCTGGCCGCTCACGCGTCCTTCCATCTGGCTCCAGAAGAGGTCGTCGAGCTCGGCCACGGTCTCTCGGTCGCCGGGCGAGAGGTCGTCGGCGGAGCGCGCCCCGTCCGGGATCTCGATGATGGGGCGCGCCAGCACCTTCGTCGTCACCTCGCGCAGCCACGCCGCCTCGTCCTCGGGCATCGGCCAGGCGTCCAGGCTCAGCTCGGTGCAGCGCACGCGCTCGAACGGGAACCCGGCGAGGTCGCACAGGGCGCGCAGATAGGGGGTGTACGAGGTCGAGATGACGAACGCCGGCATGAGGGCGCTCACCGCGTCTAGCGTCTTGAGCGCCTGCGGCACCAGCAGCACCCGCTCCGCGCTGAAGGACTCGACGTCTTCGTCGCTCACGGAGAAGGCACGCAAGAACGGAGGGACGAGGCGCAGCGTGTCGCCGGCGTTGTAGCCGGGCCTGCGGACCACGTCGGCGAGGAAGTCGTCGTAGCGGCTGAGCCGCGCGAAAAACTCGGCGCCGTGCGGGACGAACCGCTCCGCGATCTCCTGGGCGTTGTCGTTGCGGGTGAGCGGTCCCTCGCAGTCGGTGACGTAGATGCGGCCGGCGCCGGCCGGAGCAGCCGCGCCGGCGCTCATCCCTCCGTCACCTCCGCGTCGACCTCCTCCGTGAGGTCGAGCGGCAGCCGGCTGGACTCGGCGAACACGCCGCCGTTGGCCGTGTTCAGCTTGCCCTCGGCGAACTGCCGGATGGTGTGGTAGAGCAGCGGGATCTCGCGGACCTCGCCGCGCCGGCGGATCTCGGCGAACAGCGGCTCGTCCTCACCCTCCGCCGCAGCGATCTCCTCGACGCTCATCGTCTCACGCTTCGCGCGGAACTGTTGCCAGAGTGGGGCCCAGTCGGGGCCCCGGAGCGAGAAGCGGAAGCTGCTGACGACGGGGCCGCGATCCAGCTGCGCGGTGGCGAGATGGATCATCGCCCCGGTCTCGCCGGCCTCGTTCTCCATGAGCTCCCAGATGACCTGCTGCCACATCCCCGTCGGGCCGCCGGGGAGCGCGGGGTGGAGGTTGAGCATGGCGTACTTGCGGCACAAAGCCGGGCTGGCGATGAGCATGTACCCGGCCAGGACCAGCACGCCGAGCCGGTACGGGTATGAGCAGGTCGGCCACGCCGCGGTGATACTCGTCGCGCCAGGCGGTCCGTGAGACGCCGAGCCTCTGGGCCTCGGCCCAGCTCGCGCGGCTCGAAAGCGTGACGGCGGGCAGGCCGAGACGGTCGACCAGGTCGAGGAAGCGGTCGCTCTCGGGCGCCTCGCCGCGCTCGCGGTCGCTGAAGACGGCGCCGATGTCGAGCGGGACGTCGTCCCTTTGCGCGCGGGCGACCACGTCCGAGAGCAGGTTGCAGGCCGCCTGGTCGCGGCCGGTGGAGAGCCAGCCGATCCTCACCGGCCGCTCCTGCGCGTGACGCTTTCTGCTTCTCCGCGCTCTTCTGCGAGGCGCTCGTGCCACGCGGCCGCGTCGGGATAGGCGCTGCGGCCGAGACCGGAGATGCCGCGGCTCGCCGCCCAGGCCGCGAGCCGGCCGGCGCTCTCGAGGCCGGTCTGCTCGATCATCGCGGCGAGGAAGCCGGCGGCGAAGAGGTCGCCGGCGCCGGTGACGTCCACGACTTCTGTCGGCAGCGGCGGCACGTAGAGGTCGAAGCGGCGGCCGACCAGGCGTGCGCCGCGGCCGCCCATCTTGACGATCACCAGGTCGACACCGGTGTTGAGCAGGAAGTCGAGCGACTCGGGGAGCGAGAGGCCGCAGAGCATCTCGAGCTCGGTCTCCGTGGCGAACAGGTAGGCGCAGCGCTGCAGGATCGGCAGGAAGCGTTTGACCCCCTTGCGCGCGTAGATCTCACCAGGATCGAAGGCGACCTCGACGTCCGCGGGGAGCCGCTCGAGCAGGCCCAGCTGGGCCTCGAGCGGCCCGTCGCCGACGAAGCTGCTGAACGAGGGCGAAGCGGGTGCGCGGCAGGCGCTTCGGGAGGTCCGCGGCCGAGAACGCGTCGTTCGCCGCCGGCCAGACGAGGTTGCGGCGCTCGCCATCCTCGTCGAGCAGCACGTAGACGCGCCCGGTATCGCCCTCGCGGTGCACCAGGCGAGCGTCTGCCGGCGCGAGCGCGGAGAGCACGAACCGGCCGTCCTCGTCGGCGCCGACGCGGCCGACCATGGCCGCTCCGTAGCCGAGGAGCGCCAGCGCGTGTACGGTGTTGGCCGCCTGGCCGCCGCCGGCGCGAACCGGGTCGACGTGCGCGAGAGCTTCGTCCACCGCCTTGCGCACCGAGACTTCCATCAGCTGCTCGGTGCCGGGCGGTCCCAGCTCGTCCCAGAGCGGGAACGTCCGCGGGAGCCGGTAGATCAGATCGAGGTTGAGAGCGCCACAGCCGATCAGGTCGACCGGCCTCATATACGGAGCTCCCCGCGGTAGCGGACCGCCCTGCCGCGGCCGCGCGCGACGACCTCGCCGACCACGTGGCCGGCGAACTCGGCCTTCTCGATCACGGCGAGGTTCTTCTCGCATGCGCGGGATCCATGACGACGACCATCCCGAGTCCGCAGTTGAACGTCTTGAGGAGCTCCGGGCGCTCGACGCCGAGTCCGTGCAGCCAGCCGAAGAGCGGGCTCGGCGTCCAGCTCTCGAGATCGATGACGGCGGCGAGGTCGTCCGGCACGGCGCGCCCGACGTTGTCGGGGAAGCCGCCGCCGGTGATGTGCGCCGCCGCGTGCACGCCGCCGGCGTGACCGAGGTCGTGCAGCACCGGGCTGTAGATCGCCGTCGGCGTGAGAAGGACGTCGCCCACCGTCGAGCGCGGGTCGTAGCACGGGCCGAAGCCCTCGCCGGGAGTGATGCACAGGCCGACGCCTCCGCCCTCGCCGATGAAGCTGCTGGTGAGGTCGATGGCGTGCTCTTCGAGCAGCTGGCGGATGAGGCTGAAGCCGTTGCTGTGGACGCCGGTGGAGTCGATGCCGACGAGCACGTCACCCTTCTTGACGAGCTCCGGACCCCAGAGGTCGCCGCGCTCGGCGACGCCGACGGCGAAGCCGGCCATGTCGAAGTCGCCGCCCGGGAACTGTCCGGGGTGCTCGGCGGTCTCGCCGCCGAGCAGGACGCACTGGGCGCGCACGCAGCCCTCGTCGACGCCGGCGACGATGTCGGCGACCTCCTCGGGAACGACCTTGCCGACGACCAGGTAGTCGAGGAAGAACAGCGGGACGGCGCCGCAGGCGGAGACGTCGTTGACGCTCATCGCGACGAGGTCGATGCCGATGGTCGTCAGCTGGCCCACCGCGCGGGCGACCTCGATCTTGGTGCCCACGCCGTCGGTGCCGGCCACGAGCACGGGGTCCTTGAGATGGGGCAGGCGCATGGCGCCGCCGAATCCGCCGAGTCCGCCGAGGACGAGCGGGTTCTTCGTGCTCTTGAGCCGTTGCTTCATGAGCTCGACGGCGCGGTTGCCCGCCTCGACGTCGACGCCGGCCTTCTTGTACGTGAACCCCTTGTCCTCCGCCATGACGCTCCCCGTTCGGTTGCCGCCAAGTCTACGTCCTGCCTCGGCCCGCCTGCCAGTGCCTGCCGGTTCGCGAATGGCGGTCACGTCGTACGATGCGCGCGGAATCCTGGTGCAGGCCGTCAAGGACGCGCCGGAGGCTTTTCGCTGAGCGGAAGCTGGCCGTGGCGCTGCCCTGATCCGGGGCGCTGCTGCCGACGAAGACTGACCTGTCCCGAGCGTCAGACTCCCTGGCGAGAGGAACTCGAGCGGCCTGAGGTGTCAGGCGTCAGGCGGCGGGCCCGGCGATCCGGGAGTCCCGCCGGCGGCAGACCCGGCCAGAGCCTCCTCGGGGACCGGCACTGGTCCGAAGAGCCCGATCGCTTTGCACTTGCCGTAGGCGTCGAGCGACGATCTTCACGAACGGCGCCGCGAAGACGCCGCCGACGGCGCCGAACAGGATGCCGCCGGCAGTCGTCGCGAACAGGACGACCAGAGGGTGCAGATCCAGCGCGGAGCCCAGGGCGAACTGCGAGACCAGCGTCTGCAGGAACCCGTTGGCGATGATCACGATGATCAGCATCGGGATCGCCATCGACGTGCCCCCGGCGCCGTAGGCGATGAGGACCGTGAACGCGCCGCTGATGATGGCGCCGAAGTACGGGATGTAGTTCGGAGCCACGCGACGATGGCGAGCGTGCCGGCCATCGGCACGCCCACGACCAGGGCGCCGATGCCGATGACCGCGGCGTTGAACAGACCGACGATGGTGCTTCCGAAGATATAGCCGCGGAAGAACCGGGCGCTGTCGGCGATGATGCTGTATGCCACCGGTTGCGGAATGGGAGGCGCGTGCTTCGATGCCCAAGCCCCGATCTCGCGGCCGCGGATCAGCACCCACACGCCGATGTTGATGCTGATGAAGATGCCGAAGATGAGGCTGCCGATGTCACCGATGACGGTGCCGATCGTGCCGGCCGCGCCGCTCGAGAGGCTCTTCATCGCGCTCTGCACTCCGGACTTGACCTGGTCGACCTGGTCCTTTGACAGGGTGTCCGTCGAGCTGAGCGACTTCTGAATGGAGCTCACGGCGGAGTCGACGTTCTGCTGAATGGTCGGCACCTGCGCCACGAGGCCGTGCACGATCACGAACCCGATGAAGATGGCGAGGACGATGGTGAGCGCGACGACGGTGAGCGCGCCGAGCGAGCGGCGGAAGTGGTGACGCCCCAGCCAATCGACCACGGGAAGGAACGTGCCACCGAGCAGGACCGCGAAGAGCGCCGCGAGAACGAGAAGCTTCGTCGCGGCGAACACCGCGAAGACGGCGAGCAGCACGATGACGACGGCGATGATGGTCCATCCCCAGCGCCCCATGTCGCGCGCCCAGGCCGGCGGCGAGAATGCGCTTGGCGTCGTGCCCGCGCCGTCCGCTTCGATGACTGGCGGTTCCTGCACGGCCGCCGCAGCGGCGGTTTCAACAGCGTTCACTCTGCCTCCCTCTTGACGCCCGACTCAGCGGTCGCGCCCGCCGGCCCCGCAGGCGCGTTCTGCACGGCTCCGGGCCGCGCGATGTGCCATGGTAGCCTGCCGGTCACCAGAAAGCGATAGGGGTCTTCGGGGCCGGTTCGGGCCCGTCGGTGGGCGCCGGCGCCGGCTCGTTCGCTTCGGGCGGCGTAGGAGTGGACAGCCGGAAACGCAAGGGACCGCCATCGCGCGCAAAGCGCGATGGCGGTCCCTGGTTGCCTGTGCAGTCCTCTCGACCGACCCGGTTGTGCGGCTACCCGCTGATCCCGTGACCCATCTCCACCTGGTGGTGCGCCTCGTGCAGCGCCTTGCGGTCGCTCTCCTTGGGATGCGGTGCGAGGTCGAACACGACCTTCTTCACTGTCCCGGTGAAGGCGAACGGCGACTTGTCGCCGTAGGCCTCGCGGTCGACCGGCAGGCCGTTGTCGCGCCCGACGTCCATGCCGGCGTACCCGGAGAAGCGCACCGGCACCGTCTTGTCCATGCGGCCCTCGCCGACCTTGCGGTCGCCGACCCACAGGCTCGCGTCGCCGCCGGTGCCGGGCTTCGCCGCGTCGGCATCGAACTGGACGCGCACGGTCACGTCCCCCGTCGGCAGCGGCTCAGCTCGACGCCTGCCGGTAGACCTCGACGCCCAGGAAGCTGTACGTGTGGTTGAGCTTGCCGTCCTTCACGAACAGAGAGAAGCCGCCCATGTCGTCGGCCTCGGCGACGATGACGCCTTCGGCGCCGCCCTCGGGCACGTGCAGGTCGGCGGAGATCGCGTAGGAGTGGCCGTAGATCCTCGGCAGCATGCCCGCGAGGACGTTCTCGACGTCGCCGTAGAACGTCCGCTTGGTGGCAGTCGGCATGGGCGGCAGGATGCCGAAGAACACCGAGAAGCCGGCCAGCAGCGGCAGCACCTTGTGCTTCTCCGCCTCCTCCCAGAAGAGCTGCTTGAGCTCGGCGAGCTTCTCCGGCTTCTGCGGCGGCGAGGTCCTTGGCCTGCGAGAAGTCGTCGGGCAGGTAGTAGAGCTCCCAGACATCGTCCTCGGGGTCGTACTTGTCCGGCGCGAACCTCGCCATGGTCGGCGGCGTCACGTCCCAGGGCTTGCGGTCGAGCTTGGCGCAGGCCCACCAGCCGTCCTTGTACATGGCCCGGTTGCCGAAGATCTCGAAGTACTGCTGCGTGTGGCGCTCGGCCGCGCTCGGGTCGTCGATGCTGTAGAGGAAGCTCGTGCCCTCCATCGGCGTCTGCGGAACGCCGTCGACGACCTTGGCCTCGGGGATGCCGGCCGCCTCGAGGATCGTCGGCCCGACGTCGATGACGTGCGTGAACTGATGGCACGTCGCCGGCTTGCCGATGCGCCGCGGCCAGGCGACGACCATGCCGTTGCGCGTGCCGCCGAGGTGGCTGGCGACCTGCTTGCCCCACTGGAAGGGGCAGTTGCCCGCCCAGGCCCAGGCGGCGGCGTAGTGCGGCGCCGTGGCGTCGGTGCCCCAGGCGTCGAGCCCGCCGTGCTGGTCGATCAGCGAGAGCTGCTGCTCGGGCGTCAGCGGGACGCCGTTGATCATGGTCATCTCGTTGAACGAGCCCGTGAGCGTGCCCTCGAGGCTGGCGCCGTTGTCGCCCCAGATGTAGAGGACGAGCGTGTCGTCGAGCTCGCCCATCTCCTCGACGGCGTCGAGCAGGCGGCCGACGTTCCAGTCGGCGTTGGCGGAGTAGCCCGCGTAGACCTCCATCTGGCGGGCGTAGAGCTTCTTCTCGTCGGCGGAGAGCGAGTCCCAGGCGGGGAGCTCGGCGGGCCGCGGGGTGAGCTCGGCGTCGGCGGGGATCACGCCGAGCTTCTTCTGGCGGGCGAAGGTCTCCTCGCGGTAGGCGTCCCAGCCGCCGTCGAACCTGCCCTTGTACTTGTCGCTCCACTCGACCCCCACCTGGTGCGGCGCGTGGCTGCAGCCGGTGGAGTAGTAGGCGAACCAGGGCTTCGTCGGGTCCTGGGCCCGGACCGCGTGCAGCCAGCTCACGCACTTGTCGGTCAGGTCGTCGGGCACGTAGTACTCGGCGCCGTCCGTCACCCTCGGGCACGCCGATGATCGTGTTGTCCTGCGTGATGACGGGGTCGTACTGACCGGTCTCGCCGGTAAGGAAGCCCCAGAAGTGGTCGAAGCCCCAGGCGTTGGGCCAGCGGTCGAAGGGGCCGGCCATGCCCTGCACGTGGTCGGGCGTCAGGTGCCACTTGCCGAAGCCCCCGGTGCTGTAGCCGTTGCCCTGCAGCACGCGCACGAACGGCGCGCAGTCCTTGGGGCGCGAGGAGGTGTAGCCGGGGAAGGGGCCCGGGAACTCGCCCACGGACCCGAAGCCCACGGTGTGGTGGTTGCGGCCGGTCAGCAGCGCCGCGCGCGTCGGCGAGCAGAGCGCCGTCACGTGGAAGTGGTCGTAGGTGAGGCCGGCCTCGGCGACGCGCGTCATGGCGGGCGTGTCGATGGGACCGCCGAACGTGCTCGGGTTGCCGAAGCCGGCGTCGTCGATGAGCACCAGCAGCACGTTGGGGGCGCCCTCGGGGGGCGTCGGCGTCATGTTGATCGTCCAGTCGGCCGCTGACGTGCGCAGCGAGCGGCCGATGGCGCCGCCGAAGGCGGGGTCGGGGATCGGCAGCACGGTGCGGTCGGGGACGAACTTGAGCGCGGCCTCGGCCAGGGCATCCTTGAGGCCGCGCACGCCCTTCTTGTCCATGGCGGCGACCGACTTGGCCGGCGTGCCGGGGAGCGCCCGCTCGGCGGCCAGGCGGTCCTCGTCGTCGACCATCGCGATGATCGCCGCCGTGCCCGGCTTGAGCTTCTCGCCGAGGCCGCTCTCCATGCCGCTCTCGACCTTGTGGTGCATGAACTTGCCGATGAGGCCGCCGGCCGCGGCGCCGACGGCGACCGAGGCGAGCAGCGGCGGCGCCGCGAGGCCGACGAGCACGCCGACGCCGCCGCCCCAGCCGAGGCCCTTGCGGCCGAGGTGGTCGCCGGTCTGGCTGACGTGGACCTCGCCGTCCGCGTCGCGCTCGACGAGGATCACGCCCTCGGTGCGGACCTTCTTCTCCTCGACGAGCTTCACCAGGGCGTCGAAGTCCCTCTCGGCCGCCGCCAGTGCCGGATATGCGGCCATGATCACGTCGTAGGTGTCACCCACGGTCTCCCCCTTCGTCCTTTGAGCCGGCGCTCACCCATGCCTGCGCCTCGGCCCTCTGTGCGTTCGAGAACAGCTTCATCTCACCCGGGACCAGCCACCCCGCGCGCTTCACCTGCTTGCGGACGTGATCCAGGTCGGTGACGACCGCGATGCGTTTGAACGAGAACGCATGCAGCACCCCGAGCTTCGCGTCGGCCCACCCGCCGCCGGCCTCGTAGCCGGTGAAGCGCTCACCGAGGACGTGCAGCAGGCTGATCTTCTTGTGTCGGGCCAGGGCGTCCTCGACCGCGGGGAAGGCCACCGAGGAGTAGTCGTCCGACGTCACTTCGCCGACCGCCTCCAGACCGACCACCCCATCGGGAAGTCCCTCGATCAGTTCGATCAACGCAACCCCCTCGACTCCGGTTCAGGCGTCTGGCGCGACCTCGGCCAATCCGGACGAGCTTACCACCTGGTTACACGTAGCTGACCGTCGACGGGCGAGGGGAGCAGGGGTCACGGCAAGGCGGAGGTTCCGACGTCGGCCGGCCGACGTCAGTCCTCGCCGTACTCCGCGACGATGTCGGCCGGCGCCCGATCCTGGCGCAGCAGCTCGCACATGCGCCTCATGGGCGCGTCCACGTGGTGGAAGAAGTCCTTGTAGCCGGGGCAGAGGTAGTTGAGCCCCGGCTCCCCCAGCGGCGACGTGACGAAGCGGTCCTTGGGGCAGCCGCCGTGGCAGGCGAAGCGCACGTCGCAGTGGATGCAGTAGCGCGGCAGGCTCTCGAACTTGTCGTTCCCGAAGCGGATCTGTCTGTCCGAGCCGACGATCTCCGCGAGGTGCTGCTCGGCGATGTTGCCGCGCAGGTACTCCGGCTCGACGAAGTGGTCGCAGGCATACACGTCGCCGTTGAACTCCATGGCCAGCGCGGTCCCGCAGGAGGCTGTGTGGACGCAGAGGCCCGAGGGCTCGCCGTACCAGTTGGCGAGGGAGACGTCGAACAACTGCACGAACACCTCGCCCACGTCGCGTCGCACCCACTCTTCGAAGACGCCGATGAGAAACTGGCCCCAGCCCTTCGGGCTGACCGAGCGCTCGGTGACCTCGCACCCGATCGGCAGGCCGCCCTCTGACGGCAGCTCGACGATGGGGATGAACTGGATGAAGTCGCTGCCGCACTCGTCGCGCAGGAAGCGGTAGACCTCGACCGGGTGCGCTTCGTTGGCGGCGTTGACGGTGGTGAGGGCGTTCCACTCGACCTCGTGCTCGCGCAGCGCCGCCAGACCACGCATCACTTTGTCGAAGGTGGGCTTGCCGGCCTTGTCGCGCCGGTAAAGGTCGTGAAGCTCACGCGGACCATCGATGCTGAGGCCCACCAGGAAGCCGTTCTCCTTGAAGAACCGGGCCCAGTTGCCGTCGATCTTGGTGCCGTTGGTCTGGATCGTGTGGACCACATCGGTGCCGGCGGGGGCGTACTTCTTGCCCAGCTCGACCGCCCGGCGGAAGAACTCGAGACCCATGAGCATGGGTTCGCCGCCCTGCCAGGCGATCTCGACCTGCGGCGTGCGGTGCGACTCGATGAGCTGCCGGATGTAGCGCTCGAGCAGCTCGTCGCTCATGCGCGGCCTCGCGTCCGGGTACAGCTGCGCCTTCTCGAGGAAGAAGCAGTAGGCGCAGTCCAGGTTGCACACGGAGCCGGTGGGCTTGGCCAGCAGGTGGAACGACCTCGGCGTGGAGTTCGGGATGAGGAACGCGCCGGCGTCCTCGCGCATCTGCATGTGCTCGTTCAGTGGAGCTCCTCGTCAGCAGACCGGCGTGCGCCGGCTCCCCCAGAGTGTAGCGGAGATGCGGACGGGGCGGCCCGGTAGCCGCCCCGTCCGCATCACTGGCTGCGGGCGCGTCGGCGCCCGCGGCTGCACCTTGTCAGCGGCGGCGCCGAGCGCGGCGGTGCATGCCGGCGGCGGAGACCGGCGAGAGCGGCCGGCCGAACGGATCGATGAAGATCGATACCAGCTCGCCCTTCGCAGGGAGGCTGCCCTCGAGCATGTCCACCGTGTAGGTCAGCGAGTCACCTTCGATCTGCGGGTCCTTGAGCACGACGATCGCGTCTTCGGGCTTTTCGTCACCGGTCTCGACGAACGAGATCACGGCGTTCGGCGGGTCCTCGGCGAAGCTGTTCTCGCCCTTGCCCCACTCGTCGACGAACTGCTTGGTGGTGAGGTGCCCGACCACGCGCTGCGGGCGGTCTGAGAAGAAGAGGGTGGCGGGCGAGAGCCTGTGGAAGGTCACCCGGTCGCCGTCGGTCGTCATCTCGTGGGCCGTCTGCGCAAACAGGGCCTCGATGTCTTCAAGCGTCTTCTCGATATCGTCGGGCATGTCGTCTCCTTGGTGATGCTGGGTTCCGGGCGGGCTTACCGTGAGTCGGTGGCGCTCAACTGGACGCGATCCCTGATCTCCCGGGCGGACGCGGCCTCGCGGGCGTTGCCCGGAAATCGGTGTGACCAAGAGGTACCCCATCCGGCGGGGACGTAACACGAACGCCTGCCCGGAGCGCCGGATGGACTCGGAAGCTGCATTGCCGTCAGCTCGCCGGCGCGGGTGCGACCGGCGCCTGGCCGT
>CAWAUK010000036.1:0-32845 GCA_963784975.1 uncultured Thermoleophilia bacterium | reverse complement strand
CGCACCCAAATGCCAGCCAAAACAGTCCGGATCAGCCGAATGACCAGACGCTTCGTCGCCTCTCAGAACGTCCGGCCACGCGACTAGTTGGCGCGACTCGCTCGACTTTCACCAAAGGGTTGATGTGCATCGTGCCGGCGCCCTCGCGGGCGAACGTCGGACGCTGCTCGGTGAGGAGCGCCGCCGCTCCGTCGACGCGATCCCCGTCTTCACAGAGGGCGGCGGCGTGCCTCGCGGCACTCGTTGACGGCGGGGGCTGAGGCGTCCTGGTGCAAACGGAGAACAAACCGAGTACGCCAGACCGGTCGACAGTGCCGTGTGCGAAGGGTCTTGGAGTGGTGGGCGACGTTGGAATTGAACCAACGACCTCCAGCTTGTCGAGCTGGCGCTCTCCCAACTGAGCTAGTCGCCCACGCAGGAACGGGAGTATAGCAATGTCGTGGCGCGGTGTCAGCCGGGCGCCGCGAGGCTCCCGGCGGCCGCGCCGCGACGCGTCAGCGCGACCGCTTGCCCGGCACGCGGCGCTTGACGCCGGTCTTGTTCCAGGCGCGATGGGCGCCGCCGTTCCAGAGGAGCTTGCCCGGGCGCGGCCTCACCTGGCTGCTCTCGAGGATGACGCGCTTCTCGTAGTCGAAGTCCGGCAGGTCGTGACGCTCGAGCGTCGCCCCGATGAGCCGCTCGATGGCGACCAGATCGTGCACGTCCTCGGCGGTGAGCAGGCTCACGGCGATGCCGCTGGCGCCCGCCCTGGCCGTGCGGCCGATGCGATGCACGTAGTCCTCGGGGTTGGTCGGGATGTCGAAGTTGATCACGTGCGTGATGTTGTCGACGTCGATGCCGCGGGCGACCACGTCGGTGGCGACGAGCACGGCGATCTCGCCGTTCTTGAATCCGTCGAGCGCCTGCTGGCGCTGGCCCTGCGTGCGGTCGCCGTGGATGGCTTCGCACGTGATGCCGGCCTTGTTGAGCGTGCGCGCGAGGCGCTCCGCCCGCCGGCGCGTGCGCGTGAAGACCAGCGTGCGCTCGGGATCGTGGTGGCGGAAGTACTCGACCAGCAGGTCGACCTTCTGCTCGTGGTTGACCGGCAGGACCCTCTGCTCGACGTTGTCGACCGGCTGGGCACTGCCGCCCAGCTCGATGAAGATCGGGTCGTGGAGCGTGTCGGCGATGATGCTGAGCACGGTCTTGCTCATCGTCGCCGAGAAGAACAGGTTCTGGCGCTGCGACGGGATGGCGTCGATGATGCGCTTCACGTCCGGCCAGAAGCCCATGTCGAGCATGCGGTCGGCCTCGTCCAGCACGAGCGTGTCGACCTTGTCGAGCAGGACGTCGCCCTGGCGAAGCATGTCGAGCAGGCGGCCGGGGGTCGCGACCAAGAGGTCGACGCCCTTGCGGATGCGCTTGGCCTGCGGGTCGTAGGGCACGCCGCCGAAGACTGCGACGACGCGGCGGCCGCTGTAGGTGGCCAGCGTCTCGCCGACCTCCTCGATCTGGCCGCAGAGCTCGCGGGTCGGGGTGACGACGAGGGCCGTCGGATGAGCCTTCTTGCCGTCGACGATCATGGGCTCACGCATATTCTGGAGGATAGGCAGCACGAAGGCGGCCGTCTTGCCGGTGCCCGTCTGGGCGCAGCCCACGACGTCGCGGCCGGCGAGCACGCGCGGGATGGCATGCTCCTGGATCGGCGTCGGCTCCTCGTAGCCCATCGCGGCGACGCCCGCAAGCAGCCTGCCTTCCAGGCCGAGAGCGGCGAACGCCGGGATCTCGACCTCAGGGGCCGGCCCGGAGGGCTGCTCGACGTGCTTGCGCTCCTTGTAGGACTCGTCGACGCCCTGGCCGCCGCGGTCGCGGCCGTGGCCGCGGTCACGCTCGCCGCGGCCCTTGCCGCCGCGGTCGTCGCGGCGCGGGCGGTCGTCTCGGCGGCCATGGCTCTCGCCGCGGTCTCCGGACCGCCCGCTGCGCTCGGGAGCGGCGGCCGGCGCGGCCGGCGCCGGAGCGCCCGAATAGGCCGAAGCCGGCGAGTCCTGCGCTGGAGCCGTCGGCTCCTGGGGGGCCTGCGGGGCGCCGCTCTGCGGGGCGCCGTCCGCGCCGCCACTGCCGTGGCGGCGCCTGCCGCCGCGCCTGCGGCGGCGCTTCTCCACGCTCTCGGCGGAGGTCGCGCCTTCTGAGGAACGCTCGGCCGGGGCAGGGATGGTCGTGTCGGTGGTGCTGGGGGTCACAGATGCTCTCTTCCTCGACGGCTCCGTACGCGGCGACGCTACGCTCTCCACCGGGGAGCTGGAATGCTCACCGGGAATCAGCGGCGTGCGCGGGAGTTCGTCTTGTGGGGGGCCACCCTCAGGGCGGCCAGACTCGGTACGGACTTGTGTTCCTTTCCTTCAGAACACTGCCCGGTAGTTCACAATGTCTGTGGGTCTCATGCGGGAGGAAGGCCCGGCGCGTGGCGCCTGGGCGAGAGAACCGGCTCCCGTCGTCTGAATCAGACCTTATCAGGTCTGCATTCTACCCTCAAGTGCGGACGGCCACGCGCAGGCCGAGGCCTGACGTCAGTCGTCGTCGCCCGAGTGCTTGGCCGCATACATGCGCGCGTCCGCCTCCGCCAGCGCCGCGCGAGGATCCTCCAGCCCTCGCCAGTCGGTCGTCACCTCACCGTGGCTGAGGCCGAACTGCATGCCGAGGTGCTCGCCGGCGGCCTTGACGGCCGCGTCGAGGCGTTCGCCGAGGAGCGCCGGGTCGATGTCGTCGGTCTCGGCGATCACGCAGAACTCGTCGCCGCCCATGCGGGCGATCAGGTCTGTCTCGCGGAAGGCGGCCTTCAACGCCTCGGAGACGGCGACCAGCACCTCGTCGCCGCGCTCGTGCCCGTAGGTGTCGTTGAGCGTCTTGAAGCGGTCGATGTCCCCGTAGACCACGATCACGGGGCGGCCCGAGCGCTTGCTGCGCTTGGCCTGCCCGGGCAGCATGACGTCGAGTCCGCGCCTGTTGAGCAGGCCGGTGAGCCCGTCACGGAGGGTGAGCTCCTGCAGGCGGCGGATCTCCCGCTGGCGCTCGCGGATGTCGCGGGAGATGGAGAGCACGACCAGGTCCCCCTCGACCTCCGTCAGGCTGGAGCTGATCTCCACGGGGATGAGCTCGCCGTCACGCGCGCGGCGCACGCTCTCGTAGCGCACCGAGCCCTCGCGCAGCAACTCGGCCATCATCCGCCGCAGCTGCCCGGGCGCCGGCGCCGCGTCGATCGCGCGCGGCGTGAGGCCGCGAAGCTCCTCGCGCGTGTACCCCAGCAGAGCGCAGGTCGCATCGTTGACGGCGAGGAACCGCGTGGGCTCGCCGGCCGCGTCCAGACCGTGCAAGTACACGGGGTCGGCGCTCCGTTCGAAGAGCAGGCGGTAGCGACCCTCGCTCGCGACATGCTGCCTGCGCGCCAGCCTGGCCTCCTCCACCGCTTCCTCCAGGCGCCGCTTCTGGCGCGCGAACCGGTCCACCGCCAGCCCGACCAGGACGCCGACGACGAGGTAGCCGATCGTGGTGACGACGTAGTCCCCGAGATCCCCGTTGTGGACGATGAGGAAGGAGACCGTGGCGACGAACGTCGCCCAGAGCGCGACGACGATGCCGCCGCGCAGGCCGAGGAAGTAGGCGCCGGCCACGACGAGCGGCGCGCCGAGGACCTCAACCACCTCCAGCGGCAACAGAACGGCCGCCAGCGCGTAGGCGAGGGAGAGCAGGATCATGACCGTGCCGAGACGATGAGCGCGCAAATCGACCTCCCGGGGAGGGCTGACGTGTCTGTACGGTGCCCGCTCCGGCCGTGGCTGACGCGCCCGGAGCGGGCACCGGCTGTGTGGCCGCTACCTGTCGCCGGCCGCTCCCCAGTCGTAGGAGTCACCCGCGGCCCTGAGGCGGGCGCGCGTCGGCTCGTCGCAGAACGCGCCCGCCACCGCGTGCTCGTACATGGCACGCGGCGTGTGCCCCAGGCGGACCGCGACATCCGAGTCCTCCGTGAGCGACGTCTGCATGAGCACCGGGTCGTCGCTGCCGATGGAGCACTTGACGCCGGCGGCCAGCATGGCCGGCAGCGGGTGCTCGTCCAGTGAAGCCACGACGCCGGTGCGCAGGTTGCTGACCGGCGTGACGTCGCAGACGACCCCGCGCTCGGCGAGCTCGGCGAGCAGCGCCGGGTCCTCGACAGCGCGCACGCCGTGCCGCAGGCGGTCGGCGTGCAGGTCGTCCAGCGCGGAGCGTATCGAGTCCGGGCCTGCCGTCTCCCCGGCATGGGGCGCCGCCTTGAGCCCGCCCTCGCGCGCGATGGAGAATGCCCGCGCGAAGGGCGCCGGGGCGAAGCGATGCTCACTCCCGCCGAGGCTGATGCCGGCCACGCCGCGGTCACGGAAGTGCACCGCCCATTCGGCGAGGCGCTCGCCGATCTCTGGAGGGAAGTTGCGCGTGATGTCCGGCGTGAAGCGGAGCTCCACGCCGTGCCGTTCACGCGCCTCCTCAGCGCCGTCGCAGTAGCCCTCGAAGACCTCCTGCCACGGCGTGCCGCGCATCATCGGCTCGGAGGGCGAGAACAGCGGCTCGGCGTAGAAGCAGCCCTGGGCGGCGAGCTCGGCGGCGTAATCGACCACGATCTGGCGGAAGTCGCGGCCGTGCCGCAGCACGCTCGTGGTCTTCACCCACACGACGATGAACCTGTCGAAGCCGCTGAAGCGGCAGAACCGCTCCAGGCCCCGGACGGTGCGCGCCGGCAGCTTGACTTCGTTGCGCCGGCCCAACTCGAACAGGCGCTCTGGCCGGATGGTGGCTTCCAGGTGCACGTGCAGCTCGATCTTGGGGTACGGAAGGGTGCTCATCGGCCCATGCTATCGCAGCCATTGACCCGCGATCCGGGGCCGTGTAGAAGCAGTGCCACGATCGCCACCACGTCCCCGGGGAGCCACAATGCGCAGGACCACTCTCGCCGTCATCGCCGTCGCCATCCTCGCCGCCGTGTTCGCGCTCGGCTTCGCCGCCGTGAGCACGCACACGTCGGACGCCGCCCAGGAGGCCGTCCCGGTCGCTGGCCCAACTGCCGGCACCAGCGCCTACGAGTACATGGCCGAGCTCAGCGACGCAATCGGGCCGCGCGTCGCCGGCCTCTCCACCGAGGTCCGCGCAGGCGACCGCATCCTTCAGTGGTTCGGCGACCTCGGCTACACGCCGGACACCCAGGACTTCACCTTCACCGAGGGCGGCAAGACCCGGCACTCGCGCAACATCGTCGCGGTCAAGCCGGGCGTGAGCGCCAGGCAGATCGTGATCGGCGCCCACTACGACTCGGTCTCAGTCGGGCGCGGGGCGTTCGACAACGCCAGCGGCGTCGCCCTGATGATGGAGCTGGCCGACGCCCTGCGTGACGAGACGACGCCGTATACCCTCGTCTTCGTCGCCTTCGGCGCCGAGGAGTCGGGCCTGCGTGGCTCGACCCACTACATCGCCGAGATGAGCGACCAGGCCCGCGCCGACACCGTCCTGATGATCAACTTCGACTCTGTGGCCACCGGGGACAGGCTCTACTGCTACAGCAGCAAGGACGCGCCCTGGCCGCAGCTGGCGCTGCGCAGCATGGCGCGCGGCCTCGGTGAGTACATCCTCACCAGCCCGGGCCTGAACGATGAGTACCCCTACGGCACCACCGGCGACTGGAGCGACCACGTCGCCTTCCGCAAGGCCGGCATACCCTACCTCTACTTCGAGGCCACCAACTGGCTGCTCGGGGACAAAGACGGCTACCTGAACACGGCCAAGGACCGCGAGGTGTGGCACAGCAAGAAGGACACGCTGAGCTACATCGAGCAGCGCTACCCGGGGCGGCTCGAGAACCAGCTGGCGACGGAGTTCGCCGCGCTCACGGCCTTCCTCACGAAGTACGAGATCCCGGCCGCCACGATGCACTGAGGTGGACCGAGGCGCGGCCGCGGGCGCCTACGCCGTCCTGAAGTCCTCGGCGAGCAGCTCCATGAGCAGCGCGTCGCGCCAGAAGTCGTCTTCGACGCGCTCGTACCGCCTGAGCAGGCCCACAGACCTGAAGCCGAGCTTCTCGTAGACGTGGATGGCGCGGGCGTTCTCCGCCGCCGGATCAACGGTCAGGCGGTGGTGCCCGCGCACGCCGAAGAGCCACGTGATGAGCGTGCGCATGGCGTCGGGACCGACCCCGCGGCCCTGCGCGGCCGTGCCGACGAAGATGTCCACGGCCGCCGAGAAGTAGTCGGGATCGGTCTCCTCCGAGTACTGGATGCAGCCGGCGACGACGCCCCGACCGGTGGCGACCGCAGTGCCGCCGGACGGCGACCTCCAGCTCGATGGCCAGCGTCACGGCGTCCTTCTCGTCGACGCGCTCCCACTCGGCGCGGCGCCACCAGCGCGCCACCTCCGGCTCGTCGAGAATCGCCGTCAGCATCGGGAGATCCTCGGTCGACACCGGGCGCAGCCGCACCGCGCCTCCCAGAAGTACCCCCGGGGTCACGGGGTCGTCGTCTCGTCCGCTCTCCACCCTTGCACCTCCACCCGACGTCCAGCCTCGATCTGGCGTCCGGCCGTCGAGGCCTGACGGCCGTGGAGCGACGCCCAGCCGCGCACGGTGAAGCTACTTGCGCTTCTCACTTCCGCCGGCGCGCCAGACCAGGTACGAGTGCACGAACCCGTCGAGGTCGCCGTCGAGGACGCTCTGCGCGTTGCCGACCTCGAAGCCGGTGCGCATGTCCTTCACCATCTGGTACGGCTGCAGGACGTAGCTGCGGATCTGGCTGCCGAAGTCGACATTGACCACTTCGCCGCGCTCGCGCGCCAGTTCTTCAGCCAGCTTGCGCTCCTCGAGCTCGACCAGCTTGGACTTGAGCATGTGCATGGCGACCGTCTTGTTCTGCAGCTGGGAGCGCTCGTTCTGGCACTGCACCACGATGTTGGTCGGCAGGTGCGTGATGCGGATGGCCGAGCTCGTCTTGTTGACGTGCTGCCCGCCGGCGCCGCTGGAACGATACGTGTCGATGCGCAGGTCGTCGTCGTTGATCTCGACGTCGACGTCGTCGCTGACCAGCGGAGACGCGTCGACTGAGACGAAGCTGGTATGGCGGCGATTGGCTGAGTCGAACGGGCTCATGCGCACGAGCCGGTGCACTCCGCGCTCGGCCTGGATGAGCCCGTACACGTTCTCGCCCTGGACGGTGAGCGTGGCACTCTTGAGGCCCGCCTCATCGCCCTCCTGCGCCTCGTTCACCTCGACCTTGAAGCCTCGGCGCTCGAACCAGCGCAGATACATGCGCAGCAGCATCTCGGCCCAGTCCTGTGACTCGGTGCCGCCGGCGCCCGGGTGGATGGTGAGGATCGCGCCGCCTTCGTCGTACTTGCCGCTGAAGAAGCGCAGCTCCTCGCCGCGCTGCAGGTCGGCCTCGAGAGCCCCGACGCCGCTCACGAGTTCCTGCAGGAGCTCGTCGTCGACGCTGTCGCCGCTCAGCTCCTCGCGCACGAGCTCCTCGGTGGTCTCGAGATCGGCGAAACGGGCCTCGAGCGCGGCGAAGTCCTCGAGTCGGCGCTTGGCGCGGCTGTACTCGGCGGAGATCTTGGACGCCTGCTCCTGGTCGTCCCAGAAGTCGGTGGCGCGCATGCGCTCCTCGAGCGCCTCGATCTGCCCTGTCAGCCTGGGGGGGTCAAAGATAGCTCCGCAGCCAGCCAAGGCGCCCGGAGGCTTCCTTCAACCGCTCGCGGAGCGAATCCAGGTGGACGAGTGCTTCTGAGGCGTTGGTGCTCATGACCGAGGTAGTGTACCCGAATCGCCCGAGGCCTTCAGCCGGTCGGCGCAGGACCAGTGGGCATCGAAGGCGAAGACTGCCTGCGCCGGGGCGAACCTGGGCACAGTAGTCGAGCACCCGCATCCGAGGAAGGCATGGACGAGAGGCCCGAGGGCAGCAGCGACACGATGCCGGCCGGCCGGTGGCTCCACGACCCGGTGACCGGGCTTGCGGACGCGACGCTCATGGAGGAGCGCACAGGCCAGGCGCTCAAGCACGCCCAGCGCAGACGCCTGGCCTTCTCGGTCGCCGTCTTCCACGTCGATCGCTTCGACGCCGTCGTCCCCACCCTTGGACCCCAGGACTCAGGTCTGCTGCTCGAGGAGCTCAGTCGGCGCCTCCTGGCCGCCGGGCGGGCGGAGGACACGATCGCCTACCTCGGTGGCGGCGCCTTCGCGGCCCTGCTGCCGGGTGCGGCCGGGCCGGTCGAGACGGGGGCAGCCGTGCGCAGCATCCTCGCGGCCGTCAAGGAGCCGCTGACGGTCGGCCGGCATGAACTCCTGCTGACCGTGAGCATGGGCGTGGCCATCTACCCCAGCGACGGCGTGACCGCGGTGGAGATCCTCAGCAACGCCGATGCCGCCATGCGGCGGGCCTCGGAAGAAGGCGGCGACCGTTGGCAGTTCTTCCACCCGGGCATGGACGCCGAGCTCGTCGGCCGCCGGAAGCTGAACGCAGCACTGGATCGCGCACTCCTGGACGGTCAGTTCTTCCTCGACTACCAGCCCGTCGTCGCGGCAGGCACCGACGAGATCGTCGCGGTGGAGGCGCTGATCCGCTGGCGGCATCCCGAGCGCGGGGTAGTGCCGCCCCTCGAGTTCATCCCGTTCGCCGAGGACAGCGGTACCGTGATCGCCATCGGCGCCTGGGTGCTCGGGGAGGCCTGCCGGCAAGGACGTGCCTGGCACCGGCAGCTGGGACGGCCGCTGCTCATGAGCGTCAACATCAGCGCCCGCGAGCTGGCCGAGGAGACCCTGGTGGAGACGGTGAGGCGCACCCTTCGGGACACGGGGTTCGACCCGCACGCGCTTGAGCTGGAGATCACCGAGACCGCGGCCATGAGGGACGCGCGCCACACGGCCCAGATCCTCGGGGCCCTGCGCACGATGGGGGTCCGCGTCGCCATCGACGACTTCGGCACCGGCTACTCGTCACTCAGCCACCTCGTGCGCCTGCAGATCTCGACGGTGAAGATCGACCGTTCCTTCGTGCGCGACCTGCCGGCCGTGCCCGAGCATGCGGCCGTGGCCGCCGCGGTCATCGCTCTCGGACACCGCCTCGGTCTCACGGTCGTGGCAGAGGGCGTGGAGACCGTCGACGAACGTCGCGCCCTGCGGGACGAGGGTTGCGACGCCATGCAGGGCTTTCTCTACAGCGAGCCCCTCCCCGCCGCCGAGTGCGGCGAGCTGCTCAGAGCAGGGCACATCAAGCGCTGAGCCGGCCTGATCGGGGCGGCGCCCCCGGTCTGATCCCCTGATGCGACTGAGCGGGTGGTCACGGAGCGGGAGCAGCGGCGCTGCTCACGCCGCGTGAAACGAGAGAGTCTCGAGCCGCGTCAGCGGCGAGAGCAGCCGGTGTTCCACGGCGCTTGAGCCAGAAGGCGGCTCAAGCGCCGTGACATTTCTTGTACTTCTTCCCGCTCCCGCAGGGGCACGGGTCGTTGCGCCCCACCTTGTCGTAGACGATGCGCTGCTGCACCTGCACAGGCGCGGTGCTCGTGGTGGTCGCGCCGCCACCGCCGGCGGCGGCGACGTTGGGCAGTGGCCGGTCGGCGAGGCCGTCGTCCGCAGGGAACTCGCCGGCGGCCATGGCGGCGCCCGTGAACGACGTCTGGTTGATCAGGTCGTCGCCGCTCGTGTAGTTGAGCGCCATCACCGGCTCGTCGAGCGTGATGGCCGTGAACATCGCCAGGTCCGCGGGGCTGTTCTTCATGAGCGTCGTGACCGTGCTCGTCTTGACGCTCTCGAGCATGTCGTTGAAGAGGTCGAAGCCCTCGGCCTTGTACTCCACCAGCGGGTCCCGCTGTCCGAGCGCCCGCAGGTGGATGCCCTCCTGCAGGTAGTCCATGTCAAGCAGGTGGTCCTTCCAGCGGCCGTCGATGACCTGGAGCATGACGGCGCGTTCCACGCTGCGCATCTGCTCCGCGCCGATGACGCGCTCGCGCTCGTCGTACTGCTCGAGCGCGTCGTCGACGGCGAGGTCGACGACCTCATCGACCGTGGCCCCCTCCACGTCGATGTCGGACTTCTTGAGCTCGGGCGAGTAGACCTGCTTGAGGCCGATGAAAAGGGAGTCCAGGTCCCAATCCTCAGAGTACTGCTCGCCCTCCAGCGCACCGCGGACGCTCGCCTCGACCAGCTCGGCCACCATCTCGCGCACCTGCTCGCCGAAGTCCTCGCCCATGAGGATGCGCTGCCGCTGGTCGTAGATGACGCGGCGCTGCTCGTTCATGACCTCGTCGTACTTGAGTACGTTCTTGCGGCGCATGAAGTTGAGCTCCTCGACCTTGACCTGCGCCTTCTCGACCACGCCGCTGAGCATCCTGGCCTCGAGCGGCTGGCCCTCCTGCGGCCCCAGCCGGCTGAGGATGCGGTACATGCGGTCGCCGGCGAACAGGCGGATGAGCTCGTCCTCGGCCGAGAGGTAGAAGCGGCTCTCGCCGGGGTCGCCCTGGCGGCCGGAGCGGCCGCGGAGCTGGTTGTCGATGCGCCGGCTCTCGTGGCGCTCGGTGCCGAGCACGTACACGCCGCCGGCCTCGACGACGCCTTCGCCGAGCTTGATGTCGACGCCGCGGCCGGCCATGTTGGTCGCGATCGTGATCACGCCCTTCTGGCCGGCGTTCTCGATGATGTGCGCCTCGCGCTCGTGCTGCTTGGCGTTCAGCACGTTGTGCTCCACGCCGTGTCGCTCGAGCAGGCGCGAGAGCATCTCGCTGACCTCGACGGACACGGTGCCGACCAGCACCGGCTGGCCCTTCTCGTACCGCTCGACCACGTCCTGCACGACCGCTGCGTACTTCTCCTTGGCGGTCGTGAAGATGTAGTCGTTCTCGTCCAGGCGGACCATGGGCGCGTTGGTCGGTATCTGCACGACCTCGAGCTGGTAGATCTGGCGGAACTCGTCCTCTTCGGTCTTGGCCGTCCCGGTCATGCCGGCCAGGACCTCGTACATGCGGAAGTAGTTCTGCAGCGTGATGGTCGCGAGCGTCTGGTTCTCCTCGCGGATCGGCACCTTCTCCTTGGCCTCGATGGCCTGGTGCAGACCCTCGGAGTAGCGCCTGCCCTCGAGGATGCGGCCGGTGAACTCGTCGACGATGAGGACCTCGCCGTTCTGGACGACGTACTCGACGTCATTCTGGTAGAGAGCCTGGGCGCGCAGCGCCTGGATGAAGTGGTTGACCAGGCCGCCGTTGGAGTCCTTGTAGAGGTTGTCGATGTCGAGCGCCTTCTCGACCTTGGCGACGCCCTCCTCGGTGACGGCCACCGTGCGCTGCTTCTCGTCGACCTCGTAGTCCTCACCGGGGATGAGCCGCGGCACGACGCGCGCGAACTGGCGGTAGGTGTCGGCGGCCGTCTCCGGGGCGCCGCTGATGATGAGCGGGGTGCGCGCCTCGTCGATGAGGATCGAGTCGACCTCGTCCACGATGCAATAGACGTGGCCGCGCTGCACCATGTGCTCGCGGCGCATGGTCATGTTGTCGCGCAGGTAGTCGAAGCCGAACTCGGAGTTGGTGCCGTAGGTGACGTCGGCGTTGTACTGCGCGCGGCGCTCCTCGGGAGTCATGTTGGCCTGGATGACGCCGACCTCGAGGCCGAGGAAGCGGTACACCTGGCCCATCCACTCGGCGTCGCGCTTGGCCAGGTAGTCGTTCACAGTGACGAGGTGCGCGCCCTTGCCGGCGAGCCCGTTGAGGTACATCGGCATGGTAGCGACGAGCGTTTTGCCCTCGCCGGTCTTCATCTCGGCGATGTCGCCGTCGTGCAGGACGATGCCGCCCAGCACCTGGACGTCGAAGGGCCGCATCCCGAGGGCGCGCTTGGCGGCCTCCCGGGCGACGGCGTAGGCATCGAACAGGAGGTCGTCGAGCATCTCGCCGTTCTCGTGGCGCTGGCGGAACTCGGCGGTCTTGGCGCGCACCTGCTCGTCGCTCAGGCCGGCGACGTCCGGCTCAAGGTCGGTGACCCTCTGGGTCTGCTCCTGGAGCGTCTTGAGGCGCCGGCCTTCACCGGCGTGCAGCAACTTGTCGACGATCTTGATCACTGAGGCAGCGCTCCCGAAATCGCGGAGATGAAGTCAACGCCCATTGTCGCACAGCCTGCGACCGGCGTCGCACGGCGCGCGCCCGGCGCTTGTAGCGGCCGCCGGGCGCGCGGCCGGTCCCGCATCTGTCGGCTCAAGCAGCTGTGCCCCCTGCGGCGCACCGCTCGATGAGTCCTCTTCCGTTGCCAATTGAGGGGTGCTCCTGACGGCGCACCCCTCGATTGATCCTCTTCCGTGCTCAATTGAGCTGTGCCCCCTGCGGCGCACCCCTCGATTGATCCTCTTCCGTGCTCAATTCTCCGCTGGCTCGATGAGGCCGAAGTGCCCGTCGTTGCGGCGGTACACCACGTTCGTGCGGTTGGACTCGGCGTTTGTGAACACGAAGAAGTCGTGGCCCACGAGCTCCATCTGGAGCGTCGCCTCGTGGATCGACATGGGCTTGAGCGCGAACTGCTTGGTCTTGACGATGCGGCCGTTGTCGCCGGGGCGGCCCATCTCGCCGGCGATCTCGTCGGCGAGCGCAGCTTCAGCGGAGACCGGCACGAGCTCGGGCGCCGGCTCCACGGGGGCGACGATCTTCTCGTGCCCGTGCTTCGTCTTGCCGTGGATCTTGTCGTGGTACTTCTTGACGCGGCGCACGAGCTTGTCGCTCACCAGGTCGATGGCGGCGTACATGTCGGTGGAGGACTCGCGCGCCCGGATCACGGGACCGCGGGTGAACACCGTCGCCTCGGCGATGCACGGCTCGGGGATGCTCGGGTTCTTCTCGACCTTGAGCTCGAGCTCTACCCTCGTGACCTCGTCGATCTTGCGCTGCTGCAGGAGCTTGTGGACGTGCTCGATCTTCTCGTTGGCGTAGTCCTGCAGGGCGGGCGTGACGGTGACGTTGCGGCCCTTGATCTGCGTTTTCATCGACATCGCTCCTTCGGGACGGCGTGGTCTCGCGATGTTGGGGCAGACGTCGCACGTACGGTACGTGCGAAGGTGAATACTTGGGGGTCGAGAACTGCGTGGGCGAGCGCTTCCGCACACTGGTTCAACGTTTCACCTGTGGTGTAGACGTCGTCAACAATGATCACTCGCTTGAGTCTAATACCTACCCGTAAACCGCCCTCGCGCAACGCGAACGCACGATGGACGTTGGCCGCGCGGCCGGCCCTGTCGAGCCCGCTCTGGCGGGCGCCGTGGCGTACGCGGCGGAGCAGCGGAGCATAGGTGAGCCCCGAGTCCCGTGCGAGCCGCCGCGCGAACGACTCGGCGAGGTCGAACCCGCGGTCGAGCCGGTGGTCGCGGTGCGCCGGGACGGAGGTGACCACGGCGCCGGCGCCGGCCCGGGCGGCGACTGCCGCGAACGCCGGCGCCGCGCGCTCCGCCAGGTCGTCGGTGAGCGTGCGAAGCGCCCGGAACTTGCAGGCCGTGACCAGGGCGCGTGCGGGCCCTTCGTAGCAGAACGCTGCTGAGGCGCTGGAGAAGGCGAGGTCGCGTCCGGCGCACTCGCGGCAGGCAGGCATGCGGCGTGCGCCGGAGCCGGAGCGCGCCGGCCGGCCGGCGCGTCTGAGCGGCGCGCCGCACCGCCGGCAGCGGTCGTCGGGCAGCGGATGCAGACCCTCGGCGCACGCGGCACAGAGCCAGGCCCCCGGCGCGCGACACCCGACGCAGCGCCTGGGGAAGACGAGGTCCAGCAGGCCGTCGAGTGCGCCCGCAGCGTGCACTCGCGGCACCGCCGTCACTCCCTGCCGCCGCCGGCGTCGTCCCCGTCTGGAGCGGCGAAGGTGTGCGGCTCGAGCCGCGCGCCGGCCTCGATGCGGGTGTGTGCGGCGACCTCCGAGCGGTCACCGATCACGGCGTCCTCGTGCACCACGGCCTCGTGGTGTACGACGACGTTGCGGCCGAGGATGCTGCCGGCGAGCCTCGAGCCACGCCCGGCCTTGGCGCCGGCCCACTGGATGACGCCTTCGAGCACGGCCCCGCGCTCGACGATGCAGCCGTCGCCGATGATCAGCGGGCCGATGAGCTCGGCGCCGGACTCGATGAGGCAGCCGGCGCCCAGCAGGATCGGCGCTTCCAGGCGCACGCCGGCCTCTATCTCAGTACCCTGGCCGACCCACACGCGCGGCGCGATCTGCCGGCCGGGCACGTCGAGCGCGACCCGTCCGAGCAAGGCGTCGAAGTTGCTGAGCCGGTACTGCTCGATGTTGCCGACGTCGTTCCAGTAGCTCTCCAGCTCCCAGCAGTGGAAGCGCACGCCGCCGGCCAGCAGCGCAGGGAAGACGTCCTTGGCCCAGTCGACGAAAGCGTCGGGCTCGATGAAGTCGAAGATCCGCGGCTCGAACGCGTAGATGCCGCAGTTGCAGAGCGTCGAGAGCGCCTCCTCACGGGAGGGCTTCTCCTGGAAGCCGACCACGCGCATGTCGTCGTCGTGCACCACCACGCCGTAGAGCGACGGGTCGTCGACCTCCTTGACGGCCATCGTCGCGATGCCGCCGGACGCCCTGTGGGCGGCCAGGAACGCGGTGAGATCGATGTCGGTGAGACCGTCGCCGCTCATGACGAGGAACGTGGAGCCGGAGAGGAACCCGCGGAAGGCGTCGGCGCCGCCGGCGGTGCCCAGCAGGTGCTCCTCGAGGTTGTAGCGCAGCTCGACCCCGAAGTCCGCCCCATCGTTGAAGTAGGAGCGGATCTTCTCCGGGTGGTAGTGCAGGTTGGCGGCGATCTCGGTGACGCCGTGGCGGCGGAGCAGGTTCAGCAGGTGCTCCATGACGGGGCGGTTGAGGATGGGCACCATGGGCTTGGACGTGAGCCCCGTGAGTGGATAGAGACGCGTGCCGAGGCCCGCGGCCATGAGATACGCGCGCACGGCGCCGGGCTGCGCGCTCACGGCCTGCACTCCCCGCCGCTGCAGGCCCTTGCCAGCGCGGGCCCGAACGGCGCCCGCAGCACGCCGGCCTCGGTGATGATGGCGGCGATGTTGGCCGCCGGCGTGACATCGAAGGCGGGGTGCCGCGCCGCCGCGCCCTCGGGTGCGACCTGCTCGCCGCGGAAGCACGTGACCTCTTCGGGGTCACGCTCCTCGATAGGGATGGCGTCCCCGCCCTCGATCGTGAGGTCGACGGTGGAGAGCGGCGCGGCCACGTAGAAGGGGATGCCGTGCTCCTTCGCCAGCACGCTCACGCTGTAGGTGCCGATCTTGTTGGCGGTGTCGCCGTTGGCGGCGATGCGGTCGGCGCCGACGACGACGCCGTCGACCTCGCCGCGACGCATGAAGTAGCCGGCCATGTTGTCGGCGATCAGCCGGTACGGGATGCCCTCGACCTGGAGCTCCCACGAGGTCAGCCGCGCGCCCTGGAGCCAGGGCCGCGTCTCGTCGACCCACACGGAGATGTCCCGGTAGCGGGCCGCGGCCGAACGGATCACGCCGAGCGCCGTGCCGTAGCCGGCCGTCGCGAGGGCGCCGGCGTTGCAGTGCGTGAGGATGCGGTCGCCGGCCTTGAACAGAGCCGCGCCGTGATCGCCGATGCGCAGGCAGCGGTCGACGTCGTCGTCGTGGATGGCCTGCGCCCGCCGCAGCAGCACGGCGGCCGTGGCCGCCGGCGCGGCGTCCGCGCCGCCGGCGGCGAGCGCCGTCTCCCAGGCTCTCCGCATCTCGTCCAGCGCCCAGCGCAGGTTGACGGCGGTGGGCCGCGTGGCCAGCAGGCCGCTCGCGGCCTGCTCCAGCGCGGCCCGGAACGCAGCCGGGTCGTCCACGCCTGCGGCGGCCGCCTCGGCGGCCGCGAGCGCGATGCCGCCGGCCGCCGTGACGCCGATCGCCGGCGCGCCGCGGACCGTCATGTCGGTGATGCGGTCCGCGACCTCACGCCAGGTGCGGCAGGTGACGTAGCGCTCCTGGCGTGGCAGCGCGAGCTGGTCGATGAGGACCACCTCGCCGGGCAGGATGTCGACCGTGCGCACGCGCAGGCGCGAACCGCCGGGCCCGCTGCGCTCGCCGGCGGCCACCGACTCCTCGCCTGCTGACCGCTCGTCGCTCACCGTCGCTCCGGGCTCAGGTGCCCTGATCCCAGGAGGCGAGGTACTTGGCCTGCTCCTCGGTGAGCGTGTCGCAGTCGACGTTCATGCTCTCGAGCTTGAGCCGGGCGATCTCGTCGTCGATGTCCTTGGGGACCACGTAGACCTTCTTTTCGAGACTGGCGTGGTTCTTGACCATGAACTCGGCGGAGAGCGACTGGTTGGCGAAGCTCATGTCCATGACCGCCGCCGGGTGACCCTCGGCCGCCGCCAGGTTGACCAGCCGGCCTTCGGCCAGCAGGTAGATGCGGCGGCCGTCGGCCATGGTGAACTCGTCGACGAACTCGCGCACCGTGCGCTTGTTGACGGAGAGCGCCTCGAGCGCCGGGATGTCGATCTCGACGTTGAAGTGGCCGGTGTTGGCGATGATGGTGCCGTCCTGCATGACCTCGAAGTGTTCGCCGCGCAGCACGTGGATGTCGCCGGTCGCGGTGACGAAGAGCTTGGCGATCCTGGCGGCCTCGGCCACCGGCATGACGCGGAAGCCGTCCATGACGGCCTCGAGCGCGCGCAGCGGGTCTACCTCGAGCACGATGACGTCCGCCCCGTGGCCCTTCATGCGCATCGCGAGGCCCCGGCCGCACCAGCCGTAGCCGGCGACGCAGACGGTGCTGCCGGCGATGAGGATGTTGGTGGCGCGGATGACGCCGTCGAGCGTGCTCTGACCGGTGCCGTAGCGGTTGTCGAACATGTGCTTGGTGTTGGCCTCGTTGACGGCCACGATCGGGAACATCAGACGGCCCTCGGCCTCGAGGGCCTTGAGACGGATGACGCCGGTGGTGGTCTCCTCGGTGCCGCCGATGATGTCGGCGGCCATGTCGGGGCGCTCGCCGTGCAGCACGCCGATGACGTCGGCGCCGTCGTCCATCGTGATGTTGGGCTTGTGATCCACGCAGGTATTGATGTGCGAGTAGTACGTGGCGTCGTCCTCGCCCTTGATGGCGTACACACGCACGCCGTAGTCGTTGACCAGCGCGGCGGCCACGTCGTCCTGCGTGCTCAGCGGGTTGCTGGCGCAGAGGACCACGTCGGCGCCGCCGGCGACGAGCGTGCGCATGAGGCCGGCGGTCTCGGTGGTGACGTGCAGGCAGGCGCCGATGCGCACGCCCTTGAGCGGCTTCTCCTTCTCGAAGCGCTCGCGGATGGCCTTGAGCACGGGCATGTGCATGTCGGCCCACTCGATGCGCAGGACGCCTTCGGGGGCGAGACCGATGTCCTTGATGTCGTAGTCTTTGCCCAACTCGAGCCTCACTCTCTGTCGGATCGGGGCGCCTGCACCAGTCCGCAGGCGGCCAGTCGCAAGCCATAGTACGCGGCGACGATAGTGGCGGGGACCAGGGAGTCTGACGCGATGCTGCAGCCCCCCTCCCGGACCGCCCGCGTCTCAAAACGCGAGAGGCGCCGGACGTCGGCGACGCCCGCCGCCACGACGCCGGACGAGTATACCCGAGCCCCGTCGCGGGAACGAACGTGGCGCCGGTTGATATATGCCGGTCATGCTGGGGAAGTCGCGCGGCACGCCGGCCGGCCAGCGGCCGGTGAGCGGGCCGCGCCCCTCCAGACCGACGTGGTCGGCGACGGGAACGAGGACGCCGGCGGCGGGCCTCTCCCGCGCGACGCCCGTCCAGACCGCCGGCACGACGAGCCCGAGGACCTCGCCGCGTTCGCGGGTCTGCAGGAGCGTGAAGAGCGGCCCCTCGAAGGGCACGGAGGACGCAGGCCCTCGCGAGGGAGACTCTCGAGCGGCACGGCGGGGAACAGGGCGGCGCCGGCGGCGCGGCTCTTCGCATCGCCGGCGGTCAGGACGAGCGCGATCGCCTCGCCGGCCACCCGGCGTCAGCCGGCGTCGCCGGCGAGGTTCGCCTTGAACGTCTGGATGGCGTCGACCGGCGTGGGGTCGACGCCGTACAGCAGGGCGAGATAGCAGCTCGTGTAGTCGCCCAGCTGCACGAGCGAGAAGAGCCGCGCCAGGCGCGAGTCCCCGCGTGCGGCCACCAGCTCGGTGGCGACGCCCAGCGCCTCGTACTCGCGCGCCGTGAGCTCGGCGCGGCGGGTCAGACGCTCCTCGCCCGACTCGTCGAGCAGGAACAGCGCGACGGTGGACGAGGTGACGTGCGGCAGGCTCGTCCACCCCATGAGCTCGTTGTGGTCGAGCTCCGGCAACTCGTTGAAGAAGGCCGGGGCCTTCGCGTTCTCGTTGATCTGTCCCTTCCAGCGTCGGGCGACCGGACCGGTTGACCCGGCGCCGTACACCACCGCCAGTCTCTTCTCGAGGCGCCTGGCCAGCGACTTCGCCGGGTTCTCTCCATCCGGCGAGCCGGGATCGAGGATGGCGTTGTCGGCCTCGAGCCGCGCTGCGGCAGCCTCGACGTCGCTCGCGTGCTCGTGGCTCAGACCGGACGCTTCCAGCGTGGCCAGCAGCGGCATCGACAGCAGGCCGACGGCCGCGCGCGGCTGGCCGCCGCCGGGCACGACGACGAGCGGCAGGCCCTCCGCCTCCGCAAAGGCGGCCAGGCTGCCGCCAGACGTCACGCACACCGGGACGCAGCCGCGCGAGCGCGCCTGCGCCGCGCATGCGAGCGCCTCCTCGGTCTCGCCTGAGTAGCTGACGACGATCACCAGCGTCTCGGGCCCCACCCACTCGGGGAGGGCGTAGCCGCGCACCACGACCGCCGGCACGCTGAGATCAGGCAGGCAGGCGAGCACGAGGTCGGCGCCGATGGCCGAGCCGCCCATGCCGCACACGACCACGCCGCTCGGCTCGGCGGGCGGGATGGCGGGGAAGGTCCCGAAGAACGCCCCGGCGAGCCGCCCGCGAGCGGCCTCGTAGCCCTCGCGCAGCTGCCGCGGAAGGCCGGCGACCTCGTCGAACATGCCGCCGCGGTCGATGTCCGCGACGCGCGCGGGGCCGAGGTCGGTCAGAGCCTCCACGTCAGCCCTCGAGGATGACGGAGAGGACGAGGTCGCGCTTCTCCTCCATGAGCGCCTGCGTGTCGGCGCCGAGGTTGAGGCGCAGGAGCGGCTCGGTGTTGGACGCCCGCACGTTGAAGTGCCAGCGGTCGTAGTCCACCGAGACGCCGTCGAGGTGGCCGAGCTCGCCGTCGGAGAAGCGGTCCTCGACGCGGGCGAGCGCGGCCGGGACGTCGTCGACGACCGAGTTGATCTCGCCGCTGATGAAGTACTTCGTGCGCAGCGGCTCGAGCAGCTCCGCCATCGTCGCCTTCTTCTGCGAGAGCAGCTCGAGGATGAGCAGCGCCGGGATGAAGCCGGAGTCGGCGTTGTAGTTGTCGGCGAAGTAGTAGTGACCGGAGACTTCGCCGCCGAACAGCCCGCCCTCGCGGCGCATGCGCTGCTTGAAGAAGGCGTGCCCGACGCGGTTGAGCAGCGGCACGCCGCCGTTGGCCGTGATGACATCGGGGACCGCCCGGCTGGCGCGCAGGTCGTAGAGGATCTTCGCGCCGGGGTTCTTGAGCAGCAGCGCCTCGGCGAGCAGCGCGGTGACGAAGTCGCCGGGCACGAACTCGCCGTCCTCGTCGATGAAGAAGCAGCGGTCGGCGTCGCCGTCCCAGGCGATGCCGAGGTCGGCCTTCTCGGCCACGACGCGAGCGCGGATCTCGCGGCTGTTCTCCTCGAGCAACGGATTCGGCTCGTGGTTGGGGAACGTGCCGTCCACCTCGAAGTACATCTCGACGCACTCCAGCGGCGTGTTCTCGAACACCAGCGGCGCCAGCTTGCCGGCGACGCCGTTGGCCGCGTCCATGACGACCTTGTACGGACGGAACGCGGCGGCGTCGACCAGTCCGTGCAGGTGCCTGACGTAGTCGGGATAGAGGTCGAGGCGCTCGATGTCCGTGCCGGCGACCGTCGCCGGCAGCGTCTCGAGCGCCTGGCTGCGCTCCTTGAGCTCCGGGATCCCGGCGTCGCCGCTCAGCGGCAGCGCTCCCTCTCCCACCAGCTTCATGCCGTTGTACTGCGGCGGATTGTGCGAGGCCGTGACCATGGCGCCGCCGTCGAGCCCCCGGGAGGCCACGCCGAAGTAGAGCATCTCCGTGGGGACGAGCCCGAAGTCGACCGTGGAGGCGCCGCCCGCGGCGGCGCCGGCGGCGAACGCCTCGAGCAGACCGACGGACGACGGGCGCGGGTCCATGCCCGCGCCGAGTCGCGACGCGCCCAGCTGCTGCGCCAGGGCGCAGCCGATACGCTCGGCGGCCGCCTCGTCCAGCTCCTGCGGGTACAGCCCGCGGATGTCGTAGGCCTTGAAGATGCCGTCGGGTATCGTCATTTGCCCTCCCTGCCGCGCAGCTGCTCGTAGAACTGGATGGAGTTGTCGGGCAGCTCCGTGTCGGGGTAGACGCAGATGCCGCCGGCGAGCCTGTTGCCGGCGCCCACCACGCAGCCTTCGCCGAGCACGGCGCCGTTGAGCTGCGTGCCGGCCCCGACGCTCGACCCCTGCACCAGGATGCTGCCCTCGACCTGGGCGTGGGCGCCGATGACGACGCCGGCCTGGAGCACGGCCTCCGCCACGGTAGGCGCCCTCGCCGACCACGGCGCCGGCGCCGAGCACGGCCAGCGGGCCGACCCGCGCGCCGGCGGCCACGCGCACGCCGTCGGCGATGTAGCACGGCGGCACGATTCGTGCTCCGATGCGATCTCGGCCGTGGGCGAGATGTACAGGTACTGCTCGCCGAGCGTGTCGGCCACCGACGTGTCGACCTGGCGCTCGAGGATGTCGAAGTGCGCCTGCAGGTAGCTGTCCGGTGTGCCGATGTCGCGCCAGTAGCCACGGTCGACGTGACCGTACAGGGAGCCGGCGGCCGCGAGCTTGGGGAACACCCCGCGCTCGATGGAGAACAGGCGCCCGCGCGGGATCATCTCCAGGACCTCGGGCTCGAGGACGTAGACGCCGGCGTTGATGAGCGCGGTGCCCTCCCACTCCCCGGGCTTCTCGAGGAAGCTGGCGACGGAGCCGTCCTCTCGCAGCTCGACCAGGCCGTAGCGGCGCGGGTCTTCGACGGGCGTGAGAAAGATGGTGCCCATGCCGCCCTTGGCCGCGTGCGTCGCGGCCAGCGCGCTCAGGTCGACGTCGCTCAGGACGTCGCCGTTGAAGACGTAGAAGCTGCCGTCGTGCAGCGCCGAGTCGCAGTTGGCGATGGCGCCGGCGGTGCCGAGCGGCTCGGTCTCGACCGCGTAGGCGACCTCGATCCCATACGCGGACCCGTCGCCGATGACCGCCTCGATCGCCTCGGCCAGAAAGCCGGTCGAGAAGATCGCCCGCTCGACGCCGTGCCGCGCGAGGTTGTCGAGGATGTAGGCGACGAACGGACGCTCGACCACCGGCGCCACGGGCTTGGGCACCCGCGACGTGACCGGGACGCAGACGGGTGCCCTCACCGCCGACGAGGATGACGGCCTGCCTGCGGGATGCCTCGCGTCGGACTCATCGGCGGGCTCAGGAGACGACGGGCGCCGGGACTTCGTCGCCCAGGCCGATGCCCTCGTACTCGAGCCCGGCCTCCGCCGCCGCGACGGGGTCGACGAAGTTGCGTCCGTCGATGAGGAGCGGCCGCGCCATCGTGGCGGCGGCGGCGCTCCAGTCGAGGCGCCCGAACTCCTGCCACTCCGTGACCAGCACGGCGGCGTCGGCGCCGCTGAGCGCCTCCAGCGGCTCATCGCAGATCACGACGCCGGGGAACAGCGGGTGCTCGCCGGCGTCGAGCATGGGGTCGTAGGCCTTGACCTGGGCGCCCTCGTGGATGAGGCGGCCGGCCAGCACGATGGAGGCCGCCTCACGCAGGTCGTCGGTGTTGGGCTTGAACGTGAGCCCGAGCAGCGCGACGGTGGCGCCGCGAAGACTGCCGAGCCGCTCCTTGAGCTTGCCGACCACGCGGCGCTTCTGGAGGGCGTTCACCTCGATGACGGCGTTGAGCAACTGGAAGTGGTAGCCGGTGTTGCCCGCCAGCTGCTTGAGCGCTTGCACGTCCTTGGGGAAGCACGAGCCGCCGTAGCCGATGCCGGCCTGCAGGAAGTGCGGCCCGATGCGGTGGTCGAGACCCATGCCGTGCGCGACCGTGCGCACGTCGGCGCCGACCTGCTCGCAGACGTTGGCGATCTCGTTGATGAACGAGATCTTGGTGGCGAGGAAGGCGTTGGACGCGTACTTGACCATCTCGGCGGTGGGGACGCTGGTGCGCACGACGTCGGTGTCGATGCCGCGGTACAGCGCTTCGACCGCCGCGCCGTCCTCCTCCCGGAAGCTGCCGATGACGATGCGGTCCGGCTCGAGGAAGTCCTGGATGGCGGCGCCCTCGCGCAGGAACTCGGGGTTGGAGGCGTAGGTGATGCCGGTGACGCCCATCCCGCCGAGGTCCGCCATGACCCGCTCGCCGGTGCCGACCGGCACCGTGCTCTTCATGACCAGCAGCCGCTGCCCGCCGCGCGCGGCGATCTCTCGGACGGCGAACTGCACGCGCGAGAGGTCGGCGTCGCCCGACGGCGACGGCGGCGTGTCGACGGCGATGAAGAGGACGTGGCAGCGCTCGAGCAGGACGTCGTAGGACGTCGTGAACGAGAGCCGGGCGGCGTTGTCGGTGACGAGCTTCTCGAGACCGGGCTCGTAGATGGGCACCTCTCCCCGCTCGAGCCTGGCGATCTTGGCCTCGTCGACGTCCATGCACACGACGTCGTGCCCCAGGTGAGCGAAACACACGGCCGAGACGAGGCCGACGTACCCGGTACCGACGACCCCGATCGGTGCGACATCCATGCGGGAAGTACCTCCGTTGCAGGTGAGAACCGCGCCCCTCTTCGCCGGGAAGTCTACCACCCGGGGCGGACTTTGACGCCCGGCCGCCGGCGGTGCGGGAGAGGCTACCGGGCGAGCAGTCCGAGCTCGTAGCGGCTCGCGGCGTCGGCGGGATTGAGGGCGAGGGCGCGCGTGAGGGCGGCCCTGGCCGCCTTGTCGCGCGCGAAGGCCCCGTGCAGGAGCACTCCGAGCTCGTACCAGACCTCGTAGTTCTGCGGCTGCAGCTTCACCGCGGCCTGCAGCCGCGCCAGCGCCTCACGGTTGCGGCCGAACTGCTGCAGCAGGGTGGCCTCGGTGAGCAGCGGGCTCACCGCGAGCGGATCGAGCGTCGCCGCCCGGCGCGCGTAGTCGAGAGCTGCGCTCACGTTGCCGTCGCTCGACGCCGCGAGCGCCGCGTTCTCCGTGCGGAAGGCGAGATACGGCGGCAGCCAGCTGACGGCCAGCAGCACAAGCGCTGCGCTGGCCACGACCCGGAGGGGCCATCGCGAGGGGCGCGACCGGCGAACCGGCTGCTCCGCCGGCCGCTCCGCCGCCGTAGTCTCTAGCCGGGCGCCGTGGGCCGCAGCCTCCGGCCGCTCGTCCGCCTCATCCTCACCGGCGAGAGCGCCCGTGAGCGGAGCGTCCACGGCGGCCTGCGTGCGCGCCGCCATCCCAGCCGCCGCCTCGACTGAGGCGCGCCCCGCCCGTCGTTCATCCGCCGCGCGCGTCGCCCGGTACGAGACACAGACGGCGATGAAGACGAAGATCAGCGTCCCGATCGCCGCCATGTCCCAGTCCCAGTCCGCCGAGGCGTGGACGAAGAAGGCGATCACGCCCACCTGCAGGGCCACGAGCAGCGGGTGCAGCGGATCACCGCGACGCGAGAACGGGTTGCCGACCGCCGCGACCACGAACAGGACCATCGCGGCGATGAAGAGGACGAGGCCGACCACGCCGAGCTCGCTCAGGACGTTGAACCACTGGCTGTGCGCGTGCTTGACCACGCCGGCCTGGACCCGGAAGCGGTAGTGCGTGAACCGGAAGGTGCCGGCCCCGGTCCCGGCGACCCGGTCGTATCGCGACTGGCGCAGCGCCTCGCGCCAGACCGGGATCCGGCCATTCGAGGACATCGTGATGAGCCGGCCGACTCCGTTGCCTCCGCCCGACCCCGAGTCGGTGACCAGGGCGTGCATCTTGTCCCTGACCCACGGGACGCCGCCGTGCGTCTGGACGTAGCGCCCGGAGCCGCCGAAGGTGACCACGCCGATGACCACGAGCACCGCAGCACCGGTCGCGATGGTGGACCAGCGCGGCCAGCGCACCGCCCGATGCAGCAGGGCGACCACGAGCTGCACGCCGGCGGTGACAAGGAGCGCCGCGATCGCCCAACGGAGGAGGACACCGCCCTGCGCCGTGCGCAGCGCATCGTTGGTAGTGTCCGCGAAGAGCGTGTCGAGGCCGCGCAGCCGCCAGAGCGTGAGCGCGACCGGCGTGACCACGGCCGCGAGCGTGACGAAGCTGGCCAGGCGCGTGGTCGTGAAGGCGAAGTAGAGGACGAGCGCGACGGTGAGAGCGATCCAGCCGCCGCGCGAGAACGTGAAGAAGAACGTGAAACACACCGGCACCGCGGCCGCGGCCGCGACCGTACGGAGCGCCGCCGCGGTCCTGCGATCGCCGGCGATCGCCAGCGCCACGCACAGCCCTATGACCATCATCAGAGCAAGGACGTTCCAGTAGCCGATCGGACTGTCCAGACGTGCGTAGGTGTGGGCGTGGGTCACGACGGCCGGAAGGCCCTTGCCCAGGAACGCGTAGACGCCCACCGCAGCGGCCACGGCCAGGTACCCGTAGGCCACGATCCGAAGCTGCAGGGCACGCGCCGACGTCAGTCCGAGGACGGCGACCACCGCCAGGTAGAAGGCCGTCAGATTGAACGAGACCCACGTGAGGTCCGGACCGAACGACCAGAGGACGGAGAGACCGGCCCAGATCGCGAACGCGGCGAAGAAGCCGAGCGCGACGAGGAACGGATGGGCGGGCGCGTGCTGCGGCGCAGGAACCAGACCCATATGGCAGCCGCGCAGAGCAGAGCCACGGCGACCGGTGTGTTGCGCCCGAGCACGTACCCGCCCGAGAGGAACGAGAAAGCCGCGACCGCCGCCAGCGACAGCGCGAAGGGAACCGTGTTCCGGGCCCTGAACGTCGCCCGCGCAACGCGGGCGGTGTTTACGGGCGTCTCCATCGACGGGATTATACTGTCATCCTCTTCGGAGGAGCGTGGACCATGGGCGGACCGACCTGCGGCCTATCAGGTATGGTCATCTACGCGGGCAAGTGGTACAAGTGAAAGACACTGTGCCGAAAGACACTGTGCCGAGAAGTAGTCATTGAGGGGGGGTGAAGACATGAGGGGAAAGCTCTTGGGAGCCATCGCTGTCGCTCTCCTGCTCATCCTGGTGTTCGCCGTCGTCGCGCAGGCTGCCGTTCCGCAGTCGACCATCGACGCGATCATCAAGGACGCACAGGACGGGACGATCGACGGCCATTGGACTGCCGCGGAGATCCGCGCCACCTTGGCGTACATCCAGAACAACGCCGTCATACCAGCAGTATTCGGACCTTGCAGGCGTCCTGGAGGACTATCTGGCGAGTCTGCAGGCTCCGGGCGAACAAGGTGGTCAGCTCGCGTTCACCGGTGGTGAGGTGTTCCTGATCATGGCAGCCGGCGCTGCGCTCATAGGAGGCGGTGTGCTGCTTCGTCGCCGCAGTCAGGCCTGACCGGCAGCGACACGGCTTTGCGCCGAGGGCGCCCCACCCGCTGGGTGGGGCGCCCTCGGCGCTTTCGGTCTCAGTCCCCGACGGCGATCACGACTTTGCGGGGACTGTCGTCTGCCTTGACGACACTTCTTGGCGGCAGCCCCAGGTCGCCGGCGAGCGCCAGCGCAGCATCCCGCGCGCCCGGCTGGAAGTACAGCGCCGGACCCGTCCGCGTCGGCTGCCATCCGCCGACCTCGAGCGCGAGACGCTCACCGGGGAACCCCCACACCCGCAGGCTCGCGAGGACCCCGGCCGTCGCGGTGTCCGACGCGCCCACCACGCCGACGCCGGTGTGCCGCGCCGCGACGAAGGCGAAGCCGAGCCGCGTGGACCTGAGGTCCGGCGCGAACGCGCCGGGCCAGCAGGCGCGGACGAGTGTCTGGACGTTGGCGCCGGCGGCCGCGACGAGCGCTCGCCGGCCGGCTCCGGCCGGCGCGATGCTCGGGTCGGTCGCCGGCGGCCACGAGACCGGCAGACGATCGGCGGCGGCGATCCACTGCGCGTCGCTCCCGGTCGCGCCGCTCGAACCGGCCGTGCCGGCCGGCAACGGCCCGGAGACAACGGCCTCCTGACTGCGGCTGCGCAGCATCGTGCAGACCTTGGTGACGACGGCCGCGACGGTCGCGTCGCTCGAGGCCGCCGGCGCGACCAGCACGGCCAGCGCCGGCCGGCGGTCGAGCGCGCGCGCCGCGCGGAACGCCAGCCGGTCGTCGGCCCCTGCCACGAGCCTCACGTCGATCGCGCCGCCGGCCGAGCGCGCGAGTCGGCGGCTCACCGCGGCGGCGTACTGACGGGCGCGCGTGCGGGACAGCGGCGCGACCACGAGCACGCGCGCCGCCCGGGTGCGCACCGTGACGAGCTTGTCGGTCTCCGGCGGCCGCATGCCCATGGCCAGCGACTGGCGCAGCGGCTCCACCCTGCTGGCGTCGGCGTGCCACACCTCCCCACCGCGGCTGCGCTCGACGATGACCGGGGCTGCGCGCACGTCCACCCGACCCGGGTCGACGTCGCGCAACGCCTCGGCCAGTGACGTCACCCCTTGAAGCGTCAGGTCGCTGCGCACGAACCCGAATCCGAGCACGTAGTTCGAGAACGCGACCACGCCGAGCTCGTCGAACGGCACCTGGGACAGGGCGCCGCGCAGGCTCGCGTACTGTGTCGCCCAGGCGGCCTTGTCGCCGCCGCGCCCGCGCCACGCCGTGCGCGCCTCCCGATAGCGCGTCCGCGCGACGCGCGGCTCGCTCGCGGGGAACATCGCCTGGATGGCCAGATCGGACGCCTCGCGGTCGAGGGCCACCCAGGCGTCCATGCTCACGCCGAGCGCGCCGCTCAGGGCTTGCGCCGCGGCGCTCGGCCCGGCGCTGTCGGCGATGTCGGCGACCGGCGCGTAGCCGTCGGTGGGTGAGAACCCGGAGACGCGCGGCGCCACCACGACGGCCGCGAGCGCCTTCCTGGCGGCGTCGACGTGCAGCCACAGGACGCCGCTGCAGCCGCCGCCACGGCCGCCCATCACGAAGACGGCCACGTCATCGGGGGCGGGAGCCTCGAGCCTCACCGGAGGCTGCTTGCCGACGACGCGCTGCCACGGCCCCGGCGTGGCGAGCAGGATGACGACGCCCATGGCGAGGAGGCCGCCGAGCAGGAGGGCCGCCCAGGGGTCGAGGCGGCGCATCACTGCGCGCAGCCAGCTCACTTCACGGGTTCACAAGACGTCGCGAGACCCAGCAGGAGATCGTTCGAGAGCTGGTTGTCGAGGGTGTTGAGCACCCAGTACAGCGTCGCGTGCTCCTTCCAGGCCACCATGTGCAGACGATCGCCCTGGTAGAACAGCATGAACTTGCGGCCGTCGATCGTCTGCGTGGTATTGGGGTTCTCGATGGCCGGCGGGTGCTGCCAGCGCATGGCCTGGATGCTCCAGTAGCCGTACTGAGACGTCCGGACGACGGCGACCGAGGCGGCGGAGTGCTTGCCCTCGGTCGTCTCGATGGAGTAGTTGAGGAACTGGTCGTAGGTGAACCCCGACGACCAGGCCGTCGGCGCCTCGAGCCGGAGTGGCGTGCTCTTGTCCAGCTCCTGCCACGAGGTCCAGTCGACCTTCTGGTCCTTCTCCAGCGTCTGCGGCTGCAGGACGTCCTGGGGCACCTCGATGGTGCCGTCGAACGACGAGGCGACGAACACGCTGATGCCCTCGCTGGTCCCCGGTGTGCGCGCGACGATGCGCACCTCGGACGGCCACATCATCGCGGCGATGGCCCTGGCCTGCGATTCCAGGCTCTTGGGCGCGTACACGGCGGTGATCGTGTCCGGATACTCGAGGGCGTCGGCCACGGCCACCGCGTTGTAGCCCTGCGCGCTCAACTGCGAGGCGGCGGACGTCGCTAACCCGGCGATGCCGCTGCCGTTGTACACCCTCACCGGGAACATCTTCTTGCCGATCTTGGTGCCCTTGACCACGACCGGCGGCTGCGTGGGGTTGGTGAACTGGTGGACGGCATCGGCCATCTCGCCCTCAGTGGCGGTGACGTAAGAGATGCCGTCGATCATCGGCGTCGCACCCTCGAGGTGGGCCTGGTACACCTTGGACGTGTCGACCTCGAACGCCAACTGCACGAGCGGCGCCAGCTTCTTGAGCGAGCTCAGGCTCGACTTGGTCTCGCCGGTGACCGCCTTGATCAGCCTGAGGACCTTGGGCCAGTCGCCGCTCCAGCGGCCGGACTGGCGCTGAAGCTCCTTGAGGAACAACTGCTGGCGCTGCATTCGCCCGAAGTCGCCCTTCTCGTCATGACGGAAGCGCACGAAGTTGAGCGCCTGCTTGCCGCGCACCAGCTGGTACCCGGGCTCGAGGTTGATGGACTTGTAGTCGGCGCTCGCCGGCACGAAGTACTTGTGGTCGACCGGCAGGTAGACGCCGCCGAGGAGGTTCACGACGTGCCAGAAGCCGGAGAAGTTGATCTCGACCCAGCCGTTGATGGGCAGGCCGGTGAGCTGCTTGAAGGTATCGATGACGAGCGCCGGCCCTCCATAGGAGTACGCTGCGTTCATCTTGTTGAGGCCCACACCCGGGATGTCGACCTGCAGGTCACGCGGCAACGAGAGCATGGAGATGCTCTTGGTCTCCGGGTCGAGGCGCACCAGCATCTGCGTGTCCGAGCGCCCGGGGTCGCCCGGGATGGTGCTCTGGTCCGAGCCGATGAGCAGGATGTTCATGGGCTTGTTGGGGATCGGGCGGTCGATCTTCTGGTCCGCCTCCTGGATCTGCTTGCGCTCCTCGGACGTCTTGGCCGCTGTGCCCGCCTGGCCGACCGCGGAGACGAGGCCGTTGGCGTAGCCGACGGCCAGGCCGGGGGTGGCCAGCACGACGACCACCGCGGCCACGCCGATGAGCTTGACCGCGAGGTGACGGCCGAAGGCCAGGTACACGGTGACGAGGGCGATGGCGGCGACCATGATGACGGGCGCCGCGAACACCGCCCAGTCCGGCACCTTGCCCGACAGCTTGGCCAGATCGAATGCGGCCCTGGAGTTGCCTACCGCGTCGCGCCCGTACAGCCAGTAGAGGACGACCGCGGCGACGAGCGCCGCGGCGACGAGCGCCCAGACCCACCAGCGCCGCGACGCGGCAGTGCGCGCGCGACCGCGGCCGCGCGCACCGCCGGCCCCCTCGAGGGGCGCGGGCGCGGCCTTAGCCGCCACGCGGACCTGCTCGTCTTGCCCGACCTTGTAGACCCGGTAGCTGCCCATGCTCCTCCGCCGCGGCGCGCTCAGGCGCTGCGCACGGCCTCGTCTTCGCATGACTGGAGAGACGCGCGCGTCTCAGGCCCGGTTCGTGGTCCCTCGCCGGCGCGCGACACCTCCGCGCCGAGGATCCGCAGTTTGCCCGCCAGGTCCTCGTATCCCCGGTCGATATGGTACACGCTGCGCACTTCCGTGAGCCCGTCGGCGACGAGGCCGGCCGTGACGAGCGCGGCGCCGCCGCGCAGGTCCGGCGCCTCGACGACGGTGCCGCTGAGCGGCCGCGGGCCGGCGATCACGGCGTGATGGCCGCTGGTCTCGATGCCGGCCCCGAGGCGGTTGAGCTCGTCGACCACGACGAAGCGGTTCTCGAAGACGTTCTCGGTGATGATCGACGTCCCTTCGGCGAGGGACAGCAGGACCATGGTCTGCGCCTGCAGGTCGGTGGCGAACCCGGGGTGCGGCAGCGTGGAGATGTCGACGGGGGCGAGCGGCCCGTCACGGCTCACCGTGATGCGCTCCTCGCCCTCCTCCACCTCCACGCCCATGGCGCGCAGCTTGGCGAGGAAGAGCTCCAGATGGACGGGGTCCAGGCCGACGGTCGTGACCTTGCCGCTGGTGGCGGCGCCCATGAGGAGGTACGTGCCGGCCTCGATGCGGTCGGCGATCACGGCGTGGTCCACACCGTGCAGCGATCGCCCGCCGGCAATGCGGATCGTGCTGGTGCCGGCGCCGTCGATCTCAGCGCCCATGCCGGAGAGGAAGGCGCAAAGGTCCATGATCTCCGGCTCCCTGGCGGCGTTCTCGATGACCGTCTCGCCCTCGGCGGCCGTGGCGGCCATGACGAGGTTCTCGGTGGCGCCCACGCTCGGGTAGTCGAGCGGCACCACGGCGCCCCTGAGGCCGTCGGTGTGCACGCGGATGAAGCCGTGGTCGATATCGATGTGCGCCCCCAGCTTCTCGAGGCCGCGGATGTGGAAGTCGATCCTCCGCGGCCCGATGTTGCAGCCGCCGGGCATCGCGATGGTCGCCTCTCCGAGCCGCGCGACGAGCGGGCCCATGACGATGATGCTCGCGCGCATGGTGCGCACGAGCTCGTAGGGAGCACAGCCGCTCAGGCCCGCGCCGGCGTGCACGCGGAGGACATCGTCCTCTCCCTCGGCGGCGGCGCCGAGGGCGCGCAGCATCGTCACCATCGTGGCCACGTCGGTGATCCGCGGTACGCGGCGGATGACGCAGGGGTCGGTGGTGAGCAGGCTGGCGGCGAGAAGCTTGAGGGCGGAGTTCTTGGCCCCCGAGAGGACGACCTCTCCTTCCAGCCGCCGGCCGCCGCGCACGCCCAGGCGCGCGTCGTGTTCGCTCGAGCCGTCCATCAGACGCTCTGTAGTATAGCGGTCCGCGACGGGCGCGGCGTCGGTCCGGCCCCGCTTTGGGCTTGATGGGCTGGCGGGGCCGCTCAATGGCGCGCTACGCCGCTTAGTGGGCGCGTCTGGCGACGTTCAGACGGTTTTCGGCACGCTTGAGCGCCTGCTCGGCGCGGAAGTAGTCCACCTCGGCCTGCGCGCCCAGGTCGCCACTCTCCTTCATGCGGTCGCGGGCGCGATCTTGGGCCTCCTGCGCTCTGGAGACGTCGATCGCGCCGGCGAGCTCGCCGTGGTCGACCACTACGAGGACCTTGTCGAAGAGCACCTGCGCGTAGCCGATGCCGGTGGCGATGTAGTCCCAGTCGTCGGACACCGTGCGGATGCGCGTCTCCCCGATGGCCAGCAGCGTCACGACCGGCTGGTGTCGCGGCAGGATGCCCAGTTCGCCGTCCACGCCGGGGAGCACCACCATGGCGACGTCCCCGGCGTATACCTGCCCGTCGGGCGTGACGACCTCGACCTGGAGTGTGCGCTCGTCGCTCAACTGCAGCCTCTCACGCGCCGTCGCCCGAGAGCTGCTTGGCCTTCTCGGCCGCCTCTTCGATACCGCCGACCATGAAGAAAGCCTGCTCCGGGAGGTCGTCGCACTTGCCCTCGACGAGGTCCTTGAAGCCGCGGATCGTATCGGCGAGCGGCACGTACTTGCCCGGCGTGCCGGTGAAGGCCTCGGCGACGGTGAACGGCTGGCTGAGGAAGCGCTCGATCTTGCGCGCGCGCTGCACGACGACCTTGTCCTCGTCGGAAAGCTCGTCCATGCCGAGGATGGCGATGATGTCCTGGAGCTCCTTGTAGCGCTGCAGGATCTCCTGCACGCGGAGCGCGACGTCGTAGTGCTCATCGCCCACCGCGTCGCGCGTGAGGATGCGCGAGGTGGAGTCCAGCGGGTCGACGGCCGGGTAGATGCCCTTCTCCGAGATGGCGCGTGAGAGTGTGGTGGTGGCGTCGAGGTGGGTGAAGGTGGCGGCCGGCGCCGGGTCGGTGAGGTCGTCCGCCGGCACGTAGATGGCCTGCACGGAGGTCACCGAGCCGCGCTTGGTGGAGGTGATGCGCTCCTGGAGCTCGCCCATCTCGTTGGCCAGCGTGGGCTGATAGCCCACGGCGCTGGGCATGCGGCCGAGGAGGGCTGAGACCTCCGAGCCGGCCTGGACGAAGCGGAAGATGTTGTCGATGAACAGGAGCACGTCCTGACCGCCTGCCTCGCGGAAGTACTCCGCGACGGTGAGGCCGGCGAGGCCGACGCGCAGGCGGGCGCCCGGCGGCTCGTTCATCTGGCCGAAGATCAGGGCGGTCTTGGCCAGGACCCCGGACTCCTGCATCTCGAGCCAGAGGTCGTTGCCCTCGCGCGTGCGCTCGCCGACGCCGCAGAAGACGGAGTACCCGCCGTGCTGCGTCGCGATGTTGTTGATCAACTCCTGCACGATGACGGTCTTGCCCACGCCGGCGCCGCCGAAGAGGCCGATCTTGCCGCCCTTGACGTAGGGGGCCAGCAGGTCGACGACCTTGATGCCGGTCTCGAACAGCTCGTCCGTGGGGTCAAGCTCCTCGAAAGCCGGGGCCGGCCGGTGGATCGGCCAGTGCTCGGCCGCGGTGAGGGGCTCGCCCTTGTCGATCGTGTCGCCATTGACGTCGATGAGGCGGCCCAGGGTCGCCTCGCCCACCGGGACGGTCATGGGCTGGCCTGTGTCGATGACCTCGACGCCCCTGGCGAGGCCGTCGGTGGCCTCCATGGCGACGGCGCGCACCTTGTCGTCGCCGAGGTGCTGCTGCACCTCGCAGATCACTTCGTGCTCGCCCTCGCCGATGCGGACCTTGAGGGCGTTGTAGATGGCCGGGATCTCGTCCGGGAACCGGACGTCGATGACCGCCCCGATCACCTGGACGACTGTGCCTGTATTCATCGCGTCAACTCCGCTCGTTACGTGTCTGGTAGGGGGATCGCCCTGTGT
>CAWAUK010000035.1:0-12688 GCA_963784975.1 uncultured Thermoleophilia bacterium | reverse complement strand
CACCGTCAAGCACCACGAGCTCGACCGTTTCGTGCAGCTCGAGCGAGAGGCGCTTGAGATACGGCGCCGCCTCGTGCCGCAGCTCGCGGCGGCCGGCCGCGGCGATGCCGATGAGGCCCGCCCCGATGTGCAGCTTGCCGGAGGGCGCCAGCCGCATGAGCCCCTCCTGGCAGAGTGCGCCGACGATGCGGTAGCACGTCGAGCGCGGCAGCCCGACCCGATCGGCGAGCGCGATCGGCGTGAGGCCCTCGGGAGCCGTCGAGAGCTCGCGCAGCAGCAGCGCGGCGCGAGAGAGCACCTGCACGCCGTCGCGCCTCTCAGCCATGCCGCACTCCCCCTCCGACGCTGTTCAGAGCCCTCGCTCCGGGTCGCCGAGAACGTGCACGAGGTACCCGACGAGTCGCTTGCGCGACGCGTCGGCCGCCTCGGGCGGCCACTCGGCGAACCCCCTGCCGGACTTGAACCCCAGGTCGCCGGCGTCGACCTTCTCGCGCAGCAGCGGCGACGGCTCGGGAGACGCCTCAAGGTGCGGCAGGATGTAGTCGTGGATCGCCAGAGTCAGGTCCAGCCCCACCATGTCGGCGTTCTCCATCGGCGCGAGGATGGGCAGCCTCAGGCCGGGGCCGAAGCGGATGCTCTCGTCCACCGTCGCCGCGTCGGCGATGCCGTGCTCGACGATCGAGATGGCCTCGCGCCACAGCGCGTGCTGCAAGCGGTTGGCGACGAAGCCGGGCACGTCCTTCTTGCAGTCGATGGGATGCTTGCCCACGCGCCGCAGCAGGTCCATGGTGCGGTCCACCACGCCGGAGTCCGCCTGCTCGGTGCGCACGACCTCGACCAGCGGGATCAGATAGGGCGGGTTCCAGAAGTGCGTGCCGACGACCCGCTCCTTGTGCGCCGCCCTTTGGCCGATCTGGGTGATGCTCATGACCGAGGTATTGGTACAGAGGATGGTCTCCGGCGGGCAGGCGGCGTCCAGCCGCTCGAAGACGTCCTGCTTGAGGGCGAGGTCCTCGAACACGCACTCCACGACCACCTCGGCGCCATCGACGGCGTTGGGAAGGTCGGTGGTGGTACGGACTCGGCCGACGGCGTCGGCGACGCCGTCGGCCGAGAACAGACCGTGCTCAGCCAGGAAGGACAGGTTCGCCGTGAGCGCGCCGGGGGCGCGCTCCAAGGCCTCGTCGTTCACGTCCTGGAGGGCGACCTCGTGCCCGGCGGCGGCGAAGACCTGGGCGACACCCACGCCCATCATGCCGCCGCCGATGACGGCGATGCGCTCCGGACTCGTAGCGCGGAGCGGTGCGTCTCCGGTGCCCCGCTCGATAGCCACTGTGCGGCGCTGCTCCGCCCTCCCGCACGAAAGCCCGCCTTCGTTGGCTTTTCTGCGATGGCTATTCATGAGCGAACTCCTCGAGCGCCGACGATCAGCCGGCGGTGCTGCCGCCGTCGACCGCCATGATCTCGCCGGTGACGAAGTCGGAGGCGGCGGAGGCCAGGTAGATGACGGCGCCGATGAAGTCCTGCGGATCGGCGACGCGGCCCCACGGGATGCGCGAGAGGAAGATCTTCTTGAGCTCCGGATCCTCGATGACCTGCTGCGTGAGCGGCGTCCAGAAGATGCACGGCGCGATGCTGTTCACGTTGATGTGGTACTTGGCCCACTCGGTGGAGAGCTGCTTGGTGAGCAGGTGGACGGCGCCCTTGGCCGTGCCGTAGGCGGAGTAGCCGCCGGGGTGGCCGAACTCGCCGCGCACGGAGCCGACGGTGATGATCTTGCCGCCGCCCTGCTTGATCATCTGGCGGCCGGCGGACTGGCAGCACAGGTAGGTGCCCTTGACGAGCGAGTCCATGACCATCTGCCACGCGTCGATGGGGAACTCCTCGGCGGCGTGACGGTCGGCCTGGCCGGCGGCGGTGACGAGGATGTCGACCGCGCCGAACTCGTCCACGGTGGCCTTGACCATGGCCTCGACACTCTCGGGGTCGACGGCGTCGCACGAGACGGCCTTGACCTTGGCGCCGGTGGCGCCGGCGATGTCCTTGGCCGCCGCTTCGAGGCTCTCCGCGCGGCGGCTGGTGACCACCACGTTGGCGCCGTAGGCGGCCAGACCCTTGGCGGCGTCGTGACCGAAGGCGCCGGAGCCGCCGGTGACGATCGCCGTCTTGCCGCTCAGGTCGAACAGGTTGCGGATCTTGTCGACGCTCCAGATCTCACGCTCAGCCATCGCTCTCTCCTCTCACAGCAGATACGGCTCGGGCCGGGTGGCCGGTCCCGCGGCGGGGATGCGGGCTGTGCGTCGCCGCCCCTCGCGCGACCGGCCGGCCGACGTGGCCGAGCCCCCCTCACGTCGTTCCGCGGGCGAGACTGGTGCCCACGATGCGGAACTACTATTCCATGATGCGAACACTAGTGCAGGTCCCGGGAGGAGGTCAAGCATCGGCGGGCGGACGGTGGCCGGCGGAAGCGGCGGCCCGTACGGGAGGCGAGCTGCACCGCGGGACGCGAAGCGGCCTGCTCGCCTGCTGGAGACGAGGCCCGGCCGCCCGGACCGCCTAGACCCGCGCCGTGAGACCGCCGTCGACGTAGAGGATCTGGCCGGTGACGAAGCGGGCGGCCGGGGACGCGAAGAAGAGGACCGGCCCGACGACGTCGCCCGCGTCTCCCCAGCGGCCCATCGGGATGCTCGCCCGCAGGCCGGCGGCGAAGGTCTCGTCGGCGAGCACGGCGCGCGTGAGGTCGGTCTCGACGAACGTGGGGGCCACGGCGTTGACACGGATGCCGAACTCGGCCCACTGGGCGGCGAGCGAGCGCGTGAGCGCGTCCACCGCCCCCTTGCTGGCCGAGTACTCGGCCTGCCCGAATGTGGCGCCGAAGCGGCCGCGCACGGACGAGAGGTTGATGATCGCGCCGCCGCCGGCCCGCGCCATGTGGGCGCCGGCGGCCTGGCAGCAGAGGAACGTGCCGGTGGCGTTGATCTCGAGGATGCGGCGCCAGTCTGCGGCGGCCAGGTCCTCGGCACGCGTGCGCATGGTGGCGCCGGCGGCGTTGACGAGGATGTCCGCGCCGCCGAGCTCGCGCACCGCGGCGGCGACCATGTCGCGCACCGCGGCCTCGTCGGTCACGTCGACGGCGAGGCCGACGGCCGCGCCGCCGGCCGCGACCAGCTCGCGCGCGAGCCCCGCGGCGCGGCCGCCGTCTACATCGGCCGTCGCCACCGCGGCGCCGTGCGCGGCGAGCCCGGCGGCGATCGCGCCGCCCAGCCCGCCGGCGCCGACGACGATCGCGCGCCGGCCCGAGAAGTCGAACTCGTCCATCTCCGCCACCTCAGGCCCCGGCCAGTCTGGATTCGGTCGTCTCCTTCAGCTCGAGCAGCACGGCCGCCACTCGTTCGTTGCTCTCCTCGAAACGCGCCGTGGGCATCGGCACCGCGATGGACGCCGAGCGGCCGTCCACGTCCGTGATCGCCACGGCGACGGCGCAGATGCCGTGGCGCAGCTCCTCGCGCTCGTAGCCGAGCCCTGAGGCCCGCGTCTGCTCGAGCTCGCGCAGCAGCGCCTCCCGCGTACGCGGATGCCCGACCAGCGTGGGCTCAAGCCGCCGCGGCAGACGCCGCAGCAACTCCTCGCGCGGCAGCTGCGCCAGCAGGACCTTGCCGCTGGCCATGGAGTACGCGGGGAACTGTGCCCCCACGCGCGCGATGGCCATGAGCGCGCGCTGCGGCGCGGGGTGCTGCGCCACGAACAGGACGCGCCCGCCGTCGAGCACGGCGAGGTCGACGGTCTCGTTGAGGTCCACCGAAAGGCGCTCGATGAGCGGCTCGAGCACAGCGCGCAGGTCACGCCTCCCGATCACCGCGAGGCGGAGGAGGCTGGGGCCGAGCTCGCGATGGCCACTCTCGGCGTCGGTGTGCACGTAGCCGACCTGCTCGAGCGCCGCACAGATGCGGTGCACCGTCGTCTTGGGGAGACCCGTCTGCGCCGCCAGCTGGGCGAGACTGCGGCCGCCCTCAGGTTCCGCGAGGGCGCCGAGGATGGCCGCCGCCCGCGTGATCACCTGCATCCCGCCGTCCGCGCCCTCTTCGTCGGCTTGCTGCTTCGCCATGTGTCCCCTCTCGCCTCACGCGTCGCCGTCCCGCCACGCCTCGATCTGCACGAGACACGAGTTCGCCGCGAGGGCGTGAGCCTTGCGGATCATCATCCGGCTCGGCGTGAGCAGGTTCATGCAGCCGCCCCTGTCGGGGGAGTTCCCCGGCTCGCCCACGGGCTCGTAGACGGCGGACGACTCGTACGAGTGCACTGTACCTGCCGGGACGCGTTCCGTCAGCTGGACCGCGCATATCACCGCTCCGCGGTCGTTGAAGACGCGGACCAGGTCGTGCTGCCGCAGGCCCCGCGCGGCCGCGTCGGCCGGGCTGAGGCGCACGATCCAGTAGTACCGGCCGTCGACGAGGACGCGGTGGTCGCGGATGTCGTTGGTCGCCGCGTCCTTGCCGTCGCTCTGCGTGTGGAAGCTGTGCCGCGGGTGCGGGGTGATCAGCTGGAGCGGGTACCTGCCGTAGAGCTCGGCAGCGTGCGGTCCCTCCCAGGCGGGGACGTAGCGCATGATCGGCCCGCGATCAGGGTCGTCCGGGTCGAACCGCTTGAGGCTCGACGCTTCGAACTCGAGCTTGCCCGACTGGGTCTGCAGCCCCATGCCGAACTCCTCCGTGTAGTCGGCCGGGAGCGGTGTGAGCTCCGGCGTGTCCTTGGCGCGACCCTCGGCGAACCAGCGGTACGAGACCGGGTCGCGCCGGTTCTCCGGCGGCGCCGGCACGACGTAGTACCCCTTCTTGAGGAAGTCCTTCCAGGGGACGGCGCGCGGCAGGTCGGTGGCGTCGAACAACCGCTTGCACCAGTCCAGCTCGGTGACGCCCTCCGAGTACATCGAGCCGAGGCCGAGGCGAGTCGCGAGGTCGAGGAAGATCTGGTGATCGGAGCGCGACTCGCCGAGCGGCTCGATGCACTTGTGCTGCATCACGGCGACGCGGTGGTTGCACTGGGTGAACGCGTGCTGGATGTAGCCGCCGCAGTTGGCGAACTCGCTGATGTCCCAGCGCTCGAAGTTGGTGCAGGCCGGCAGGATGACGTCGGCGAACTTCGTCTCCCCCTCCATCCAGATACCCTGGTTGACCACGAACTCCAGCTTGTCCGAGCGGTACATGCGCGCGAAGCGGTTGGTGTCGGTCATGGTGCCGAAGTGGGAGCCGCCGTACTTGTAGTACATCTTGATCTCGCTGTGGCCCGGCGCCGGGTACTCGAAGCGCTGGAACTGGCCCTCGATCGATTTCGGGTCGGTCGGATAGGCCTCGCAGTGGCCGTCCATGACGGCCTCGGGGATCTTGAGGCGAGGCACCACCTGCGAGACGGTGTTGACGGTGGCGAGCTGCGGCATGCGCTGGTACATGTTGATGCTCAGCGCGGTCCCGTACAGGTCGCCGGAGTAGCCGCCCTCGGCGTAGCCGGGGAAGAAGAAGTGCGTGTCCAGCGGCGTTCCCTGCTGCAGGCAGCCCATGTTCACGCCGGGCTTGCCCAGACCCTGCATGGCCATCAGGCAGACGACGCCGCGCGCCCAGTCGGTGCCGGTGGCTGTGCGGCAGGCGCCGCCGAAGCCGACGAGGCCGCCGGCGGCGAGGTACGTCTTCTTCTTGCCCCAGGCGCGCGCGAGCGCGCGCACTTCGCGCGCCGGCACGCCGGTCTCGCCCTCCTGCCACTCCGGCGTCCGGGGCACGCCGTCCTCCTCGCCGAGGACGTAGGCCTTCCACTTCTCGAAGCCCTCGGTCCGTTCGGCGACGTACTGCTCGTCATACAGGCCCTCGGTCATCCACACGTGGGCGATGGCGAGCACCATGGCGCTGTCCGTCCCCGGGCGTGGGGCGATCCACTTGCCGCCGAGGAACTGCGCCGTGTGGTTGTGGAACGGGTCGATGTGGACGCAGGGGATGCCGAGGTCCTTGAGCCACTGGCGGCGGACGGTGCCGTCGTGCGCGCCGTAGACGCCGCTGGTGGCCTCCGGGTCCGAGGACCAGAACACGACCATCTCGGCGTGCTTGAGCAGGTCCTCGACCGTGCCGTAGGTCTCGCCGCCGCCGTTTCGGGCACTCTGCCCCCAGTGGTGCGCCGCCCCCCAGTACCAGCCCTCCCAGCTGTCCGGGTTGTGCATGACCGGGGACCAGCCGACCATGTTGAAGAAGCGGATGCGGGCGCTCAGCCAGTAGCCGAGCACGCCCCAGGTGTGGTGCGAGCCGCTGCCGTTCATGATCGCGCCCGGGCCGTGGTCCCGCTTGACGCGCTTGATCTCCGACGCCACGAGGTCGAGCGCCTCGTCCCAGCCGATGCGTTCGTAGCCCGACGTGCCGCGATTCTGCGGGTTGCGCTCGCCGTCGGGGTCGAAGTCCACGCGCTTCATCGGGTAGAGCAGGCGGTCGGGCGAGTAGATGAGGCTCTTCCAGGCGAGCGTGTGCGAGCTGACGGTGGTCTTGCGCGGCGGCGAGAACCTCCTGCCGCGCGCCTCGATCGTCCACGGCTCGGCGTCGTCCTCGTCGAACTCGATGGGCGTGATGCGCAGGATGCGCCCACCCCTCACGTAAACGAACACAGGGCCGCCGTTGGTGTTGGTGGTGAAACGGCGCACGCCCTCGCCGGCGTCGACGCCGTACTCGAGGCCGGCGGTGAGCATCATCTGGAGCGTCTCGGAGAACCACACGGCGAGGTCGTCGGAGCCGTCGACGGTCATCTGGAAGTTCTTCAGCGCGTTGATGAACTCGAGGTAGTCGCGGCCCGGCTTCATGATGCGGAGCGCGAGCTCCGCGGTGTCGAAGGTCATGGTGAGGTCCGGCGCCGGGTCCAGCCCGGCGCGCGACCGGACCTTGCCGCCGCGGATGGTGTACGCCCGCCCGCGGGTCCTGCCGGCCAGGCGGATCTGGGCGACGAGGTCGCGCTCGCGGAGCCTGGCGGCGAAGCTCGGATACCGCTTCGCCGTCGTCCGCAGCAGGACCTCGAGCCCGGCCAGCGTCGCCGCGAACTGCGTCTCCGCTAGGGCGGCCTTCGCCCGTCCCGCCGCCCGCGCCGCCGTCCTCTGCCTGTGCCTGCCAGCCATGTGTGCCTCCGTGCCGCGCAGCGACCACGCCGTGTCACGTCGTTCCGTTCAATGGAATTGCTATTCCATTACACGGTACGCTAGCTCACCGAGGACAGCGGGTCAAACGTGCCCATGCACTCGTGCCGCGTGGAGAGACTGGAAGGCGAACGAAGGAATGGGCGCCCGTCTCCGGGGGGAGAGGCGGGCGCCCGCGCGACCCGCTGGGGAAGCGCCGCCTGCGAGTCGCGTTCTCGACCCGGCCGGATCAGGGGCGATCCGGGTGCGTACAAGAGATGGGCGCCCGCCCTCGGGGGGAAGGCGGGCGCCCGAACGACTCAGAAGGGAAGCGCCTGCGAGTCGCGTTCTCGACCCGGCCGGATCAGGCGCCGCCCAGCGGCGCCCGGCCAAGGTCATTGCTCCTTAGTACTTGAGGGGCTGCAGCTCGCCCTGGATCGGGACTTCGGGCGAGTAGGAGTTGTTGACGACGATCAGGTTGTACGGGTACTTGTCACCCTTGACCCACTGGCCGCCGGTGATCGGCGTGGTGCACACGTTGGGCACCGGGTTCAGCTTCTTGTCACTGCTGGTCCACGTGATGTGCCCGCCGACGGTCTGCATGTCGGTCGTCTTGATGGCGTCGCGGATGTTGGCCTTGTCGTCGATGTTGGTCGCGCGCGTCAGCGCATTGCGGACCACCTCGAAGACCGCGTAGTGCAGGATCGGCTGCGTCCACTGCGAGTTGGTGTCCGTCTCGTACTGGTCGGCGATCTGCTGGCAGGTCTGGCCGGTCAGAGAAGACTTGAACGGGTGGTTCGGCGACCACCAGCACTCGCTCGAGAGGTTGTAGCCGATAGTGCCGAGCGCCTCGAGCGACTGCGGGAAGAGCAGCGCCTTGCCCACGGTGGCGATGATCGGGTTGAAGCCTTGCTGCCGCGACTGCTTCCAGAAGTTGGTGAAGTCCGGCGTGCCGTCAAGTGCCCGCATCGTGGGTAGGCTCGGACTGGGACGCTGGAGGAGGCCCGCCGGCCGGCAGCCGGCGGGTCGCGGAGGACGGGTCTAGTCCTGGAGAGCCGGCCCCGTCCCGAGCAAGGCGCGATGGGCCAGGTCGCGCTGGCGCAGCACGGCGCTTGCGAGCAGGTCTTCGCGCCCGTTGAAGCGGACGGCCGGCACCTCGACGGTCAGGGCGCCGACGGCGCCGACGGCGTCCCGGACGGGCGTGGCCACGGCGCAGACGCCCATCACGTATTGCTCGTGGTCGAACGCGACTCCCGTCCTGCGCACCTCGTCGAGCTCGCGGAGGAGGGCGGCCCTGTCGGTCCCGGTGTTCGGGGTGTACGCCTTCAGCGTCTCCGGCAGCTCACGTTCGGCCTCGTCAGGCGACAACTCTGCGAGCAGCGCCTTGCCGCTCGCCGTGCAATGCAGGGGAAGCCGCGCGCCCATGTGCGCCACCACGCGGAGCCCTTGCACCGCGACGAACTGGTCCACGAAGAGCGCTTCGCCGCTGTCCAGCACGGCGAGATCGATGGTCTCCCCCAATTCGTTGGAGAGGTCCTTCATGAACGGGCGCATGTCGTGCCGCAGCCCCCCGTAGGACGAGCCGGCGATCACCAGAAAGGCCGGACCGACGGCGTACCGGCCTGTCGCGACTTGGCGGACGAAGTCCTCGTCCATCAGGGCGCGCAAGATGCGGTAGACGGTCGGACGGGAGAGGCCGAGTCGTTCGACGAGCTCGGCCGTCGTCAGGCCATCGGTCGCCGTCGCCAGCTCGCGACAGATCTCGGCGGCGCGAGCGATCACCTGCACACCCATGCGCCGGTCGGACGGCCGGCCGGCTTTCTCAGAGGTCACCTGGTCGCTCAATTGCGCTTCTCCGATGGATCTGGCCAATGTGAGGTGGGGTGCCGGCGGCACCGGCCAGGCCGGGCCGCCCTTCCTTAACACTAGTACCACACCGCGACGGCCCTGCGACACCGCCAGCTTCGGAACGCAGCGCTCCACGGCCCGCGAGACGGCGAGAAGAGGGGCGCCGGCCGGCCTGAGCCGTGGGCGCCCCTGACGTGCCACGCGGACGTCGCGCGCCGCGGGATGCCGCGGGAATGGAGGGCAGTCGGGGAGTCCGGCCCTCCAGGGGGCCCGCGACGATCTTCGAGGCGGCGCCGCCCGAGAGCGGCGGGCGCCGGCCGTTTCTGCTACGCCTTCTCCAGGACCACCGTCCCGGCGTTCAGGCTGGCGTCCATCTGCACGGTCAGCTCGGCCGGCTTGTAGCCGTCCGCGGCGATACGTACGACGTACTCATGGCCCGGCTCGAGGTGGTCGATGGCGACCTCGCCGAAGAGGTCGGCGGTGCCTTGGCCGGCCACGGAGCCGCCGCGCTCGACCGTCACCGTGGCGCCCGCGGCGCACTCGTCGCTGTCGCCGAACACGATGCTGCAGCCGAGGAAGGCCTTCTCCCAGCGGTGCAGGTTCTTGTAGTAGACGCGCGGCCTGGTGCCCAAGGAGTCGCGGTAGCGCTGCAGGCTCTCCTCCTCGACCAGCCGCTCCACGTCGTCCTCCTCGGCGAGCACGAGCTTGATCGCCTCGGTCGGGCAGACCTGGCTGCAGCGGGTCTCGGTCCAGCCGTCGTCCAGCAGGTGGGCGCAGCCGGTGCACTTCTGCGCCAGCTGCTTCTCCTCGTTCCAGTAGATGACCGAGTAGGGGCAGCTGGCGACGATCTCCTTGCGCCCCTTGGCCTTGACCGGGTCGATGATGACGAGGCCGTCGGGGCGCTTGTAGACGGCGCCGTCGGCGGTGAGGCACGGCGCCTCGTCGCAGTGCATGCACGGCAGCGGCAGGTACGCGGTCTGCACGATCGGGTACTGGCCGCGCTCCTTGCGCTTGATGTTCATCCAGCGGTGTCCGTGCCAGGGCTGGGCCGCGGAGTACGGCGGGAACTCGTTGTCGACGAACTCGTCCTTGTCGGCCAGGAAGCAGTCGTTGCAGTCGTGACAGCGGGCGACGTCGACGATCAGGTGCCAGCTCTTCATGAGGCCTCCCCCTCCCACTTCTCGACCTGGATCAGGCAGGAGTTGTTGGACATTGCCTGGGACGTCGGTGTGATCGTCCGCATGTTGGTGAGGATGTTGACGCAGCCGGCGATGTCGGTGGACTCGCCGGGCTCGCCCGTCGGCAGGTAGTCGGCGCAACTCTCGTAGGAGTGTACCGTGCCCGGCGCGACGCGCTCGGTGAGCTGCGCCGAGAGGATCACGGCGCCGCGGTCGTTGTAGGCGCGGACGAGGTCGCCTTCGGCGATGCCCCGCGCCTTCGCGTCCACGCTGTTCAGGCGCATGATCCAGTAGCGGTGCCCGTCCTCGTGCAGGATGCGGTGCTCGTCGATCTCGTTGAGCCACGTGCCCTTGGAGTCGCCCATGGTGTGGAAGCTGAAGCGCGGGTGCGGGCTCACCATCTGCAGCGGATACTTGTCGTACAGCTCGGTGGTGTGGTGCCCCTCCCAGCTGGCGATGAACTGAGGGCCCATCGCCGGCCGCTCGGGGTCGACGACGTCCATCTCGAGGTTCTTGAGCGTCTTGCTCACGAACTCGATCTTGCCGGACGGCGTCTGCAGGCCGGCGAACCCGACGGTGTCGCCGGGGCGCGGGCCCCAGTCGGGGGTGTCGCGCTTGCGCCCTTCGGCGAACCAGCGCATCGCCGGCGTGCTCTTGTAGTCGTCGGGGAACGGCACGACGACGTAGCCCTTCTTCTCGAACTGCTCCCAGGTGGTGATCTGGGGGAGGTCGGTGGCGTCGAAGTACGCCCGGCACCAGTCGTACTCGTCCATGCCGCCCTCGGTGAAGACGTCGCCCATGCCCATGCGCTCGGCGACGGCGGCGAAGATGTCGTAGTCCGACTTGCTCTCGCCGAGCGGCTCGATGCACTTCTTCTGGAAGACGATCACCCGGTGGTTGGTCTGGTTGTGGTTGTCCGGGATGTAGCCCGAGCAGTTGCCGAACTCGCTCATGTCCCAGCGCTCGAAGTTGGTGCAGGCCGGCAGGATGATGTCGGCGAACTTGGCCTCGCCCTCCATCCAGATGGACTGGTTGACGACGGTGCGGACCTTGCCCTCGCGATACGCCTTCACGTAGCGGTTGGTCTGCTGCATGGTGCCGAAGAAGGAGCCGCCGTAGCGCCAGTACATGGTAACGAAAGGGTAGCCCGGCGCCGGATACTGGTACTTCTGCATCTGGCTCTGGATGGACGGGCCGCAGAAGCCCTTGCCGCGCCACTCGAACTTCTCGTGCATCATCGCCTCGGGGATGCGCAGGCGCGGGATGGCGATGCCTTCGGTGGAGTCGTGCGCGTTGACCGTCGGGTGCAGGCCGGTGCTGTGCGCGAAGATGCGGTACAGCATGCGGTAGCCGGCCGCCGACTTCTCCGGGTCGCCCGACATGCCGCCCTCGGCGTAGCCGGGGAACACGAACGAACAGTCCGACGGCGCGCCCTGCGAGGTGCCCCAGATGTTGACGCCCGGCTTGCCGTAGCCCTGCATCGCCGCGAGCGCCACCATCGTGCGCGCCCACTCGTTGCCGGTGGCCGAGCGGCAGGCGCCGCCCCAGCCGCCGAGTCCGCCGGCGGCGAGCATGACCTTCTTCGCGCCCCACTCGCGCGCGAGGGCGCGGATCTGGCGAGCCGGGATGCCGCACTCGGACTCTGCCCATTCCGGCGTCTTGGGCACATTGTCGGTCTTGCCGAGCACGTAGTCCTTCCACTCGTCGAACCCGGTGGTGCGCTCGGCGACGTACTCCTTGTCGTAGGTGCCCTCGGCCAGCCAGGTGTGGGCGATGGCGAGGCCGAAGGCGACGTCGGTGCCGAGGCGCGGCGCGAACCACTTGTCCGAGAAGAGCTCGGCCGTCGGGTTGTAGTAGGGATCGACGAACACCATCTTGATCCCCAGGTCCTTCATCCAGTAGCGCCGAGAGGTGCTCTCGAAGGCGGAGTAGATGCCGCCGCCGGTGGACTCCGGGTCGGCGGACCAGAAGACGATCATCTCGGTGTGCTTGAGCGCATCCTCGAGGAGGTCGTACTGCTCGGGGATGCCGAGGCGGTGGCTGTTGCCCCACATGGGCATGGCGCCCCAGTGCCAGCCCTCCCAGCTGTCGGGGTTGTGGGCCGTGTGGACCATCCCCATCAGGTTCAGGAAGCGGTAGTAGGCGCTATGGCGATACCCCAGGTTGCCCCAGAGGTGGTGCGAGCTGCAGGTGGTGAGGATCGAACCGGGGCCGTTCTCACGCTTCTCGCGGATGAGCTCGGTCGTGACGAAGTCGAGGGCCTCGTCCCAGCTGATCTCCTCGTAGCCGGAGACGCCGCGGTTCTGCGGGTTGCGCTCGCCCTCGGGATCCCAGTCGACGCGCTTGAGCGGCGTCAGGATGCGCTTCGGCGAGTAGACCATGGACCGCTGCGCCTGCGCGTGGGGCGAGAGCGTCGTGCGGCGCGGCGGCGTGAACTTCCTGCCCCGCGCCTCGATCACCCAGTCGCCCTTGTCGTCGTCGGCGAGGTCGATGGGCGTCATGCGGACGATCTTGCCGTCCTGGACGT
>CAWAUK010000034.1:0-24815 GCA_963784975.1 uncultured Thermoleophilia bacterium | reverse complement strand
TCGAGGAATGACGGCCGGCGGAGCGCGGCCGGGCGGGCGAGGAATGACGGGCGGCGGAGCGCGGCCGGGCGGACGAGGCGGCGGCCCGGCCCTCCCCGGCGACTACCACGTCCACACGACCTTCTCGGACGGGACGGGGAGCGTCGAGGAGTGCGTCGCACGGGCAGTCGAGGTCGGCCTCTCCGAGATCGGCATCGCCGACCACATCGCCGCGGCGCCGGCGCCGGACGAGCACTGGTGGGTCGCGCCGGACCGGCTGGCCGAGTACTGCGACGAGGTGCGCGCTGTTGCGGCCCGGCACGACGACATCACCGTGCTGCTCGGGCTGGAGGCCGAGTACGTGGAGGGCCGCGAAGCGGAGCTGGACGAGCTGCTCGACCGCTGGCCGTTCGAGATCGTCGTCCTCGGCGTGCACGTCGTGGACGGCTTCGCCTTCGACGAGCCGGCCCTGCGCGGCGATCCCCGCTGGGACGACCCCGACGCGCTTCTCGCGCGCTACTACAAGACCGTGAGGCGGGCGGCCGAGTACGGGCGCTTCGACGTCCTCGCCCACCTCGACTACATCGGCCTGTGGGGGCACCAGCCGGGGCCCGCGGCGCTGCGCGAGCTCGATGGGGCGCTCGACGCCCTCGCCGCGTCGGGCGGCGCGCTCGAGCTCAACACGGACAGGGTGACCGACCCGGCCGGCGTCATGTATCCGTCGCCTGCCATCCTGCGCGCGGCGCACGCCCGCGGCATCCCGCTGGTGATCGACTCGGACGCGCACGAGGCCGAGCACGTGGGCCGGCTCTGGGACGAGGCCATCGCCCTCGCGCGCGACGCCGGGTACCGGGAGACGCTTCGCCTCTCGGACCGCGCGTCTCGTGCCGCTGCCCCAGGCGGGCTGAACTCAGGTGCCGGTGCCGGATGCGGGCCCCGGCCGGCGCACGGTCGCTGCGGCCGCCGTCCGTAGTATCGTTGCGGCGAGGTGGGCTGACGATATCGCGACCGCGGGGTGGACGATGGAGACCTGCAAGGACCTGATCGGCGGCGAGTGGGTCGGCGCGAGCGACCACGCCAGGTTCGAGACCAGGAACCCGGCGCGCGCCGACGAGGTGCTCGCCGTGTTCCCGAGCGCGACCGCGGCGGACGCGGCGCAGGCGGCCGCCGCCGCGGCGGAGGCGTTCCCGGCCTGGGCGGCCACGCCGGCGCCGGCGCGCGGCGCCGTCCTCTTCAAGGCGGCCGAGCTGCTCACGGAACGCATGGACGACGTCGCCCGCACGCTCACGCGCGAGGAGGGCAAGACGCTGGCGGAGGCGACCGGTGAGGTCGCGCGAGCGCGCGACATCCTGCGCTACTTCGGCGGCGAGGGCTGGCGGCTGGGCGGCGACGTCCTGCCGGCCAACGCGCCGCACGCCATGCTCTACAGCCGCCGCGAGCCGCTCGGCGTGGTGGCCGTGATCACGCCCTGGAACTTCCCGATCGCCATCCCCGCCTGGAAGATCGCGCCGGCGCTCGTCTACGGCAACGCCGTCGTCTTCAAGCCGGCCTCGGCGACGCCGCTCACGGCGCTGCGCCTGGTCGAGTGTCTCGTGGACGCCGGCCTGCCGGCCGGCGTGCTCAACCTCGTCACCGGCTCCGGCTCCGTCGTGGGCGGCGCCCTCGCCGGCGACCCGGTGGTGCGTGGGCTCACCTTCACCGGGTCGCACGACACCGGCGCACGCATCTACGCGCGCGCGACGGGGCACTTCGCGCGCGTCCAGCTCGAGATGGGCGGCAAGAACCCGACGATCGTGCTCGACGACGCCGACCTGGGCCTCGCCGTGAGGCTGGCCGTCATGGGCGGCTTCGCGCTCACCGGCCAGAGCTGCACGGCCACCAGCCGCGTCATCGTCGAGGACGGCATCGCCGACCGCTTCGCCGCCGCCCTCGCCGAGGCCGCCAACGCGCTCAACGTCGGCGACGGGCTCGAGGACGGCGTGCAGATGGGCCCGGCCGTGAGCGAAGAGCAGCTGGCGACCGACCTGGACTACGTGCGCATCGGCCGCGAGGAGGGCGCCGAGCTTCTCGCGGGCGGCGGCAGGGCCGGCGACGGCGGCTACTTCCTGCGGCCCACCGTCTTCGACGGCGTCGACGTCCACAGCCGGCTCGCGCAGGAGGAGATCTTCGGTCCCGTGATCGGCATCGTCCGCGCCCGGGACCTGGACGACGCGATCTTCAAGGCCAACGCCGTCGGCTACGGCCTCGCCGCCAGCGTCGTCACCAACGACCTGCGCCGGGCCATGACCTTCGTCGACCGCATCGAGGCCGGAGTCGTCAAGGTCAACGAGCCGACCACCGGCCTCGCGCTGCAGGCCCCGTTCGGCGGCTTCAAGCAGTCGAGCGCCAACACGTTCAAGGAGCAAGGCCCGGCCGCGCTCGACTTCTACACGCGCACCAAGACGGTCTACATCACCTACGACTGACCCGCCGTGTGGCCAGCTCCGGCTACGCCGGGGTCGTGTGGGCGGCTCGCGCCGAGGGGTACAGTTGCAGTATGGCCGGGGACGGGGACGCCGATCGCTACGTGCTCTTCGTGACGGGACCGCTGCGCGAGCGGCTGTACCGTCGTTTCGCCTCTCTCTTCGAGGGACGTGACGACGTCGTGGTCAGGATCGACCGCCGCGTCTCGGAGCGCCGCCGGGACCCGCGCGGCGCCCCCGGCGGCGAACGGCGCGCCGGCGACCGTCGCCGTAAGCGTCCCGACTGGATCGTCCCGCCTCCCGAAGGCATCTGACCCGCCGCAGGCGTCGGCCTGGGCCCCCGCGGGACGCCGGTCTGCGCCCGCCGGCGCCGGTCACGCGACCGCGCTTCCTTCCGGGTCCGCCCCGGTTCCTTGGGCCGCAAGGGTTCGCATATACTCTTCAGTCGTCCGTCCCGGGTCATCGTCGTGGAGGTTATTCAAATGCTGTTGATGGGTGAATCGATCAACGGGACGCGCAAGCAGGTCGCCGAGGCGATCCAGGCGCGTGACGCGGAGTTCATCAAGACACTGGCCACCGACCAGGTCGAGGCCGGAGCCGCTGTGCTCGACGTCAACGGCGGTGTAGCCGGCGGCGACGAGATCGCCGACATGACCTGGCTCATCGAGACCGTGATGGGCGTCACCGACATGCAGCTCATGGTCGACTCGGCCAGTGCCGCCGTGCTCGAGCACGGCGTGAAGGTGATCATCGACAAGGGCGGCAAGGTCCCGTTCATCAACTCGATCAGCGGTGAGCAGGCGCGCATCGACGCCGCCCTGCCGCTCGTCGAGAAGTACAAGTGCCCGGTCATCGCCCTGTGCCTGAGCGAAGAGGGCATACCTCCGACCGCCGAGGACCGCTTCGCCGTCGCCCAGCAGCTGCACGACCTGTGCACCGGTGTCGGCCTGCCCGCCGAAGACGTATGGGTCGACCCGCTCGTCCTGTCGGTCTCGGCCGATCCCGCGGCCCCTCAGGTCACCATGGAGACACTGAAGCTGGTCAAGGAACGCCTGCCGGTCCGTACTACCGGCGGCCTCAGCAACGTGAGCTTCGGTCTGCCGAACCGCCCGCTCCTGAATCGCACCTTCGTGGCGATGTGCGCCGGTCTGGGCATCGACGCGGCCGTGCTCGACGTGCGCAACAAGCAGATGATCGCCACGATCAAGTCCATCGAGGCGCTGCGCGGCGAGGACAACTTCTGCGGCGCGTACCTCAAGGCTCACCGCGCCGGCATCCTGGAGTAGCAGCGTGACCGCGCCGGAGCGCTGCCGCCTGCGCGACCTCGGCATCGCCGTCGGCAGGCTGCCGGCCGGGCCGCTCAACGCGATCACCGACGTGCCCGGCGTGCGCGTCGGTCACTGCACGGTCTCGTGGGGCGGGCCCGAGCTGCCGCACGGCAGCGGGCCCGCCCGCACGGGCGTCACCACGATCCTCCCGCACGGCGGCGACCTCTGGCACGAACGCGTCGTCGCCGGCGCACACGCCGCCAACGGCGTCGGTGAGCTCATCGGCATCAGCGCCGTGCGCGAATGGGGCCTCGTCGAGACGCCGATCCTGCTCACCAACTCACAGAGCGCGGGCGCCGTCTACGACGCCACCGTGCGCTGGCTCCTCGAGCGCGAGCCGCTCGCCGGCGTCGAGGACGCCGTCATCCCGGTCGTCGGCGAGTGCGACGACGGGTTCCTCAACGACCTCCGCGGCCTGCACGTCAAGCGAGGAGCACGTCCGCGCCGCGCTGGACGGCGCCGCCTCCGGCCCCGTGGCCGAGGGCTGCGTCGGCGCCGGCGCCGGCATGACTTGCTTCGACTTCAAGGCCGGCATCGGCACCTCCTCGCGCGTCGCCACCGCGCACGGACGCCCCTGGACCGTGGGCGTCCTCGCGCTCACCAACTTCGGCGTCCGTCACCGCCTGAGCGTCGACGGGGTGCCGGTCGGCCGTGAGATCACCGACCTCATGCCGGTCGAGAACCGCGAGGGCTCGTGCATCGTCGTCCTCGCCACCGACGCCCCACTCAGCGCGCGACAGTGCGAGCGCATGGCCAAGCGCTGCTGCGCTCGGCCTCGCAGCGACGGGGTCGTACGCCTCTGACGGCAGCGGCGAGATCATGCTCGCCTTCAGCACGGCCCACCGCGTGCCGCGAGAGTCCGCCGAGCCGCTGGCGCTGGCGTCGGTCACCAACGACCACATGACGGAACTCTTCGAGGCGGCCGTAGACGCCACGGCGGAGAGCGTCTGCAACGCGCTCACCGCCGCGACCACCACGGTCGGGCGCGACGGCAACACCGCGTACGAGCTGCCGCTGGACCGCCTCGTCGGCGTCCTGCGTCGAGCCGGGCGCGAGGCGCGGCTGCCCGGGGCGTAAGCCCCGCCTTGCCCCGCCCCGCCTCGCCGTCTACGATGGCTCTCTAGCCCGGTCCCGCGCTGCGCGGGCCTCCGGGCCGGCACGGGGGTTGCGTACGGCGAGACGCCGGTCATCCAGGTCGGTCGCCACCACCACGGCCGCCGATCTTTGGCGCGGCCGACGGAACTGCGCGGCCGCGTCGTCTAAACTCCCAAGGCCCCGTCCGGGGGCGTCCACCACAGTGGCAGCACTATCAGGGGTCCGGCAACCACGGATGTAAGAGGGAGGCAAGGGTCCGCCGGCGTTCGGTGCCGAGCGCGGAGCGACCCGCAGGGCAGTGGACAAGCGACGCTACTTCATTCGGAAGGTGATGAACGCGGTCCTCACGATCATCCTCGTGGCCTCGTTCAACTTCGCGCTCTTCCGCATCCTCCCGGGCGACCCTGCCCGGCTCCTTCTCCCCAAGGGGAAGACCGACCCGTCGGTCATCGAGCGTCAGCGCAAGACGTTCAACCTCGACAAGCCGATGTGGCAGCAGTTCATCTACTACTGGCGCGACACCGTGCAGGGCAAGTTCGGCATGTCGTTCTCCGAGAAGCGCCCGGTCACCGAGGTCGTCGCCGAGCGTATCTGGCCCACCGTCCTCCTCGTGGGGGTGGGCACGGTCTTCGCCACGATCGTAGGCATGATCATGGGGGTCTTCGCGGGGTGGAGACGCAATGGCACCTACGATGTCGTGTCCACGAACTTAGGGATGGTCCTGTACGCCATGCCGACGTTCTGGTTCGGCCTCCTGATGATCATGCTGTTCGCCACCAAGCTCCGCTGGTTCCCGACGGGGCGCATGGAGGAACCGGGCGTGCAGCTCAGCGGCTTCGCCTCCTTCCAGTCGCTGATGAAGCACCTGTTCCTGCCGGCGTTCACCTTCGCCATCGCCTACGTGGGTGAGTACCACCTCATCATGCGCAGCTCCATCACCGGCGTCATGAAGGAGGACTTCGCGCTGACGGCCCGCGCCAAGGGCCTCAGCGAGAACGCCGTCCTCTGGCGCCACGTGGTGCCGAACGCCATGCTTCCGACCGTGACCATCGTGATGATGAACCTCGGCTTCGTGATGTCGGGCGCCATCCTCGCGGAGGCCGTGTTCAACTGGCCCGGCCTGGGGCTGCTGTCCTATGACTCGATGCAGAAGCGCGACTACCCGGTCATGCAGCTGGTCTTCCTCATCGCCAGCGTCGCGGTGATCGTCGCCAACCTCATCGCCGACATCATGTACTACTACCTCGACCCCAGGGTGCAGGCATGATCCCCCGTCGCTTCCGGAACTGGATCATCTTCTGGACGATCATCACCTGGGTCGTCCTCGAGTTGCTCACGTATCCGAAGACTGTGCCCATCACCAGCGGCTTCTCCGAGGTGATCAAGGGCTTCTTCTCCGCCAGCGTCGGCGCCTATCCAGCGTGGGTGCTGCTCCTGCTCGCGCTCGTGTGCCTGGCGCTCGGTGTCCTCGGCCTGGCGCGCCGGAGCAAGGCGGTCCTCTTCAACGTCATGCTCCTCGTCGAGGGCCTCGTGCTCCTCGTGTGGGGCGTGCTGGCCGGCGGCGGTCTCAGCGGGTTCTCCGGGAGCACCAACGCCATCTCCTACAACTGGGCCATACAGACCGTCGCCGTCATCGTAGGCGGGGTCTGCGTCTGGTGCTGGGCGGTCGGCAACCCCGAGCGGGCCGAGCTCACCACGTGGAACACGCACCAGGTCTGGAGGCTCTACCGCGGCAACTGGCAGGGCATGGTGGGCCTCGGCATCCTCGTCTTCTTCATCCTGATGGCGCTGCTGGCTCCGTTCCTCGCCGATCACGCGTTGCTCGACCCCAACGCGCAGATCAAAGACCCGGCGACGGGCGCGCTCTACGGCCCGTACCATCCGCCGACGACGTACTACTACAACTGGTCCGGCACCGACCAGGTGGGCCAGAGCGTGCTCGCCCAGTTCATCTGGAGCGCGCGCATCTCGCTCATGGTCGGTCTGCTCGCCGCCTTCATGTCCACCATCCTCGGCGCCGGCATCGGCATCGCGGCCGGCTTCTACGGAGGCTGGCAAGGCGAAGGCTGGATGCGCTTAACAGACGCGTTCCTGGTCATCCCGTGGCTTCCCCTCGCGATGGTGCTCGCCGCCGCCTGGGGTCAGAACTACTGGATGATCATCCTCATCATCGGCATCACCAGCTGGCCGGGCACGGCTCGCGTCGTGCGCTCGGACGTGCTGCGCGTGCGCGAGCTGAGCTTCATCGAGCGCGCCAAGGCGATCGGCTCCAGCAACCGGCACATCATGACCAAGCACGTGCTGCCCAACGTGATGCCGCTCATCTTCGCCAACCTCGTGCTCGTCGTGGCCATCGCCATCCTCTCGGAGACGACGCTCTCGTTCCTCGGCCTCGGCGACCCGCTCAACTTCAGCTGGGGCACCATGCTCCACTACGCCTGGGTGAACGGCGCGGCCGGTCTGCCGGCCTGGTGGTACCTCCTGCCGCCGGGCATCGCCATCATCCTCGTCGTGCTTGCCTTCACCTTCATCGGCACGGCCTACGACGAAGTCCTCGATCCCAAGCTGCGCAAGCGCGAGGACAGCACCGGCGAGAGCCGCTTCACGGCTCGCGGTGAGCCGGCGATCGCCGTGGCCGGCGGCGCCGGCATGGGCGGCAGCGCCGGGATCTTCACGCCCGGCCAGCAGACCGACGACGCCATGCCCGACTTCAACCAGCCGGCCGGCGGCACCATCAACCGCCCCGAGGGCGGCGGCTGGGTCGGCGGCCACATCGCCGACGACGAGAAGGGGGAGGACTGATGGCCACCACCGCCCCCAAGCCCAAGGGCAAGACGAAGGGCGCCTCGCGCGAGAAGAAGCCCGTGGAGCGCATCGAGCACGAGGGCCTGCTCGACGTCCGCAACCTGACCACCTACTTCAAGCTCGGCGTCGGCGACGTCAAGGCCGTGCAGGACGTCTCCTTCGTGCTCCAGCCCGGCGAGAGCCTCGGCCTCGCCGGCGAGTCCGGCTGCGGCAAGACGACCGCGGCGCTGAGCCTGCTCAAGCTGCTGCCGGAGAACGGTCGCATCGTCTCCGGCGAGGTGCTCTTCGATGGGCGCAATCTCGCCAAGCGCACCGAGTTCGGCATGAGCAAGATCCGCTGGAAGGAGATATCGATCATCTTCCAGGGGGCGATGAACGCGCTGAACCCGGTCAAGGAGACCGGCAAGCAGATCGCCGAGCCCATCCAGCTGCACGAGGGCCTCTCCGAGAAGCAGGCGATGGTACGCGTGAGGGAGCTCTACGACCTGGTCGGCATCAACCCGAAGCGCGTCATGGACTTCCCGCACCAGCTCAGCGGCGGCATGCGCCAGCGCGCCATGATCGCCATGGCGCTGGCGTGCAACCCCAAGCTCGTGATCGGCGACGAACCGACCACGGCGCTCGACGTCATGGTGCAGGCGCAGATCCTCGAGCTCATCCACCGCCTGCGCACCGAGCTCAACCTCTCCTTCATCCTCATCAGCCACGACCTCTCGGTCATGGCCGAGACCTGCGACAAAGGCGTCGTCATGTACGCCGGCGAGGTGGTCGAGAGCGGCACCACCGCCGACATCTTCAACACCGCGACGCACCCCTACACGCGGCAGCTCATCAAGGCCTTCCCGAACATCCACGAGAAGCGCGAGATGGTGAGTTCCATCAAGGGTGACCCACCCAACCTCATCAACCCGCCCGCGGGCTGCGGCTTCTGCCCGCGGTGCGACGAGAAGATCGCCGAGCTGCGAGACGGAGCACCCCGGCCTCACCGAGGTCGAGCGTGGGCACTTCGTGCGCTGCGTCCACGCGAAGAGCTACCGCGGCGAGGCCTTCGTGCTGGGCGACGCGGCGGCACCGGACATGGAGGGGGTGTGACGATGGCGACGGAGCAGTCCGAGCGCCCAGACCTCAAGCTCGCGCCGGAGACCGGCGACGTCCTCTTCGACATCAAGGACCTCGAGGTCTACTTCCCGATCCACCAGGGGTTCTTCAAGAGCATGGTCGCCACCGAGAAGAAGTTCGTGAAGGCTGTCGACCACATCAGTTTCCAGATCCGGAAGGGCGAGATCCTCGCCCTGGTCGGGGAGTCGGGGTGCGGCAAGACGACGACCGGCCGCACCCTCCTGCGCCTGGAAGATGCCACCGGCGGCGAGATCATCTACAAGGGCAAGCCGGTGCAGAAGTTCAGCGGCAAGGAGCTGCGCGAGTACCGCAAGAAGGCGCAGATCATCTTCCAGGACCCGTACAACTCGATCAATCCCAAGCAGACGATCTTCGACATCGTCGCCGAGCCGCTCGAGGTCAACAACGTCACCTCGAGCGAGCGCGAGAAGGAAGAGCGGGTCATCACCGCGATCAGCGAGGCCGGCCTGCGGCCGGCGACCGAGTACCTCTACCGCTACCCGCACGAGCTCTCCGGCGGGCAGCGCCAGCGCGTCTGCATCGCCGGCGCCACGGTGCTCGACCCCGACGTGATCGTCGCCGACGAGCCGGTCGCCAGCCTCGACGTCTCCATCCGCAACGACATCCTCAAGCTGATGGTGGAGGAGAAGGAGAAGCTCGGCGTCACCTACATCTTCATCACTCACGACCTCTCGCTGGCCTGGGTGATCTCCGACCGCATCGCCGTGATGTACCTCGGCCGCATCGTCGAGATCGGCGACACCGAGGAGGTCGTGGCCAACCCGAAGCACCCGTACACCAAGGCGCTGATCAGCGTGATCCCGGTGCCCGACCCCTTGGCCAAGCGCGAGCACGTCATCCTCAAGGGCGAGACCCCGAACCCGGTCGACATCCCCACCGGCTGCCGCTTTCACCCGCGCTGCCCGGAGGCGATCGACATCTGCAGCGAGATCGACCCCGAGGACGTCCACATCGGCGGCGACCACTACGCCGCCTGTCTGAGGATCAAGTAGCGGAGGAGGGCCGGCCGGGGCGGTGGGGCCGCAAGGCGCTCACCGCCCCGGCCGGCCCGCGTTCGAGCATGAGAAGGAGCCGGCACATGAGACGCAGCGACGGCGGGACGCAGCGGGCCTTGCTCGCGCGCGCCGGCGCAGTCGCCGGCGGGGTGACGGCGCTCGCCGCGACGGTCGTACTGTTGGCCGGCGCCGGCCTCGCCGCGGCCTCGTCGTCCGCCGCGTCCGCCTCACCCGCCGCGGCCTCGCCGTTGGCCTCACCGGCCGCCTCCGCCTCGCCCGGCGCGCTCGACTACCGCATCGGCATCTCGCAGGAGTGCGACGGCGTGAACCCGTTCAGCTCGTGGAGCTCCGTCTCGTGGGAGTGCTTCCGCCTCGGCTACGACTTCCTCACCTGGTACGACGCCGAGTACCGGCCCGCGCCCGACATCGCCACGAGCTGGGAGACCTCCGAGGACGGCCTCACGTGGACGTTCCATATCAGAGAGGGCATGAAGTGGCAGGACGGTGTGCCGCTCACAGCCCGTGACGTCGCCTTCACGTACGACCTGATCCTCGAGACGCGCGAGCCCGCGTACATCCAGTACCTCACGGGCGTCACCGCCGTCTCCGCGACGGACGACGCGACCCTGGTGATCACGACCCGGCGCCCGAACTCGGGGATGCTGGCGCTCGCCATCCCGATCCTGCCGGAGCACATCTGGGCGAAGGTCGACCCGGCCCGCCTGGACGAGTTCGGCAACCTGCCGTTCGTCGGGTCGGGGCCGTTCCGCGTCGTGAGCCTCGCGGAGGGCCGCCGCGTCCGGCTCGAGGCCAATCCCGCCTACCCGGCCGCGCTCGGCGGCGCGCCCGATCTCGGCTCGGTCACCTTCGTCGCGGGCGAGGACGCCACCACGCTCGCCGAGCAGTACCGCAGCGATGCGCTGGACGCCGTCGTCGACTTTCCGGCGACCTACGGCAGGTCTACGCCGGGATGCCGGGGACGTCGACCGTGGCCTCCCCGGCGATCGGCTTCCACGAGCTCGGCTTCAACTGCTGGGACAATCCGCGCAGCAAGGGGAACCCGCTGCTTCGCGACCCCTCCATCCGCCGAGCCGTCCACTGGGCCATCGACAAGCGCCAGATCGCGGCCACGGCGATGGCCGGACTGGCGGAGCCCGCCACGTCCCTGCTCTCGCCGGCCCAGGCCGACTGGCGCTGGGATGTTCCGGAGGACGCGCAGTACCGCTACGACCCGCAGCGCGCCAAGCAGATCCTCGACGACGCCGGCTACGCCGACCGGGACGGGGACGGCGTGCGCGAAGACGCGGCCGGAGGCGAGCTCTCGTTCCGCCTCGTCGCCCTCGACGAATACCCGGAGGACCAGACGGCGGCGCGGATGATCGTCGGGTGGTGCCGGGACGTGGGCATCCGCCTGCGCCTCGAGCACATGGACGAGCGCGCCTTCGGCGACGCGATCCGCAACGACGCGGACTACGACCTGTTCGTCTGGAGCTGGGGCGGCGACATCGACCCCGGCTTCATCCTCAGCACCTTCACGACGCAGCAGATCATGGGGTGGAGCGACAGCCAGTACTCCGATCTGGACTACGATCGTCTCTTCGTGCGGCAGGCCGAAGCGCTCGATCCCGCCCACCCCGAGGACATCACCCAGCGCAAGGCCTGCACCGACGCGATGCAGAAGATCCTCTATCGCGACGACCCCTACGTGCTCCTCTGGTACAACGTGAACCTGCAGGCGTACCGGACCGACACCTGGACCGGCTACGCCCTGGCGCCGTCCGGCGCAGGCGCTCCCTTCTGGAACCAGCTGCGCGCCACCTACATCGGCCTGCGGCCACTGCGGCCGTCGGCGCCGCCCGCGGCTGAGACGTCCCGGGCGCGGGTGTGGGCGCTGGTCGCTGCGCTGGTCGCCGCCGGCGGGGTGGCCTTCGCGCTCCTTCGCCGGCGCCGGAAGGCGCTGGACGACGCGTGACGAAGCCCGAGGCACGACCGACACGAGAGGATGACGCATCATGACCGAGGCCGCCGCCGTCTGGCCCGACGAAGCGATCGAGGCGATGCACCTCGCCGCGCTCGCTCTGCTGGAGCGGGCGGGCGTGCGCGTCGAGTCGCCGGCCGCGCGGGAGCTGCTGCTCGCGGCCGGCTGCAGCCCCACCGGCGAGGACCGCCTGACGGTCCCCCGGCAGGCCGTGGATGAGGCGCTCGGCGCCTGCCCGCGCGAGTACGTGCTCGCGGCGCGCGACCCGGAGCGCTCGCTCGGCATGGACCCGGACCCCGGCGTGACCTACGTGCACAACATGGGCGGCGCCCGCGACGTCAGCGATCCGCGCACGGGCTCGGGCCGCCGGGCGACGCTGCGCGACCAGGTCCTCGCGACGCGCGTCATGCACAACCTGGTGCATCAGCAGCAGGTCACGTCCCTCTGGCAACCCGAGGACGTGCCCGACCTGCTCGAGCCGCTGTACTCGTACCTGATCCTCGCGCACGAGACGGACAAGGCCATCGGCGGCCCCGGCATCTCCTATCCGTTCCAGGCCCAGTATCTGCAGGAGATGGCGAGGGCGGTCACCGGCGCCGACGGGACGGACGGCGTGTATCCGATCGACCTCGCCTTCTCGCCGGTGAGCCCGCTGATCCTCGGCGGCGACGTCTCCGACGCTCTGGTGGAGCAGGTCCGCCGCGGCGGCGTGGCCGTCGAGATCCTGCCGTGCCCGGCCGCCGCCACCACGGCGCCCGGCGCGCTCTCGGCGGCGCTCGCGCAGCAGCACGCCGAGGTGCTGGCCGGCGTGGTGCTCACCCAGGCCGCCGCGCCGGGGACGCCGGTCTACTACGGGCCGCGCCTGAGCGCCGTGGACCCGCGCAGCGGCGTCGTGGTGAGCGGCACGCCGGAGACCGGCGTCGCCTCGGCGGCGGCGGTGCTCCTCGCCCGCCGCTGCGGCCTGGCCTGCGACTGCTACGGCCCCTGCAGCGACAGCAAGGTCGTCGACGCGCAGTTCGGCTACGAGCGCTCCGTCAACGCGCTGCTTGGTCTTGCGCCGAAGCCGCGCCTGCTCTCCGGCGTCGGCGAGATCCAGGCCGGCGTGGCCAGCTGCCTCGAGGTGCTGGTCATCGACGACGAGGTGCTGAACAACGTGCGGTACGCGCTCACGCCGCGGCCCTGGGACGTCGACGCGCTCGACGTCGACGCGATGGTCGACGGCGCGCTGTCCGGGCGCGGGTTCCTCGGCACGAAGCACACGCGCCGCTACATCCGCAGCGAGTTCGTCAGCCCGTTGCTCAGCTATCGCGGCGGCCTCGGCGACTGGCTCGCCTCTGGTCGGGCGGGACTCGTCGACCTCGCCACGGACCGGGTCGCCGAGCTGGCCGACCGCGAGCCCGTCGGCTTGCCGGACGACATCCTCGCCGAGCTCGTCGCTCTGATCGCGCGCTGCGCCTCGGAGCTCGGGGTGACCGCCTATCCCGATCCGCGCCGCGTGCTCGGGCTGTAGACTGACCGCATGGGCATCCCGTTCGTCCACGTGCAGGCGAGGGGCTCGTACCGGGAGCTCGGCCGCGCCGTCGGTGAGGCGGCGCGTGAGCAGGTCCTGGCCTCGGTCGACTTCTTCCGCGAGAACTTCACGTCCATGACGAGCGGCCGCCTGACGTTCGACGTGGCCGAGCGCCAGGCGCTCGCCTACGCCGAGCAGGCGCGCCGCTGGCTGCCGGGTCACGTCGAGGAGCTCGAGGGCCTGGCCGAGGGCGCGCGGGTGCCCTTCTCTCGCCTGCTGGTCCTGAACTGCGGCGAGGAGTTCACGTCGGACGAGCCGGTCGCGGCACGTGCCACCCGGCTCGCCCCGCTCCGGCGACCACTGCACCGCTGTGGCCGTCGTCGCCGGGGACCGCCACATAGTGGGGCACAACATGGACTGGTACGTCATCGACGCGGTCAACAACGTGCTCTTCGACCTTACCGGTCCGGACGGCACCCGCATCATGGGCCTCGCCGGAGCGCCGTACCTGCTGATGCTGGGCATGAACAGCCACGGGATCGGCAACGTGAGCAACTCCGTGCACTCCACCGACAACCGCCTCGGCGTTCCCAACGTGTTCGTGCGCCGGGCGACGCTGGAGGCGCGGACGCTCGAAGAAGCGCGGGACCGGGGGCTGCTCGCCGCCCGCGCCCGCGGCACAAACCAGTTCTTGGCCGACACGGCCGGCCGGCTCTGGGATCTGGAGACGTCGGCCACCGCGCACGCCCTCATGGACCACACCGCCGCCGGGTTCATGGCGCATTCGAACCACTACGCCTCGCCGGCGATGCGACCATACGAGGGTTACGCCGGCGGGGAGTCGGTCGTACGGCTCTCGACCGCGGAGCGACTGCTCGGCGAGGGGGTCGCCGCCGGCGAGGACCCGGTGGACCTCGTCGCCCGGGTACTGCGCACCCACGAGCCCTCGCTCAACGAGTGCATCTGCGGCCACCCGGAGCCGGACGAGGCGCCGGCCGACCAGGGCATGACCGTCGGCAGCATCATCTGCGACCTCGACGAGCGCCGTGTGTACGCCTGCGCCGGCCCGCCCTGCGAGAACCCGTACGAGGTCTTCGAGATGGGGGAGGCGTGAATGGCGGCCGCAGGCAAGCCATCGAGCGGGGCATCGGAGTGACACCGCTCCCCGTCCACGACCTCGTGATCGAGGGCGGGCGCGTCGTCGACGGCTGCGGCAACCCCTGGTACCGCGGCGACGTCGCCGTGCGCGGCGACCGCGTGGCGGCGATCGGCGCGCCGGGGACGCTGCGCGGCCGGCGCGTCGTCGACGCCGCCGACCGCTACGTCACGCCCGGCTTCATCGACCCGCACACGCACTCGGACCTCGGGGTCCTGGTGCATCCGGGCGCCGAGACGGCGGTCCGCCAGGGCGTCACCACGCACGTCACCGGCAACTGCGGCATGTCGGCGGCGCCGCTCACGGCGGCGCACCGCGACGACGCCATCCGGAACTGGGCGCACTACGCCTGGGGGCTGGACGCCGTGACCTGGGACTGGCGCACCTTCGGCCAGTACCTCGCGGCGCTTCGGCGCGGCGGACACGCGATCAACATCGCGCCGCTCGTCGGCCACGGGGCGCTGCGGCTCGCCGTCGTCGGGTTCGCCGCGCGGGCCGTCACCGAGCGCGAACTCGCGCGCATGGAGCGCCTGCTCGACGCCGCTATGCGCGCGGGCGCGCACGGCATGTCCAGCGGGCTCGTCTACCCGCCCGGCTGCTACGCGAGCACGGACGAGCTCCTGCGGCTGTGCAGGGTGGTCGCCCGCCACCAGGGCATCTACACCTCTCACGTGCGCGGCGAGCGCGAGACCATCCTCGCCGCCGTCACCGAGGCGCTCGAGCTCGGGCGCGCCGCCGGCTGCCCCGTCGAGGTCTCGCACAACGCGCCCAAGTGGGGCGCCCCCGACGACGCGCCGGCCAACCTCGCGCTGATCGAGGAGGCGCGCCGTGGCGGGCTCGACGCCACCACCGACAACGACGTGCACACGGACCTGGCGCCGCGGTTCTCCCGGGCGCTGCCGCAGCCGGTCCTGGACCTCGGCCACGAGGCGCTCATCGCCCTGCTCTCTGACCCCGAGGCGCGCGCCCCGCTGCGCCGGGAGGTCCTCGAGGACGCGCTGCCCGGCGCGGGCTACGCCGGCGTGGTCCGTCATGGGCGCTTCGACCGGGTGGTCGTCTTCCACGCCGGCCGCCACCCGGAGCTGCGCGGCCGCTCCGTCGCCGACATCGCCGCCGAGCGGGGCGCGGACGGCTTCGACACCTTCCTCGACCTCATCGTCGAGGAGGACGACGACATCATCGGCCTCTTCGACTACATCGAGGAGAAGAACATCCGCGCCCTGCTGCAGAGCCCGCTGGCGATGATCTCGTCCGACGGGCTGGTCATGGCGCCGCCGGACGAGCTCGACGACCCGTCGCTGTACTGGCCGTGCAGCTACGGTGAGTACCCGGGCGTGCTCGAGCGCTACGTGCGCGACGAGCCGGTGCTGCGCCTCGAGGAGGCCATCCGCAAGATGACCTCCTTCCCGGCGCAGCGCTTCCGCCTCTTCGACCGGGGCGCGCTGCGCCCCGGTCTCAAGGCCGACCTGGTCGTCTTCGACCTGGACCGCGTGCGCGACCGGGCGACGAACCTCTACCCGCATACGTTCCCCTTCGAGAACATCCCGCACGCGGCGCCCGAGGGCATCGATTGGGTGCTGGTGAACGGCGTGCCCGTGCTCGAGGAGGGCGTGACCACCTCCGAACTTCCCGGGCAGGTGCTGCGGCGCCGGTAGCGGCGCTGCCGCCGGCGCCGCCCGCGCCAGAACGTACAAACCCTCCCACTTCCTGACGTGGCGCACTCTCGCGCTGTACTAGGACATCGTGTAGAATCCCGGCGATGATCACCGTACAGGATATCCTCGAGATCCCCGAGCTGAACCTGCGCCTGCTCGCCGGGCACAAGTCCACGAGCAACCCGGTCCGGTGGGTCCACATCACCGAGGTCCCCGACCCCACGAAGTGGCTCAAGGGCGGCGAGTTGCTCCTCACCACAGGCTACAGCTTCGTCGGCGACGAGCAGCAGCAGGTGGCGCAGATCAAGCGCCTCATCGACCACAACATCTCGGGCCTCGGTTTCGGCACCGGCTTCAGCTTCGACAAGGTGCCGCCGGGGATCGTCGCCGTCGCCGAGGAGTACGGCTTCCCACTGTTCGAGGTCCCCTACCACGTGCCGTTCCTCGCCATCACCGAGGCCGTCGCCTCCAAGATCGTCAACGAGCAGTACTCGCTGCTGCAGCGAAGCCTGGCCGTGCACGAGAAGCTCACCAAGATCGTGCTGGAGGAGAAGGGCCTCGAGGCGATCCTCTCCACACTCTCGGCCCTCGTCGGCTGCTCCGCCGTGCTCTTCGACTTCCACGGCGTGGTGCTGTGCGAGGCGGCCTACCGCCGCCACCTGGGCGCCGAGCTCATCGCCGACCTGTGGCGCATGATCAGCGACCGCCGCGCCGACCGCCAGAACTTCGCGCTCAGCATGGAGGGCGTCGGGTCGGGCGTGCAGGTCTACCCGGTGGTCGCGTCACACCGCATCGGCGCGTTCCTCGCCGTCGTCAAGGACAGTGGCGACTTCAGCGAGTACGACCGCATCATCCTGCACAACGTCGTCACGGTGACGGCGCTGGAGCTGGTCAAGAAGAAGGCCGTGGCCGAGACCGAGAAGCGCCTCGCCGGCGACTTCTTCGACGAGCTCATCGCCAGCGACCTCTACGAGGAGGAGATCGCCCGGCGGCTCGCGTTCTTCGGGCTCGAGCCGCAGTCGCCGCACCTCATCGTGCTCGTCGACATCGACGCGCAGGACGGGGACGAGGCGGCGGAGCGCACCGAGGCCGCCGCCCAGGACGTCAAGGAGCGCCTGCACTGGAGCGTCGACGAGTTCATGGCGCGGCACGACCTGCTCGGCATCAGCGCGTCGCGCAGCGACTCCGTCGTCGTCCTGGTGCAGCCCGGCAAGACGGACGCCAAGGAGATCATTCGGCTGGCCGGGGAGCTCCAGGCCGTGATCGCCGAGATGCTGCCGGAGATCTCCGTCTCCATCGGCATCGGCCGGCCGCACCGGCAGCTCATCGACCTCCGCCAGAGCTACTACGAGGCGAGCTACGCGATCAAGATCCGCAAGCTCAAGGGTGAGCCGCGCGTCATCGCCAGCTTCGACGACCTCGGCTCCTACGGACTGCTGCTCGGCCTGCAGGACACGCTGTCGCTCGAGGTCTTCTACGACAGCGTCCTCGGCAAGCTCCAGGAGTACGACGAGCAGAACTCGAGCGACCTGGTCAAGAGCCTTGCCTTCTTCCTGGAGGCCAACGGCCACTGGGGCGACGCCGCCGAGAAACTGTACGTGCACCGCCACACGCTGCGGTACCGCATGAAGCGCGTCGAGGAGATCACCGGCCGCGATCTCAACCAGTCGCAGGACCGCATGGAGTTCTGGCTGGCGCTCAAGGCCAAGGAGCTCATCGACCAGTCCAAGAAGGGCAAGCCGGCGCCCGCCTGACGCCCCGGCCGGCGCAGCCGCGTCGACCCCCGCCGCGCCCGTCCGGAGCGGCTCACCTCACGACATGACCAGCGAGCCGTTGTCGACGCAGACGTTGACGCCGGTCACGCCGACCGTCTCCAGGCAGAAGCGCACGGCCGCGCCGATGTCGGCGGGCGCGACGAGCCGCTCCGTCGCCACCCGGGCCGCGGCGCGGAGGGTCGCGGCCCGGTGCTGGTCGTCGTCGAGGTCCACCGGGCCGGGCGCGACGCCGCAGACGCGCACGCCGTCGGGCGCCCACGCGCGCGCGAGCTCCTTGACCAGGTGGATCTCGGCCGCCTTTGCGGCGCCGTGCGCGGCGAACATCGCCCACGGCTGCAGTCCGAGGTAGTCGGTGATGGCGACGATCGCCCCGCCCGGTGTGAGCCTGTCGTGCGCGGCGCAGGCGCTGAAGAAGAAGCCCTTGGCGATCGTGTCCATGGAGGCGTCCCACGCCGCCTCGTCGATCGCCTGCGGTGGCTGAGGCACGAACGGGCCGCTGGCCGCGTACACGAGCGCGTCGAGCCCGCCCAGCGCCGTCTCGGCCGCAGCCACAAGGCTCGCCGCGCCGGCGGCGCGGCGCGCGTCGCCTTCGACCCACGCGGCGGACGGCGCGCCCGCCGCGGTCAGCGCGGCGACCTGATCGTCGGCAGCGTGCGTGTGTGCGCGCGTGGAAACGGCCACGGCGGCGCCGTGGCCGGCCAGGTCCAGCGCTATGGCGCGCCCCAAGCGGCGCACGCCGCCGACGACGAGCACGTTGGCGCCGGCGACCTTCACGCCGGCTTCCCGACATGCTCGTACAGCACGGCGGCGATCTCGGCGATGGCTGCGTCGGCCCGCCCCTTCGCCTGGTGGTCCAGGCCCTTCCAGAAGACGACCATGACCATAGGTGCCCCCGCGGGCGTGCAGACGATCGCGGCGTCGTTGCTGGTGCCGCTGACGCCGCCGGTCTTGTTGGCCACGAACACGCCTTCGGGGAGGCCGGCCGGGATCTTCTGGCGCCACTCCTGGTGTGCCATCACCTCGATCATGAGCCGGCAGGACGGCGCGGAGGCGCAGCGGCTCTGCGCGACCATCGCGAGGAGTTCGGCCATGTCGCGCGGCGAGCCCATGTTGTCGAGCGCCTGCTCGACGGCGAACGAGTCCTCATAGCCGAGCGACTCGTCGCGCCCCCAGCGGCGCTCGTAGAGGTGCTGGAACCCGGCGCCGCTGAGGCGCGCGTTCTCCTCGAGGACGCGACGGAACGCGTCTTCGCAGTCCCCGCGCGCCTCGATCTCCCGCCAGCGGGCGACGGTCTCCGCGCCGCTGAGCCCGGCCCACTCCTCGCCCGCGCCGGCCTCGATCAGGAAGAACTCGCGGTTGGGCATGAAGCAGTCGATCGTCTCCAGGCCCAGCCTGCGCATTGTCTCGTTCACCGACCCCAGTCCGACGAGCCGCCAGAGCATGTCCGTCGCGGTGTTGTCGCTCAGGGTGATCATCAGGTAGAGGAGGTCACGCACGCTCGGGCACAGGCCCTGATGGCAGTGCATGAGCGTGCTGCCGGGGCTCTTGTCCGCCTCGGTCAGCGTGAGCCGGTCCTCCAGCCGCAACGCGCCGGCGTCGACCTGCCGCATGACCTCGACCATGACGGGGATCTTGAAGCAGCTCGCCAGGGGGAAGGGCTCGTCGGCGCCGATGTGGACCTCTGCGCCGCTCGCCAGGTTGCGGGCGGCGACCCCGACGGCGCCGCCCAGCCGCGCGGCGATCGCCGCCACGCTCTGGTGGACGCCCCTCGGATCGGTCATGTGCCCGCACCTCCTCCTGTGACGTGGCCCCACGATATAGGACCCGCGCTGGTATGGTCCAGACCCTCGGCCGGACACCCCCGCCGCTCCGCGCGGCACCTGGTGATATAGGGATATCGCTCAATAGAACAAGGAGAAACGTCAGAAGGCATCGAGTGTTCATATGGCCCGTTCAGTAGTGGGCGCTTTTCTTGCGTTTTGGGGTTTTCTGCGCGCTCCGTTGTTGGTAGACTGCCGAATCGTGCACAGTCGTGTGCACATCCGAGTTTTGAACCCAACCATGGGATGGAGCGAGGAGGAGTCATGATCGTCGGTTGTCCTAAGGAGATCAAGAACGAGGAGTACCGTGTCGGCATGACGCCGAACGGCGTCAAGGACTTCGTGAGCGCCGGTCATACGGTCATCGTCGAAGCCGGCGCCGGCGTCGGCTCGGGCTTCAGCGACAAGGAGTACAAGGCCGCGGGCGCGACCCTCGCTCCGGTAAAGGACGTCTTCGCCAAGGCCGACATGATCTACAAGGTCAAGGAGCCGCTCCCGGAAGAGTGGCCGATGTTCAAGCCGGGCCAGATCCTCTACACGTACCTGCACCTGGCCGCCGCGTATGCCAAGGACCTCACCAAGGGCATGCTCAAGGCCGATATCCGCGGCATCGCGTTCGAGACGGTCGAGCTCACCAACGGCGCCCATCCGCTCCTCTTCCCGATGAGCGAGGTCGCCGGCAAGCTGGCCATCCAGGCCGGCGCCACGCACCTTCAGAAGAACAACGGCGGCCGCGGCGTGCTGCTCGGCGGCGTGACCGGCGTACCGAAGGCCAAGGTCGTCGTCATCGGCGGCGGCACCGTGGGCACCAACGCCGCCAAGGTCGCCGTGGGTATGGGCGCGCGCACGATCATCATGGACAGCTACGCTCCTCGCCTCACCTACCTCGATGACGTCTTCGGCGGCGCCGTCGAGACCGTGCTCTCCACCGCCGCCGCCATCGAGCAGGAGATCGCCGACGCCGACATCGTCGTCGGTGGCGTACTCCTCCCCGGCGGCGCCCAGGCTCCGCATCTCATCAAGAAGAGCCAGCTCAAGAAGATGCAGCCCGGTTCGGTGCTCGTCGACGTCGCCATCGACCAGGGCGGTTGCTTCGAGACCTCCAAGCCCACCACGCACACCGATCCCACGTATGTGGTCGACGGCGTGATCCACTACTGCGTCGCCAACATGCCGGGCGCCGTGGCCCGCACGTCCACGATGGCGCTGGCCGGCGCGACGCTTCCCTACGGCCTCGCGATCGCCAACAAGGGCTTCGAGCAGGCCGTCAAGGACGACGCCGCCCTCGCTCTGGGCGTCAACGTCTACCGTGGCAAGCTCACCATCCCGTCGGTGGCCGAGGCTCACAAGATGAAGTACACGCCGCTGGACAAAGTGCTCGCGTAGGCACTGAATCGGCTCCGCCGCGGCAGTAGCCGCCGCGGAGCGCAGCTGGCAGAATGGAGCCGCGTCCGGACGCAAGGTCCGGACGCGGCTCCTTCCGTTCGGGGCGCGCGCACCCCGCCGCGGAAGGAGAGCCGGGATGCGGCTTTCACGGCTGAACAGGAGCATGAATGGGCGATCTTCTACGCATCGACCTCACCACACGTACCACCTCAGAAGAGACCGTGCCGCCGCAGCTCATCAAGGAGCTCATCGGCGCGAAGGGCATCGGCACCCACTATCTCTGCGAAGAGGTCGCTCCCGAGGTCGACCCACTGGGCCCGGGCAACAAGCTCATCTTCGTCGTCGGCCCCATGGGCGGCACCACGATGCTCGGCAGCAACCGGTACGCCCTCTACTTCGCCTCGCCGCTCACCGGCGGCTACGGCGAGTGCTACTCCGGCGGCAACCTCACGCCGCAGTTCGCGCGCACCGGCTACAAGGTCGTGATCGTCGAGGGCAAGGCGGACGCGCCGGTCTACCTGGAGATCAGCGAGGAGGGCGCGGCGTTCCACGACGCCTCCGACCTGTGGGGCATGGACGCCTTCAAGGCCGAGGACGAGATCCTCGCCCGCACTCCGCACAACAAGGCCCAGGCCTGCGTCATCGGCCAGGCCGGCGAGAAGCTGGTCCGCTTCGCCTGCGTCAACAACAACTACTGGCACCAGCTCGGCCGCGGCGGCCCCGGCGCGGTGTACGGCTCCAAGAACCTCAAGGGCATCGTCTGGCACGGCGAGAAGAAGGTCGAGGTCGCGCGTCCGGACGACTTCAAGGCCGTCGTGCGCGACCTCATCGAGCGCACTAAGGACGACGCCGGTGTGGCGGCGTACCAGCGCGGCGGCACCCTGAACATGGTGCGCATCATGAACGGCGCCAACGCGTTCCCCACGCGCTACTGGCGCAAGGGCACGCTGGAGAACTTCGAGCGCATCACCGTCGAGACCATGCTCGCCGAGCACGGCACCGTGAATCAGACGTGTCCGCCCTGCGTGTTCAAGTGCGTCAAGCGCAACACGGTGTTCAAGGGGCGCCACGAAGGACTCGTGGTCGAGGGTCCCGAGTACGAGACCGCCTACGTCTTCGGCGGCCTCTGCGAGATCGACGACTTCGCGGAGATCATGTGGCTCAACGACGTCTGCGACCGCCTCGGCGTCGACACCATGGACGCCGGCAACCTGTGCGCCCTCGCCATCGAGTGCGCCGAGCGCGGCCTCATCGACGAGAAGCTCACCTGGAACGACCCCGTCGGCGTCGGCGCCTTCCTCGAGAAGCTCTGCCTGCGCGAGGGCATCGGCGACCTCTGGGCCGAGGGCCTCCTTGCCGTCGCCAGAGAGTACGGCCTCGAGGACGTGGCCGTGCACGCCAAGGGCATGGCGCCGGCCGGCTACGAGCCGCGCAAGATGAAGGGCATGGGCCTCGGCTTCGCCACCACGCCTCGCGGCGCCTGCCATTTGCGCGCCACCATGTACAAGCCCGAGCTCCTCGGAGTCACGCCGTACGGCGAGATAGAGGGCAAGGCGGCGATCTACTGCGACTGGGAAGACCGGCTCACGATCATGGACACACTCGTCTACTGCCGCTTCTACCGCGACATGGTGCAGTGGCCGTACATCACCGCCGTCGTGAACGCCGTGATCGGCACGGACTACACCGAGGACGACCTGCACGGCATCGCCAACCGCATCATCACCATGACGCACGAGTTCAACGCGGTGCGGGGTATCGGCCGGGAGTCGGAGAAGCTGCCGGACTGGGTCACCGAGAAGCCGATGGAGGATGAGGAGGGGCTCACCTTCCCACAGGAGGAGATGTCCTCCATGCTCCAGGACTACTACAAGATCCGTGGCTGGGGGGAGCTGCCGCCGCTCGAGCAGTGAGCTGAGCGGCACGTACGGACGGGCCCGGGACTCTCACCGAGAGGGTCCCGGGCCCGTCCGCGCTCAGACGACGTGGTCGCTCAGCGCGTGTGCTCGCGGCTCCAGCGGCGCCAGTCGCTATAGCCGCGGTCGCCGGACAGCCACCCTGTGAGGAGGAGGAACGGCTCCATCGCTTCACTGATGGTGATCGAGATGACCTGCAGCCTGGCCAGAGAGACCTGCAGCTTCGCGATGCTCACCGTGAGCGATGTGCCGTCGGCGGAGAGGCGCTGCGCCGCGGCGGCGATCTCGTCGGCCCTGCGGCTCAGCTCGTCGGCCAGCGGCGTGATGCGCTTCGAGACGGCCATGCCGTGTTTGGCGAGGCGCCATCCCTTGAGCCCGACGTAGGCGAGCGAGCCGACGATGACCGCCAGGCTGGCGAGGGCGATGATGAGCAGTGCTTGCCAAGGCATGAGCGCAGTCTACCCCGTCGGGCCGGACGGTGACAGTACGACGCCGCCGTGCGGTCAGGGCAGCGTGATGGGATACCGGCAGATGAGCGAGCAGCCGCGGCCGGCCAGCCGACTCACCTTGACGACGTCACCGGTGTGCGGCGCCTCGATGAACAGCCCGTTCCCGATGTAGATGCCGACGTGGTGGTAGAAGGCCGGGTACCCGAAGAAGACCAGGTCGGCCGGTTGGGCCTGCGCCAGCGAAACGGGGTCACCCATGTGCGCCTGCATCGTGGCCCCGTGCGGGAACTGCATCCCGAACCTGGCGTAGACGTAGAGGACGAGGCCCGAGCAGTCGAAGCCGCCCGAGGGCGTGGCCCCGGCCCACACGTAGGGGATGCCGAGGTATTTCATCGTCTCCTTGACGACGGCGATCTGCACCGGCGTGCCGGAGACGCTCGCGAGGTCGACGCCGGCCGCCTTGGCGAGGCGCGCCGAGGCCTCCGCGTCCAGCTGCGCCTGCTGCGCAAGGAGCTTCTTGACGCGTGCGTCGAGGTCGGCGAGGAGCGTCTCGCGCGCCGCGAGCTCGTCCTCGATGGCCGCCTGCTGCTCGCGCAAGCCCATCTCGCGCTCCAGCGCGTCGGCCCGGTCCTGGTCGATCTGCAGCGCCAGCGTCTGGATCTGCCGCTCCATGTCGGCGATCCGGGTCACGGTGTGCTGGTCGGCCTCGTCGATGGAGCGGAAGTAGCCGAGCTGCGTGTCGGCCTCGCCGATGTCGCTCAGGTTGAAGATGACGTCGAGCACGCCGTAGCCGTCGCTCTTGTACATTGCCGCGAGCCGCTCGCCGCGCTGCGCCTGCGCGGCGTCGAGCCGCACCCGCGCGCGCCCGAGGTCGCCGCGCGCCTCCTGGAGGCGGACGTCGACGGCGTCGAGCGCCGCGCGCGCGATGTTGTACTTCTCGGTGAAGCACCTCGGCGCGGTGGTCGAGACGCTCGACCTCGCGGCGCACGCCGTGCGCCTGCGCCTCCAGGTCGTCGACGGAGGCGGGCGACGCGGGAGAGGCGGCGGGGGAGGATGCCAACGGCGAGGAGCCCGAGCGCGAGCAGGGACAGGAAGGAGCCCGCCGCGAGAACTGCTGCGCGTGTCACTCGCCGCTTGCCTGTCGGCCCCGGGCCAGACGATGTCCTGGTAGAAGAGATCGGGGCACCTCCTGCCTGGGCTTGATCTGCACGCGCTAGGGCTGGTCGCCGCCGGGGGCTCCACATTCAGCCTCTGGAACGGATACACCCTGTCGTCCAACGTCGCGGGGTGGAGCAGTCCGGTAGCTCGTCGGGCTCATAACCCGAAGGTCGCAGGTTCGAATCCTGCCCCCGCTACCATCACCTTC
>CAWAUK010000033.1:0-54265 GCA_963784975.1 uncultured Thermoleophilia bacterium | reverse complement strand
GTCTTGAGAGCTGCTCCGGTGAGCCGGTCCATGTTGACCGACGCGAAGTACACGGCGAGGCCGTCGATGCCGTAAGCGGCGACGACGTCCGGGCGCACCTGGCCGAGCGCCCCCACACCGCCGGCGCCGGGCACGCTCACGAGCGCGGCCTTGCCGGGGTGCAGGAACGGGAAGTGGGCCACGGCGTCGCCGAGCGGCGCGTACTCGGCCTCGAGGCGCACCGCCGCGAGCGCCGCGTCAAGGGCGCCCTTCAACGTGAAGAAGTCGGCCGGGCGGCCGGCGCCGGTCCAGTTCTCAGGCTGGAGCGGGCCGGCGAGGACGATGCCGAGCGCCTCCGGCTCGTGAGGGAGCACGGCGCCGGGCTCGGCCGCGTGCGCCGGCGCCGGGACGGGCTCGTCCCAGAGGTAGACCTTGCCGATCTCGAACAGGTTCGGCGGGTCGTTGAGCCGGTCGACGTTGTCGCGCACGGTCTTGAGGAGGCCGGGCAGGAGCATGGTCCGCATCACCGACTGGTCGACGCTCATCGGGTTGGAGAGGCGGACCGGCTCGAGGCGCACGTCGCCCTCGGGCAGACCGAGCGGCGCGAGCGCTTCCGGGCCGATGAAGGTGTAGGTGATGGCCTCGTCGAGGCCGCAGCCGGCCAGGGCGCGCCGGATGGCGCGCCGCACCTGCTGCGGCCTGGTCAGCCCGCCGGCGGTGGTGTGCCGCGGCAAGGTCTCGGGTGCCATCCCGTAGCCCGCGATGCGCCCGACCTCTTCGATGAGATCGACCTCGCGGATGAGGTCGGGCCGGAACGTCGGCGGCGTGACGGTCCACGCCTCGCCGGCTTCGTCTACCTCGCACGCGAGCCGGCGCAGGACGCCGGCCTGCTCCGCCGCCGGGACCTCGTAGCCGAGCAGCCCGTCGGCCTTGGCCGGCCGGAAGCGCAACGGCGAGGGCGCCGGCGGCACGCCGCCGGCGTCGACCATGCCGGGCGCCACCGTGCCGCCGCAGAGCTCGGCGAACAGCCGGTCGGCGAAGTCGAGCGCGCCCGGCACCAGGTTGGGGTCGATGCCCTTCTCGAAGCGGTTGCTCGCCTCGCTGCGGATGCCCGTGTGCATCTCGGTGCGCAGGATGCTGGGGCCGGCGAAGTTGGCCGCCTCGAGGACGATGTCGGTGGTGTGCTCGTCGATCTCGGCGTCGACGCTGCCGAACACGCCGGCGATGACGAGCGCGCGCTCGACGTCGGCGATGACGAGCATCTGGTCGTCCAGCGCGCGCTGGACGCCGTCGAGCGTGACGATCTTCTCGCCGGCCGTGGCGCGACGGGCGATGAGCTTGGCGCCGCGGATCTTGCCGGCGTCGAACGCGTGCAGCGGCTGGCCCCAGCCGAGCATCACGTAGTTGGTGACGTCGACGACGCTGTTGATGGGGCGCATGCCGGCGTGCGTGAGACGAGCCTTGAGCCACGCCGGCGACTCGCCGATGGTCAGGCCGCGGATGACGGTGGCCCCGTACCGCGGACAGAGCTCGGGGTCGGCGATCTCGACCTGGATCGCCGCGGAGGCGGGAGCGCCGCCGAACGCCGGCGGGGTGGCGATGGGCGGAGGCGCAAGCTGCAGCCGGGCCGCCGCGGCGACCTCGCGGGCGACGCCGTAGATGCTGAAGCAGTCGGGCCGATTGGACGTCAGCTCGAGCTCGAGCACGGCCTCGCTGACCGGCAGGTAGTCCTGCAGCGGCGCGCCGACGATCCACGCGTCCGGCAGCACCGCGATGCCGGGGCTCTTCTCCTCGTAGCCGAGCTCCTGCTCGCTCATCATCATGCCGTCGCTCTCGACGCCGCGCAGATTGGCCCTCTTGAGCTTGAGGCCGCTCTCGAGCACGGCGCCGCTGAGCGAGACGGCGACGGTGTCGCCGGCCACGAAGTTGTGGGCGCCGCAGACGATCTGCCGCACGCCGCCGTTGGCCTCCCCCACCTCGACGGTGCAGAGACTGAGCTTGTCGGCGTTGGGGTGCTGCTCCTTGGTCAGTACCTTGCCGACCACGAAGCGGCTGAGGTTCTCCGGGTCGCGCGGCGCGCCGGCCCAGTCGATGCCCTCGACCTCGGTGCCGGACATGGTCAGCACCTCGGCCATCTCCTCGACCGTGCCGTCCCAGGCGACGTACTCCTTGATCCAGCTGAATGGGACTCTCATCGTGATCGCCTCCTCAGAACTGCCGCAGGAAGCGGACGTCGTTGTCGTAGAAGAGGCGCAGATCGGGGATGCCGTGCTTGAGCATCGCCATGCGCTCCACGCCCATGCCGAAGGCGAAGCCGCTGACCCTCTCCGGATCGTAGTCGACGAAGCTGTAGACGGCCGGGTCGACCATCCCGGCGCCCATGATCTCCAGCCAGCCGGAGTTCTTGCAGGAGCGGCAGCCCTTGCCGCCGCAGAGGCCGCAGTCCACGTCGACCTCGATGCTGGGCTCGGTGAACGGGAAGAAGTGCGGCCGGACCCTGATGCTCCGGTCCGGCCCGAAGAACTCCCGCGTGAAGCGCGCGACGGTGCCCTTGAGGTCTGCCAGAGTGATGCCCTCGTCCACGACGAGGCCCTCGACCTGGTGGAACATCGGCGTGTGCGTCGCGTCCGAGTCGCGCCGGTACACCTTGCCGAGGCAGACGACGTACACCGGCGGCGGCTGCTGCTCCATGACGCGCACCTGGACGGGAGAGGTGTGGGTGCGCAGCAGGACGCCGCGGTCGGCGTCCACGACCGCGTCGGGCATCGTCTCACGCTGCTCGACGACCCAGAACGTGTCGTGGGCGGAGCGCGCGGGATGGCTCGGCGGCGTGTTCAGGGCGGTGAAGTTGTAGTAGTCCAGCTCGACTTCGGGACCCTCGGCGATGCTGTAGCCGAGGCCCAGGAAGATGTCCTCGACCTCGCGCATGGTCTGGCTGATGAGGTGCTCGTGGCCCGCAGGGAACGGCTGGCCGGGCAGGGTGACGTCGATGCGCTCGTGGGCGAGCGAGTCGGAGAGCACTTCGCGCTTGAGCTCCGCCTCACGCTCCTCCACGAGCTCCTCGAGCTCCTTGCGGATCAGGTTGCCGCCCTTGCCGACGAGCGGGCGCTCCTCGACCGGCAGGGTGGGGATCGCGCGCAGGAGCTCGGTGAGCGCGCTCTTGCGCCCCAGCACCTGGACCCGCGCCTGCTCGAGCGTGCCCAGGTCGGCGGCGCGCAGGATCGTCTCGCGGCCGGTGTGATAGATGGCCGCGAGCCCCGGCGCTCGCTGTTGCAGCTCCTGCAGGTGTGCGTCGTCCATGGTCATCCTTCCTGCGCCGCGCAGGGGCGGCGTGACGGGTCTTCGGCAGCGCCGGCCGGCCGGCGCGAGAACTCGTACAGGGCGATGGCGCCGGCGACGCCGGCGTTGAGACTCTCGACCGCGCCGCCGGACGGCGCGGTCAGCGGGATCGTCACCTGTCGGCCGACGTGCGCCAGCGCGGCGCGCGAGAGACCGGCGCGCTCGGCGCCGACGACGAGGACCGCCGGCCGCCGCAGGTCGGCCGCGTCCAGCGGCTCCCCATCGTGGGCGGCGAGGCCGTACACGGTCGCCAGCGGCAGCTGGTCGACCAGGTCGGCGAGCGGAAGGCCCGGGAACACCGGCAGGCCGAAGAGCGCGCCCATGGCCGCGCGTACGGTCTTCGGCCCATACGGATCGGCTGCGCCGGACGAGGTGGCGAGGGCGGAGGCGCCGAAGGCGAACGCCGCCCTGATCAGCGTGCCGACGTTGCCGGGGTCCTGGACGCCGTCCACGTACACGATGAGCAGGCCGGCGCCCGGTGGGCCCGCGGCGGGCGCGTCGCTCTCGCGGCGCAGGGCCGCGGTCTTGGGGCTCGAAGCCGGCCCGAGCAGCGACGCCGGAGGCCGTCGCTCTGGCAGCGGCAGCACCGCGACGACGTCGGCGGGCGTCTCAAGCGTTGAGATGCGCGCCGCCACCCGGTCGGTGACGGTGAAGACGGACGCCGGGTCGAGGCCGAGGCGCTCGCCGAGCTCGCCCGCGGCCTCCTCCCGCAGGAAGACCGCCTGCGGCCGCCAGCCGGCCGTGAGCGCGGCCGCGACCACGTCGGCGCCTTCCGCCAGGAAGGCGCCTTCGCGGTCGCGGAACTTACGCTCTCGCAGAGACGCCGCCCGCTTGACGAGGGCGTTCTGCGGGCTGCTCAGTGGTGCGCCGAAAACCCCAAGCGACTCGCCTCCCTCGACCAGGCCGTCAGGCCGCTTCGAGGGCCGCGCGCGCCTGATCGACGAGCGAGGCAAAGTAGGTCGGGTCGGTCACCGCGAGATCGGCGAGGATCTTGCGGTCGAGCTCGATCTCGGCGAGCTGCAGGCCGTGCATGAACTGGTTGTACGAGAGACCGTTCTCCCGCGCACCCGCGTTGATGCGTACGATCCACAGCTTGCGGAACTCACGCTTGCGCACGCGCCGGTCGCGGTAGGCGTACTGGCCGCTCCGCTGGACCTGCTCCTTCGCCCTCTTGTAGCTCGAGTTCTTGGTCGCGCGATAGCCCTTGGCCTGCTCGAGTACCTTGCGGCGCTTCTTGCGCGCACTGACGCTTCGTTTGACACGAGACATTGTCGTACTCCTTGGAACTGCACCGGCCGCGATCCGTCCCGCGGCCCGGCCGGCTCATGATCTTAGGTCGGCAGGCTCAGCGGAGCCCGAGCAGCCGCTTGATCCCCTTGGAATCAGCGTGGCTGACGTCGTACAGCTTGCGGAAGCCCCGCTTGCGTTTCGCGCTCTTGTGCTCCAGGAGGTGGCTCTTCATCCCGTGGCGACGGACGAGCTTGCCCGTGCCGGTGAGACGGAAGCGCTTCTTGGATGCGCTGTGAGTCTTGGTCTTCGGCATGCGTACCTCCTCCCAGCTACTTCACCGGCGCGAGCATCATGACCATGTTGCGCCCGTCCTGCAGGGGCTTGGACTCGATGACGCCGTGTTCCTTTACATCTTCCGCGAGGCGCATGAGCAGCGCCTCGCCACGCTCCGGATGGACCATCTCGCGGCCCCGGAACATGATCGTGACCTTGACCTTGTCCTTGTGCTCCAGGAAGCGGAGCACGTGACCCCTCTTGGTCTCGTAGTCGTGCTGGCCGACCTTGGGCCGGAACTTGATCTCTTTGATCACGATCTGGCTCTGGTGCTTGCGCGCCTGCTTGGCCTTGAGCTCCAGCTCGTAGCGATACTTGCTGTAGTTCATGACGCGGCACACAGGCGGGTCGGCGGTCGGCGCTACCTCGACGAGGTCGAGGTTCTTGTCGGCTGCGTAATCCTGCGCGAAGCGGATGGGCTTGATGCCCATCTGTTCGCCGTTCTCATCGATGAGGCGCACCTGCGGCACCGTGATGCCGTCGTTGATGCGGATGCGGACCTCGTTGGCCCGGTCCCTCATGAATCTATCTCTCGGAGAAAATGGTCTGCCCATAGACGGAAAAAGGCTCGCCGGCGGCGAGCCCTCACGATCTCCTTTCTCGTGATGGACCCTGTCGACCTACCACTGGGCGCAGGGTGGGGTGCTCGCAAGCTCCCTCTTGTGGCGCCCGGCAGTATACACGAACGCCCGGCGAGCGTCGAACACCCCGCCCTGCCCGCGGAGCGTCAGCGGACCTTGATCGTGACCCTTGGGCTGGCGGCGGCGAGCAGCTGGAGCGAGGCTGCGGCCGTCGCCCTCGCCCGGTACGTGCCGGCGGTCCTGGGCCGCCACGTCCAGGCGAACGTGCCGTCCGCACGGGGCGCGACCGTGGCGGTCGCGACCCGGCTCCAGCCGGAGGCCGCCTTGCGCTCGATGCGGATGCCGACGGCGGGTCGCTTGGCGCCGAGCCGCTGCGCGGACGGCGCCACGGTGCCGGCGAGCGTCACCTTGGACCCGGGCCTCGCCGCGGCCGGACGCGCGTTCAGGCGCACACGCTGGGTCACAGCGATCGCGGCGGTCGCGATCGCCGGCCGCTGCACGGTCACCGTCAAGGCCGACGAGGAGGCGCCGCGGTACACCGCGCGGTACTCGGCCGAGGCTATGGGCTGCAGCGGCTGCGAGAAGCCGCCGTCGGCGCCCGTCGTCTGCGTCGTGACGTCGGTGAAGCCGGCGGCGCCGGCCCGCCGCTCCTGCAGGAGCACCTGGGCGCCGGAGAGGGCTGCGCCGCCGGCGTCCTTGAGCGTCCCTCTCAGTACTGCCGAAGAACCGGCGATCACGCTCACCTGCGACGCCTGGAGTGTCAGCTGGCTGGACGTCACCACGGCGACGCCGTGGTGCGCCTCCGGCACAAGTCCGTGGCACGTCAGGCAGGCGCCGAGGTCGGCGTTGTGGCCGGCGTGGCAGCCGGTGCAGGTGAGGCCGGCCTTCGGCGTCGCGTTGTGGACCTGCTCGCGACCGGTCAGGCCGCCGAGGCTGTGGCACGTCGTGCAGGTGGCGGTGCCGAACTTCTTCGCGAGGTGGCACTGCGAGCACGCGGCCGGCACGGCCGGACGTTCCATGCCCGCGTGGCACACCGAACAGGCCAGCGCGGAGTGCGACGTCTCGGCCGTGGCGATGCCGCCGTCGTGACAGCCGGCGCAGTCGCCCAGCGGCCGGGCGGCCGCCGTCCCGTGATGGAAGACCTGTGGGCTCGGATGACAGGTCTCGCAGGCGCCGAGCGTCTCGTAGTGCGCCGTATGACAGGTCGTACACGCCACGGCGCCGATCGGCGTGCCGTTGTGATTCGTGACTCTGCCGTGGCAGCCGGCGTCGGCGCAGGCGATCGAGTTCGCGTAGGCGATCTGGGGCGCGGCGGTGCCGATGGCTCCGACGTGGCACGCGGCGCAGTCACCGCTCGGACGGTCCATGCCGGTGTGACAGGAGGTGCAGACCGTGCTCCGGGCCTCATGGCCGGCAGGCGTGGAAGCGAGCACGCCGTCGTGGCAGTCCGCGCAGGCAGGGGCGGCGCTGTCCACGGTGTCGTGGTGCGGACTCGTACCCGGGGCTCGTGGCGCCGGTGCTCACGCCGTGGCAGTCGGCGCAGGTCCTGCCGTACCCGGACGCGCCGAGATGGGCGGTCGCGCCGTGTGTGTACGACGTCGTGTACGACGGCTTGCCGCTGGTCGTCGTCGAGACGTGGCACGTGGTCGTGCATCCCGCCGCCAGCTGCCAGCTGGAGGTGGCCTGCCCGGGCGCATGGCAGTCCCAGCACTTCTGGGCGCCGCGGGCGGCGTAGCTCGTGTGGCAGCTCGTGCAGGTGGCGTTCGTGGACGTGGTCTTCGCGTGGCAGCCGGCGGCGCACGAGCTCTTCGAGGTGGCCGTCGAGTGCTGCCAGCCGCCGTAGGCCCAGGCGGGAGCCGCGAGCACCAGCAGCGCGGCGATCAGGATGGCGGAGAGCGGAAGGGCGCGAGACGCGGCGCGTGCCGATGATGCGGCGCGACCCGCGACCGGCGTGGTGCGACCGGCTGTCCGAGACCTCGGCATGGTACCCCCCGTTCCTTTGGAGCGTTTCGGCGTTCAAAAGCAAGTCGACCGGCGTCGTCAACCCTTGAGGGCACTGCGTTGTCCGCCGCGGCGACGGCGCGACCCGGGGGCCGCCGCGGGCAAGGCCCTGGTGAGGCGGCGCGGACCTAGGAAGCGTCCGTCGCGCCGCGAATGAAGTCCCGACCGCAGGCGCGACATCACGCCGCGCGGGCCCGATGCCGGAGGGACCCATGGCAAGCCATCGCGAAAGCTTCCTCGTCGACGCCGAGGGGACGCACACCACGGTCGACGCCGCCACGGTGAGCGACCACCTCGAGCGCAGCGAGTTCTTCTGGCTCGACCTGCACCGGCCGTCGGCCACCGAGCTCTCGCTGCTGCAGGAACCCTTCGGTCTTCACCCGCTCGCCATCGAGGACGCCGAGCACTTCGGGCAGCGACCCAAGCTCGACGAGTTCGACGGCTTCGTCTATCTCGTGGTCTTCGGCGCGAACGCCGACCGCGACGGACTGGTCGAGGTGCACTGCTTCCTCTCGGCCCAGTACCTCGTCACCGTCCACCACGACGACTGCCCCGGCTTCGGCGACCTGCGCAAGCAGGCGGCGCAGGGACGCCTGCCGGCCGCCGGCGCCGCCCTCTCGCTCTACCGGGTCTGCGACGCGCTGGCGGACAGCTTCTTCCCCGAGCTCACAAGGCTCGACGACCGCATCGACGAGCTCGAGAACGGCGTGCTCCAGCAGCCGGACGATGCCCAGCTGCAGGAGATCTTCAAGCTGAAGCGGCGGCTGGTCTCCTGGCGCAAGGTCATCACCCCCGAGCGCGACCTCTTCGCGCGGCTTGTGACCGGCGTGGTGGAGATCCCCGGCATGACGACGGACATGGAGCGCTACTACCGCGACGTGTACGACCACCTGATCCGCATGAGCGACCTCGTCGACAGCTACCGCGATCTGCTGACCGGGGCGATGGACGTCTATCTCTCGACCGTCTCGAACCGGCTCAACGACGTCATGAAGCGCCTCACGATCGTCGCGACGATCTTCATGCCACTCACCTGGCTCACGGGGTTCTTCGGCATGAACTTCGGCCGCCTCGTGGTGAACATCGCGGGCTGGCCGGCGTTCGTCTTCTGGGGGCTGACGACGCAGCTCGTGGCGGTCGGCATCATGCTCGTGCTGTTCCGCCGCCGCCGCTGGATCTGAAGCGCGGCGGCGGCTCGTCCCGGTCGCGCCGCGCCGGCCGGCGTCACTCCGGCGGCAGCACCCACGCGCTCGCGTGGTCGACCGCGACGAACCCGAGGCCGGCGTAGAACGGTTCGGCCTCCGGGGCGGAGAACAGCCCGAACCAGCGGGCGCCGGCCCGCAGCTGGTGGTCGATCGCGGCCGACATCGCCGCGGCGCCGGCGCCGCGGCGGCGGTGTGAGCGCCGGGTGCCCACCGCGAAGATGCCGGCGATGTCGCCGACGAGAGCGGTCCCGGCGACGGCGACCGGACGGCCGTCGTGGAGGCTCAGGTAGGCGACGGCGTCGGCGCGACCCGCGAACCCGACGCCGAGCAGGCGCTGGCACCAGTCGACCGGCAGCTCAAAGGCGTCGCCCAGCACGTCGCCGGCGGCGAGCACGCCCTCCACGTCGGAGACGAGCCTCGTCTCGTGCCCGCCGTCCGCGCGCACGACGTCGCGGGCATGGGCGCACAGCACGGGTATCGCTCCGGACCGGACGAAGCCGAGGTCGCGGGCGACCTCGGCCGCCTCGGCGGCGACCGGCGACGCCGCGTAAAGCACGGCGGGGAGACTGCGGCGCCGCAGCACCGCGGCGGCTGCGGCGATGCCGTCGCCCACGCCGTCGGGTCCGTAGGCGACGATCCAGTTGAGGTCGTGGGACGGCTCGCCGCCGATGCCCACGCTGACGCCCGGCGCGGCCCACGACTCACCGCGTTCCGCGTTGCCGATGAACGCGCGCCAGCCCTCGCCCTGCGCGCCGACGAGTTCCACGAGTGAAGGCACCCTGTGACCCAACCGGGACCTCTTGCCTCGAAGCGGGTACTCTAGCTGCCGATAGTCTTCCCGAGGCGCCGCTCCGGCTCCGGGAAGGCGCCGTTTTCCCCTTCTGCACGAGACGGCGCCACCCTGCAAGACCGCGACCCGGAAGCGGACCGGTGTGCGTGGCCGTCGACGCTGTTGGACAAGTCTGGCGTGACGGGTCCTTGCGACCTCATCGACGGCAGCCGCACCTGCCCCCGCTGCCGCCGGGAGGCGCCGAGACGGCGCCCGCGCAGACGGCCGGCGACCGCCCGGGCGATGACGAGATCGCCGCGCAGCGGCTGCGGCGGTGGCTGAGTGACCGCGGAGGCCGGCGAGGGCTAGGCGCCGGCGGACGCGACGACCGCGAGGTCGTCGAGGAACCGGCGCTGCGAGGGCACGATCGCCTCGCGCGCCGCCGCGAGGCCGAACCAGGCGGCGCGGTCCACCTCGGGGAACTCCTCCGACTTCCCCGAACGCGGCGGCCACTCCATCGTGAACGTGTTGCTCGTGATGGCCGTGGCGTCGCAGTCGTGCTCCACGGCCCAGGCGAAGATCAGCTTATGCCCGTGTGCCTTGACGCCGCCGAGCGGCACGAAGGGCCCGTCGGGCTCCAGCCCGGTCTCCTCGCGCACCTCGCGCCGCGCGACCGCGAGCAGGTCGACCTCGGCGGCGCGGTTGCGCGCCTTGGCGGCGGTCACCGTGGCCGGCTCCGGCCCGAGCTCTTCGGGTTCGGCCATGCCCTTGGGGATGCTCCAGGCGCCGGCGTCCTTCTTGGCCCAGTACGGGCCGCCGGGGTGGACGAGGAGAACCTCGACGCGGCGGCCGCCCTTCTCCGGGTCGGCCGCCCGGCGATACAGCAACAGTCCGGCGCTGATAGCGGGCATGGGCGGAGGATACAACGAACGCGCGTAGTCGGACCGGGCTGCGCCGGGCGCCGCCGGCCCTCGTGAACCCTGCGGCCTCCGCCGACCTCAGCTCGCCAGCACGGCGAAGAACACCCACCAGGCGAGCAGCGACTTCGCCGTCAGGCTCAGGATGATGTAGGCCTTCTCGCCGAACAGGTAGTCGCTCCACCTCCCTACCTTGTGGTACTGGAGCCACATGTTGAGCGCGAAGATGTTGAAGAAGACGAACAGGCTGATGACGATCCCGTACACGAAGCCGGGCGCCGACGGGCCGTTGAAGCCCGGCGTGAGCACGTAGATCGCCACGATGATCCACGGGATGACGCCGCTGAAGCAGCCGAACAGGAAGCTCAGCCAGTTCGGCCGCCCCGGCGTCTCGTACTTCTCCATCAGCAGACCGAAGAGGATCATGCTCGCGTTGACGCCGAAGATCGCAAGCAACGCGGCGATGTCGCTGACGCCGGTGATCATGCTGATCAGCACGATCATGATGCTCGAGCTGAAGAAGTACTCGATCCAGCGCCCGTAGTTGCGGTCCTGGAGCAGGTTGCGCTTGTACCAGGGGAAGACGCCGGGCGAGGCGATCGTGAACAGCGCGATCGCCGAGATGGCGACGAACGCGATGACGCCCCAGCCGAGCGGCACGTCGAAGAGGTGCGTCAGCTTCGGCGCCGTGCCGGGCGGCCCGCCCATGTAGGTCGACGTGACGGGCAGCGAGAAGCCGTTGGTGAGGATCGCCATGGCGATCGCCTCGAGGGCGAGGACGACGCCGACGCCGATGTTCCAGACGCGGAGGCGAGAGAGCCGACGCTCGAGTGCTGGGGTCGTCTCCTCGACGCGGGGCGCCGGAGTGCGGACGATGGCAGAAGTCGAGCTCATGGTGTGCTCCTTTCGCACGGGCGGGTGGCGGTCATGAGGCGCACGCCTCGGCGGCCGCCCGCTCGACGATGTCGATGAAGGCGTCCAGGAATCTGCCGACGGCCTGCCGCTCGGGGTTCTCCAGAGCGGGCAGGTCCGGGACGCTGATGCCCACATCGCGAGCGAACGCAGCATTGAGGGTCGACGGGGCGACGTCCAGCCGCCTGGTCGCCTCGGTGATGTGGTCTACCGCAGAGGGCTCGCGCATCGGGCATCCTTCTGTCAGAAAGTAACTCGACAGGAGAGTTACCCTTTAGATGAGAATACTCATCATCGATGGCCCGACGAAGTCAGGGTCGACCGGCGTCCGTGCCACTCGACCCCAGCCCCATCGCGGCCGTCCACGAGGCTCACTTCTCCCCGGTCGCGCTGTTGAGCACGCTGTACTTGCCGTAGCCGGCGATGACGGCGCGCGGCAGCGGGCCAGGGCGCCGTCCCTGCTCGTGCGCCCGGTCGCTGGCCTCGTAGGCCAGGCTCACCGTCCGCACGAGCGGCCAGCGCACGGGCTCCGGCGGCAGCTGCGCAAGCGGAGGGCCGACGACGGGCATGCGGCTCCACTCGTCGTCGGCGCGCAGCACGAGCGACGCGAGGATCTTGCCGCCGAGCCGCGTGCTCGTGAGCCCGTGGCCTGAGAAGCCGAGGCCGGCGTGGACGTTCCCGCCCGGCGCGGACTCGAAGAACGGCAGCGCCGGGCCGGTGATGTCCATGGGGCCGCTCCAGGCGGCGTCGAGACGCACGCCTTCGAGCTGGGGAAACAGCCAGGTCAGGCCGTGCGCGGCCACCGCGGCCAGCCGCGGCGACGTGAGCGCGCGGCCGCGGATGCGCGCGCCGCACACGATGCCCATGGCGCCGCCGCCGATGGCGATGCGGTCGTCGGCGGTCCTCCGCAGGTAGTACAGCATCTCGCGCAGGTCGGCGACGCCCATGTGCGAGGTCCAGCCGATCCGCTCGGCGAGATCCGGGATCGGCTCCGTGACGACCATGAAGTCAGTGCAGACGGCGAAGGCGCGGCGGAAGTGCCGCTCCCGCGCCGCCCAGGCTCCGTGCGTGAGCACCACGTTGCCTGCGGTCACCGAGCCGGCCGGCGTGACGACGCGCGGCGGCCGGCCGCCCTCCACGCGCACCATCGGCGTGGCCTCGAAGATGCGCACGCCGCGAGCGAGCAGCACCCGCCGCAGCTCGCGCGCGAGCTTGCCCGGCTGGATGACGGTGAGGTCGGGTGTGATCACGCCGCCGATGAAGCGCGGCGAGTCGGCGACGCGCCGCGCCTCGGCGGCGTCCACGCGCCGCAGCCGGTCGGCGCAGTCGTGCTTCTCCAGCAGGCGGAAGGTCTCGTCGTCCGGCCCGGGCTGCCAGTCTCCTGCCCGGGCGTACAGGATCCCCTCGTGCCAGGCGTCGATGCGCGCGTCGTGGCGCGCGACCCAGCCGTCCAGGCCGTCGACCATGGCGGCGAGGGCGGCGGCGTAGGCCACCCCGCCCTCCTCCCCGAGGGAAGAACACAGGCTCGAGAGAGCGGTCCAGGACGGCGAGAAGAAGCCCCCGTTGGCGCCGCTGCCGCCGGCGCCGACGATGTCGGCCTCGAGGAGGACGATGCCGAGACCGGGATCTCGCTCGCCGAGCTCGTAGGCGGTCCAGAGGCCGGCGAACCCGCCGCCGACGACGCAGACGTCGGCGGCCACCTCGCCGGCCAGCGGAGGACACGCCTCGCCGGGATCGGCGCGCAGCGCCTCCTCGAGCCACCAGCTGCGCGCCCCGACCGGCGGCACACGAGTTTCTCCGATCCTCTCGAAGCCGCGTCCCGTCGACATCACCTGCTCCTCCGTCGGACCACCGTGACGCACCATCAATAGGCGCCGGCGTCCGGGACGTCAAGGAGGCGGCTGCGCGGCCGACGGCCACGGCGGCGCCGGCCTCTCGGCCGGACGCGGCCTTGTGGCGCCCAAGCCCGCGAGCGTACACTCCCACGAGCGCAGACTCCCTGTGCTTCACCGCGCGCACGGACCCGGGCCATGACACCTCATGGCCGCCCGCAAGCCGGCGCGTCCGCCAGCTCGCTGAGCCGGAGAAGCCTGCGCTGCCGGCAGGAAAGACGTCCGTGAGAGAGGAGCGGGACGTGAGCAGCACCTACGACCTGTACATCGACGGGACCTGGACCAGGAGCGCGTCAGGCGAGTACTTCGACGACCTGAACCCCTACACCGGCGAGGTGTACGCGCGGGTCGCCGCCGGCGGCGCCGAGGACACGCGCAGGGCGATCGACGCCGCCCAGGCGGCCTTCCCGGCGTGGGCGGCGACGTCGCCGTCCGACCGGCGCAAGGTCCTGCTCGCCGCGGCCGACCTTCTCGAGGAGCGACAGGCCGAGATCGCCGACATCCTCTGCGCCGAGACCGGCGCCCTGACCTCGTGGGGCCACTTCCAGACGCACGTCACGGCGGGCATCCTGCGGGAGTGCGCCTCGCACGTGCACCGGGTCACCGGCGAAGTGATCCCGGCCGACCTCCCCGGCCAGTTCTCGATGACGCTGCGCCAGCCGGTCGGCGTCGTCGCCGGCATCGGACCGTGGAACAGCCCGCTCATCCTGTCGCTCCGGTCCGTCGCCTACCCGCTGGCCTACGGCAACACGACGGTGCTGAAGCCCTCGAGCGAGTCGCCGGTCAGCGGCGGCGCCGTGATCATCGAGCTCTTCGAGCAGGCCGGCGCGCCTAAGGGCGTCATCAACATGGTCGTCAACGGTCCCGGCAAGAGCAGCGAGGTCGGCGACGTTCTCATGTCCGACCCGCGCGTGCGCAGAGTCTCGTTCACCGGGTCGACCGAGGTGGGCCGTCATTTGGCCGAGCAGGCCGGCCGGTACCTCAAACGCATCACCCTCGAGCTGGGCGGCAACGACGCCGTCATCGTGCTCGCAGACGCCGAGCTCGAGAACGCGGTGAACGCCTGCGTCTTCGGCCGCTTCGCCCACCAGGGCCAGATCTGCATGAACTCGAAGCGCATCATCGTCGAGGCTCCGATCGCCGAGGAATTCACGCGCCGGTTCGTCGAGCGCGCGTCGAAGCTCGCCGTCGGAGACCCGAGCCGGCCCGAGACCTGCATCGGTCCCCTGATCAACCGCGGTCAGCTCGAGAAACTCGCGGCGCAGGTCGAGCAGGCGGTCTCGGAGGGTGCACGGGTGCTGTGCGGCGGTCGCTCCGAAGGTCCCTGCTACCTGCCGACGGTCCTCGGCGGGGTCGACAGCTCCATGACGTGCTTCCGCGAGGAGGTCTTCGGCCCAGTGGCCTCCCTCGTCGTCGCCGCGGACGCTGACGACGCCCTCCGCCTCGCCAACGACACGCCCTACGGGCTCTCCGGCGGCATCCTCACCGGCGACCTGCAGAAGGGCCTCGAGCTCGCCGAGAGAATGGACACCGGCGCCGTGCACGTCAACGACTCGTCGCTCCACGACGAAGCGCAGGCGCCGTTCGGCGGCGTCAAGGACAGCGGCTACGGCAAGCACGGCGGCATCCCCTGCATCGAGGAGTTCACCGAGCTCAAGTGGGTCACGTACCAGAAGACTCCGCGGCAGTACCCCTTCTGAAAGGCGACGCGATGACCGACGCGTACCAGCTCTTCATCGGCGGCGAGTGGGTCGACGGCGCCGGCGGCGACTACTTCGACGACGTCGACCCGTTCACCGGCGACGTGTTCGCGCGCATCGCCGCCGGCGAGCCGGACGACGCGCGGCGGGCCGTCGACGCGGCCGCGGAGGCCTTCCCGGCCTGGGCGGCGACCCCGCCGTCAGAACGCCGCCGGGTGCTGCTCCGGGCGGCCGACCTCTTCGAGGAACGCTTCAAGGAGGTCGGCCTCCTGCTGACGGGCGAGGTCGGCACCACACTCGGCTGGGGGCGCGGTCAGACGCTCGAGGCGGCGGCCATCCTTCGAGAGGCCGCCTCGCACGTCCACCGCGTGACCGGCGAGGTCATCCCGGCCGACCTCCCCGGCCAGTTCTCGATGACGCTGCGCCAGCCGGTCGGCGTCGTCCTCAGCATCTCGCCGTGGAACGTCCCGCTCGTCCTCTCGATGCGCTCGGTCGCCTACCCCCTCGCCTATGGGAACAGCGTGGTCCTCAAGCCGTCGGCGGAATCGGCGGTAAGCGGCGGACTGATCATCGCCCAGATCCTCGAGGAGGCGGGCATCCCGAAGGGGGTCTTCAACGTCATCGCCAACGGTCCGGGCAAGAGCGGCGAGGTCGGCGACGTGCTCATGGCCGACCCGCGCGTGCGGCGCGTCGCGTTCACCGGTTCCACGGCGGTGGGCCGGCACCTCGCGGAGCAGGCCGGCCACTACCTCAAACGCATCACACTCGAGCTCGGCGGCAACGACGCCCTCATCGTCCTCGCCGACGCCGACCTGGACGTCGCCGTGAACGCGGCCGTCTTCGGCCGCTTCTCCAACCAGGGTCAGGTCTGCATGGCCTCCAAGCGGCTGATCGTCGTGGAGCCGGTCGTGGAGGAGTTCACGCGCCGCTTCGTCGCGCGCGCCGAGGCGCTCGAGGTCGGCGATCCGCGGCTGCCGGACGTCGCCGTCGGCCCGATCATCAACCACACTCAGCTGGACGCGCTCGTCGCGCAGGTCGACGAGGCCGTGGCGCAAGGCGCCGAGCTTCTCTGCGGCGGGCGCGCCGAAGGACTCTGCTACTTCCCCACCGTGCTGGTCGGCGTCACCGACGCGATGACGTGCTTCACCGAAGAGGTGTTCGGCCCGGTGGCCCTCATCGTCGCCGCCAGGGACACCGAGCACGCGCTCAAGCTGGCCGGCGATTGCCCCTACGGGCTGTCGGGCAGCGTGATCACGTCCGACCTGCAGAAGGGGCTCGAGCTGGCGGAGAAGCTCGACACGGGAGCCGTGCACATCAACGACACGACGGTTTTCTCCGAGCCTCAGGCGCCCTTCGGCGGCGTCAAGGACAGCGGCTACGGCAAGCACGGCGGGACGGCCTGCATCGAGGAGTTCACCGAGCTCAAGTGGGTCACGTACCAGAAGACGCCGCGGAAGTACCCGTTCTGAGGAATCAGACGGCGCGCGCGGCCGTCACCGCGTCCGCGGCGATCGCCCGCAGCGCCTCGCTCGTCGCCGCCGGCAGGATCGGGCCACGGGCGTCCGCGGCCGCGACGAGTTCGTGGGCGCGCTCGCGCGCCCTGGCCAGCTCGTCGCGGCCGTCCTTCTCCCATCCCTCCACGGTCGTGCGCGCGGCGATGCCCGGCTGGAAGACTTCCCCGGCCCGAAGTCGCCTCGAGGTCTCCTTCTGGCGAAGGAAGTCGCCGTCCCAGCCGACCCGTGTGGTCACCTCGTTCATGACCGTCTCCGCCGAGACCTCCGCCCCGCCGAGCAGGCGCAGGACCATCGCGGCGATCTCGCCGTCGATCACGACCTGCGGCAGGCTGAACAGCCCGGCGCCGTGCAGCTGGCCGATGCCGCCGGTGATGAGGTCTGCCCCACTCTGCGCTACGGCGAGTCCCTTGAGCGCCTTCTCGTAGCCGGCCTGGACGCCGCCGTGGAGCGCGTCGGTCGCGAGGCCGGGCGCCAGCACGGGAACGCCGAGCTCGTGCGCCGTCTCGACGCAGGCGGCGCACATGAGGGCCGTCTCCACGGCGCCGAAGCAGAACGTGCCGGCCTTCATGTCCAGAAGGCTGGTCCCGGCGCCCATCAGGACGGGCGCGCCGGGCGCCTCGAGCTGGATCACGGTGGCGCAGCCGAGAAACTCGGCGAGGTTCATCACGACGGCGCCGGCCACGGTCATGGGCGCCGTCGCGCCGGCGATAGGCATCGGGTAGACCAGGATCGGCGCGCCGTGCCTCGCCAGCTCGACGTTCAGGTCGAGCAGCGGGTGGCCGACCCCCAGCGGCGAATGCGTGCAGCAGACGAAGCTGAGGCGGGGCCGCGCGCGGAACGCCTCGGGACCACCCGAGAGCTCGGCGCACGCCGCAAGCATGGGCTCGAGCTGCCACGGCGCCGTGACCTCGTGCTGGAAGTGCTTCGGGCTCCACTCGACGGCGGTGAGGAGCTCGTGGAACGCCATCTCGTCCTCGGGGAGGTCGGCGGCGCCGACGGGGGCCCACATGACGTCGACGGCGGGCATCGCGTCGGCGACGATCACAGCTCGGCGTACATCCTCCTTGGTGCCGCTCCGCACCCGGCCGGTCTCCTCGTCCAAGATCTTGGTCGGGGTGCCGGACGGCACGAAGTGGACGGCCGAGCCGTCGAGCAAGACGTCGTCGGCCTCGGCGGCGCCACCCAACAGGACCTCACGCGGGCAGGTGGCGAGCGCGCGCTCGACGATCTCCCGAGGCAGGCGCGCGACCCCCGCTCCGCGGTCCAGGCGCGCCCCCGCCGCCGCCAGCGTCTCGAGTGCGGCCGACGGTCCGAACCGCATGCCGGTGGTCTCGAGAAGTTCCAGCGCCTGGTCGATGAGGAGGCTGCGCTCGGCCGCAGTCGTCCAGTTCACCTGTGGCCGCACGCCGCCCTCCGCCGCTCTCGCCCTGCCGCCCTACCGCGCGTACTTGAGCAGCAGCAGCCTGGCGTCGCTGACCCCGCCCACGTAGAACGCGCCGGAGTCAAGGGCGAGGTCGTCTCCCGAATCGAACTCGTAGTCCCAGTAGGGCGCGAAGAGTCGCACCCACGACGGGGACAGCGCCAGGCTGAAGACGTCCGTGAACGTGGCCGGCGTCGGGACCATGCCGGTCACATAGATCGTCCCGTCGCCGGTCACGGCCAGGCCGTTCGCCGAACCTGGACCCGACCCGCCGGCGGCCTCGTAGGTGGTGTCACTCCCGCCGCCGGCGCGATACCGCTTGACCCAGAACAGGGTGTTACCCACGCTCGTGATCGAGCCGGCCGCGACCAGGTTGCCGTACTTGTCGATGCCGGCCCGCTTGTACCTGTAGTCCGCGCCGGGATCGTCGTCGACGTTGAGCGGCGACTTGACCCCGGCGAGCGTGAGCTTCCAGACGAGACCCTGTCTGACCCCACCTGCGAGAGCCTCCCCCACCACGCAGATCCCAGCTTTGCGGATGGCGATGTCGTTCGCCAGGTCATTCAGCCCCGGCACGCCCTGACGACGCGTCCAGTCGAGATGCCCGGCCGTCGAGTAGCGCCTCACGCAGAGGTCGCTCGCCAGGTCGCCGATCTCGGCCGCCTCACCGGCGACGTACAGCCTGCCGTCCGGCCCCCAAGCCAGCGCCGAGCCCTCCTCGAAGCGTGTGTTCGAGGACGAGAACGAGCGGTCCCAAAGCTTCACACCCGCGGGTGAGTACTTGACCGTGTACCAGTCCCCGCCCGTGGCCGCGTGAGAGACGGAGCCGGTCACGTAAACGTTGCCGTACCGATCGGTGACGAGGTCCCGGGCCTCGCACCCCCCGGCCGCTGAGCCTACCCGGCGTACCCACTGCCGTCTGCCGGCGCGACTGAACTTGACGGTGAGGAAGTCATAGGGGCCACTGGACCCATCCGACCTGCCGCAGAGGAAGACGTTGCCGGCGCGGTCGGTGGCGATCGCGCGCAGCCAGTCACTGCCTGTGACCGCGTAGAAGCGCGCCCACTTGAACACACCCGCGGAGGTGTAGCGCACGACGACGAAGTCGATGCCGGTCGCGCCGTGGTCGACGCTCGCGGCGACGTAGACGTCACCGGTCGGGGCGACGGCGACCCGGGCGCCGACGACGCTGGTGACCGCGGACGAACCCCACGTGCGCGCGCGGATGAGGTCGCCCGGCAAAGCGAGCGCCGCCGGTGCAGCGACGCCGAACGCCAGCAGGGCGAGCAGAATGAGAAGGACGAGCCGAGTCTTCATCGCGGACCCCCCGTAGTCGACGGCGACCTGCCGGAAGTGTACACCTGAGACCACCGGCCGCCCTCGCTGCCGACGCCCCGCGTCGCCGGGGGCCGGTCAGACGAGCTCGAGCGACCAGAAAGGGAGCTCGAGTGCCTCCCGCTCCGCATCCCACCGCTCCGGCGGCTGCACCATGAGCTCCATGGCGAGCAGCCAGCGGCGCTCCTCGACGAGCACGGTCCAGTGCTCGACCATCGAGGATTGGACGGGGCCGGCGTCCGCAGGCGTCGCCCCATCCTCCGGGTCGCTCCCTAACAGCCGGTAGCGAACGTGGATGGCAGGGCGTCCGGCGAGTGAAGCCGCCTCGGGCGCCACTGACATCTCGTGGGCCTCCGGCGACCACTCGGCGAACGATGCCTCGGCGCGCGCGAGCTGGCCGGCGAGCCACTCGTCGGCGGGCAACGGCTCGGCGCGGACGGCCACGATCGCGAGTGCGGCGATCCAGCGGTCCGCCGGCGCCGAGGCGATGAAGTGCGCCGTCGGCAGGTCCTCGTCCCGCGCGAAGCCGACGTCGGCGAACCGGTCGTCAATCGCGAAGGCGACCCCGAGTCCCTCGTCACGGATCGTCCGCACTGTCATCGCCGAGCGGTTCAGGCCTCGTCGGGGATTCGGAGCTCGACCTTGCCGCAGCCCTTGCAGGCGAGGACCTCGAAGCTCACCATCTCCTCGCCCAGCTCGGCCCACTCGCCCAGAGGAGCTTCCAGCCGCCGCTCGTCCCGCCGAGACGGAAGTCATGAGCGCCGACTGAGTACAGCGGCTTGCCGCAACGCAGGCAGGCATCGCCCGTCTTCTCCGGCTTGTCCGCCACAGCTCAGCCCGCCGCCGGCAGTCGCCGCTCGCGCACCTCGGCGACGAGGTCGTCGACGAACTCGGCGAGCGGCCGCGCGCCCTTGTCCTCGCCACGCTCGCGCACGCCGACGGCGCCCTGTTCCACCTCGCGGTCGCCGACCACGAGGATGTAGGGCACCTTCTGCAGCTGCGCGTCGCGGATGCGCTTGCCGACGCTCTCGCCGCGGTCGTCCACGTCAGCGTGGATCGTGACCGGCGCCTCGCCGGCCTCGCCCGCGCCGGCGGCGCGCAGGGTGCGGAGCACCTCCTGCGCGTAGTCGCCGTGACGGTCGGCGATGGGCAGCACCAGTGCCTGCTCCGGCGCGAGCCAGGTCGGCAGGTTGCCGCCGTAGTGCTCGAGCAGGATGCCCATGAACCGTTCGATGCTGCCGAGCAGCGCGCGGTGGATCATGACCGGCCGGTGCTCTTCGTTGTCGGCCCCGGTGTAGGTGATGTCGAGCCGCTCGGGCATGGCGAAGTCGACCTGGATGGTGCCGCACTGCCAGGTGCGGCCCATGACGTCCCGGATGTGGAAGTCGATCTTGGGGCCGTAGAAGGCGCCGTCACCCGGGTTGAGCACGTAGTCGATGCCCTCGCCCTCGAGCACGCGGCCGAGGACGCCCTCGGCGAGCTCCCAGACCTCGTCCGAGCCGATGCTCTTCTCCGGCCTCGTGCTCAGCTCGATCTTGACGTCGCTGAAGCCGAACGAGGCGTAGATGTGCTTCATGAAGCGGACGACGCCGAGCACCTCTTCTTCGAGCTGCTCGGGGGTGCAGTAGATGTGCGCGTCGTCCTGGGTGAAGTAGCGCACGCGGAAGAGGCCGTGCAGGACGCCGCTCATCTCGTGGCGGTGCACGCGACCGAGCTCGGCCATGCGCAGCGGCAGGTCGCGGTAGGAGCGCCGGCGGCTCTTGTAGATGAGCAGGCCGCCGGGGCAGTTCATCGGCTTCACCGCGTACGGCTGGTCGTCGATCGTGGTGAAGTACATGTTCTCTTTGTAGTTGTCCCAGTGGCCGCTGCGCTCCCAGAGCTCGCGGCGCAGGATCACCGGAGTGCTGATCTCCTCGTAGCCGGCGCGCACGTGCTCGGCGCGCCAGAAGTCGACCATCGCGTTCCAGAGACGCATGCCCTTGGGGTGGAAGAATGGGAAGCCGGGCCCCTCCTCGTGGAAACTGAAGAGGTCGAGGTCACGGCCGATGCGCCGGTGGTCGCGCTGGCGGGCGAGCTCGAGTGCCTCGAGGTGCGCCGCCAGCTCTTCCCTGCTCGGGAAGGCGGTGCCGTAGACGCGAGTGAGCATCGGGTTCTTCTCGTCGCCGCGCCAGTAGGCGCCGGCGAGGCTGGTGAGCTTGAAGGTGCCGCTGCCGAGCTTGTTGGTGCTCGGCAGATGCGGACCGCGGCACAGGTCGACGAACTCGCCTTGCCGGTAGACGCTGATGGTCGGGACGTCGTCGCCGGTCGCCTCGGCGGCGGTCACGAGGTCCTCGATGAGCTCGACCTTGAAGGGCTGGTCGAGGCCGGTCGGCAGGCCGGAGGCGCCCGTGCCGGGCTCGCCGGCCCCGAACACCGCCAGCGCCTCGTCCGCCGGCAGCTCGAATCGCTCGACCGGCAGGTTCTGGTTCACGACCCTTGCCATCTCCTTCTCGATGCGCACCAGGTCGGCCTCGGCGATGGGCTCGGGCAGCTGGAGGTCGTAGTAGAAACCGTTCTCGATGGTCGGGCCGATGGCGTACTTGGTGCCCGGGAAGAGGCGGACGATCGCCTGCGCCATGACGTGCGCGGCGGAGTGGCGTTGGATGTCGACGGCGTCGGCGTCCTGACCTTTGAGCGTGACGATGTCGAGGCGGTCGCCGTCGTGGAGCGGGGCGGCCGCGTCGACCAGCAGGGTGACGTCGGGATCGGCGGCGGCGGTCACGCGGCCCGCGATGGCGGCTTTCGCCAGCCGCGGGCCGATCGCCGCCGCGGCGTCGTGCACGGACGCGCCGTCGTCGAGTTCGAGAGGGGAGCCGTCGGGAAGGGTGACGTGCAGGGTCATGCGGGTGGTCCTTTCTCTGCTTGCGCGCCCGCGCACCTTGCGGGGGCTGTTGGCCAGAGAAGTCTAGCAGACGTGCGTGGGACCGCCGTGCGACGCCCGGATCGCGCCGAGCGTGGAGCGGCGCGCCGCAGTCCGCTCTCACCGAACGCCAGCGGCGAGCCGGCGCCCGGCGATGATGCGCGCCTGCAGCTCGTGTCCGGGGGCGTCGGCGTCCACGCAGTCGTTCGCGCCCGCCTGAAGGCCCTCGGCGACCGGGTGCTCGCTGTGCGTCAGCAGGATGATGTACGGCGGGCGGGCAGCGGCGGCAGGCGCGTACCTGCCGACACAGCTCGGGACCGTCGCAGCCGGGCAAGTCCCAGTCGACGACGGCGAGGTCGGGCGCGTCCGGCGCCGTGAGCAGGTCGACCGTGTGCGACCCTTCGCCGGACTCGACCGGCTCGAGCCCGATGCCCGAAAGGCCGGCAGCGACCCTGCGAAGCGCGAATCTCGAGATGGCATCACCGTGCGCGATGAGCAGCTTCACTCGTTCCCCCTGTCGGACGGCCGCGGCCGGCGCGGCGATCTCTCTCGGGTCAATCCTCGGCGCTGCGGCGCGAAGAGCCGATAGAACGATCGCCCATGCCCGCGGGCCTCGTGCCTCAGCGCGGCCCCTCGACCGGCTTGAACCGCTTCTGCGCCGAGACCACCTCGCGCAGGGCCTCCTGCAGGCTCGCGCGCGTGAGCGGCGGCAGCGTCCACGTCTCGATGATGTTGTCCAGGGGACGGCCGTTGCGCAGGTGGTTGGCGTGGTGGCGCAGCTGCAGGTGCTGCATGCTCACGAACGCCTCGCGCAGCACGCGCTCGGACTCGACGCTCTCTCCGACGACGTCGCGGACCGCGATGAGTCGCTCCAGCGTCGACGCTGCCGTGATGCCGGAGGCGAAGGCGTAGTAGCGCGAGAGGTTCTGGATGGGGACGAGCCCGTTCTTCTTGATGTCGATGCTGCCTTCGAGCTTGCCGCGGAAGCCGAGCGGCGGCCTCACCCTCGTCCCGAGTTTGACGAGGCCGCTGAGGAAGCCCCTGTGCTGCGGCACCTGGCGGAGCACGTCCGTGAGCACCTTGTCGACGTAGAGCTCGCCGGCGATCTGCCGGTAGTCGAAGGCGACGCTGGCGCGCGCGAGGCGGTCGAGGTCCTTGCCGTCCAGGCAGTCCTCGAACACCGCCTTCCACTGCGACAGCGTCATGCGCCACTGCCGGCGCCCGGCGAGCACGCCGTGCGGATCCATGGGCAGCCCGCAGCGCTCGAGGCCTGTGTTGACCGCCTGCGCGAGCACGCGGAAGTAGTCTTCGACCGCCGGGTCGTCGGTGTCGTCGTAGGCGAGCCCGTTGTCCTGGTCCGAGGCGAGCGTGAGCTCCGACCGGGCGGCGCTGCCGAAGGCGAGCCAGGCGTACGGCACCGGTGGCTCGCCCAGGCGGTCGATGGTGAGCTCGAGGAACTGCGCCGTGAGCGAGTCGTGGAGCACGGTGAGGACGCGCGTCACGGAGGGCGCGTCGATGTGCGCCGTCATGAGGTCGACGAAGAGCTTGGGGATGTCGGCGGCGGCGGCGACCACCTCGTCCTCGCTGTGGGCCGCCATGATCTCGCGGCGCAGAGCGAACGGGCTGCGGCTCTCGAGCGTCATCAGGCTGCTGGCGGAGAGGATGCCGACCACCTGGTCGTCGGCGTCGATCACCGGCATGTGGTTCACGCCGGCGGCCATCATCGCGATGCTCGCCTCCGGGGCGAGAACGTCGGCGCCGATCGTGTGCACCGGCGCCGACATGATCGCCGTGACCGGGGCGTGCCGCGAGACGCCGCCGACGACGACCTTGTTGCGCAGGTCGACGTCGGTGACGATGCCGGCGATGCCCTTGCTGCCGGGACCGCGCACCAGGATCGCCGAGCGTTTCTCGGCGATCATGATCTTCGCGGCCTCCTGCACCGTGGTCCCCGGGTCGCAGAAGAGCGGCTTGCTGCGCGTGACCGACGTGACCGGAAGCGTGCGGACGTCGGGCATCGCGCGCATGGAGCCGGCGGCCTGCACCAGGCGCTCGCGCGAGTCGGCCGCCATCCACTGGATGCCGGTCGGACGGCTGAGAAGACCTATCGCGACGTCCCGCGGCAGGCAGTAGAGCAGCGACTCCTCCCGCGCGCGCACCGTGAACTCGGGCGCCAGGCCGGTCAGGAGCGTCGGGTGGCCGATCACGTCACCGGCCGTCGCCACCGAGACGTAGGCGTCCTTGTGCATGAGCTCCAGCGCCCCGAGCCGCACGACGTACAGCTCCTGCCCGGGAGGGCCGCCCTCGACGAGGACGGCCTCGCCGGCGGCCACGGCGCGCTCGCGGACCGCTGCGGCGAACTCCCGCAGGTCGTCCTGCGGCAGCCCCTTGAAGGGTGGGATGCGGCCGAGAAACCTGACTCTGTCGGCGATGCGGGCCGGGTCTGCGGTCGGCGTCATCTCTCCTTCCTACCTGATCGCCCGTTCGAGGAGGCCGCGCTGGTGCAGATGCCGCAGGCTCTCGATCACCTCGGCCTCGTTCTTGTGCTCGAGCACCACGGTGGCGCCATGGGCGCGGGCCAGCTCCATCACCGGCCCGGCGTCGATGATGCCGCGCCCGAGCGCCAGGTGCTGGTCGCCGCCAACGTGCCCTTCGTTGTCGTGCAGGTGCACGTGCTTCAGATCGTACGTCTCGTCGTTCAGCCACGCGGCGAGAGTCCCCGTGACGGCCGCGTGGCCCACGTCGAGCGAGAGCCCCAGGCCGTGCAGGTCGAGGTCGCCCGGGGCCCGGAAGTGCGTGTGCCGCACGAACGGCAGGTTCTCGACGGCGATGACGACTCCGTACTCCTCCTGCAGCGCGGCGAGCTCCTCGAACGAGCTCTCGAGCGTCTTGACCACGCGCGGGTCCCAGCCCTTGTACCTGCGCTGCAGGTCAGGGTGGATGACGTACACGCGCGCGCCGAGCTGCGCGGCGATGTCGAGGTGGCGGCGATGCACCTCGAACGCCGCCCTGTGCTGCCGCTGCGAGCGGCTCCCGTACTCGAAGTGCAGGAACGGCCCGTGGACCGTGAACGGCAGACCCGCGAGCTCGACGACGCGAGCATTGGCCGCGTCGAGCAGGCTGTGACGGCCGACGGACAGGATCTCGGCGGAGGGCGCGATCTCACCGATGCGCAGCAGAGCCGCCGCGAGCGAGAAGTTCGCGTAGGCTCCCGTCGAGATCCCGATGTCGTCGTAGATGGGCACCCGGGAGAAGTATTGCACGCCGGGTGCGCAACGAAGCTATCTCGAGGCCGTCACTCAGGCGCCGGGACGGCCTCGAGGACAGGAGGCCGGCCGGCGATGACCGCGAAGATCGGCAGCAGCGGCAAGTGACGGTGCACCTGAGGCCTGTGGGCGATGGTGTTGCTCATGGCGGACGTGTCGAGCGTAGGGCGAGAGGGGGGCGGCGCAGCATCACTCGCAAAGGGTGAACGGAGAGACAGTGTGCGCGAGCTCACGGGGTCATGGACGAGGCCCCGCGTGCCGATGGTCGTCCGGGAGGATGAGACCGATGGGACCGACGACGAATGACGGAGGAGAGCCGTCGGCGCCGCGCCCGCTCGAGGCGGGCGGCGCGGCCGAGCGCGACAGACCTGGCGGCGCGCGCATCGGCGCGGGCGCAAGCGCCCGTGCGACCCGCGCGCGCCTCGTCTTCGCCGGCCGTCTGGAGCCAAATCCGGCGACCACTGCCTGGCGCCTCACGTGGCAGTGGGTGGTCGCCGCCGCCGTGACCGTCCTCCTCGCCTGGCTCACCTTCAGCCGCGGCGGCTGGATCCCGATCCTCTCGGCCTTCGATCTGGGCGTGCACGAGTTCGGCCACCTGCTGACATTGTGGGCGCCGGCGCTTCTCTGCTCCTTCGCCGGCTCCTTCCTGCAGGTCGCGGCGCCGCTCGCCCTCGGCGGCTACTTCTGGTGGCGGCGCGACTCACTGGCCGCGATCCTGATGATCGCGTGGTCAGCCGAGAACCTGCACAACGTCTCGGTCTACATCGCCGACGCACAGGTGATGGTCCTGCCGCTGTTCGGCGACGACGGGTCGGGTGCCGGGCACGACTGGCACAACATCCTGCTCGGGCTGAACGCCCTCGAGGCGACCGACCAGCTCGCTCTCGTGGCCAAGACCGGCTCGGCGATCCTCTTCGTGGTCGCGCTGGGGCTCGCAGCGCTCGGGTTCTCGAGGGCGCGGCGGGCCTGAGCGCCGGCGGCCCCGGCCGCTACGAGCGTTCGTCATCGACTGACCGGAGGCCCTCCCCCGGCCGCCGCTCCTCTCGTATACTCGCGCCGTCACAAAGACCGGGCGACGGAGGATGGGCGTGGGCTGGCTGGCGAGAGTGATCGACGCGGGGCAGGAATACCGCAAGCCCCTGGCCGACATCGAGGACGACGTCTTCCTCGACATCGGCGCCAAGCGCGCCAAGTCGACGAAGTTCTGGGTGCAGCTGGTGCTGGCGAGCGTCATCGCCGCCGGCGGCGTGATCGGCGACTCCACGCCGGCGGTGATCGGCGCGATGATCATCGCGCCGCTCGGCACGCCGATCTATGGACTGGCGCTGGCGGCCGTCGCCGGCCAGCGCCGCGCCCTGCGCAGCTCCCTGGCGCTGCTCGTCGGCGGCATCGTGGTGAACATCCTCATCGGCGTCCTGATCGGTGCTGGTCACTGTGAACCGCATGCCGCTCGACGTGAACCCGCAGATCGTCGGGCGCACGGCGCCGACCCTGCTCGACCTGACCATCGCCGTCGCCGTCGGCATCGCCGGCTCGTTCGCCCTCTCGCGCCGCGACGTCGCCGACATCCTCGCCGGCGTGGCTATCGCCATCTCCCTGGTCCCGGTGCTCGCCGTCGTGGGTATCACCCTCGGCTCCTGGCAGCTGGACCTCGCGCTCGGCGCCTTCGTCCTCTTCCTCACCAACGCGGCCGCGATCCTCATCGCCGGCGCGATCGTCTTCACGGCCGCCGGCTACAGGCGCGAGGCGGAGGACAGGGACGAGAAGGCCGGCCACGGCGCCTGGATCGCCATAGTCGTGCTCGTCATCGTCCTGGTGGTGCCGCTCGGCGCCTCGTCGGCGCAGATCCTGCTCTACGAGCGGTGGACGCAGCGGACGCAGAGACGGCCGCGCAGCAGTGGGTCACGGGCACCCCCTGGAAGCTCGAGACCGTGGAACAGTCCGCCAACGAGATCGTCATCAAGGTGATCGGGCCGGGCTCACCGCCGCCGCTGGCGAAGCTCAAGGCGGCGGTCCGCAAGGACGTCCCGGAGAGCGTCCCCGTCACCGTCGTCGAGGATTCGGGGCGCACCGAATCGCTATAGCGCGTCGAGCCGGCCGCCGGCATCGCCCCGGCGCCGCGCTGCTCGCGAGCGCCGCACGACGGCGGTCATGTCGTAGACTGAAGTGACGACGGAGGAGGAGAGACGAGCGGCCCCACGACACCCGGGCGACGGGTACCGACCCTCATGATCATGCTCGTCGCGGTCTGCATCACGGCCGGGTTCACGGCCGGCTGTGGGTCGGCGAGCAAGGCCACGATGCCCACATTCTCGGCCACCGCGACTGCCGGCCCCAAGGCCCACGAGGCGACGGTCAGCGTCACCTCAGACGGCTCCGGGACGGCCTCGGTCGCCGTCGTCCTCACCTATCCCGACGGCCACCGCAGCGTGCTGCAGTCGGGGCAGTGGCAGGCCATGGACTCCGGGACGAGCACCACGTCCGATCTGCCCACGGGGGACTACACGTTCACCGTGTACGCGATCCCCGATGGAGGCCAGGGCTCGGCGCCGATCTCGGCAGGGTACTTCGTGGACAAGTACGCAGTCGCCACCGCCAAGGTCACCGTTCCCTGACGGACTGCACCCGGCGAACTCAGCCCGTCAGCAGCGCCTGGACGCGCATCATGAAGTCGTTGAGGTTGGCCGCGTACTCGGGAGAACCGTCGATGCGCACCATGCCCTTGCCCACGCCCTCGACGAACTCGACCTCCTTGCCCATCACGGCGAGCGCGCCGTCCACGCCGTTGAAGCGCATGTGGACGAACGGGCGGCGGCGCTGGTAGACGCCCCGCCCGGCCTTGGTCTGGCCGCCGCGCACGCGCAGGTACGCGGCGATGCCCTCGGGCTCGACCGAGAACTGGTAGATGCGGTCGGGCTGCTTGGCCGTCCAGCGCTGCATGTCCGGGTCGCCGCCCTTGTTGTACTGGCTCAGCGCGGTCGTGATCATGTACACGGTGAGCTTGACCTTGAGGCGCCGCTTGGCCGGGTCGCCGGGCTGGGCGCTGGGCAGCATCAGCTTCAGGCTGAGGAGGAGCTGGACGACCTTGGCGAGGAGCGCGGGCTTGGTCATGCCCTTGATGCCCGGCAGCACCGTCTTGCCGGCGAAGAAGTCGCAGAGCTTCTCGAGCGAGCCGAAGGTGAAGGTGATGTCCGGCTCGCGCCCGAGGCCGTCCGCGTCCCAGAAGCCCTGCTCGACGCGGACGTCGCCGTGCTCGAACCAGAGGTAGGCGCCGACGGCGCGCGGCTGGTTCCTGGCGACGAACTGGACGACGGCGTCGACGTTCCTGAAGCGCTTCGCCGTGGCCGGGTCGTCCTCGAGCATGACCTTGACGCACGGCAGCGCCGCGCGCAGGAACAGGCGCGCCCGCAGGAACTCGCGGGTGCGCGCCTGTGGCAGCTCGTTGGCCGGCGGCCGGGGCGCCGGCGCGGCCGTGGCGGCCGGCGGCGCCGGCGCGGCGCCGGCCGCCGCTGCGGGTCCGGCGCCCATCAGAACTCGTCCTCCCAGTCCTCGTCGGCCTCGAACTCACGGTGCAGCAGCTCGCGCACCAGGCCGACGATGCCGTCCCCGTCGATGCAGTAGTGGCTGTAGAGGTCCTCGGGGTAGCCGACCTCGCTGTAGCAGTCGGGGAGGCCCGCTCTTGGCGAAGGCGCAGCCCTTGCCGCTGGCGGCGATGACGTCGGCGACGGCGCTGCCGAGCCCGCCGATGACGTTGTGCTCCTCGACGCAGAGGATGCGGCGCGTCTCGGTGACCGCCTTGAGGATCGCCTCCTCGTCGATGGGCTTGATGGTGTGCACGTCGAGGACGCGGACGCTGATGCCGTCCTGGTCCTTGAGCAGCTTGGCGGCCTCGGCGGCGTGGTAGACGGCGACGCCGCAGGCGATGACGGTGATGTCGGTGCCCTCGCTGATCGTCACCGCCTTGCCGATCTCGAAGCCGTAGTCGTCGTTCTCGTAGTGCGTGGGCTCGAAGCCCCGGCCCAGACGGATGTACACGGGGCCGGGGCGCTCGACGGCGGCGCGCACGGCGTTGGCCGTCTCCCAGCCGTCGGCCGGCACGATGAGCGTCATGTTGGCCAGCGAGCGCTGGATGGCGATGTCCTCGGTGCAGTGGTGGGTGGTGCCGGCCTGCCCGAAGCTCACGCCGCCGTGCGTCGCGATGATCTTGACGTCGAGGTTCTGGTAGCAGATGTCGGTGCGCACCTGCTCGAGCGCGCGCATGCTGGCGAACGCCGACATCGTGCTGACGAACGGCAGCAGGCCGCTCTTGGCCATGCCGGCGGCCACGCCGAAGAGGTTCTGCTCGGCGATGCCGACGTTGAACACGCGGTGCGGGAACTTGTCCTGGAAGACGCCGATCTTGGTGCTCCTGGCGAGATCGGCGGTCAGCGCGACGATGCGCGGGTCGGCCTCGGCCAGGTCGCAGAGGACGCGACCGTAGATCTCGGCCTGCGTCAGCGTGTTGGCGTCGTAGACGTTCCAGGTGGTGCCGGTGACCTCGGTCATGACGCACCTCCCGCGGCCGGAGAAGCTGCGACGCCGGCCTTGTCACCCGCCATGATCGACGCCTTGGCCCTCGCCGCCAGCTCCGAGTCGATGGAGCCGTAGTGCCACTTGACCTCGGCCTCCATGAAGTCGACGCCCTTGCCCTTGACGGTGTCGCAGATGATGACGGTGGGCGCGCCTTGCGTCGCCTGGGCGCCCTCGATCGCCTCGCCGATCTGGGCGTAGTCGTGGCCGTCGATCTCGCGCACCTGCCAGCCGAAGGCCTTCCACTTCTCGGCCAGCGGCTCGAGGCTCATGATGTCCTCCGTGCGGCCGTCGATCATCATCTGGTTGCGGTCGATGAAAGCGGTGAGGGTGTCGGCCTTGTAGTGGTGAGCGGCCATGGCCGCCTCCCACACGGAACCCTCGTCGCACTCGCCGTCGCCGAGCATGCAGTAGGTGCGCCAGGCCTGCTTCTGGAACCTGGCGCCCAGCGCCATGCCGAGGGCCATCGACAGGCCGTGACCGAGCGAGCCGGTGCTCGCGTCCACGCCGCGGACCTTGTTGCCGTCGAGGTGCATCCCGAAGGGGCTCTTGAAGTGGTTGAACTCCTTGAGCAGCTCCTTGTCGAAGTAGCCCCTGTCGGCGAGCACCGGAGCGAGCCCTACTCCCCCGTGGCCCTTGCTGAGCACGAAACGGTCGCGCTCGGGCCAGTCGGGCTCCTCCGGCCGGACGTTCAGGTAGTGGTAGTACAGCGCGGTGAGCACGTCGGCCATGCTGAGCGCGCCGCCGATGTGCGCGCCGCCGGCCCACACGGTGACGTCGACCATGTCGCAGCGCAGCTGCCGGGCCTTGGCCTGCAGCTTCCTGATCTCCTCTGCTGAGAGCGGCATCAGCTTCCCCCCTGCCCCTCGGGGCTCTTCTCCAGCGCCGCGAAGGCGTCCTCCGCGATCGCCATGGTCCGGTCGAGGTCCTCCTGCGTGTGAGCGCAGCTCATGAACCAGTTGTGGTGCGACGTGAAGTAGGCGCCGCGCCGGGTGCACTCGGCGCACCAGCGCTGGTGGAGCATCATGCTCGGGTCGTCGGTGAGGCGCAGGTACGGCATGCTCGGCATGCCGCTGACCCTGAGCTCGTAGCCGTGCTGGTCGGCGAGCCGCTGCAGGCCGGCGGTGAGCGCCCGCCCGTACTCCTGCATCATGGCGGGCGCGTCCAGACGCTCGAGCTCGGCGAGGCAGGCGAGGCCGGCCGCCATGGGCACCGCCTGGTACCAGTAGCTGCCGGTGTAGAAGACCTTGGCGGCCTCGCCCTTCATCGCCTCGGTGCCGACCAGCGCGGAGATGGGATAGCCGTTGGCGATCGCCTTGCAGTAGCAGGCGAGGTCGGGCGTGAAGCCGAAGTGCTCGGCCGAGCCACGGAGGCCGATCCGGAACCCGCAGCGCACGTCGTCGACGATGAGGACGACGCCGTGCTGGTCGCAGAGGTCGCGGATGCGCCGCCAGTAGCCGTCGGCGGGCAGCTCGCTGTCGGCGAAGGTCGGGTGGTGGTACGGCGTGGCGATGAAGCCTGCGACCTTGCCCGCGCGCTCCTCGAGCACGCGCTCGAACGCGCCGGCGTCGTTCCACGGAATGCGCACGAAACCGTCCACGTCGCCGGCGATGACGCCGTGGTGGCCGAGGCCCTGCATCCACGGCGACACGCCGTGGTAGCCGCCCTCGATGGCGACGATGAGGGGGCGGCCGGTGGCCGCCCGGGCGATCATCGTCGCGTAGTCGGTCATGTCGCCGCCGTTCTTGGCGAAGAACGCCCAATCGGCGCCGGCGATCATCGAGGTGAGCTTCTCCGCCAGCTCGATCATGACCGGCGACGGGCAGCCGAGCGTGTCGCCCAGCGTGCGCTGCCGGGCGGCCGCGTCGTGTACGACCTTGTTGTCGTAGCCGAGGACCATGGGCCCGTAGGCGCACATGTAGTCGATGAAGTCATTGCCGTCGGCATCGGTGAAGTGCGCGCCCGTGCCCTTCTCGGCGAAAAAGGGATACGCGGTCGGCGGCACCAGCGGCGCCGGGCTGAAGTGGCCGGGGATGCCGCAGGGGATGACCTTGGCGGCGCGGACGAAGAGCTCCTGGGAGCGGGCGAACGAGTACGTGTCCATGTCGTCGCCCTCCTCAGCCCGCGGCTGCGGTCGCGGCGGCCGGGGCGGCTTCGTCCGCCGGCGCCAGATACTTGCCGACCCTGTCGAGCACCAGGGCGAGGGTGTCGACCATGGCGACCCGGCCCCAGAGCTGGACGTCGCCGATGACGGCGGCGACGAACGTGTCGAGCTTGCCGGCCAGGAAGTCGTTGGCCGTGCGCAGGTCCTTGAGCAGGACGAGCGCGCTCGGGTGCGTGAGCTCGCCCTTGACCGGCAGGACGCCCGAGGCCCCGCAGACGAGGCTGACGGCGGGGCCGTCCGGCAGCACCTTGATCACGATGGTGCCGTGCGAGAGCCCGTGCCTGAGGGGCGCGCACTCGGGGTCGTGGCCGAGCAGCACGGGGACGGCGAAGGCGGCGGTGTTGAGCGTGAGCAGCGTGTTCATCGCCAGGTAGCCGGGATGCGCGAGCAGCTCGTCGGTCGGCGAGAGGTAGTAGGCCATCCGGTCGCTCAGCTCGGTGAACTCCTTCTTGAGGAACCCGAGGTGGTTGAAGCCCCAGAGCGGGATGGGCTGCGACGCGCCGTCGAACATCTTGTTGAGGTGGCTCGCCGAGGCGAAGGCGAGGCGGACGGTGGGGCCGGACCCGCCGGCGCCTGCGGCGCCGGGCCCTCCGGCCTCGTCGCGTCTCGCCTGCGGCCCGACGGTGCACGTCCCCTCGGCGAAGCGCACCGTCGTGCTCGGACCGTTGGCGATCGTGAAGCGCACGCTGAGGCGCGTGTCGGCGACCAGCTCCCGCATCTCCGGGTCCCCACGCACCACGTCCTCGAGGTTGGGAAGGACGGCGAAGAGATTGAGGCGTGCGCGGACGTCCTCGAAGCTCATGTGGATCTCCCTGTGTGGCTCATGGCGCTGCCCTCCCTTCTGACACCGCCGGCGACCTCCGTCGCCGGCCGTGACCTGCTTCCATCGTAGGACTTCGCGCTCGCATCGTCCACGCGGGGGCTTCGGTGTCCAGCCGCGGGGTACAAGTGGAGGACGTGAGGCCCCTCAAGACGACGGAGACCCCCATGACCCCACCGACCCGCACGATCGTCGTGACCGGCGACGTCACCATCGACTGGCTGCTGCTGTCCCACGCCCCGCGCCGGGATGCCGCCCTCGACTTCATCTGGATGTGGGGCGGCGACTACGCCTGTCGCGCGCTCGCGAGCGCGGGCGGGGCGGCGTCCCACGCCGACATCCTGCGCCGCACCCTCAAGGTCAGCGGCCTCGATCACGTGAGCGTCGTCGGCGCGCGCGTGCCGCGCGCCGCGTTGGCCTCGCCGCGACACCCCAGCTACGCGCACACCTTCGCGGACATCGAGCAGTTCCCACGCGAGGTGGGCGGCGGGCAAGGCATGGCGTGGCGCATCGCCGAGTTCAAGGGAACCGACCGGGCGAGGCGGCGGCCGGCGGCGGCGCCGCCGCCGCCCGGGGTGGACACGGTGCTGATCGTGGACCACGCCAGCGGTTACCGCGACGACTTCCCCGACCTCCCCGACCTGCTGGCGGCGTCACCGGGCGCCGTCGTCTGGCAGACCGGCGCCCCCTTGGCGGGGTCGCCGCTCGCTCGCCTGCTGCTCGCCGAGCACGCCGACCGCCTGACCGTGCTGACCTCGTCCGACGAGCTGCGCAAGGCCGGCATGCAGGTGGGGTATCCGCTGTCGTGGGAGCGGCTCACGGAGGAGATCATCGCCGCCGTGCGTGCGCACCCGCTTGCCCAGGCGCGCCGGGTCATCGTCATCGTCGGCGCGGCGGGAGCCGTGATCGTGGAGAGGGACGGGAGCGACGTGCTCGTGTTCGACCCACACGTGCAGGAGGGCGACTGGGGCGTGCGCTACCCCGGCGTGGGCGCCGGCTACGGACGCTGTCTGGACGCCGCTGTGACCCTCGAGCTGACGGCAGGCCGCGAGGACGGCCTCGTAGAGGCAGTCAAGCGCGGCCTCGCGGCCGCCCGCGCCGCGCACGTGGCCGGCTTCCAGGTCGACGGCGACCGGGACCGGCCGCACAACCCGTTCCCTCTCGGCGCCGTCGCCGCCGCGCTGACCAGCCATGGCGGGGAGTTCGCCAGCATCGTGTACCGGCCGGACCGGGGCGACTCCATCCTCGCCCAGACCTATGCCGACACGTCCATGGGGCACGTCGCCGCGACCGCCGCGGTCCATGGCTCCGGTTCGCTGCCCTTCGGCATCCCCGTCGAGACGGTGGGCGCCTGGTCGTCGGTGGACCGGACCGAGATCGAGAGCCTGCGCAGCGTGCGCAACATCCTCGACGAGTACGTGCAGCAGGAGCTGCGCGGGGTGCGCGGCGGCGTTCCCCTGCCGATCGCGGTCTTCGGACCACCGGGGGCGGGCAAGACCTTCGCCGTGCGCCAGCTGGCCACGGTGCTCCTGCCCGGGCGCATCGCGAGGCTCGAGTACGACCTCTCGCAGATGCGCTCTGTCGAAGCGCAGCACGCGGCGTTCCACGAGATCCGCGACGTGGCGCTGCGCGGCGACCTCGCGCTTGTCTTCTGGGACGAGTTCGACACCCCCCTGGACGGCGAGCCGCTCGGGTGGCTGCGCCACTTCCTCTCGCCCATGGCCGAGGGGCGCTTCCACGACGGCGCCGGCTTCCATCCGCTGGGGCCGGCGATCTTCGTCTTCGCCGGTGGGACGTCCGTGAGCTACGACGACTTCATCGGATTCGGCGACGAGCGGGGGGAACGCGCCGCGAAGAAGCCCGACTTCGTGAGCCGCCTGCGTGGCTACATCAACGTCAACGGCCCGAACCGGCAGGGCCCGCACGACGTCGCGTCCTCGCTGAGACGAGCCTTGATGCTGCGCTCGCTCATCTCCTCGCGGGCGCCGCAGATGCTGGTGAGCGATGGCGCTCACGACGAGCCCCGCCTGCAGATCGACGAGGGTGTGCTGCGCGCGTTCCTCGAGATCGACGAGTACATCCACGGGGCGCGCTCGATGGAGGCGATCGTGCAGATGAGCTCGCTGGCCGGCAAGCCCCGCTTCGAGCGCTCCAGCCTGCCGGCGCGACAGCAACTCGCGGTCCACGTCGACGCCGACGAGTTTCTCGGGCTCGTGCAAGGCTGAAGGACGCCGGCCATGTCACGCCATCGGGCGGCGGGCGTGTCTGGCGCCACGCCCGCCGCCCGATGAGCTCCGGGAAGGCAACGGGAAGGGGGGCCGCTGCCTCCCGGGTCCCGAGAGCCTCGTAAGGCCCAGAGTCTCAGGCTCGAGTGCCGGTCGTCGCCGGGAGCGGCTACGCCGCCCGGCGATCCTGGTCACTCACCTCTGAGATACCCGAGGGACGCTCCGTCGTCTCGGTGGTCGTTGTCTCGTAACGGTAGGTGCTGCTCGAGCTGGCCGAGCTCTCCCGCACGCCGTAGACGGCCAGGCCGTACACCGCGAGCAGGTACACGCCCATGATCATGAGCGACCAGAGGGGGTACGCCTGGGCGGTGAGCAGCTGGCCGATCGCGCCGAGGCCGGCGATGCCGATGCCGATCCAGCGGGCCCACTCGCGGCCGCTGAAGACGGCGAGGCCCGAGACGAAGGCGGCGACGCCGATCCCGAACGTGATCCAGCCCCAGGTCTTCAGGTCGCTGAAGACGAAGACCGCGTTCCCGACGAAGAACGTCGACTTGTAGACGGCCATGAGGCCGTCGATCGCGGCAAAGATGCCGCCGAGAGCGAGCACGAGGCCGGAGAACGTCTGCCAGCCCGCGCCGCGGGATTCGCGAGAGTCCATGAGAAGAGCTCCTTGCAGTTCGCTGATGGACGGAGATGCGATTCGGTCTTGTCACACAGGTGATTAGTGCCCAAACATGCACTAAACATCACCGAGGTCCGCTCGCGCAGGGGAAGAAGCGGGTCGTGCTAAGCCGCGAAGAGACCGAGCGCGACGAGCAGCGTCCACGCCATGAGCAGCCCGACGAAGACGCGCTGGCAGAGGCCGGCGTAGCCGGCCAGGCCCTGCAGGGCGTCCCTCGTCGCGCCGGCGGGCCGCCAGGCGAGCCGGCCCTCGCCTGCGGCGTCTGCGTCGAGCTGCGGCGGGACGCCGGCGAGCTGGAGCGCGGCGGCCGGCGCGGGCGCGACAGCGACGGCGTCTCGCGCCGGGGACACGGCCCAGCAGAGGAGCCCGCGAGAGACGCGGCGGCCGGCCAGCGACGGAGCCTGCGAGGGGCGCGGCGGCCCGCGCCTCGCGAGCAGCCGCGCCGAAGGCGACGAACTGCACCACCAGAGCGGCAGCCGCAGTGACGGAGATGGTGCAGCGCCCACGTGGCCACCCCGGACATGGCGGCGTCGTGGAACATGGCGAGCGACAGGACGATCGCGCCCGCCGCTCCGGCGATGTACGCAACCAGCGCGGTCACGGCGTGCGCGGCGCCCACGGAGGTCGGCGGCTCGCCCGGCATGTCGGTGTCGGCGAGCGCGAGCACGACCGACCCCACTCCCCACACCCAGAAGAGCACGACGCCGGCGAGTACCCACCCGGCGAGGGGCATCTGCGCCGGCAGCGCCGCGAGCAGGAGGAGCCCCGACAGGCCGCGGGCGAGGAAGGCAGGACTTCATGACCCACGGAGCCCGGCCGCGGGCGAGCCCGCTCATGCCCATGGACAGCGGGCTCTGGTCCGGATTGAGCACCTGGGCCACGACGACGAGGACCGCCCAGGCGACGGAGAGAGCGGCGGCGGCGATGGCGAGCATGGACATGGCGCAAGACTACAGGAGCGGGGCCGCCCCGGGCACGTCCCGCCGGGCGACCGGCCGGTGACGAACCGGACGGCCCAGCGCGACTTCGCCCCCGGCGCTGGACCGGCGTGCCCCTCCCCCCTATCATGCCGGTCTATGGACGTCAGGGCCCAATGGTACGACGTGCTCTCCACGCGCATCTCCCGCCGCCGCTTCGACGGGCGCCCGGTGCCGGCGGAGCTGCGCGAACAGCTCGAGGTCTTCTGCGACGGCGCCAACGCGCCGGCCGGAGAGCCCGACTCGGCCCCCGTGCGGCCGGGCGCCGTTACGGCGCCGGCGCGCGTGTGCCTCGTCGACGACCCGGCCCAGCTGCTCTTCACCGGTCTCATCGGCAGCTACGGCAAGGTCACGCGGCACGCCGCTTGCGGCCGCCTTCGTCGGGCGCGCGCCGGCGGGCGACGACGTCCCCGACGACGTGCAGGCGGCCGTGGGCTATCTCGGCGAGGGGTTCGTCCTCGAGGCGACGCGCCTCGGGCTCGGCACCTGCTGGATCGCCGGCTCCTTCGACCACGCCGGCGCCGGCAAGCTGGTGCACCTCGAGCCCGGCGAGCAGGTGGTCGCGGTCACGCCGCTCGGGTACCCGACGCGGCAGCAGGCCGGCGGCGAGCGCCTGCTGCGCACCATGGTCAAGGCCTCGGCGCGCCTGAGCGTGGAGAAGCTCGCGTCCGGCATCCTCGACGGCGGCTGGCCCCAGTGGGCCGTCTCCGCCGTACAGGCTGCCAGACTCGCGCCGTCGGGCGCGAACCGGCAGCCGTGGCGCTTTCGCCTGGAGGGAGGCGACCTGGTGATGGCGGCGCGCCGAGAAGCTCTACTGGACCGCGCCCATCGACTTCGGGATCGCGCGCCTGCACGTCGAGCTGGGCGCGCAGCACGAGGGCGTCAGCGGCTCGTGGACGATGCTCCCCGAGCCCGACGTCGCGCGCTTCACGCCGGCGGGCTGACCGGCCGCTCCGGCGCGGCTGACGCATCCGCCGCCGCCCGTCCGCCGCCGGCGCGACGCCGCACCGGTCCGCCGGCCGGCCCCCACACCCGCGTCAGTCGTACAGCTCCGGCCGCCGCTCGCGGAGGTAGTCCCCGACACGCGTGACTCGTCCGCCACCGCGGGGTCGAGGTCCGCCCACACCACCGTCTCGTCGCGGCCGGCGTCGCAGAGCACCCGGCCCAGCGGGTCGACGAGGCAGCTCCCGCCCTCGAACACGTAGCCGGACGCCGCTCCCACGGCGTTGGCGTAGGCGACGAACGCGTGGTTCTCGAGCGCGCGCGAGCGCACGTAGGCGCGATGATGCTCGCCCCAGGGCTCCATGTTGGCGCTCGGGACGAGCAGGCACTGGGCTCCGCGGAGCGCGAGCGTGCGCGCCGGCTCGGGCAGCTCGATGTCGAAGCAGCAGAGGACGCCGAAGCGCACGCCGCCCCACACGAACGGCGGCTCGAGCGCGGCGCCCGGCGTGAACACGGTCTTCTCGCGGTCGAAGAGGTGGGTCTTGTCGTAGACGGTGAGCAGCTCGCCGTCCGGCGCGAGGACGATCGTGGTGTCGAAGATGCGAGTGGCGTCGTCGGTGGCGTCGGGTGGCGTCATGGGTGGCGTCGTGGGTGGCGTCATCGGTGGCGTCACGGGTGGCGTCACGCGGCGTTGGACTATGCCCGGCGCCGGTGGCAGCGGCCAGGCGCGCCAGATTGGCGACGAGGCAGACGCCGGATCCGGCGGCCATCCGCCGGAACGCCGCGGCACTCGGGCCGTCGAGAGGCTCCGCGAGCTCGCGCATCCGCTCCGCGGGGAAGCCGGTGAGCGCGTACTCGGGGAGCACGACGAGCCGGGCGCCTGCACGCGCGGCCGTCGCGACGGCTGCGCCGGCGGCGGCCAGGTTGCGCTCCTTGTCCCCGTCCACGGGGCGCAGCTGGACGAGCGCGATGCGCAGCGGATCCGTCTGCCCGGCCTCAGTCGTCATGCGGCCATGTTACTCGTCCGGCCGCTTAACGTTGTCGAGGCGCACCGGGGCACGCTCACCTCGCCAGCCGGCCGGGCGATGGCACCGTCGCGACCATCCGGCTGCCGCTCTGATCCCGTCTCCCTGTCGTTCGGCCCCTGACACCGCCCGCGAGGCGGCGGTAGAATCGTCGCCACCGACGGAGGGAGCGCCCAGATGCACGCAGACAGCGGAACGCCCACGGCTCGCGGCCCGGCCGCCGCCCGCGGCCGGGTGGCCGTGATCGGGGCCGGCCTGACCGGAGCGAGCTGGGCCGGCCTCTTCGCGGCCGCCGGCCTCGAGGTGCGTCTGCACGACGTCGACGGCGAGCGGCTCGAGGCCGCCGTGGAGCGTGCCGCCGCGGCGGCCGGCTTCCTCGCCGGGAGCGGCCTCGCCGACCTGCAGACCGCTGAACGCGGCGTGGAACTGCTCACCGGGACCGCGGACCTCGCAGCCGCTGTCGCCGGCGTCACCCACGTGCAGGAGTGCGTGCGTGAGGACCTGGCGATCAAGCGCGAGGTGTTCGCCGCCGTCAGCGCCGCTGCGCCGGCTGCGGCGCTCATCTGCTCGAGCTCGTCCGGCCTCTCCATCAGCGACATCCAGACGGCGGCGACCGGCCCGGAGCGCTGCCTCGCCGCCCACCCGTACAACCCGCCGCACCTCGTTCCACTGGTGGAGCTCGCACCCGGCGCGCTGACGTCGCCGGAGGCGATGGACCGCGCCGCCGACTTCTACGCGAGCGTCGGCAAAGAGCCGGTCAAGCTCACGCGCGACCTGCCCGGCTACCTCGCCAACCGGCTCTCCGCCGCGCTCTGGCGCGAGGCCGTGGACCTCGTGCTGCGCGGCGTCGCCACCGTGGAGGACGTGGACAAGGCCGTGAGCTGCGGCCCCGGCCTGCGCTGGGCCGCCATGGGCCCGCACCTGCTCTACGACCTGGGCGGCGGCGAGGACGGCATCGTCGGCCACGTGGAGCACCTCGCCGCGGTCAAGGAGGGCATGCTGCGCGACCTCGCGACGTGGACCACGTTCCCGCCCGAGACCGCCGAGGCGCTGGACGCCGGGCTCACGGAGGAGAAGGGCGCCCGCAGCTACGACGAGCTGGTCGCGGAACGCGACGCCCTGCTCGTCGCCTACCTGCGCGCCCGCCGCGAGCAGCGCAGGGGCTGACGCCCGCCGCGAGCCACGCGAGACGTACCCAGGCCTCAGGCGAGGCGCGGCGGAAGGCAGGTAGTGCGCGCGTGATGTACGTCCAGACATACGTGCAGGCGCACCTGCGTGTCTCCAGGCGTACCGCTGAACGTACGCGCTCGCGACACATGACCCGTGCCGCCGACAGCGCGTCACGCCCGGTTCGCGAACAGCAGGCCCTCCACGCCGCGGAAGTGGCGCGCGTCGTTGCTCACCTGCGCGGCGCCATGGCCGCACGCCTGCGCGGCGATCATGAGATCCTGAGCTCCGCGCGGACGTCCTTGCTCGCGAGGACGACGAGCCGGTGCAGCGCGCGCGTGCAGCCGACGTAGAAGAGCGAGCGGGCCACGGGGGTCTCGACGGCGTCGACGTCGGTGATCACCACGGCCGGCGACTCGAGACCCTTGAAGCGGTAGATCGAGGCGTACTTGATGGCGCCCGAGCGCAGGTCGACGGCGTCGAGGTCGCTCGGGATGCAGGCCTTGAGCCAGTCGCCCACGTCCTCCTCTTCCTCGCCCTCGCCCGGCTCGCGGACCAGCGGCGCGAGACGGTCGCGCCACGGCTGCTCGGTGAGCTGGGCGGCGGCGCAGCGCTCGTTGCCGTAGGGGCTGAGGACGACCACGCGCGGACCGGCGAAGCCGTCGTCGCGAAGCTCGGTGAGGACGGACCGGAGCAGCTCGAGCTGCTCGCCGGCGTCCCCGTACCAGCGCAGCTCGGGCTCGACGTCGTCGTCCGGGCGGCGCACGCGCCGGTAGCCGGGCGAGACGTGGCCGGCGGCGCAGGCGAGCCCGGCCACCCGCGGCGTGTTGCGGCAGTTGATGCGCAGCTCGCAGCGCATCGCGGAGACCGGCACGGCGCCGGCCGCGCGTGCGGCCGCCGGCGGGTCGAGGAACTCGTCCACCGACAGCGCGGCGGCGTCGTAGATGCGCTGCCAGGTGAAGTCGCCGAAGAAGCGCCAGTGGCCGCCCTCGAGGCCGCCGCGCAGGCTCAGGTCGAGGGCGTCGAGGTAGCTCCGCCGGAGCACGTCCTGGGCCTCGTCGAGGACGATCTCGTCGTAGAGGCCGGCGTCCCCCTCGCGCTCGAGCAGCGCCTCGAGCGCCATCGCCGGCAACTCGTCCTGCCAGAACTCGGTGCGGCAGCGCTGCTCGCGCGTGGGCGCGATGCCGGCGAGCAGACGCAGGTGCTCGTGCAGGGTGCGCGCCGTGACGCCGCGTCCCATCCCTGCCGTCTCGTCCTGCAGCCAGCGGCCGAGCGGACGGTTGAAGCACAGCAGCAGGACGCGGCGGCCGCGCGCGGCGGCGCGACGCGCGGCCTCGATGGCCAGCAGCGTCTTCCCCGTGCCGGCCGGGCCGTCGAAGACGATGCGCGGGTTGGCGTCGATGGTGTCCAGCGCCTCGAACTGCTCGTCGGTGTAGTGGCGGACCTCTTCGTTGAGCCGCTGCAGGCGCGACTTGGGGCTCTCGAAGAACTCGAAGTCGGGGCGGAGCAGGTCGACCAGCGCGTCGCACTGGTGCGGCGTCGGCTCGCCCTTCTCCGGATGGAACCAGCCGGCGTGGTGCTCGACGAGATGTTTGCGCGCCTGCACGAGCACCCCCTCGATGAGCCGCGCGATGGGCTGCGCCTGGAGCGCGCGGCGGTCGATGACCTGCCACGAGTGCCACTCCGGCGAGCTCTCTGTGAAGTCGATGAACGGGAAGCAGGCCGCCGACCAGAAGGGGACGCCGCCGAGCTCGGGATGCAGCTTCACGAGGCGCTGGCGGAGGCTGTGCATCGCGTCGCTCGCCTGGCGGAACGGCCCGCGGTGGTCCGGCTCCGCGTTGCGCCCGTAGTACCAGTCGCCCTCGTGACGGGCGAGCTCGTGACAGCCCTTGACCTCGACGACGAGCACGCCCTTGCCGGGCACGACGCAGAGGAAGTCGATCTCGCCGGCGAGCTGCCGCCGATGGTCGGCGATGTCGAACGAGTGGAGGACGGTCCAGCCGGCGGTGTCGGGGCCGGAGGCGGCCGCGGCCGCCGGCCCCGTGCCCGGCCGGCCCGCCGCGGCCAGCGCCTCGAAGACGGCGCGCTCGCCGTCGCTCTGCGTGGTCTCGCTGATGGTCGGTGGGATCAGTCGCATCGCGGTCAGGTCCTTCGCCGGGGCGGCGGCGCCTTCCTGTGTGGAGCCTTCTGGTGGGGATGATATGCCGCGACACACCGGACCGCGGCGACAGGATCGGCGGCCGGCAACACGATCCGGCGGTCGCCGGCCCGTGTTCGTGACATACTGGTCGCGACTCGTTTGACGTAGACTCCCTGTCAGCCACATCCAGGAAGGGTGCCGGGATCACCGTGGGCTGGTTCAGTTCGGACAAGGAGAAGTACGACACACTCGCGACGGCGTGGGTCCTGCCCGAACCCAAGCGATGCGTCCAGTGCGGCGTCTGCTCCTTCAACTGCCCCATGGCGATCGACGTCCGGCGTCACGTCTGGCTCCGCGAGCCGGTCATAGACAGTCGCTGCCTCACGTGCGGAGAATGCGTGAAGCGCTGCCCGCGCGGCCTGCTGCGCTTCGAGCCGATCGCGGACGCCGCCGCCGCCGCCCGCGCCACAAGGATCCGCTGACATGGCCCGGCGCCATCTTCTGATCGGCATCGGCCCGGGGGCGATCGCCGCGGCTGAGGCCATCCGCGGCGCGGACGCCGGCGCGGAGATCGTCGTGGTCGGCGCCGACCCGCACGGCTACTACTCGCGGCCCGGCCTCGCCTACTACCTTGCCAAGGAGGTCCCGGAGAAGTGGCTCCGCCCCTTGAGCGCCGCAGACCTCGCCCGTCTCGATCTCACGATCTTCCAGGAGCGCGCCGCGGCCATCGATCCCGGCGGACACCGGGTGACCCTCGAGAGTGGCCGTGAGCTCACCTACGACCGCCTGCTCATCGCCACCGGATCCACGGCCATCCCCGCCAAGGTGCCCGGCGTGGAGCTCGACGGCGTGGTCAAGCTGGACGACCTGGACGACGCCCGCGACATCATCCGCAGGAGCCGCGACGCCAAGGCGGCGGTCGTGGTCGGTGGCGGCATCACGGCCCTCGAGATCGTCGAGGGCCTGCACGCGCACGGCGTGCACGTGGACTACTTCATGCGCCAGGACCGCTACTGGCGGAACGTGCTGTCGGAGACCGAGTCGCACGTCGTCGAGAAGGGGCTGCAGGGCGAAGGCGTGCGGGTGCACAACTTCACGGAGCTCGCCGGCATCCATGGCCGCGACGGCCGCGTGGTCGCCGTCGAGACCGGCGCCGGCACGCGCATCCCGTGCGACATGGTGGCCGTCGCCATCGGCGTCGGCCCGCGCATCGAGCTGGCGCGGGCGGCGGGGCTGGACTGCGGACGCGGCATCCTGGTCGACGACTACCTGCGCTCGAGCGCTGAAGACGTCTTCGCGGCCGGCGACGTGGCGGAGACCGTCAGTCCCGTGACCGGCCGTCGCACGATGGAGGTGCTGTGGAACTCGGCGGTCCTCAAGGGCCGCGTCGCCGGTCTGAACATGGCCACGGAGCCGCGCGAGGTGTACGAGAGCGGCGTGCCTCTCAACGTCACCAGGCTGGCCGGCCTGCACACGACCATCATCGGCACGGTGGGCAGCGGCAAGGACACCGACCTCGAAGGCCTGTCACGCGGCGACAGCCAGACATGGTCCGAGCTCGGGGACGCCGTGGCGCTCGAGACTGAGGCACGCGGGGCTCGCGTGCGGCTCGCTCTGGGAGAGCGCAATCTGGCCGGCGCGGTCGTCATGGGCGACCAGGCGCTGTCCTTCCCGCTGCAGGAGCTCATCGAGGCGCGCGCCGACGTGGGCAGCATCGCGGCCGGCCTGAAGGCGACGGGCGCGGCCATCGCGGAGATCCTCGAGGGCTTCTGGCGCGAGTGGAAGGAACAGCTTGTCTAGGCGAGCTCCCGAACTCTCAGCGGAGGCGGCGCCGGCGCCGAGCACGCCGACGGCCCCAAGCGACAACAAGCGCTTCGAGGCACTTGGGCACTTGCCCGAGCTGGTCTACGCGCTCGCCGCCATCGTGGCGGTCACGGCGCTCTACGGCGTCGCGTACTCGCAGGCGAGCGCCTTCCCCAAAGCGTCGAGCCTCGTCGGCCACGGCATCGGCATCGCGGGCTTCATCCTGATGCTGATGACGGCGACCCTGTACTCGCTGCGCAAGCTGCGCACCGACGCGAGCTGGGGCAGCACGGCCGCTTGGCTCAAGTTCCACATGGTGACGGGTCTCGTCGGGCCGTACATGGTGCTCCTGCACACCGCCATGAAGTTCAACGGGCTCGCCGGGCTGGCGATGCTGCTCACGGTCGTCGTCGTCATCAGCGGACTCGTAGGCCGCTACCTCTACACGAGGGTGCCGCGAACGGTCGTGCGGAGGCAGCGACCGGCCGGCGCACGTGCGAGGGACGAGTTCGAGCGCCGGCTCGCGAAGCGGCGCAAGAGCGCTGGCCGCCTGGCACACGTTCCACGTTCCGCTCACCTGGGTCCTCTTCATCGCCGCCCTCATCCACGTGGTGGCGGCGCTCTACTACGCGACGCTGCAGCGATAGTGCGGGCCGGTGACGCGATCGATGAACAGAGCGACCCGAACTTCTTCTCACCCACCGGGATCGCGCTGGCCGTCGTGCTGGTCGTGGTCGTCATCGCCCTCACCCTGCTCCTAGGCCCGTTCCTGTTCAGCCCCGGGTCGCTGAACTCGCAGGCGAAGGCCGCGCCTCTGGGCGGCGTCGCGAGCCACGCGGGGCTCGGCAACCAGTGCGGCGCCTGCCACACGGCGCCGTGGAGCTCCCAGACCATGGCCGACAAGTGCATCGCATGCCACGAGGACGTAGCGCCGCAGATCAGCGGCAAGACAGGACTGCACGGCGCTCTCCTCGCCACGCGCTCGCCCACGTGCGCCGGCTGCCACCCGGACCACCACGGGCCGAACGGCACCCTGACGGCGCTCGACCGGGAGCTTCTCAGCCGACATGCACAACCGTTCGCGTTCAAACTGACCGGCAAGCACGCGACGATTCCGTGCAGCGCCTGCCACGCGAACGCGAAGTCGCTTCAGGACTTCCAGAGCACGCCGCAGGACTGCAACTCGTGCCACGGAAAGAGCGACCCACACAAGGGCTCGTTCGGGACGCAGTGCGGCTCGTGCCACAACACCTCCGGCTGGGGCGGCGCCAACTTCAACCACGACATCTTCCCGGTGAACCACGGCACCGACAAGCAGGCGTCCACCTGCCAGACTTGCCACCCCAGCGGCACCACGACCTACACCTGCTTCGGCTGCCACCAGCACACGCAGTCGAACGTGGTCGGCCAGCACGAGGGACAGTCGGCGGCCGCGCTCGCCGACTGCATCAAGTGCCACGCCGGCGGCAAGGTGCCCGACTGACCATGGTCTACGACCTGGCACACCGGCGGGTGGCGCTCCTCGTCATCGACGTGCAGGGCGAGTACTTCGACGAGGACGGCCCGGCCTTCGTGGAGCACGCGCGCGACATCGTCGGCAACGTGAACCGGCTGATCGACACGTTCCGCACCCAGGGACTGGCGCCCGTGTTCGTCCGGCACGCGCACCGCGCCGACGGCAGCGACGCCGGCCGCATGGGCGACTTCTCCGCGCCCGACGAGGAAGACTCGTTCGTCGAGGGGACGCCGCGCGTGGAGCTCATCCCGGAGCTGCATGTTCAGCCGGGTGACGTGGTCGTGGTGAAACGCCGCTACAGCGCCTTCCTGGGCACCGACCTCGAGGCCGTGCTGCACACCGCCCGCGCGCGGGCGGTCGTCATCTGCGGCCTCATGACGAGCTTCTGCTGCGAGACCACCGCGCGCGACGCGCACGGCCGCGACTACGAGGTGCTCTTCGCGGCCGACGCCGTCGAAGGCCCGGACCTCGAGGACGCCGAGGGTCGCGAAGTGCCGCACGACGTCGTGCTGGCGAACACGTTGACGGCGCTCGGCGCCGGCTTCGCCGAGATCGTCACCACCGACGACGTCATCGCCCGGCTGGGCTGACGGCGGCCACGCCGGCGCGCGCGATCGCCTGCGTCACGCCCAGTTCGCGACCAGCAGACCCTCCACCCTGCGGAAGTGCCGCACGTCGTTGCTCACCAGGGTGGCGCCGCGGCTGCGCGCGTGCGCGGCGATCATGAGGTCTATAGCGCCGAACGGCTTGCCGCGCTTCTCGAGTTCGGCGCGGATGTCGCCGTAGTGCTCGGCCGCCGCCTCGTCCCACGGCAGGACGGCCAGGCGCGAGACGAAGTCGCCGATCTCGCGCCGGATGACGGCGCCGGCCGGGTGCCGCGCGGCGCCGTACAGCAATTCGGCCAACACCACGACGGAAACGGCCAGCGCGTCCGGCCCGGCCTCGTCGAAGCGCTTCTTGACCGAGGCCGGCCGGCTCCGGAGCACGTAGCTGCAGATGTTCGTGTCCAGCATGTACCGCATCAGAAGAGCTCGCGGTCCTCGGGCGCGCGGTCCGTGCGGTCCGCGAGAAAGTCCTCGGGCGCCTGCGACTGCCGGCCGAAGAAGTCGTCCCAACCATCGGGCTTGGGCCGCAGCACCACTGCATCTCCCTGCCGCTCGATCAGCACCTCGCGACCCGGGAACCGGAACTCGGCCGGCAGCCTCACCGCCTGACTGCGGCCGTTCATGAAGAGCCTGGCCGTCCGAGCCATCGCACACCCCCATGATATATACCATCGATATATACCACAGGCGGCGTCGGTCATGCGCGGATCATGGGCAGTTGCAGCCGGCAAGACCAGAGTGACGACGCCGTGGGGACGTAGGCGATGCAGGCGCGAGGACTGAGCGCGTCAGCTCGCGGGTCCGGCGAGGCGACAACGGGGGGAGCCTCGCGGTCCCCCCGTTCGCTCATTCTGCCGGACCGGCCGACGGCCGCGCCCCACGGCCGCGCCGGCCGCGCCCCCAGCTCCCGTCAGCGGACCTTGAACCTGAGCGCCGTGCTGTACGACCCGGAGCCGGCCGAGTTGCCGGCGCGCACCTTCCAGGTGAGCCAGACGCCCTTGGGCAGGGCCTTGCTCGCCTTCCACGAGAGCAGCGTCGCGCCCGTCTTCTTCAGCAGGAGCTTGCTGCCCTTGTAGATACGCACCTCGTACTTGCCGGCCAGGTTCGTCTTCTTCCACTTGAAGGTGGGCCGAGCGGTGGCGATCGTGCCCTTGGGCGAGACCCCCACAGCCTTGGCCGGACTCGTCAGCCGGCCGAACAGGATGTCGTGCGTGCACCACGTGCTGTTGGTGACCCGGTACTTCCATGACCCCAGAGGCCAGAGGCTGCCATCGCCGACGCCGGGCACCGTCAAGGCCGCCCCGCTCCAGCCGGTGACCGCGGTCAGGTCGACGTAGCCCTGCACCTGGTTGAAGTCGGAGAAGCCCATCGAGGTGAGGAACGCCGGCGCGAAGATGCCGTCGAAGGTGGCCTGGGTGCCGGGGTTGCCGTGCGCACTCAGGCCGGCGAGACCGGTAGAACTGAACGTCGGCGGATCGATGTCGAGCCAGTGCATGTTGGTGACGAACAAGCTGCCCTGGAAGTCGCGGGCGCCCAGGCTCGAGCAGTCGACCATGAGCCCGAACGCCGCACCCACGTTGCCGCTCGCCGACTGGACCGGATCGGTCACCGTGGCGCGCACCGTGAATTGGGTGGCCGCGGTGAGCGCGGCCGGGTCGGCCGGTTCGAGGGAGACGAGCGAATCAGGATCGCCGAGAATCGCGACAGAGTCGACGCGCTGGCCCGCCGTCTTCTGGAACACGAGCTTCAGCGGGACGCCGTTGTACAGAGGAGTGGTGCTGAGCTCCGTCTCCGCTATGCCGGGCATGCCCATCGGCATCGTGTTGACGAAGCCCATCACGTAGACCTCGCTCGAACCGTCCCAGAAGCCGGCGCCGTACGCGGCGCCCACGCCCAGCGAGGTCGCTCCGGTACCGGCCGGCGCCAGCGGCACGGCGACGAAGGCCGACTCGCCGGCTCCGTAGGTGGAGTCGGCCGGTAGCCAGGCGATGGGGCCGGAGCCCACCGTGGCCAGGGCCGCGGGCGCCAGCAGCAGCGCCAGGAGCAGCAGGCCGAAGAGTGCCGGCAGCAGCCGCAGGCTCTGCGCAGTCGTGTACCGTCGAATCATGACGCCCCCTCCATGGTCGTTTGTCGCTTCCCATTTCGGCGGGAAGGGAGGGTGACTTGAACTGAAGACCGCGCGCCGCTGGGCAGGAATACCGAGCAGTTGCCGACCAGTCACGGACGAAGGGCCGGGCGGCGACGTCGCAGATGGCGCCGGCCGGGCCCACGAGCGGCGCAGTACCGCGCGTGGGAAGGCGTCAGCGGATCGAGCGTCAGTCTTCTGGATTCGTGGCGTTACCGGTGCGCCGGTACCCGAGTCTCAGACGCACTGGTGAGGAGCGCGGGTCCTGGCATCCCTCCAAGGATCGTCGCACAGGCGACGTGGCCCGCACTTCCGCGCTGACGGACTTGAGCCGGCTCACCCGCCCGGCAGGGACACGACGAGCTCGCCCACGACGTCGCCGGCTCTCGACCGAGGGACCACGCCACACGTCCACGAAGATGGAGTCGTACTGACTGGTCACACGAGCACTGCCGCGCCGGTCGCGCTCGTGTCGAAGTCGTCCGGCAGGTGACACGAGACCAGGCGACCGCCGACCGCGTGCGGCTGCGGGCACTCCGTGGTGCAGACGTCCATGCGGAACGGGCAGCGCGGATTGAAGCGGCACCCTTCGGGAGGCCTGACGGCGCTGGGCACGTCGCCCTCGAGCACCTTCATCGTGCCCCGCTCCTCGGGGTCGGGAGACGGAGAGCTCCTCAGCAGAGCGACGGTGTAGGGGTGACGAGGAGCGACGAAGACCTCCGCCGCGGGGCCCTGTTCGACGATGCGTCCGAGATACATCACCGCGAGTGAGTGCGCCATGGACTCGACGACCGCGAGATCGTGGGCGATGAACAGATAGGTGAGGCCGAGGCGCCGCTGGAGGTCGTCCAGCAGGACGAGGATGCGCGCCTGCACGGAGACGTCGAGCGCGGAGGTCGGTTCGTCGAGCACCACGAGCTTCGGATCCAGCGCCAGGGCCCGCGCGATGGCGATGCGCTGGCACTGGCCGCCGCTGAACTCGTGCGAGCGGCGCCACAGGTGCTGCGTCCCCAGGCCGACCATCTCGAGCAGAGAGAGGACGCGCGCCTCCAGCTCCCGACCGCTCATGCGCGACTGGGCCCGGAGCGGCTCCGCGACCAGGTCGTGGACGGTCATGCGCGGGTTCAGCGACGAGTACGGGTCCTGGAACACGACCTGGGCGTCGCGCATCACCTTGCGGCGCCGGCGCGTGCTCAGGCCGGAGAGGTCCTGGTCGAGGAACCGGATGGCGCCTGCGGTCGGCTTCACCAGCTGCAGGACCGCACGGGCGGCCGTGGACTTGCCGCACCCCGATTCACCCACCAGCGCCAGCGTCTCGCCCTCGGTGATCGCGAACGAGACGTCGTCCACGGCGTGCACGGTGTCCACCGACTTCTTGCCCAGGCCGCGGCGGATGCGGAAGTGGACCGTGAGGTCGTCGACCTGCAGCAGGCTCACGACGACGCCTCGCGGCCGGGCGACACGGCGTCCTGACCGGTCGCCCAGAAGCAGGAGACCCAGTGGCGGTCGCCCACCTGCACAGGCTGTGGCTTGGCGGTGGGGCACACGTCGAGCACGTGCTTGCAGCGCGGATGGAAGCGACAGCCGGTGGGCGGAGAGATGAGATCGGGGACCGTGCCCGGGATGGTCTGCAGCTCCGAGGCGGTGTGGCCGTGAGGCAGACACTGGTAGAGCGCGATGGTGTAGGGGTGTCGCGGCCGGCTGAGGACTTCGACCACCGGCCCTTCCTCGACCACACTGCCGGCGTACATCACGGCGATGCGGTCGCAGGTCTGCGCGGCCACGCCGACGTTGTGCGTGATGATCACCTGGGCGACGCCCAGCTCCTCGCGCAACCTGAGCAGCAGGTTGAGGATCTGGGCCTGGATCGTGACGTCGAGCGCGGTGGTCGGTTCGTCGGCGATGAGCAGCGGCGATCCACAGGCCAGCGCCATGGCCATGCACACCCGCTGCCTCATGCCGCCGCTGAACTGATGCGGGTAGCGTTTGAGCGTCTCGTCGCTGGCCGGAAGCCCGACCTCGGCGAGCGCCCTGCGCGCGGTCTCCCGCGACTCCTTCTTCGACACGCCCTTGTGGATGCGGACGACGTCTTCGATCTGGTGCCCGACCTGGAACACGGGGTTGAGCGAGGCCAGCGGGTCCTGGAACACCATGGAGATCTCGCGGCCGCGGAGGTCCTGCATCTCCTTGTCGCTCTTGGCCAGGAGGTCCTGGCCCCGGTAGCTGATCTCGCCGCCGGTGATCTCGGCCTGGGGCTTCTGCAGCAGGCCGAGGATGGCGAGCCCGGTGATGGTCTTGCCGCAGCCGGACTCGCCCACGAGGCCGAGGATCTCGCGGTCGTGCACGCTGAGGTCGACGCCGTCCAGCGCCTTGACGACGCCGCGCATGCTGCGGAACTGCAGCTTGAGGCCGCGCACCCTGAGAAGCTCGTCCACGCCGCCTACCTCTTCGACCGCGGATCGAGGACGTCTCGCAGGCCGTCGCCGACGAGGTTGAAGGCCAGCACCAGGATCAGGATGGCCAGGCCGGCGAAGGCGCCGATCCACCACTGGTCGAGGATGTACTCACGCCCCTCCGAGATCATGAGACCCCAATCCGCCACGGGCGGCTGGGCGCCCAGCCCGATGAAGCTGAGGCCGGCGGCCGCCAGGATGACGGTGCCGATGTCGAGCGTCATCTGCACGATGACCGGCCCGAACGAGTTGGGAAGGATGTGACGCGCGATGATGGTGTAGTCGCCGACGCCCATCGTCTTGGCAGCCTCGATGTAGGGCCGCTCGCGCAGAGACACGGCCATGCCGCGCACGAGCCTCGTATACCAGGGCCACCAGGAGAGGACGATGGCGATCATCGCGTTGCGGATGCTGGGCCCGAGGAACGCCACGAACACGATGGCGAGGATCAGCGACGGAAAAGCGAGGAAGACATCGCAGATGCGCATCACCACTTCGTCGAACCTGCCCCCGAAGTAGCCGGCGATGCCTCCGATGGGGACGCCGATGAGGACGATGGCGGCCGTGGTCACGAAGGAGATGAGGAGCGGGATGCGCGCGCCGTAGATGACGCGACTGAGCACGTCGCGCCCGTAGTTGTCGGTGCCGAGGAGATGCTTGGCGCTCGGCGCCTGGAGCCGCTCCGTGAGGTTGGATTCTCCGCGGCCCTGCGCCGGGTACGGGGCGATCCAGGGGCCGAGGAGCGCGACGGCGATGGTGAACAGGATGATGACCAGGCCGGCGACGGCCAGCTTGTCCTTGAAGAACACGCGGACGTTGTAGCGTGCCTCATCGAGCGACGACTGGTGGCGCACCCGCCAGTCTGCCAGTCGTGCTGTCTGGGCGACCTCCATGCTCCGTCTCCTATCTCAGCGCGATCCGCGGGTCGACGACGGCCTGGGCGATATCGACGATCAGGTTGGCGATCACGTACACGAACGCGATCATGACCGTCACGCCCACGATGGCGGGGTAGTCGGCGCCCAGGATGGACGTGGTCGCGTAGTAGCCCAGGCCCGGCCAGGCGAAGATCAACTCGACGAAGAACGTGCCCGTCAGGGCGTTCGCGAACGTCAGGCCGACGACGGTGAACACGGGCCCGAGGGCGTTCTTGAGCGCCGCCTTGTAGAGCAGGCTCCGCGGCGGCACCCCCATCGCCCTCGCCATGCGGATGTAGTCGAGGCCCATGGCCTCCAGCATCGACGAGCGCGTCATGCGCATGATGACGCCCATCGGGTACGCGGCGAGCGTGATGACCGGCAGGATGAAGTGCCTGCCCGCGTCCCAGAACGCCACCCAGTTGCCCGTGATCAGCGCGTCCACGACAGGCATGCCGGTGATCGGCGTGATCGGGTGGGCCTGGGCCACGACGATGCTTGTCTGGCCGGCCACCGGCAGTAAGTGCAGCATCCTGAAGAACAGGATCTGCAGCATCAGCGCCAGCCAGAAGGACGCGATCGAGACTCCCGCCGTGGAGAAGAGGCGCATGAAGTGGTCGAGCCAGCCGCCCCGCATGTGCGCCGTGGTCACCCCGAGGATGATGCCGAAGAAGGTCGCGACGATCAGCGCCGCCGCGACGAGCTCGAGGGTGGCGGGAAAGAAGTGCAGGATGTCGTTCAGCACCGGGCGCTTGGTGCGCAGCGACTCGCCCCAGTCGCCGGTGACGAGGCCCTTCATGTAGATCGCGTACTGCTCGTACAGCGGCTTGTCGAGGCCCAGGATCTTCGTCGCCTGGGCGATCTGCTCCGGGCGGGCGTTCGCGCCCACGTAGGTCTGGGCGACGTTCGAGGGGACGATGCGCGCCATCACGAAGGTGACCGACGCGATGCCGAGGAGCACGAAGATCGCGAGCGCCAGTCTGCGGACTACGTAGGCCCTGATCGTCAAACCCGGCCCATCCTCTCAAGGTCAGCGGTCCTGCCGTGAAGGCAAGATGATGGGCGGCGGCCGGCGCGAGAGACAGGCAGGCCGCCGCCCAAGGGAGTCAGGTCGTCACTTGGTGATCTGCGTCCAGAACTGCACTTGCGGGTAGTTGAAGTTGATCGCCGAGTCGCTGTACTTGATCGTCGCCAGGTGGGCGGCGACGGTCTGGTCGTCGAAGAGGAACGCGGCGATCGCCTGGTCGACGAGCATGTTCTGCGCCTTGTCGTAGGGCACCAGCGCCGCCGTGGGATCCGTGGCGCTCAGCTTGAACCCCTCGGCGATGAGCTTGTCGAACTCGGGGTTGTACCAGTAGGACCAGTTGTAGCCCACTTCCGACTCGGAGCCGAACATCGGCTTGAGGTTGTCGATGCCGTCCGGAAGGCTCGGCCACCAGAGCTGGATGGCGAGGTCCTGGCGATTCGCCGGGTTTCCGCGCGCCTTCGCGGCATCCGCGGTGTTGAGCAGCGCCTTGATGTTGACCGTCACCCCGACCTTCGCGAACGCCTCCTTGATCAGCGGCGTGTAGGCGGCCTCGTTGGAGTTCTCGGACGTGTACGTGAGCTCGAGGGTGAAGCCGCCGCCCGGGTACCCGGCGTCGGCCAGAAGCTGCTTGGCCTTCGCGTAGTCGGTGGTGTACTGGTGCACCGTGCCGTCGGTGTTGGGCCACAGGTCGATGGGGACGGGACCCCGGGACTGCGTGCCGAACCCGCCGGCGCCGACGGTGATGAGGTCCGCGTAGGGAACGGCGTACGAGAGCGCCTGGCGGACCTTCTCGTTGTCGAGCGGCTTGCGCTGCGTGTTGAAGAACATCAGGTACGAGTTGAGGCTCGGACCGGTGTAGACCGTGATGTCGGGGTTGGCCTTGAGCGCATCGACCTGGTCGCGGGCGACGAGGTTGATGGCGTCGACCGCGCCGGACTCGAGCAGCTGACGCTGCGTGCCGGCGTCACCGACGAGCTGGACGACGACCTGCTTGAACTGGTTGTCCTTCCAGCCACCCCACCAGTCGGGATTGGCCTTGAAGACGATCTCCTGTTCGGCGGTGTACTTCTCGAGCATGTACGGCCCGGTCCCGGCCTCGTTACCCTTGTCCCACCAGGCCTGGCTCTTGCCCTTGGTCGCGGGGCTGAACATCCAGGTGGCGTAGTCCGCCGACATGATGCGGTCGATCGGCGCGGGCTCCGAGAGCACGAACTTCACCGTGTAGGGGTCGACGACCTGGATGGTCTTGATCGGACTGAGCAGGTAGGCGGCGCCGAGATTCAGCTTCATGGTGCGGCCCAGGGAGTACTTCACGGCGTCGGCGTTGAACGCGGTGCCGTCGTGGAACTTCACGCCCTGGCGGAGCTTGAACGTCCACGAGAGGCCGTCAGTGGCGGCCGTCCACGACGTGGCCAGCCCCGGCGAGAACGGGTCGGCGCTGCCGGCGGGATTGGCGTAGACCAGCGGCTCGTAGCAGTTGGCCATGTACATGACTTCCGTGCTGTAGCTGGAGCTCGGGTCCCACGTCGTCACGCCGTACAGCGAGGCGACCCGCAGGATGTTCGACCCCGACGCGGCAGGTGATCCTGATGTGCCGCTGCTCGAGCCGGAACTGCCGCAGCCCGAGGCCAGCAGGACGACGGCAAGCACAACGATCAACACCACCCCCAGTGCTGTGGCGGCTCTCCGTGTGGATACAGCTCTGCCGTACATGCGCTCCCCCTTGCCTCGTGCCCCGGATTGGGTCGGGCGCCGTTGGGACAGACCCCCTGACCGTGCCCCCAGAGACGGTCGCAGCAGATGGACCACTGGCGCG
>CAWAUK010000032.1:0-12500 GCA_963784975.1 uncultured Thermoleophilia bacterium | reverse complement strand
AGTGCTCTTCCGCCGCGGCGGCGGCCGCGGAGCCGCGGAGCCGCGTGATGATCTCGCGCGCGAGGCGCGCCTTGAGGTCACGCGGGCTCGCGGCGCCGCTCGCGAAGTCCTGTTCGAGCCGCGCCAGCTCGTCGGCGTGGTGCGACGTGAGCAGCCGGTAGTACGCGAGCATCACGCCGTCGGGGATGCTCATGATCTTGCCGTACACGTCGCGCGGGTCCTCGGTCACCCCGATGTAGTTGCCCGTGCTCTTGCTCATCCGCTCGACGCCGTCGGTGCCGGGCAGGATGTCCATCGTCATGATCGCCTGTGGCTCCTGGCCGAAGTACGCCTGCAGGTCGCGCCCCATGAACAGGTTGAAGACCTGGTCCGTGCCGCCGAGTTCGATGTCGGCCTCGATCGCTACCGAGTCGTACCCCTGGGCGAACGGATAGAGCATCTCCAGCATGCTGATGGGCTGATGTGCCGCCCAGCGCTTGGCAAAGTCGTCACGCTCGAGGATGCGAGCCACCGTGGCCGTCGCGGTGATCTCGAAGAGCTGCTCCATGGTGAGCGGCGCGAGCCACTCGCCGTTGTAGCGGATATCGAGCCTCGCCGGGTCGTCGTCCAGGATGTGGAACGCCTGCGCCTTATAGGTCTCGGCGTTGGCGTCGATGACGGCGCCGTCCAGGCGGGGGCGCGTCTTGCTGCGACCCGAGGGGTCGCCGATACGCGCCGTGTAGTCGCCGATGATGAGCACCGCGACGTGGCCGGCGTCCTGGAACTGGCGCAGCTTGTTGAGGACGACTGTATGCCCGAGGTGGATGTCCGGGGCTGTGGGGTCGACCCCGAGCTTGACGCGCAGCGGCCGTCCTTGTCGATCGGCGAGATCGAGCTTGGCCTCGAGCGCTCCCTCCGGGAGCACGTCGACGGCGCCGACCATGAGGTCGTCGATGAGGCGGCGGTCGGCCACGGCTCGGTCCTTTCGCACGGGTACGGCAGACTCGGACGGGCCGACCGGAGGCTTCAAGCGAGCCTGCGCCGGGCGGCGCGGCCGCCGTGGATGATATTCGCAAGCGAGCCCGCGCCGGGCGGCGCGGCCGCCGTGATGATAGCACAGGGCGGCGGCCGGGCCGGCGAGCGGGCGGCCTCAGGCGACGCCGCGGAAGAGGTGGCCGGTGGTGGAGCGCTCGCGCGACGCCAGCGGCGCGAGCGCCTCGAGACCGCCGGCCGCGAAGGCGGCACGCTCGGCCTCGTCCATCGCCGCCTGCTCGACGACGAAGGTGGCGACGCCGGCCGCGCGCAGCTCGGCCAGGTTGGGCGCGAGGTTGGTGACGCGGGCGTTGAAGATCCTGGTGCCGCCCGCGTCCGCCTCCGCCGGGAACTCGTAGCCCTTGGCGTCCTCGAGGAGGAGCGAGACGTGTTCGTCCGGGCCGGGCGCCTCGTAGAGCCCCTCCGCCCGGCCCAGGAGGTCGCGCGTGTGCAGGACCTGCTGCCTCCCGAACGCCAGGATCTCGAGCGCGGGAGGCTCGCCCGGCGTGGCGCCGGCCAGCGCGCGCTCCAGCGCGGCGACCTCCTCCAACGACGCCTCCGGAGAGGCCGTGACCGCTGCGGGCCAGGCGCCGGCGACACCGGCGGCCACGCCGGCGCCGAGGCAGTTGAGGCCCTGCAGAGGGTACTCCAGGACGAAGCCAACGGAGAATGAGCCCAGCGTGCCGAGGTTGCGGGCGACCACCGCATCCCAGGGCAGGCCCAGGATCTCGGCGAGCCAGGCCGCGTCCGCATCGAAGAGGACCTCGGGCAGGCGCACGCGCACCGGGGTCCCGCGGGCGCGCAGAGAATCGAGGGCGCGGGCGACCGCCGCAGGCGCGTCGCCCGTGAACACGTCCAGACACCAGGCGCCGCCGCGCGGGAGCGCGGCCGGCGTCTCGCCCGGGCGCAGGCGCACGACCACAGGAGGCGGCGAGGCGAGCCGTGAGCCGGGGGCGACCCGCCCCGCGATCGGCCGCTCCACAGGTGGCGAGCCCGGAACGGCCTGCGGGGCGGCGTCCACCGCCCGGCCGCCGGAGCGGCGGCCGGCGGCGATGCGGCGCTCGCCGAGCGCCGCGACGGCCCGCCGCCGCAGGTCCTTGAGGCCGCCGACGGCCAGGAACGCCCCGTCGGCGACCGCGAACTCGAGGTCGGCGAGGCTGTAGGGCGTGCCGCCGAGGGCGCCGAGGGCGTCCCGGGCGCGCTCCGCGCTCAGGGCGGCCGTCTTCGCGGCGGCGAGCGGCTCCGGCGTGACGCCCGCGACAGCCTCCCCGGAGCGCAGGTCGGTCACGGTGAGTTCCGCGGGCACCCCTTCGCCCCCGGTCAGGCGCATCGCCAGCTCGATGGGCCGCAGCGCCACGCGTCCGGTGACCAGGTCGCGACCCAGCTCGCCGACGTCGGCCGCGGCCAGCCGGAACAGGCGGTCCTTGACGGAGACGCGCTCGCGCAGGCGCAGCGCGATGGTGGCGTCGCCGCCCGCCTCCAGCCGCCGCGGCTCGGTCTGACCCCACGGCGTGTACAGATAGACGACGTCGCCCTCGGCGACCGGCTTGCTCAGCTTGATCTGGACGAGGCCCGTCGCCTCGTCGAACCCGCTGACCCGGCCGACGAGCACGCCGCGGTGGCCGCCGCGGCCGCCGCTGCGCACGTCGTCGTGGCGGCCCTCCAGATGAGCAGTGGTGAACGAGCGCGAGAAGCTCTGCTCGAGGCGCGCGCTCCACTCGGGCCGTACCGGCGAAGCCCTCCGGGTCGGCGAACGCCGCGTCGAGCGCCTCGCGGTAGACGGCGGTCGTCACACCGACGTAGGCGGCGTCCTTCATGCGTCCCTCGACCTTGAAGCTGGAGACGCCGGCGGCCAGCAGGTCGGGCAGCACGCCGATCGCCGCAAGGTCGCTGGTCGACATGATCCGCGACGACTCGAGGGCGGCCGAGCCGGGGGTCCTGAGGGCGTAGCGCAGCCGGCACGACTGGCTGCAGCGGCCGCGGTTGCCGCTGCGGCCGCCGACCATGCTGCTGAGCAGGCAGTCGCCGGAGTAGCCGTAGCAGAGCGCGCCGTGGACGAACGCCTCGAGCTCGAGACCGCGCGTCTCGAGGGCGGCGATCTCGCCGAGGCTGAGCTCGCGCGCCAGGATGGCGCGCGCGAAGCCGAGGCGCGCCAGCGCCGCGAGCTGCGCCGAGCTGTGCGTGTTCAGCTGGGTGCTGGCGTGCAGCGGCAGCCCTGGGTACTCCTCGCGCACGCGCGCGACGAAGCCGAGGTCGGCGACGATGAGGGCGTCAAGGCCGGCGCGATACGGCGCTTCCAGCGCCGCCAGCGCCGGCTCGACCTCGTCGTCCTTGAGGAGCGTGTTCAGCGCCAGGTACGCACGCGCGCCGTACAGGTGGGCCGTCTCGACCGCCTCGGGGACGGCCTCGCCGCCGAAGTTGCCGGCGAAGGCGCGCGCGCTCCAGCGCGCGAGGCCGAAGTAGACGGCGTCCGCGCCGGCGGAGAGGGCCGCGCGCAGGGCGCGCGGCTCCCCCGCCGGCGCCAGAAGCTCGGGTCTTGGCATGAGACGCGCGCCGGCCCGGCGCTAGCGCAGCGGCAGCGCGCCGGGCTCCTCGCCGGTCACCTTGCCGCGCTTGTCGCGGTGCACGCGGATGAGCCCGCTCGTGGCGATCGTCTTGACCCCGTTGCGCTCGAGCTCGTCCAGGAACAGGTTGATGCCGAGGGAGTCGCTGCTCATGTGGCCGGCGATGACGATGTGGATGCTGTGCTTGTCGGCCTCATCGCGAAGTTCCTGGCCCATGTGCATCCCGACGATGGTGCCGACGCCGCTGTCGGCGAGCTTCTCGATGGCCTTCTTGGGGCCCTCGGTGCCGCCGGTCATGTCGACCCAGATCTTGCCGGCCCGCGACCTGCCGCTGCTCTTGCCGGTGTAGGGTCCCGCGCCCTTCTGCGCGGCGATGCGGTACTCGGGGATCTCGAGCAGCGCCTTCTCCACGTCCTCGATGGTGCTCGGCTTCTTCTTGGCGAACCACTTGTTCAGGTAATCGACCACGAGGTTGTCCGTGGGCGTGTGCGCCGAGAAGAACGGCACTTCGAGCAGGCGGGCGGCGTCGATGGCCTGGTCGTAGTTGACGGGCATGAGGCGCCGCTTGACCTCGTCCATCCGCTCGGCGATGAGTTTCTCACCGGCCTGGATGGGCACGCCCAGCGTCGCCCAGATGTCCGCCTGGACCTCCATCACGCCGTCAAGCCTGGTGAGGCCCCAGGCCTCGGGGTGGTGCGTGTAGATGGCGTCGATCGGCACGCCCTTCTCGCGCAGGCGGTCGGCGAGGAGCACCTCGCCGGTGTTCATGTCGATGCCGCCGAGCAGGGTCTTGACCTCGAGGTCGGGGTCACCGACGTAGATGCGCGTGTCGTTGAAGGGGTTGGTGAGCTCTTCCGGATCGGCCAGGGCCTTGAGGTGGTCCGGAAGGGCGTCGTAGCTCTTCTTCGTCCGCGCCAGGAACTCGCCGACGCCGGCTTTGCCGCGCGGGTCGGACTCGATGCCCATGCGCACGGCGGTCTCGTAGATCTCGCGGAGCTTCACAGTGGTCCTTTCTGCTCAGGAGCGCGCCGCGAAAAGAGCAAGCGTGAGCAGGCGCCGCGCTGCGTGAAGTGCTGGTGGAACGCTCCTATCTTACCCAGTGGGCAGGATGGGCGTGCGCGAGAGTGGCCGAGAGAGGAAGCGGCTGTCGGCGTCGACGAAGCGCCAGGGCTTCTGGTCGCCGCCGCGGACACCGATGCGCGCCGTGGTGACCACGCGAGGCCCGGGTGCGCCGGGGTCGTGCGGGAGGATCGCCAGCGGCGGTTCCCAGACGGGGAGCCCGTTCTGGGCGCGGCCGATGCCGAGCGCCTGGGCGAGCCGCGCCGGGCCGGAGGCGAGCAGGCGCGGCTCGAGCGCCCCGCGGCGGGCGACCATGCCCTCGACACCGCGCTCGGGCTCGAGGGCACGCAGAAGCACGCCCGCAGCCACCCCCTCCTCCTCGGAGGCGATGTTGGCGCAGAAGTGCATCCCGTACGTGAAGTAGACGTAGAGGTGGCCGGGCGGCCCGAACAGGACCGCGTTGCGGTCCGTCCTGCCGCGGTAGCCGTGGCAGCAGGGGTCGTCCTGACGGTACGCCTCGGTCTCGACGATGCGGCCGCCCGCGCCGCCGAACAGAAAGGTGCAGCCGATGAGGTCGCGGGCGACCTCGAGGGCCGAGCGCGCGAAGAACGTCTGGGGCAGAGACTCGACCGTCATGGATCGAGTGTAGCGGACGCGCCGGCACTGCTGCGGTTCCCGAAAGATGCGTCCTACGGCCCGGCGCAGCGCGGGTAGTCCCGTCTCCGAGGACGTCACGCAGGACGACACCGGCGGCGCCATCCATGGCGTCATGGATGGCGTCACGCAGAGCATCACCGGCAGCGAGACCACCAGCGACCGGCAGATGGAGTTGGTGTGGCGGACGGCGGATGGAGCCGGCGAGGCGGCCGGCGAGGACGGCCGGCGGGCGGAGCCAGGCCGGCCGGTCAGCAGCAGGGGCGCGCGGAGAGGGCGGCGCGCGCGCGCTCGAGCTGCTCGAGCACACGCTCGGGGGCGGACCCGCCGCGGGAGCGCTTGCGCGCCAGCTGGGCGGCGGGCTCGTGGAGCGAGTAGTAGCCGTCGTCGAACGCGGGTGAGAGCGAGCGCAGGTCCTCCAGCGGGACCTCGGCGAGGCTCACGCCGCTCTCGAGGCAGCGGCGCACCAGGCCGCCGGTGAGGTGGTGCGCCTCGCGGAACGGCACTCCCTTCTCCACGAGGTAGTCGGCGACGTCGGTGGCGGCCAGGAAGGGATCGCAGGCCGCCGCCATGCGCGCCTCGTCGAACGTGAGCTCCTCGAGCAGGCCATGCACGACCGGGAGCAGCCGGTCGAGACAGTCCACGGCGTCGAAGAGGTAGCGCTTGTCCTCGCGGAGGTCGGTGTTGTAGGCCAGCGGCAAGCCGTGGAGCACGCCGAGGAGGCCGCCGAGGTCGGCGGTCAGCCGCGGAGCGGCGGCCCGCATCAGCTCGGCGGCGTCCGGGTTCTTCTTCTGCGGCATGATGCTCGAGCCGCCGGCGTAGGCGTCCGGCAGGCGCACGAAGCCGAACTCGGCGGTCGCCCAGAGGACGAGCTCGGCGCCGAGTCGCGAGACATGCGCGCCGAGCTGCGCCGCGGCGGCGAGGTAGTCCACGACGAAGTCGCGGTCGGCCACGGCGTCGAGCGAGTTCTCGGCGACGCGCTCGAAGCCGAGGTCCGCCGCCTCGGCCTCGCGGTCGAGGTCGAAGTCGAGGCCGACCGCGGCGCCGGCGCCGAGCGGCAGCTCGAGGCAGGCCTGCCGGGCGGCCTCGAGCCGCGAGCGGTCGCGGTCGAGCATCCAGAAGTACGCGAGCAGGTGCTGCGCCAGCGAGGTGACCTGCGCGCGCTGCAGGTGCGTGTAGGCCGGCAGGACGGTCTCCGCGTGGTCGGCCGCCCGCGCCAGCAGCACCTCCTGGAGGGAGGCGAGCGCCGCGTCCTGGCGTTCGGCCACGCGGCGCAGGTGCAGCCGCACGTCCGTGACCACCTGGTCGTTGCGGCTGCGGCCGGTGTGCAGCCTGGCGCCGGCGTCGCCGATGAGCTCGCTGAGCCGGCGCTCGACCGCCATGTGCACGTCCTCGTCCGCGTCGGCCGGGACGAAGGCGCCGGACTCGATGTCGCGGCCGACGGCGGCGAGGCCGATCTCAACGGCCTCGAGCTCGGCCGCGCTCAGGATGCCGGCGCCGTGCAGCGCCCGCGCGTGCGCCACCGAGCCCTCGATGTCCTCGGGCCACAGGCGCCAGTCGAGCGCCAGCGAGCTGTTCAGCGCCACGAACGCCGGCGCGCGCTCGCCGGCGAAGCGGCCCGAGCGCGCGACCGTCACGCCGCCCTCGCAAGGGTCGCGGCGGCGGCTTGCGCCGTCGTCCGTCTGATCTGCGTGCTCGTCATGCCCGGCATCATATGCGCTCCGAACGGGTGCGGAGCGGGCGGCCGCACTGCGGCGACCTCCCCCGGCGGGCGGCCGTTGGGCCGCGAGCGCCGGCGGGCGGCGGCCCTTCCGGCGGCCGCCCGCTCCTCCCCGTGTCCTCGGCTCGGACCGCCGTCAGGCGGTCTCGAGCTCCTCGTCCATCTCGAGTTCCTTCATCATGTGGTGTTCCTTGCCGACCCGCGCCCACACCTCGATCGGCAGGCCCCAGAGCTCGATGAAGCCGGCAGCCGCCGTGTGCGAGAACTCGTCCTCGGTCCGTGTACGTGGCCAGCTTGTAGCTGTACAGCGAGAAGTCGCTCCGGCGACCCTCGGCCACGCAGCTGCCCTTGTGGAACTTGAGCCGCACCTCGCCGGTGACCCGCTCCTGGCTCTGGAAGAGGAACGCCTTGCAGGCCTCGGTGAGCGGGTCGAACCACTGGCCCTCGTAGATCATGTCGGCGAGCTTGCTCTCGATGGTCTTCTTGAAGTGCAGCAGGTCGCGCGTGAGCACGAGGTCCTCGAGCGCCTGGTGCGCGGTGATGAGCGCCAGCGAGCCCGGCGACCTCGTAGACCTCCCGGCTCTTGATGCCGACGAGCCGGTTCTCGATCATGTCGACGCGGCCGAAGCCGTGCGCGTTGCCGATGGCGTCGATCTTCTCGATGAGCTCGACCATGCCCATCTGCACGCCGTCGAGCGCCACCGGCTTGCCCTTCTCGAAGCTCACGACCACGGTCTGCGGCTCGTCGGGCGCCTCGGAGACGGACTTCACGAACTGGAAGGCGTCCTCCGGCGGCGCGACCCACGGGTCCTCGAGCACGCCGCACTCGTTGCTCCGGCCCCACATGTTCTCGTCGATGGAGTACGGGCTCTTCTTGGTCAGGTTGACCGGGATGCCCCGCTCGGTGACGTAGTCGATGAGCTCCTCGCGGCTGGGCCAGTCGGCGGCCCGCGCCGGCGCGATGATCTCGAGGGTGGGGTCGAGCGCGCGCACGCCGATGTCCATGCGCACCTGGTCGTTGCCCTTGCCGGTGCAGCCGTGGGCGACGGCGGTGGCGCCGTACCTGTGCGCCGTCTCGACCAGCTTCTTGGCGATGAGCGGCCGGCCGATCGCCGTGCTCAGCGGGTACTTGTCCTCGTAGAGGGCGTTCGCCATGAGGGCCGGCAGGCAGTGATGCTCGGCGAACTCCTCCTTGGCGTCGATCGCCACCGCGGCGATGGCGCCGGCCGCCTCCGCCCGCTTCATGATGCCGGGCACGTCTTTGACGCGGCCGATGTCGACGAGGCAGCACACGACGTCGTAGCCGTACTTCTCCTTGAGCCACGGCACCAGAGCCGAGGTGTCGAGGCCGCCCGAATACGCGAGGACGACGGTGCCGTTGGGCGCGCTGCCGTTGCCTGAGCTGGGAGTGGTCACTGGGTCTGCTCCTTGGGGTGAGGTGTACCGGGGCCGGCGCGGCGCAGCCGCTCGCCGGCTCTCGAGGACGAGAGATGGAGTGCGCGCGAAGACGGTGCCTGCGCGCTAGGCCTCTCGGAGACGGTCGACGTAGCGCTTCATCTCCAGCGCCTTGTCGGTCGTGCCCAGGATCACCACGAACGTGTCATCCCCGGCGAGAGTGCCGACGATGTCCGTGTGGTTGAGGTTGTCGATCTGGCGGGCGACGGTGGACGCGGTCCCGATCTCGCAGCGCACGACCAGCAGCTGCTGGGAGACCGCCGTCGACCGCGCGAAGTCGCGCAGCACGTGGCGCGCGGCCTGTTCCGGGTCCTTGGGCCGTTCCCGGGAGCTGAGGACGTACTTGGCGCGGCCGAGGTGCGTGCGCACCTTCTGGAGGTCCAGCTCGCGGATGTCGCGCGACACCGTCGCCTGCGTGACCTCGCAGCCGAGCGCGCTGAGCGCGCTCACGAGCTCCCGCTGGGTCGCGATCTCGCGCTGCTGGACGACCGTCTGGATGAGCCGCTGACGCTCGGTCTTGCTCATCGGCGCGCGCGTGTTCATGCCCTCCGCATCTCCTCTGACCAGGGTCGCGAGCCGTATGCCGGCCGGCGCACCCGTTGTTCCTGAGGCGTGCATAGAATACATCGAAACGGCGTCGACTATGCAAGCCGGGGCGGCTGCGGAGGCTGCGACCGCGCTCACGCGGTCACCTTCGTGCCGCAGCCGGCGTCGGTCATGATCTCGAGCAGCACGGCGTGCTCCACGCGGCCGTCGATGATGTGGGCGCTGCTCACGCCGGACTCCAGCGCCTTGCGCACGGCCGCGACCTTGGGCACCATGCCGCCGCCGATGCGGCCGGCGGCCTGCAGCGCGCCGAGGTACGAGAGATCGCACTCGGACACCGGCGTCACGTCGGCTCCCTGGTCCTCGTAGATGCCGTCCACGTCGGTGAGGAAGACGATCTTCTCCGCGTGCATGGCGGCGGCGATCTCGCCGGCGACGGTGTCGGCATTGACGTTGTACGCCTCGCCGGCGCCGTCGGCGCCGACGCTCGCGACGACGGGGATGTTGGCCTCGGCAAGCAGGTCGAGGACCTCGGTGTTGACCTCCTCGACCTCGCCGACGAAGCCCAGGTCCACGTCGTTGCCGGCCGCGTCCGTGTGCTTCTTGGGCGAGACACGCAGCAGGCGGCCGTCCTCACCGGAGATGCCGACGGCCGTGCCGCCGTGCCGGCTGATGAGGCCGACGATCTCCTTGTTCACCTTGCCGACGAGGACCATCTTGGCGACCTCCATGGTCGCCTCGTCGGTCACCCGGTGGCCGTCGACGAACTCGGGCACCATGCCGAGCTTCTTCATGTGCCGGCTGATCGCCGGGCCGCCGCCGTGCACCACGATCGGCCTCATGCCGACGAGCCGGAGGAGCACGACGTCCTCGGCGAACTGCTCCTGCAGCCGCGGCGAGGTCATCGCCGCCCCGCCGTACTTGAGGACGACGGTGGCTCCCCAGAAACGACGGATGTACGGCATCGCCTCGAGGAGGGTCTTGACGGTCTTCTGATGCCGTACGGTCATGTCGAGTACTCCGCGTTCAGGGTGACGTAGTCGTGCGTGAGGTCGCTGAAGTAGACGGTGGCCTCCGCACCCGGTCCGTTGAGCGCCACGGTCAGGTCGATCTCGGGCTGGTGCATGATCTCGGCGAGCCGGCCCTGCTGGACTTCGTCCAGCGCCGCCGGCTGCCCGTGCTCGACGATCACGACGTCCTCGTAGGAGATCCGCGCCGGCAGATGATCGTGGCCGTCGCGCCCGAGGGCCTGGCCGATGGCCTGCATGATGCGGCCCCAGTTGGGGTCCCGGCCGAAGAAGGCGGTCTTGACGAGCGGCGAGTTGGCGACCGCCCGGGCGACCGCCTGCGCCCGTCCCTCGTCCTTCGCACCGGTGACGGTGAGCTTCATCGTCCGCGTGGACCCCTCACCGTCGGCGACGATCGACACGGCGAGCGCGAGGAGGGCGGCGTCGAGCGCCTGGCCGATCCGCGCCAGCCCCTCCTCCCCGGGCTTGACGCCCGAGGCGCCGTTGCACAGGCCGAGCACGGTGTCGTTGGTCGACTCCTGCCCGTCCACGGTGATGAGGTTGAAGGACCGGTCGACGGCGCTGTGCAGCAGCCCCGTCCACGCGGCCCCGTCGATCACGGCGTCGCAGGTGACGAAGCACAGCATCGTCGCCATGTTGGGGCTGATCATGCCGCAGCCCTTGGCCGCGAACCCGAGCTTCACCTTGCCCTCCGGGGTGGTGACCTCCAGGGCGCCGGTCTTGGCGTGCTTGTCCGTCGTCCGGATGGCCGCAGCGAAGTGCTCGGCCGCCTTGGCGTCGCCGCCGCCGGGCAGCGCGGCAGCGGCGGCGGCGATGCCGGGCTCGATCCTGTCCATGGGCAGATGGACCCCGATGAGCCCCGTGGAGCACACGGCCACCTGTTCCACGGGGAGCCGCAGGTGGTTGGCTGTCAGCAGCCGCATGCGCGCGGCGTCGGCGAGCCCCTGCTTGCCCGTGCAGGCGTTGGCGTTCCCGGCGTTGACGACGACCGCCCGCAGGCGGCCGCAGTCGCTGGTCTCCCGTGTGAGCCGGACCGGCGCGGCGGCGGCGGCGTTGCTCGTGAAGGTCGCCGCCGAGACGGCCGGCTGCTCGCTGAGCAGCAGGGCGAGGTCGAGCTTGCCCCGCTTCTTGACGCCGCTGGCGACGCCGGCGGCCACGAACCCCTGCGGGGCGGTGAGGCCGCCGCCGACGGACTTCGCGTGCTGCGGGAAGCGGGGAGAAACGACTGACCGGCAGCATGTCAGACCAGCCCTTCGTGCTCGGGCAGGCCGAGCATGACGTTCATGTTCTGCACGGCCTGGCCGGACGCGCCCTTCATCAGGTTGTCGATGACGCTGATGACGACGATGCGCCCCGCCCGGGCGTCGACGTGCGGGAAGATCCGGCAGTAGTTGGTGCCGGCGACGTCCTTGAGCGCCGGCGGCGCGTCGCACACCTCGACGAACGTCTCGCCGGCGTAGAAGTCGTCGTACAGCGCCTTGACCTCGGCCGCCGACGGCAGCGGCAGCGTCGCCGTCTTGACGTAGATCGTCTCGCTGATGCCGCGCTGCAGCGGGACCAGGTGCGGGACGAAGGTGAGCGACGGCGCCGACCCGCGCCCGGCGCCGCGCCGAGGGCGGTCGGCGTGCGAGCCGTAGCCCTTCTTGGCCGTGCACCTCGGCCAAGCCCGCGGCGATCTCCGGGTAGTGCCGGTGCGACTGCACGCCGTAGGCGACGAGATCCGAGTCGACGCTGCAGAAGTGCGTGTTGGCCTTCGGCGTCTTGCCGGCGCCGCTCACGCCGGACTTGGCGTCGATGATCACGTCGGCAAGCCCGAGCTGCTTGAGCGGCGCCAGGGCGAGCAGCGCCGCCGTCGGGTAGCAGCCGGGGTTGGCCACGAGGTCCGCCCCGGCCACCTGCCTCACGGTGCAGCTCGGTGAGGCCGTACACGCCCGGCAGCAGCTCCGGATGCGGGTGCTCTCCGTACCACTCCGCGTAGGTCGCGGCGTCCAGCCTGAAGTCCGCGCTCAGGTCGATGACCTTGACGCCATCGTCCAGCAGCTGCCTGGCGATCGGCGCAGCGTCGCCGTGCGGCGTGCAGAGGAAGGCGACGTCCACCCCGCCGAGCTCGGCCTGGCTGCAGAACGAGAGGTCGCTGCGCAGCCGCGGCAGGTGCTGCTGCACCGGATCGCCGGCCAGCGTCTCCGAGCTGATCGCCGCCAGCTTCACGGACGGGTGCTTGAGCAGCAGCTCCGCCAGGAGAGCGCCGGTGTAGCCGCTGCCGCCGACGATGCCGGCGCTGGCCACGCAGGGATCGGCGGCCGTGGTCGCGCCGGCCTCGGTCGGGCCGGGGGCCGCCGCGGCGGTGGCGATCGGGGGTTTGCATACAGGTCGCAGATGTCATCAGGCACTCCGGGTGCACGTCGAGGGACGCGGGCAAGGCGCGGATGGTCGCCGGCGGAGGGCGTGAGGCGTGTCTGCGAG
>CAWAUK010000031.1:0-4664 GCA_963784975.1 uncultured Thermoleophilia bacterium | reverse complement strand
TGTCTTCCCGGGGGGACGGCATGAATCTCAGCCAGTGGCTGCAGCTTCTGATCGCGGGCATCACGACCGGGTCGATCTACGCACTCGTTGGCCTCGGGTACGTGACCATCTATCGCACCTCCCGAGTGGTGAACTTCGCCCAGGGCTCGTTCGTGATGCTCGGCGCGCTGATCACCTACTCGCTGCTCAGCGAGCGCGGGCTGCCGTTCTGGCTGGCCGGCATCCTGTCCGTCGTCATCGTCGTGGCGATCGCGGTGGCGATGTACTTCCTGGTCATCGCCCCGATCATGAAGGTCTCGCTCGTCTCGATGATCCTCGTGACCGTCGGCGTCAGTCTCCTGCTCGAGAACCTGGCCCTGGTGAAGTGGGGGGGCTACGGCCTCGGCATCCCGGCGTTCCCGGGCGACCGCACGCTGCACTTCTGGAGGCTCACCTTCGAGGTGCAGAGCATCTGGGTCATCGTCGTCGCCATCCTGCTCTTCGTAGGGCTCTGGACGCTGTCCAACCGCACGCGCGTCGGCAAGCAGATGACGGCCACGGCGAGCGACCCGCTCTCGGCCAGCCTCTCCGGCATCTCCACCACGCGGATGATCGTGCTCGCCTTCGCCATCAGCGCGGCGATCGGCGCCATCGGCGGCATCTGCGTCGGATCCATCAGCCCGATGAGCTACGCGTCCGGCGGCATGCTCGGGCTCGCCGGCTTCATCGCCGCCATCGTCGGTGGCTGGGGCTCGAGCAGCGGGGCGATCGTGGGCGGGCTCACGGTGGGCATCGCCGAATCGCTCGCTTCGGGCTTCCTGCCCGGCGGGTACCGCAGTGCCGTCGCCTACGTGCTGCTGATCATCATCCTGTACTTCCGGCCGTCCGGGATCCTCGGCAAGGGTTCCGTGGAGGCCGGCGGATGAGCGGTCAGGTGGAGCAACAGGCGGTGGAGGCCGTGCCTCGCCCAGCGCAGGCGGTTCCTCTCGGCGGCGACGCTCGCCAAGCTTGGCATCGTCGCGGTGCTGGCCCTGTGGCCGTTCTTCTACCAGGACCTGTACACGCTGAGCTGGATGACCTTCGCCGGCCTGTCCCTGATGGTCGTCGTCAGTGTCTACCTCATCATCGCCCAGGCCGGCCAGCTCTCCTTCGGCCACGCGGCCTTCTACGGCGTCGGCGCCTACACCGCGTCGATCCTGGCGATCCGCTACAACGTACCGACGCTGCTGGCGCTCGTGGCCGGCGCGGCGCTCGCCGGCGCGATCGCTCTCGTCGTCGGCCGGCCGGTGCTGCGCCTGCGCTACTTCTACCTGGCGCTGGCCACGATCGGCCTCGGCATCATCTTCGGCGTCATCGTGATCCAGGCGGCGGGCATCACCGGCGGTACGCTCGGGCTCGCACCCGTGCCGCCGCTCGACCTCTTCGGGTTCAAGATCGACACCTACTTCCGTCAGTACTACCTGGTGTGGATCGTCGCGCTGCTCATCCTGGTCTTCACCGAGCGGGCCCTCGGCATGCGCCTGGGTCGCGCCCTGAGGGCGATCGCGACGAGCGAGATCGCGGCGGAGACGCTCGGTGTCCGCACCGCCAACTGGAAGCTCGTGGCGTTTGTGGTGAGTGCCGTCTTCTGCGCCATCGCCGGCGCGCTGTTCGCGTTCACGCTCGCGGCCATCACCCCCTCGGCGTTCGCGTTCAGCGCCGCCATCCTGCCCATCATCATGATGCTCATCGGCGGCGGCGGGTCCATCTGGGGAGGTCTGGTCGGCGCGATCCTGATGACCTGGCTCTCCAATACGCTGTCCAGCACCCAGCAGTGGAGCGGCGTCATCTACGCGACCATCATGATCCTCCTGCTCCTCTTCTTGCCCATGGGCATCACCGGGTTGTTCACGAAGCAGCGCCTGGTGAGCGTCAAGAACGCGTTCCGCAGGCAGAGCAGGGCCGAGACGCTCGAGTGCGCCACGGTGGCAGAGACCGACGGATCCACGGGAGCCTGCGAGACGCAGGTGGCGCTTCCCGTCTACGTGCCCGAGCACGCGCAGCGGCGCCAGGACGACGGCGCCCCGGGAGCTCTCTTCGCCGACCTCAAGGGTGCGGCTGGCGTCAAGGGCGAGGAGCTGCTCAGGATCGAGGACGTCTCCGTCGACTTCGGCGGGCTCCGGGCCGTCAACGAGGTCTCCATGACGGTGCTCAGCGGGCAGATCGTCGCGCTGATCGGCCCGAACGGCGCCGGCAAGACCACGCTGTTCAACGTCATCAGCAGGCTGCAGCGCGCCTCGGGCGGGCGGGTCTGGCTCGGCGGCGCGGACATCACCGACCTCTCGCCGGCGAACAGCGCCCGGCTCGGCATGGCGCGCACCTTCCAGAACCTGCGCATCTTCGAGAACATGGATGTGCTTGAGAACGTCCTCGTGGGGTGCCACCGGCACGAGAAGGCCGGGTTCATCTCTGGCGGGTTCGGCCTGCCGAAGCAGCGCCGTGAGGAGAAGGCCTCGCGGGCACGCGCCATGGACGCGCTGCGGCTGGTCGGTCTCGACTCCTTCGCGCACCAGCCGGCGGCGAGCCTGCCCTACGGCCAGCAGCGCCTGGTAGAGATCGCCCGCGCGCTGGCCTCCGAGCCTCGCCTGCTGCTGCTCGACGAGCCCGCCGCCGGCATGAACGCACAGGAGCGCGAGTACCTGGTGGACCGCATCCGCCGCATCCGCGACGCGGGCGTCACCGTCCTCCTGGTCGAGCACGACATCGAGCTGGTCATGGGCCTCTGCGACTGGGTCACCGTGCTCGACTACGGCAAGCGCATCGCGGACGGGGTGCCCGACGACGTGCAGAAGGATCCCGCGGTCATCGAGGCCTACCTCGGCGTGAGCCGCGAGGGCGTCAGTGACGAGTGCGCCGACCTCGACGCGGGGCAAGCCGCGGCGCCAGACGACAGCGCAGCTGTCGAGATGCTGCTGGAGGTTCGCGGCGTGGCGACCCGCTACGGCGCCATCCACGCGTTGCGCGACGTGACGCTGGCGGTGCCCAAGGGCGAGATCGTGGCCGTGCTCGGTGCCAACGGCGCCGGCAAGACCACGCTGCTGCACACGATCTCGGGCGTGCTGCGCCCGAGCGCCGGCTCCATCACCTACGCCGGCGCGGACATCACCAAGCTCGCGCCGGCCAAGATCGTCGGCCGCGGCGTCTGCCAGGTGCCGGAGGGGCGCCGCCTCTTCCCGTCGCTGTCGGTGGAGGACAACCTGCTGCTCGGCGCCTCGGGCCGCCGGTCGCGAGCACGGCATGCCCGACGACCTCGCCTACGTCTACGAGCTGTTCCCGGCACTGGCCGAGCGTCGTGGGCAGACGGCCGGCACGCTGTCCGGCGGCGAGCAGCAGATGGTGGCCATCGGCAGGGCGCTGATGGGCAAGCCCGATCTTCTCCTGCTGGACGAGCCGTCGATGGGCCTTGCTCCGCTGGCTGTGGAGCGCATCTTCGAGGCCCTGAAAGCGCTGAACAAGGACGGCTTGACGATGCTGATGGTGGAGCAGAACGCCGAGATGGCTTTCTCCGTGGCCGACCGCGCCGTCGTACTGCAGACCGGATCCGTTGCTCTTGCGGGCCTGGTGGCCGATCTGCGGCAGGACGAGCGCGTGAAAGAGTGTTACCTGGGTCAGGCCTGACCCGCGGTCTCCAAGGATGGGAACGACACAACAGAAGGGGGAGCGATGAGCAAGCGCAAATGGATGGCGGTGGCGCTCGTAGCGCTGGCCGTCATCGTCGGGGCGGCGATGGTCCTCGGCGCCTGCGGCAGTTCGAGCAGTTCGAGCAGCTCGAGTAGTTCGAGCAGTTCGGCGTCGGCGGCATCCGGCGGCACCATGAAGGTGGGCTTCGTCAACTCCGCGACCGGCGTGAGTGCGGCGCCCAACCAGGCGATCGTCGGCTCGACGCAAGGCGCCGTCGGCGAGATCAACGCCAAGGGCGGCATCGACGGCAAGTGGAAGATCGAGCTCATCAGCAAGGACGACGGCTCCGACGTCGCCAAGGCGTCGGCCGCGGTCACCCAGCTGATCCAGCAGGACAAGGTCGATTTCATCCTGCAGCCGTGGGTCGACTTCATCGCTCCGGTCGCGCGCGGCATCGAGGAGAAGGCCGGCATGCCGGGCGTGCTCTCCTACGCGCCGTCAAAGGGGCATGAGAACGACGTCTTCAAGTGGACCTTCAGCAACGCCCAGGGCGCCAAGGACAACGCGGACGCGCTGGTCAAGATCTTCGCCCAGAAGGGCTGGAAGACCGTCGTCGGCGCCGCCGACGTCCTCACCATCCAGCAGGAGACCCTCGACTACACCGCCGAGATGGCTCCCGCGCAGGGCATCACCTTCACCAAGCTCAAGGACCAGTGGCCGCTCGACCAGACGGACTTCAGCGGCGTCGCGTCCAAGATCGTCGCCGCCTGCAACAGCGCCAAGGCCGACGCACTCGCCCTCATGATCACCGCTCCGCAGGCGGACGCGATGATGAAGGCGCTCAAGGGCGCCGGGCTCACCATCCCGGTCATCGGCGGTCCGCCTCTGGCGCAGGCCATCCCGCTGTTCGCCGCGGGCACCAAGAACGTCGACGGCATGTACCTGATCTCCACGGCCGTCACAGCCGGTCCGCAGCTGCCGGACAGCTATCCGGCCAAGCCGCAGGTCGTCGGCTTCTACAATTC
>CAWAUK010000030.1:0-100360 GCA_963784975.1 uncultured Thermoleophilia bacterium | reverse complement strand
TCACGCTCATGAACATCGTCCCCATCATGGCGGTGTCGACGGTCATGACGGCAGTGGCGGACGCGGCGAAGGTGCGGTCGCGAAACAGACGGAGGTCGAACAGGGGAGAGGTCGTCCGGAGCTCCCACCACACCCAGAGCAGGAGAAGGCCGGCGCCGCCGGCGAAGAGGCCGATGACGGCGGCCGATGTCCAGCCCCAGTCGTTGCCCTGGATGATCGCCAGCGTGACGCAGAAGAGGCCGGCGCTGACGAGTGCGACGCCGGGCCAGTCGAGGGACGCGCGGGTGCGCGCCGTGCGCAGGCCTCTCGTCAGCGTGAGCGCGAGGATGACGCCGAGGATCCCGACCGGGAGGTTGAGCCAGAACACCGCCGGCCAGCCCCGGTACCAGACGAGCACGCCGCCGAGCACCGGGCCGATCGCGAGGGCGAGCGAGCTGACGGCTCCGAACAGCCCGGCGGCGAAGCCCTGACGACGCTCGGGGAACGCCTGCAGGAGCAGGGCGAGCGCCGTGGGCACGACGGCCGCGGCGCCGACCGCCTGCACCACGCGCCAGGCGACCAGCGCGGGGATGCTCGTCGCCAGGGCGCACGGCAGCGAGGCGGCGGTGAACACCGCCAGACCGAGCGTGAAGACGAGCTTGTGGCCGTAGCGGTCGCCGAGTCGGCCCATGGGCAGGAAGAGCACCGTGAGCACGAGGTTGTAGCCGTTCATCACCCAGGAGACCGAGACCACGGAGCCGCCCACCTGGCGGATGATCGCCTGCACCGTGATTGTCATGACGGTGGCGTCGGCGAGCGTGAGCATGATGCCCGGCGCCAGCGCGAGGACGACCAGCCAGGGGTGGATGGCCGGGCCCGCGGCCCCGGAGGCCCGTCCGCCGGCCGTCAAGGCCGGGCCCGCGTGTCTCGTCTGTCCGCCCGTCTCGGTCATGCGTTGCGAGTGTATACGCAGGCGCACGGCTGCCGGCGGGTGGCCGCCCACGGAGTGCCGGGCCGCGACTGGGGTAGTATCTGCGACATGCAGGTAGGTGATGTCATCGCCGCGGTCGACAGCCTCGCGCCCTTCGCGCTCGCGGAGCCGTGGGACCACGTGGGGCTGCAGGTGGGCGCGCCCACCGACGAACTGCGGTGCGGCAGCGCGGGCACGGCGGACGTGCCGCTGGTCGTGCTCGTCGCCCTCGAGGTCGACGACGCGGTGCTCGACGAGGCCGGGCGCCTGGGCGCCGGCGTCATCGTCAGTCACCACCCGCTCATCTTCGACCCACTCGAGCGACTCTCGGACGACTCCGAGGCCGGGCGGCTTGTGCTGCGCGCGGCGCGCGAGGGCGTCGCCGTCATCACGGCGCACACCAACCTCGACAAGGCTCGCGGCGGCATGGCCGACGTGATCGCCGGACTGCTCGATCTGGAGGCCGTCGTGCCGCTGGCGCCGGCCGCGGCCGACGCGCTCAAGCTCGTCGGCTTCGTGCCGGCGGACGACGCCGACCTCGTGCGCAAGGCGCTGTTCGCCGCCGGCGCCGGCGTGATCGGCGAGTACGAGCACTGCTCCTGGTCGGTCGGGGGGCAGGGCACGTTCTTCGGCCGCGAAGGCACCGACCCCGCGGCGGGGCGCGCCGGCCGCGACGAGACCGTCGACGAGCTGCGCATCGAGGTCGTCTTCCCGCGGCGGCTGCGCCGCCGCGTCACCAGCACCTACGTGGCCGCGCACCCGTACGAGGAGCCGGCCTACGACGTCATCCCGCTGGAGAACGAGATCGCCTCGCTGGGCCTCGGCCGGCTCGGCGAGCTGCCGGCGGCGACGTCGCTCGCTGCGCTCGCCGCCGACGTCGCCGCGGTCCTGCGACTGCCGTCGGTGCGCTACGTCGGCGACGGCAGCCGCGAGGTGCGCCGCGTCGCCCTGCTCCCCGGCTCGGGCGCGGAGGCCATCGCCCGCGGCGTCGCTCAGGTCGCCGACGTGCTCATCACCGGCGACGTCAAGTACCACGAAGCGCGCGCGGCGCAGGCCCAGGGCCTGGCCCTGATCGACGCGCCGCACGGCGTCACCGAGCAGGAGGGTGTGCTGCGCTGGGCCGAGCGGCTCGGCGACACGCTCGGCCCGGCGGCGTCCGTGGAGACGTTCCGCGACCCTGGCGTGTCCGTCTGGAGCGAGACCGCGGCGGTCGCCGGGACTGCGGCCAGCTCGGCCGGCGACACCGCAGAGCCGCCCGCGGCCCCTGCGGCCGCGCCGGCGCCAGCTCAGGTCACCCAGGCGGCTGGCGTGTATGGCGCGAACCGCGACGACGACCGCTCCCACCTCTACACGGACGGCGGCGCGCGAGGCAATCCCGGCCCTGCCGCGATCGGCGCGCGCCTCCTGACTGCCGACGGCGACCTGGTCGAGGAGCTGGCCGACTTCATCGGCATCGCGACCAACAACGTCGCCGAGTACCAGGCGCTGATCGCCGGCCTCGAAGTCGCTCTGGACCGCGGCGTCGAGCGCCTCGACGTGTTCCTCGACAGCGAGCTCGTCGTGCGCCAGGTCAATGGGCAGTACAAAGTCAAGGACGCGACCTTGAAGGCGCTGCACCACGAGGCCTGCCTGCTGCTCAGCCGCTTCCACGAGGTCGACGTCAAGCACGTACGTCGGGAACAGAACGCAGCCGCCGACGCGCTCGTGAACCAGGCGCTGGACGCCGCGTCGGGCTGAGGGCCGCGGGCCGCCGCATGAGGACTCTGCTCGTCACCTGCGTCGATGCCCGTATCCGCGGGGCGATCGAGGAGTTCGAGGACCGCTTGGGTATCACCGGTTGCGATCGGCTGCAGGTGCCGGGCGGTCCGCTGGCGCTGGCCGGCGACGGGCCGCAGCGGCAGGCGATGACGGCCTGGATCGAGCTCCTCGTGCGCTACAAGGACGTCGGCGTCGTCCACCTGGTCTCGCACCAGCACTGCCTGGCCTACGAGCGCAGACTGGGCGGGTTCTTCCATGAGGAACGCGAGGTCATGGAGCGCGACCTCAGGGCCGCCCGCCGCGTGATCGAGGATGCTGTATACGGCGTGCGCGTCGAGTGCCACCTCGTGCCCTGGGGGGCGGACGCGTCCGGCGGCGCCTACGGCGCGCCGGTGCAATTGGCCTAGCCTTCCACGCCGCGCGCCGTGCCCGCACCCAAATTGCGCCCCGGCGCAGCCTCTGGTAGCATCCCCGCTTGCTGCGGGTGTAGCTCAGTTGGCTAGAGCGTCTGCTTGCCATGCAGAAGGTCGAGGGTTCGAGTCCCTTCACCCGCTCCAAGCCCCTCTCGGGGACGAGGCAGAGGACAGAGGCGATGTGCTCTGTCGTCTGCCTTTCGCGCTTGAGAGGACCGCGTCACGGCGGCGTAGCCAAGTGGTAAGGCAGAGGTCTGCAAAACCTCCATCACCGGTTCGACTCCGGTCGCCGCCTCCAACTTCTCTCCTGCAAATGGGCACTTTTCTGTCCCGTCCGCGCGCCCATTTCCATCCGAATCGGCAGGACTGCCGACATCTTGCCGACGAGACTCCCAGTGATAGGGCGACACGGCTGAACACGGAGCGGCACGGGCATCTGCTCAGCCCCGAGCGACGGCCCTCTGGCGCAGCACCCGTGGATTCTGCGGCCCGCTGGACTCAGGCTGCCGCCGATAGCGGGAGACTCCCATCGTTTGATGTCGGGAGTAGAATTAGTCCGAAGAGCATCGCAGGGAGTGGGGGACGTAGCGCGGTGACAGAAGATGGTCGCCGATCGAGGACTGTTCGCCTCTTGAGGACCGAGGAACGTCGTATGCAGCGTCACGATCCCGCCACCGAGCGCGCCCAGGTGCGGACCGCACTGCTGCTCGCCGCCGGCATCGGTAGCCGGCTGGGGCCCGTGACCGAAGCGCTGCCGAAGTGCCTCGTCCCCGTGAGCGGGGTGCCGATCCTCGAGCGCCTGGTGCGCGCCCTCGACGCTCACGGCTTCGAGCGCCTGGTCATCGTGACGGGCTACAAGGCCGAGATGATACGCGCCTACCTCGGCGAGCGCTTCGGCGGCATCGCCATCGAGTACTTCCTCAGCCCGCTGTTCGCGACCACCAACAACATCTACTCGCTCTGGCTGGCACGGCAGCTGATCGCCGAACCGTTCCTGCTTGTGGAGAGCGACGTCGTCTTCGACGCATCACTGCTGGCCCCGCTGCTGCAGCCCGACCGGATCGCCGTCTCCCGGCAGCTGCCGTGGATGGACGGCACCACGGTCACGCTCGACGGGGGCGGCAAGTCGAACGCCTTCTACCCGCCGCCCCCGGGCGTCTACGGTCGGCATTGCACCGACCCAGACCACTTCATGGCGCTCAACATGTACAGCCTCGCGCGCGACACCTGGGTCGAGGTCTGCGCGCGACTCGACCGGCACGTGGCAGCCGGCCAGACCGGCTTGTTCTACGAGACCGTGTTCGAGGAGATGACCGTCGACGGCGTCATGACCCTTGAGGCGGTGATCTTCCCCGCCGAGCGCTGGTACGAGATCGACACGCCGACCGATCTGGCCGCGGCCGAGCTGGTCTTCCCCAGGCACCCGCACATCGCCAGAGGAACGCGGCGGCGGACGCACCGCGACGGAGCGGAGGTGTGAGGCGGGAGGCTTCGCGGCCGCTGGGGGGTCCCGGCTCCATGCTCTCCTTCGCCCAGGACCTGCCCAACGTGTGCTCGTTGGCCGGGCTCCTCGCCGCGCTGCTCGGGCTCTTCTTCGCGATCCGCGGCGTCTACCCGGCGGCGATGATCGGCCTGCTCTGGGCCGTCGTCTTCGACTGGAGCGACGGCCTCATCGCGCGCCGCGTGAAGGGCCGCACCGCCGAGCGACGGGCGTTCGGGGCGCAGCTCGACTCCCTGATCGACGTGGTCAGCTTCAGCGTCGCCCCCGCGGTGTTGCTCCTCAGCGTCGGGGACTTCAGCCCCTGGTTCATTCCCGGAGCCTTCGTGATCCTCGCCACCGGTGTCCTCCGGCTGAGCTACTTCAACGTCTTCGGGCTGGTCGACGATGCGACCTACCGGGGTTTGGCGCTCGACAACAACGTCCTCGTCCTGGCGCTGCTCTTCGTCTTCGAGCCACTCGTCGGTCAGGCGACTTTCGCCATCGTCCTCTACGTCGCCTTGATGGTGCTGGCCGCCCTGAACGTGGCGTCGATCGAGACGCCCAAGCTGGGCGGACGCTGGTACTACGCCGTCATCCTCTATGCGCTCGTGTTGAGTGGGGTCTACGCGTGGCGGCTGACGTAGCCCACTGGGCGAGGCGCGACCTTTGGCCGGTGGCCCCGCCGCAGCGCCGTCGACGGACGGCAGCGATTCGCGGACAGCGTCTGCGATTCGCGGGCTGCACGTAGTCGGGTCTGTGCCGCAGCTCAAACCCGCGCTGGGGCTCGCGCTCACTGCTCCCTGAGCTCGCGTTCGGGAGCCGGCACGGCGCCAGTGCCTGCAAACACGAGTCCCGCGATCAGCGCCGCCGCCTCCTCCTGCATCGCCGGGATGGCGTATGAGCAGGTGTCGAGCGTGATCGAGACGGTGGCATGGCCGAGGCGTGACGTCTGCATCGCGGCATCAACCGTTCCGCAGCGGGTACTGTGAGGCTGACAGGGTCGGCACGTGCGAAGGCGTCAGCGGAGGAAGCCACCATGGTCACCTACGAGTTCAGCTGCAAGAAGTGCGGCACCGCGTTCGAGGTCAGCTGCCACATGGACGAGCGCGAAGCCAAGGCCATCTGCCCCAAGTGCGGCAGCCGCAGGGTGACGCAGAAGCTCAGCGCCGCCTTCTCCTCGCCGCGGCCGTCCAAGTACTGAAGGCCCAGTGGCATCGCTCGGTCGCTGATGGTCGACGCGCAACAGTGCTGTCGGCGACAGCCCTACTCCGCTGCGAGCACCAGCCCCGCGATCAGCGCCGCCGCCTCTTCCTGCATCGCCGGCATGGCGTGCGAGTAGGTGTCGAGGGTAATTGAGATGGTGACGCGGCCGAGGCGCTCGGGACGCCTCCGGGATGTCAACGGTCCGCAGGTGTCTCGTGGCCACACTGCCGGCATCGACGAAGGGAGAACCATGGTTCAGTTCGGTGGGGGCGAGTTCTCACGTTGCTCCGTACCGTTCGCCTTTCAGGGTCGGTACTTCATCATCGAAGGAGAGGGCGACCAGACGGCGGTCAGCGTCGTCCTCATCGACGGCGGCTCGACTGTGTTCGAGGTACTGAGGAATGAGCCCGGGGGCAGCTCCGTGGCCAGCGTCTCACGCAGCGGCGCGGGCGTCGTCACGGTCACTGACGCGGTATCAGGCGATTTCCTCTACAAGGTGCGCCCCGGCTCGCAGGCATCGGTCGTCTTCGGCACGGTCCAGGGACCAGAACTTGAAGCCCGCGTGGACGACAAGCGGATCGTCATTCGCGGACGGCAGGGTGAAGAGGTCGTGGACATCATCAAAGTCACCAACTGCACGTTTGACGGCGTTGGTGCCGGCGTCCTCGTCGACCATGATGGGAAGATCAGCATGGGAGCACCCGTCCCTCCTGAGCTGCTGGGCCTGTTCTTTTGAGGACCTGACAGGTTTCGCCGGGTGCGAGTCGAGCGTGATCGAGACGGAGGCGTGTCCGGTGCGCCGGTCGCGACGTTCTGTCCCCCGAGGAGCAGAAGGTCGTAGTGCGGTAGGCGTTGGACGCTACTCTCCCGCGAACACCAGCCCCGCGATGAGCGCCGCCGCCTCTTCCTGCATCGCCGGGATCGCGTGCGAGTAGGTGTCGAGCGTGATCGAGATGGTCGCGTGCCCGAGACGCTCTGAGACCACTTTTGGATGGATGCCCGCCTGAAGCGCCAGGGTCGCGTGCGTGTGGCGTAGGTCATGCAGGCGGATCTAGGGCAGCTTGGCGGCCGCGATCGCCCGCGCGAAGGCGCGGCTCACCATCTGGGGATGCAGCGGCCCGCCGCTCTCCTTCGTGAACACATAGCCGGTGTGCGCGGCTCCCCTTGACGGCGCCAGCGGGTGACTTCAACTTCGAAATGCAACGCTTCGCGTTGCTGCTGATGCCGCAGACGTTAGCTTGGCGAGCGTCGGACGGGCGTCGGTCAGTGGGCCGTGTGGAGCAAGTATGAGACGACCACAGAATCGCGTGACCTGTTGCTCTTGATAGCCGCAGCCCGGTGAGCCGCGACGGGTTGGCGAACGCGGGGCACGTCTTCTCGACGTGAGCTGTGCTTCTGGTAGCCTCTGCGGTGATGGTCACCATCCGCTGTACGAAGAAGCTGCTGGCCCGCATCGGCGCCCCCGCCGCTGAAGAGATCGAGCCCACCACGCGCCTCGGCGACTGGCACGCGAAGCCGGTCTCGATCGGCCACCAACGCCTCGTCCTGCTGATCAGCGAACGCTCGCGCCTGCCGGTGGTCATGTGGGCTCGCGGCGCCAAGCACCTGGCCACGACCTTCCCCGATGCCCTGGCGGCCGTGCTCTGGTGCCTCGGCGTCGGAGCTGCGGCCATCGACCGCGAGCTCGAGGCGACGCGCGAAGCCATCATCGCAGGGACGAACGACCGCTCCCTGCTGGGCACCCTGAACGACTTCGCCCTCATGCTGCAGTGGCAGCTGCCGGACGACCCCGACCTCGACCTCGTGCAGGCCGCGCTCGAGCTCGCTCACACGCCAGTGCAGCCACTGCGCCCGCACCACTTCCCGGATCAGGTGACGCGGGAGCTGCTGACGTAGGACTCAAGGACCGAGCCGCGTCTCAGGCTCCGGCCGCCTTCTCGATCTCGGCGACCGTGGCGTCGCTGGGCAAGCCGCTCGAGAGCGTGACGACCATCACCGTCGGTCCATACGACTTGGCCGCGTCGAAGGCGGCCCGCACGCCGGCGAAGACCGCTTCTTCGCTCCCCGGGGCGAAGCTGCTCAGCTGCCCCACCCTGACGCCCAGGCCGGCGTTAGTCGCCGCCCGCAGGGCAGCCGTGATGGCTCCGTGCAGGTGCTCCTGCCGCAGCGGGTAGACCGAGAACTGCAGGCCGATCTGATCTGTGGCCGGGGGCATCTCGGCGTTCATCCTTGGGGAGCGGAAACGGTGACCATGATCGTCTCGGGATCCTCGAGGCGACGGGCGGCCCATTTCTGCACGTAGAGGGTGCCGATCACCGGCGGCTGGTCACTCTCCGCTTCCTCGTAGCGCACGGTATTCTTGGTCTCCTTGGCGCGGCGCAGCGTCACCTGCAGTGGTTCCACGTCGGTCACCCTCCTGATCGCTGCTTGCATCGTCGTCTCGGCAGCCTATCAGCGGCGCAGGCCGGATGCCTTGATGCGGCCCTGCGATCGTCGCGGCGGCATGTGGTCGGCAGGTGTCGCGAAGTCGCTGCACAGGCGTCGTTAGTGGAGCTTGGGGAGAACGTGTAGACCTCCAGCACCAGCCTGGTCCGTCCGAAGACAGCGATAGGCTCTCTGCCTGTCACCTCCATCGACCTTGGGAGAGGCAGCCGTGGACCCGAACAACCCGATCGTGGCCATCTGCGCCGAGGGCATGCGCGCCGAGAGCGAGAGCAGGGCCGCCGAGGCGAAGGAGCTCTTCGAGCGCGCCTGGGACGCAGCCACGGACGACTACGAGGCCTGCGTCGCCGCCCACTACCTCGCCCGCCATCAAGAGACGATGGAGCTGACCCTGCAATGGAACGAGGAGAGTCTGCGCCGCGCCGAGCTAGTCGGCGATGAGCGGGTGGACGGGTTCCTGCCCTCGCTCTTCCTGAACCTCGGGCACTCTCACGAGAAGCTCGGCGAGCCCGAGAAGGCGAGGGCGTTCTATCTGCGCGCCGAGGAGCACCTCTCGGCGGTGCCGCCGAGCCCCTACGGCGACGTGGTCCGCGACGGGGTCGCCCGCGCCCTCGAGCGCACCGGCTCCTGAGGCCCGCGCGACGCTCTCCCGCGATGCCCCTCCAAAGCGTCGCCCCCTCCGACTAGAATAGGTGGCCGTGGACGCCCTCGAAGCCTACCTTGCTGAGCTCTCAGCCAACCGCCTCGCTGGCGCAGTCCCCGAGACCTCGGGCTACGGTCCCCTCGCACTCGGAGCGCGCTCGAAGAGGCGCTCGGATGGCCGGAATCGCGCTCCGCCTGAGATTGGGCGTTATGCCACGCGAGGTGTGGCATAACGCGGCAAACCGCGGCAAACCGCGGCAATCCTCGGCAGGTCTGGCTGCTTCTCGCTCGGTGCGGTGTCGGCGCGGTGTCGGCGGAGCGCAGCAAGCGCCTGCCCAGGGCGTTCTTCTAATCGCAGCGCACGTCTCCAAGACCTGTGCGGCATGCGACCGGGCTAGAGCCGGCTCAACTGGGATTGCTGGCCCTGAGGGCGCAGGCGTAGGCTGGCCATAGAGAGCTGTTCGCACAAGGTCTCCGTCGCAGTTGCCCGGAGGAGAGAGCCATGACCAGTGAGACGCTCGCGAGCTCGCCCGTCGGCCGGCGCCTCATCCGGGGCTTGGGCGCCGTGATGGAGAGCCGTCTGCGCTACCGCTACTTCGGCCCGGCGAAGACGCTTCGATCTGCAGGTCCGCTCGAGGGGATGCGGGTCCTGGAGATCGGCTGCGGGACGGGTTTCTTCACCCTGCCGGCCGCGGGACTGATCGGCGGGGAGGGGAAGCTCGTCGCCATCGACGTGCTCCCGGAGTCGGTCGACCACGTCTCGCGGCGCGTCAAGGACTCCCGGCTGGAGAACGTCCGCGTCCTCCTCGCCAGCGCGCTCGACACGGGTCTCGAGGGCGGCAGCTTCGACACGGTCCTGCTCTTCGGGGTCATCCCTGCCCCGATGCTGCCCCTCGAGGTGCTGCTGACGGAGATCCATCGCGCGCTGCGCGAGGACGGGACGCTCGCCGTGTGGCCCTGGGTCCCGCTCTGGCTGCCGGACGCGGTCGTCCGCTCCGGGCTGTTCGCCTACACCGGCAGGGACGGCGGCGTCTCGCGCTTCCTTCGCCTACACGCCGCTCAGCCCGCCACAGCCGACGACTCGGGGCACGAGCCATGAGCGCCGAGAGTCGGCCGGTCGCGGGGCCGGCCTGCTGCGCGGTGACCGACGAGGGAACGCGCCTGCCGGTCGTCGACGTGGCGAATCCGGCGTTCGACATCGAGGTCGATGAGGCGGAGCAGCCCGCCTTCGCCGCGGAGTCGGTGCGGTCGTTGGAACGCTGGTCGAAGGTCCCTCGTTTGGTGCGCCGCCTGCTCGCGCGCCACTCGCTGCTCCTGGACGACGGCGGGGGCGCAGCGGACGCCTTCGTCAGCGGCATGACCACCTACCTCCTCAAGCTCGGTCCCACGCAGCTCTGCGCCTCGCTCAAGGTAGGCGGCCTGGACCGCAACCCGGAGGTGCCTCGCGGCAGTACAGCCTCGGCGCGGATGGAAGTCATACGGATCGTCGGTCCGCCACCCCGCTATAGGAGCGTTGCTGTCGAGGAAGGCGGTGGTGAAGCTTCGGACCAGTAACGGGCTGGACCTAGGCTGGCCGAGGCGCCGTCTGGGCGGGAAACCCTAACGGCCCGGATGGCCTCGGTCGGGTCCGCGCCGTCTGGGCCCGGAGGCCGCGGTCCTGCCTCTACCCGCGCGCGCCGGTCCGGTCGAAGACCGCGCCCGCGGCCTTCTTCAACGGGCTGAGGCGGATAGGGTAGTAGTAGTCGGATTCGAACCAGCCGCGGTCGCGATAGTAGCGATAGTCGGCCGCGTCCTCGCTGAGCTCGCGCTTGATCGCCGAGCGGCCCATCCGGAAGATCCAGAGCTTGAAGAGCGAAGGAGCCACGTAGGCGGGGCCCATCAGCTGGTCATGGAACCGCCGACTCTGCTCGGCGAGCGTCCTCTCCATCTTCCGCAAAGCCTTGGCGTCCATCGGTTCGCGGGTCTGGACGCAGCTGCCCTGCACCGCGTTGAAACCCAGCCCGGCCCCGACGAAGTCCAGATACTTGACCACCTTTCCGCCGCCCCAGATCCCGAAGACGACGATGCTGGTGGACGTCTTGCCATGAAAGCACGGCCGATGGAACTCGAATCCGAGCCGGTCGAGGAAGATCTTCATCACGGCGGAGACCTGGAAGGAATAGTTGGGCGAGGCGAAGACGACGCCGTCCGCGGCCATCATCTTGGCAAGCAGCACGTCTCGGTCGTCCTTGAGCGGACAGTGATCCTCTCCCCGCGCGAAACAGGTCTTGCAGCCGCGGCAGACGCCGATGTCGTAGTCACTCAGAACAACGATCTCGCCTTCGACGTCGCCGAACGACTCGAGGTCTTCCAGGAAACGACTCGCTGCCGCGAAGGTGGCACCGCCCTTGTGCGGGCTGCCCACAAGAACGGTCACTCTCTTCGCGTGGTCGCTGTCATGCGCCATCCTTCCGAGTGTCGATGGTCCGGGTTCCATGTTCTCCTCTCTCAGCGCCCCGAGGCCCTTCAGGACCGGCCCTGGTCGCGGCGGCTAGCAGCCGACGCGCCGGCATGTGTGCAATCGGTCATCTGCCCCACAGGCCCCTCCGGGCCGATTCTTTCGGGGCGCTGGCCCCAACAAAATCACGAAGACCGGCCCGCGGGCCGGTCTCACCGCGGCTCCCGGCCGGACGGCGGTGCCCGAGTGGTCTAGCCGATGGTGTACGCCCGGGTCGCCCGGAGTTCAAGCGTTGGCCACTCGGCCGTGTATCACCTGCGGGCGCGAAACCTAGCCTGGGAGCGGCCTCTACCACCCAGAAGCCAGACTTCCGAACGCGGGGACAGCTGGGGTCGGGCAAGCGTCGCGATAGCGCGCGCTGTCTGGGGCGTCGGCTCTCCGTAGGCACAAGGGGAAGACCGGCTGCACGGGGGACATTTCTTGCGCTGGCCAGGTCTTCTTAACCTCCAGCATCCTTGCCGAACGGGCGACTCATCGGAGCATCTCGGTGCGTCGGAGCGTCGAGCACGACGACCGTTGCTCCGTCAGCACGTGAGGCAGAGGGGGCGGGAGGCGCCATCGGCCTCCCGCCCCCTCCTCTTCGTTCGGTGTCCGGGATGTTCCGGACGACTGCCGGTCTACTCGACCACAGTGGTGCGCCCGTTCTCGCGACGGTAGGCGGGCTGAAGTTGCGGCTGGAAGACAGGCACGGGGCCGGCGCCGGGCAGGTGCGTGGTGGGCGCGTGCCCCTCGACGGCCACGTCCGGCAGCCACTCGAGCCAGCTCGGCAGGTACCAGTTCCGATCACCGAGCAGTTCCATCGAGGCCGGCACGATGATGGTGCGCACCACGGTGGCGTCGATCAGGATCGCGACCGCGAGGCCAAAGCCCATCTGCTGGAACACGACCAGCTCGCCGGTGGCCATGCCGCCGAACACGCAGACCATGATGGCGGCGGCGCCGGTGATGATGCTCCCGGTGCGGCCCAGGCCGTAGCCGACCGCCTCGCGGGTGTTCCCCGTCTGGTCATAGCGCTCCTTGATGCGGCTGAGCAGGAAGACCTGGTAGTCCATGGAGAGGCCGAAGAGCAGGGCGAAGAGCATGAGCGGCACCCAGGCCTCGATGCTCTCCACCTGGGTGAGGCCCAGAAGCTTGGCGCCGACGCCCTTCTGGAAGACCAGCACCAGCAGGCCGTAGGAGGCGCCCACGCTGAGCAGGTTCATGGCGATCGCCTGCGCCGGGATGACGATCGAGCGGAAGGCCACCAGCAGGAGCACGAAGCTCAGCGAGAGGACCACCAGCAGCACGATCGGCAGCCAGGTGTCGAAGAAGCCGAGGTAGTCGACCACTCCCGCAGTGGTGCCCGTCACGTAGATCTTGGCCGACGTACCTTCGACGGCCGCCGGCACGATGTCGCTGCGCAGATGCCTGACGAGGGACTGCGTCGCCTCGCCGGCGGGATCGCCCGCCAGCATGGTGGTGAGGAGGGTCAGGTCGCCGGTCTTGTTGGCGGTGACCTGCGCGGGAGCGAAGCGCCCGTCGGCCTTCATCGCCGCCTGCAGGCGACCGACCGCCTGCTCGACGTCAGGCGAGGTGACCTGGCCGTCGATCACGATCATCAGCGGGTTTGCCTTGCCGAGTGAGAAGTCGCGGTCGAGGATGTCCCAGCCCTGCTTGGCGTATTCACTGGTGGGCAGAAGAGCGGCGCTGGCGGTGGGGTTGCCCTTCTTCATGACGACCACCGGGGCGGCCACCACGAGCAGCGCCACGACCGCCACCGTGAGCCACACCACTGGGCGGCGCATGATGCTGTGGGCGAGGCGTTCCCAGAGGCCGCCGGAGCCGTTGGCGCGCTTGAGCGCGAGCTTGCCGACGAACGGCACCCGCAGGGCGTTGATGCGGTCGCCGAGCAGGCTGAGGAGGGCCGGCAGCAGGATCAGCGCCGTGAGCAGCGTGGTGACGACGACGAGCATGACGCCCACGCCCATGCTGATCATGATGTCGAGGGGGATGATGACCATCCCGGACACCGCCAGCACGACGGTCATGCCGCTGAAGAAGATGGCGCGGTTGGCGGTGGCGCCGGTAGCTGCGAGGGCGTCGATCTTCGCGAGGCCGCGGCCGCGCTCCTCGCGATACCGGCTGATGACGAAGAGCGTGTAGTCGATGCCGACGGCCAGACCCATCATGGTCAGGATGTTCAAGACGAAGGTGTTCATCGGGAAGACTTGGCCGATCAGAGCGGTGATCGCCAGGGCCAGGACGATGCTGATGATGCTCAGCACCAGCGGCATGCAGGCCGCGAGCACCGCGCCGAAGACGATGAGCAGCACGATAAGGGCAGCGGGGACGCCGAGGATCTCGCCGCGCCCCAGGTCCTTCTCGGCCAGCTTGGTGAACATCTCGTTGATGCTGGCGTCGCCGGTCTGGGCCACGGTGAACCCCTGACCCTGCGCCGCGACGACCGCTTCGTGGAGCTTGTCCACGTTCTTGAGCGCGTCGTCCATCTTGCCGGCCATGACCACCGGGATCAGGGTCGAGTGCTTGTCCTTCGAGACGGCGGTGGGATCGTTCGTCTGATAGAAGGTCGCCACGTTGGCGACGACGCTCGGCCCGAGGGACTGGATCTTGGCGGCGACGTCTGTGACGTACGCCTTGAAGGACGCGTCGTCGATGGTGCGTGTGGCGGACCGCACGATCACGAAGTCGGTGACCTTCTGCGGGCCGGTCAGGCGCTGCTCGAGGAGCTCCTGGCCGACCACGCTGTCTGGCTTGGCGGCGCGGAACTTCGACTCCGGGGTGATGCCGCTGCCGAGGAACGAGCCGACGGCGAGCACGGCCAGGACGACGAGCACTGCCCAGAGGCCGATCGCCCGCCAGGGGTGCAGGGCGCTCGTGCGCGCCAGGCGCTCGGTGAGGCCGCTGCTCCTGCCGGCCCCTGTCTTTCCTTTGTCTCTAGACTGCGACATGACCATCCCCCAACCTCGATGTCCTTGACCGGATGTTGCGGTACCAGGCGATCGCCCAGCGCATGCCGATGTCGTCGACATCCGGCTGCCCAGGGTGCGGATGCAGCTCGCGGGCCTGACCCGCGAGCACACCATGATCTTGAGAACCGCCGCGACGCGCTGGTCCCGGCGTGTGCATCGTGCTGGCCCATGAGCTGGCGCGAACGGCGCTCGACTCGTTCATGGCCGACCCCCCGTCGTCTCAACAGTTGTCCTGGGGCAAGGCTGGAGGACGCGAACGACGACGTCGGGGGCGTCCATCTTGCTGACGAACCCGTCGGCGCCGGCCGCCATGGCGGCGGGGCGCATCTCCGGGCGCAGCCCGACGACGACGATGCGCAGACCTGGCGAACAGGCGCGCAGGCCAGCCAGCACGGATGCGGAGCGGGCCAGCAGGTCCCAGTCCACGATCGCGAGGTCCGGACGGTGCACTCGCACCTGGCGTTTCAGCGTCTGAAGCGTCCTGGCTTCGTCGACCACCTGCATGCCGAGGCCCTGCGTCACAAGGATGCGAAGAGCATCCCGGACCGTGGCCTGGCCCTCGGCCAGGATCGTGCGCACGCAACCTTGTTGTTCTCCTGTGGCTCCCATTGCAGCCACAGCGTAGGCCCAGGACTCTCTCGCACGCGCCCGCCACGCGGTGAGACTTGCGCCCGACCGATCGGGGAGTCTTGAACCTGGCCAGGTGGCGAGGTGGATCATCGGCGGCCGATACGCCACGGCACCTTTCCTGAGGCGGTAATCCTCGGTATGCTGAGATATTGGAGTGAGGGGAGACACGATGGACGCCGACCGTGTCATCAAGGTCATGATCGTCGATGACCATGCCGTAGTGCGGAGCGGGCTCTCAGCCTTCCTGCTGGCGTTCGACGACCTCGAGCACGCGGGCGACGCCACCGGAGGCGCGGACGCCGTGAGCAAGTGCATGTCCCTGCGGCCGGACGTGGTGCTCATGGACCTCGTCATGCCGGAGGTGGACGGCGCCGAGGCGACCCGGCGCATCAAGGAGGCCTGCCCCGAGGTCCAGGTGATCGCCCTCACCAGCTACAAGGAGGACGACCTGGTCCAGGGCGCGCTCAAGGCTGGAGCCATCAGCTACCTGCTCAAGAACGTCACGGCCGACGAGCTCGCGGACGCGATCCGGGGGGCCCACGCGGGCCGTTCCACGCTTGCGCCGGAGGCGGCTCGGGTGCTCATCAAGGCGGCGACCGAGCCGACGCAGGACGAGGGTCTCACGTCGCGGGAGCTCGAGATCCTCAGGCTGATGGTGCACGGAGACACCAACCCCGACATCGCCGAGAAGCTCTTCGTCAGCCGGTCCACGGTCAAGTTCCACGTCAGCAACATCCTGATGAAGCTGGGCACCGCGACTCGTACCGAGGCAGTCGCGGTGGCTGTGCAGCGGCGGCTCGTGGAATGATGCCGGTCCGGCTCCCCGGTCGCACCATCGGGCGGCGCACCGCTCGTGGGCCCGGCGTACTCATCGTCCTTCTCTTCGCCCTGGCCCTATCGGCGGCCGCGCTGAACCTGAGCGCTTGCGGCGGGGGCGGGGACTCGACGTCCTCCTCCGGCCAGGGGCGGGTCCAGCTCGTCTACCAGGACTGGCGCACCGAATGGTTCCCTCCCATGGCGCAGCGAGAGCTCCAGTTGTTCCAGGCTCAGCATCCCGATCTCAGCGTGTTCTACACACCCGACCCGGAGAACCTCATCGACCAGATGCCGCTCGACATGCAGGCCGGGAACGCACCCGACGTGTTCCAGGGATGCTGCGGCTTCTTCCCCGCCTGGGCGCAGCTGGGCTACGTGCTCGACCTGAGGAAGTACGTCGAGACCGACCTCGACAAGTCGATCGTGGCCGACTGGGACCCCGCGCAGTACAGGGCCATGTTCGACGCCAGCGGCCGTCAGTTCGGCGTGCCCAAGTACCAGGGCACGCTGGTGCTCTACTACAACAAGGACATCTTCGACAGGTACAAGGTCCCCTACCCCGACGACTCCTGGAATCAGGACGACTACCTCGCGGCCATGAAGCAGCTGACCCGCGACACCGACGGTGACGGCAAGACCGACATCTGGGGCAGCATGATCGACATCGGCTGGGACCGCCTGCAGGTACACATCAATGCCTGGGGAGGTCACATCGTGGACCCCGCAGACCCGACGAAATGTGACATCGACGGACCGCAGGCCCTGGCGGCCCTCGAGTGGGTGCGGGCACGGATGTGGGACGACAAGGTCATGGCGACCTTCACCGACGTCAACAACGTGGGGACGGCAGCGGCGTTCTCCGCAGGCCAGCTCGCGATGGTCGAGGACGGCTCCTGGGCCCTCAAGAGCATCCTCGAGAACGCGGACTTCCGCATCGGCGTGGCGCCGATCCCGGCGGGGCCGGCGGGGCGGGCCACGCTCAGCACAACCGACGGCTTCGGCATCTACTCGGGCACTCGTCACCCCCGGGAGGCGTGGGAGCTCGTCAAGTTCCTCGTGAGCAAGGAGTACGCGCTGGCCATGGCCAAGGCGAACCTCCTGCAGCCGGCCCGGTTGTCGCTGGTGGCCGACTGGGAGCGGCTCGTCAGGCAACAGTACCCGCAAGAGGCCCAGGGGATGGACCTCGATGTGTTCGCCGCTCCGCACCGCGACGGCTACTCGGTCGTCCAGGAGTCGTTCCCCAGGAACATGGAGGAGGCGACGCGCCTCCTCGACGACGCCTTCACGAAGATCTTCACCCTCGGTCAAGCGAGCGTCGACATCCTGCGCGGCGTGAGCCGGCAGATCGAGGCGGCTCAGTCGAACGCCACCAGCTAGAGGCTGGTCGGGGCCGCAGCCATGCCGGTGCGTCTAACCCATGTTCGCCTGAGGACGCGGATCCTTGCCTGGTCGTTCGTCCCCTCAGCCGTCATCCTCTTCGCCGTGGCGGTCGTCGCCATCAACGCCTATTCCCGCGTGACCGAGCAGGAGGCCGTCCAGCGAGACCAGGAACTGGCTCGCCTCTCGGCCACCAACCTGGCTGCCGCGATCAGTCAGTTCTCGCTCGACCTCGGCAGCCTCACGCGGCAGTCCGACATCGCCGGCGGCCGGTCCGCCCAGCAGGAGGCCGCACTCACCGCAGCCGCGAACAAGCTCTCAGTCTTCGACGCCGGCACGATCATCCTCGACGCACACGGCATCCTCGCCGCCGCCTGGCCGAAGCGCCCCGGGGACATCGGCAAGGACTGGGCATCACGCCCGTACTTCGTCCAGCTTCTGCGCTCACCTCGACCGGTCTATTCGGACATCACCCCCGACGGGGTCGGCGGCGCCCAGGTCATCACGGTCGCTGTGCCGATCACCGGACCGCAGGGCGAGTTCAACGGTGTCCTCGCCGGCATGTTCCGTCTAGGGGCGACCTCGGTCAGCGCGCTCTACGGGGACATCGCCAAGCTTCGCGTGGGGGTGAGCGGCGACGTGTACCTGGTCGACGGCAACGGCCGCGTCATCGCTCACCCTGACCCGGCGCTCGTGGGGACCGACCTGACATCGCAGAGAGTGGTCCGGCGGGTCGTCTCGGGCCAGGCTGGTGCCGAGCGAACCAAGGACCCGAACCACAGGGACGTGGTGGCCGGCTACGCCCCGGTCCCGGGGACGCCCTGGGGCCTGATCGCCGTCGAGAACTGGACGACGCTCATTCGTCCCTTCCAGGGGTACCGCACCTTTCTCCTGGTCCTCCTCGTGCTCGGCGTCCTGGTCCCGTCCCTGGTCGTGCTGCTCGGGATGCGACGCCTGACGCGGCCGGTGCTCGACCTCACACAGGCGGCCCGACGAGTGGCGGCGGGTGACTTCGAGCACTCGGTCAGCATCACGACCCACGACGAGCTGCAGGAGCTCGGGCAGCAGTTCAACGAGATGTCCGCTCAGCTGCGTGACTCGTACGCGGATCTCGACAGGCGGGTGGCCGCTCGCACGCAGGAGCTCGCCACCCTCAACGCCGTGGCGGCCGTGGTGAGCCAGTCGCTCAATCTCGGACGCATCCTGGAGGACGCCCTGGGGAAGATCATCCCGGAGCTCGGCTTCGCGGCAGGTGCCGCGTTCGTCCTCCCCGATATCGACAGCGGAGATGGTGTGCTGAAGCTGGTGACGTCCGTGAACCTCTCGTCCGACCTCTCGGCCGCCCTCGCGCTTCGCGTCCCGGAGGCCCTGGAACGGCGCCTGAGAGAGCCCGGCAGGCGGGCCCAGGCCTTGACGCTGGACGTCCTCGCCTCCGGCGATGCGCTGAACGCGCTCGAGACGGCGGGCTGGCGGTCCGCCGTGGAGATCCCGCTCACCGCCAAGGGGACAGTGTTCGGCGCCCTGGTGCTCTTTGCGACGGACGACACGGAGCTCACGCCCGAGCATCTCGCCTCGTTGTCGGGCCTCGGCAACCAGATAGGCATGGCGGTCGACAACGCCCGCCTCTACGCGCAGGCTGAGGAGTCGGCCGCGGCGATGGAGAGGAACCGCCTGGCTCGCGACCTCCACGACGCCGTGAGCCAGACGCTGTTCTCGGCGTCGCTGATCGCGGAGGTCCTCCCCCGCATCTACGAGCGTGACCAGGAGCAGGGAAGGGAGAGGCTTGAGGAGCTGCGTCAATTGACCCGTGGCGCCCTCGCCGAGATGCGCACGCTGCTGCTCGAGCTGCGTCCTGCCGCGCTCGCCGAGGCGAACCTGCCCGACCTGCTGCAGCAACTGGGGGAGGCCGTGACCGGGCGCTCGCGCATCCCGGTCGACGTCCACGTGGACACGGCCGTCGCTGTCCCGGCAGAGGTCGGCGTGGCGCTCTACCGGATCGCGCAGGAAGCCCTGAACAACGTGGCCAAACATTCCGGGGCCGAGCACGCGAGCGTGCTCTTGCGCGACTGCGGCGACGACGGGCCGGAGCGTGGAGCTCTCGAGCTCGTCGTAGCCGACGACGGCACTGGGTTCGACCCAGAGGCGGCCCGGCCCGGCAGCCTCGGACTTGGCATCATGGCCGAGCGGGCCGAGTCGATCGGGGCGCGGCTGGAGTTGCGGTCCCGCCCTGGGGAGGGCACGCGCGTGCGAGCCCTTTGGCATCCAGAGCCCTCGCGAAGCCTCGACTCTGCCCGTTCGCTGTGATCGCTGCTGCACAGGACGGAGCGTGGATCGTGGCTCGGCTGTCGAGACCCTGGTCAACTGGCTAGTCAGAAGACTGCCCGCGTGGCGGGCTGGAAACCTGTCCCCGTGCCGGGCGCAGCCGAGCTGACCGCCCCGTATCCTTCTGCCCGTGGGCGGAGCGCGGATCGGTCACGGAGGACCGTGGATCGTCTTCGACGGCGGCCACTGGTTCACGTGACGGGGCCAGGACGGAGAGATGGGCATGGTGCAGCAGACCATCGTCTGGGCAGCCTTCTGTCTGGTCGCTCTGGGGCTCGCGCTCTGGCGCCCGGGCGCCGGGCGCCGGGCTCTCGGCATCTTCTTCATCATCATGGCGGTCGGCATCAACGTCGTGTTCGTCCTGGCCGCGCCCGACGGGTTCGTGGACCTCGGTACGAGTGCGCCGCTGCTTCCCCCCTACGAGTGGGCCTTCGAACACGTGGTCGCCAGAGCCCCCGCGGTCTTCGGCCTGCTCGTCGCCAGTTATGAAGTCACTATCGGGTTGCTCATGATCAAGGGTGGTCAGTGGGGAAGCCTCGGCCTGCTCGGCGGCATCGTCTTCCTGATGGTGATGGCCCCTTTGGGTCCGTGGACGGTCCCGAACCTCATCATGGCGGCTGCGCTCGGCGCCATTCTCCTGCGCGATCCGCGGCTTCCGTCGAGCCTCCGGGGTGTCTCGTCGGGCTTCCAGACGCCAGACGGGTCCACCTCGCTCTAGACGGCGCGCAGAGTGGAGCGCCGGCATCATCAGAGCGTCTCTTCTGGCTCCAGTAATCGGTGGCGCAGTCGCGGCTGCCAAGCTGCTGCCCTCCGCGTCGGCATCATGGCCGAGCGGGCCGAGTCGATCGGGCCGCGGCTGGAGCCGTCCTCGAACGAGGACGGCACCTGCGGCCGCGCCGTCTGGCGCCCGTAGACGCCGCCCCCTGCCCATCTGACCAGGGCAAAGACCCCCCGCATCAGCAGGTCGGGTTCTCTCCCGATGGCCGGCGCGCCTGCCCCACTTCAGGGCCACACTGGAGCCACGACCACATCGGTGATCCAAGGGAGCATCGGAGGGGTGGGAGCCATGAAGACCGGCACAGCCAAGGGGAGGATGGAGACCACAGTCGATCGCACCCCGCGCCACAAGGCGGCTGCGGTCACGGCCACGAGGGGCAGCATCCCTGGGCTCGTGGCCGTCAGGGCAATCTGTAGCGATACCAGCCGTTGGCGGCGGCAGCGCGCCGACGCGTTCCGGCGTTGGTTCGCAGCTCGGCCGTCATCGGCTGCCGTGCTGCGCGAGGCTCTCACGACCTATCTGACCGCGAACGACATCGACGACGCAGCCACGCGACTGATCGTGCTCTGCGCCGACGAAGCGCTCATCAACGCGGTCGCGCACGCCGCAGGCAGCCCCGTGGGCGTCTTCGCCGACCTCCGCGACGACCACTTCACGCTGGAAGTCAGCGACGGGGGACCCGGCTTCGACCCGTCGCAGATCGACTGTGAGGCAGAGCCCGACCTGATGGGCGAGCACGGACGCGGGCTGTTCCTGATCCGCAACCTCATGGACGACCTGGAGATTCTCTCCAACCAACACGGCACGACGCTTCACATGGAACGGGACTTGCCCGGCGTCCGCCTCTAGTCTCGTTCGCCCCGCAACGGCGCCACGGCAATCGAGAGAGGCTTCCCAGGCAATACAGCCTTGGCAGCATCACTGACCCGCACATGAGGAGTAGTGCAGTCATGCTTATCGAGTTCAGGGACGCCAATGGCTCCCCGGTCTACATAAACCCTCAGTACGTGATCGCTCTGCGCGAGGAGAAGCATTTCGGGCGCCCGGGTGTGGGCACGAGCAACGAGTATCGTGACACCCTCATCCTGACGACCAAGGGAGACTTCAACGTGCAGGACCCGCTCGACGTCGCAGCCCGCGAGATCAACCGAGCGTCCAGAGAGATGCTCGATCTGAAGCCGACGGACGCTCCCGCGAGCGTCGTTACGCAGCCGACTGACACGGCCCCGGCCGAGTAGACGCCTCTTGCTGCGGGACCCTTCGGGAATGCCGTTCGTGTGGTAGGCGGCCGGGGTCCGCGCAGGACCTTGGACCATGCAGCACGATCGCGTCCAGCTGAGTACTACAACGCACCCTCGACAGACGACTGCAAAACCTCCATCACCGGTTCGACTCCGGTCGCCGCCTCCAACTTCTCTCCTGCAAATGGGCACTTTCTGGTGTTCACCGTGCGCTCATTTCCTTCCGAATCGGCAGGGCTGCCGACATTCTCCCGACGAGACGCCGGGTGACGCGGCGGCACCGGTCGGCACGGGCGCGCACGACGTGTGGCGGCCCCGAGGTGATGTCCCGCTCCCGCACCGACTACACTGCAGGGACGAGCCCTGCCCGCGGCGCCGTGCCGGCTCTCCCGACGGCGCCCACGTCAGACCTGGAGGTGGCGATGGCCTCTATCCCCGCCGGGGCGCTGGTCCGTTTCCGCGCCGGCGAACTGGCGCGCCTACGCTTCCCTCCTCCTTGCGCCGAGGTGGGCATCGCCGTGCACCCCGGCGCCTTGCGCGCGCCGCAGAACCGCCTGACGCTCGCCGCCTGCGCCGATGGCGCGGGCTGCCTGCAGTGGGTCGGCGCCGTGGATGAGCGCATGCTGCTGCCCACCGGCGCGCGGGGTGCATCGCTGCGCGCGGCGATCTGTGAACGCCTGCTCGTCGGCACCCGCTGCTGGCAGCTGGTGCGGCCCGGGCTGCTCACCGCCGCCGGCGTCGGCGATCCCTACCTGACACTCTACGCCGGGGAGCGGCCCTGGGTCGTGCTCGGCGAGCTCGAGGATGGCCAGCTGCTCGCCGCTCCCCTGAACGGCGCCCTCGCGAACCCGAAGTGGTTCGCCCCGCAGGTCGCGGCGCGGCACCTGCTGTTCACCGGCGCCGGGCCCGCGCAGCTCGAGCTCGCGCACCTGTGGTCGCTGCCGGCGACGCTGCCGAGGAGCGGCGTGGTCCACGGCGACGCCCACGCCGATCTGGGCTGGGCGGTGTTCGAGTACTATGCGGCGGAGTGAGGCCGCCCTCCGTTCTAGCGTCGCGGAGGCGGCGGGCTGAGGCCAGGTCTGCCCGTCACCCGTCCGCCAGCACCAGCCCCGCGATCCGCTCCGCTGCCTCTTCCTGGAGAGCGGGAATTGCGTGCGAGTAGGTGTCGAGCGTGATCGAGACGGTGGCGTGCCCGAGGCGCTCGGAGATGACCTTTGGGTTGATGCCGGCGGCGAGCGCCAGGCTCGCATGTGTGTGGCGCAGGTCGTGCAGTCGGATCCTCGGCAGCTTGGCGGCGGCGATTGCTCGGTCGAACGCCCGTGAGACGCTCTGCGGGTGCAGCGGCCGGCCGTCGTCCCTCGTGAACACGTAGCCGGTCTCGGTCCAGGCGACCTCGGCGTTGTCGCGGTCGGCGAGCTGCAGCGCCGCCTGCGCCTTGAACGCCTCGACCGTGACGGCGTCGAGGGCGATCTGCCTCCGACCCTTGGCCGTCTTCGGCTCTGAGATGATGACGCCGTCGCCGTGGGGGATGAGGGCGCGGCGCACGGAGAGCCTGGCCTTCTCGAGGTCGATGTCTTCCCACCTCAGGCCGCAGGCTTCGCCTCTGCGCATGCCGGTCATGGCGAGCACCCGCCAGAGCGGCGCCAGGCGGTCGCCTTTCGTTGAGTCTAGGAAGCCGCCCAGCTGCTTGCCGTTCCAGGTCTTCATCTCCTTCTTGGCCGCGCCCCTGGTGCTCGGCGGGTCGGCGGCGTCGACCGGGTTCTTCGGTAGCCGCCCCCACCTGACCGCGTCCTTGCAGGCCTTGTGCAGGCAGGTGTGCACGTGGTGGATGGTGAGCGGGGAGAGGCCGTGCTTGCCGTCCTTCGCTCCCGTCTCCGCCAGCTTCGCGTAAAGGTGGTTCACCTGTGACCGCGTGAGCTTCGCCAGCTTCACCGAGCCGATATGCAGCGCGATGTGGCACATCACGTGCTGCTCGTAGGAGCGGTAGGTCGTGGGTCTGATCGTCGCCTTGACGGCGGGCAGCCACTCCTTGGTCAGGTACTCCCGGACTGACGCCTTGGTCGGCGGCGTGTAGACCTGCTCCTCGACCTTGACGAGCAGCTTGTTCATCGCCGCCTCGCACTCTTTCTGCGTGGCGAAGCCGGCTTTGGTCTCGCGGCGGCGCTCCTCGGTCTCGGTGAGCTCGCCGCCGCACTTGGGGCAGGCCTTCTGCGGGCGGCGCTCGATCCAGAACCTGCGGTTGCACCCTGGCAGCGCTGCGCCGCGGCGAGGCCGACGTCGACGATGTACTCCCAGCTGCCGGCGCGTTCTTCGGGAGCATCCACAGGCCACCAGCGCAAAGTCGGCGCTCAACGCGGTGTTCGCCGTCCGCTCCTTCTAGCCGAGCCCTGACGATCCGGCCTGGCGCTGCTGCATAGGCGGAGGTCTGATTGATGGAATCGAAGCTGAACGGGGTTTGTCCGCCCCGGCAATGCAGCGATCCAAGGCGCACCTCTCCCTAAGGCCTTCAGCGCCGGGACGCACCCACGAGCGCGCAGTCGACATCACGACCTTCTGCGTGTTCGTCCACGGCCCCATCGACCAGACTCGTCCCCGAGGGAGCCGGATGCGATGGCGAGCGAGATGGTCGCCGTATCCCCCCTGCCGCCTAGGCCCGGCTCGCCGTTGCCCGGCGATAAGATAGATGCCAAGTCAGCGGAACCGCCGATCGCATTGCCCTGGGACTGATCCAGCCTCGGAGCCCCGCGCAGGGGAGGGATGCGATGGAGCACATCGCCGCAGACGTGGTGACAGACGCCTGCGCCATCGTCAGTCAAGAACACAGTGGGCCGGCGCTCGCCGACCCCAGCTTCTGACGGGGGGGACCCATGAGAAGGCGTGTACTCCTGACCGCTCTTTGCGTCGCTGTCGTGCTGGCCGTCGCCGCGCTCGGCGTCGCCGTCCTCGGGCACTCGACACAGCCCGCCGCGGCGGACCCGACAGGGACTCTGCAGTTCAACATCTCGTTCGATTCGAGCGTGCGCTCGACGCCCATCGACGGGCGCCTGTTCGTCATCGTGTCGAAGTCGAACGCCGACGAGCCTCGGCTCCTGGCAGACGACGGCGGCGTCACCGACACTCCGCCGTTCTGGGGCAAGGACGTCACCGGCATGGCGCCGGGCAGCTCCGTCACTCTCGACGGTGACCTCGACGTCTACGGCTACCCACTCACCGCGCTCGACCAACTGCCGGCCGGCGACTACTACGTGCAGGCGCTGCTCAACGTCTACACGACGTTCAACCGCTCCGACGGCTCGGTCGTCTCGCTGCACATGCCGGCCGGTGACGGCAACGACCTTTGGGTCTCGCCGGGCAACCTGGTGAGCACACCGGTGCTGCTGCATCTCGACCCGATGGCGGGCGGCACCTTCGACCTCAAACTCGACCAGGTGCTCCAGCCCAGCGACCCCGTGCCGCCCGGCGGCACGACGCAGCAGGGCAACCCGCCCGATACGCCACACGTGAAGCACATCAAGATCCAGAGTGATCTGCTGACCAAGTTCTGGGGCCAGCCGATGTACATCGGTGCCAACGTGCTGCTGCCCGAGGGCTACGACTCGAAGCACAGCAAGCATCAGCACTACCCGGTGATCTGGCGTCAGACGCACTTCCCCTTCGGCAACCCCTTCGGCTTCAGGGAGGACCTGAGCAACGCCTTCTCCCAGTTCTGGGTGTCGAAGGATGCGCCGAAGGTCATCGTCGTCGACATCCGCCACGAGAATCCCTACTTCGACGACTCCTACGCGGTGAACTCCGCCAACCTCGGACCCTACGGCGACGCCATCACGAAGGAGCTGATGCCCGCCGTCGACCGGGCCTTCCGCACCATCGACAAGCGGTGGGCGAGGACGATCACCGGCGGCTCGACCGGCGGCTGGGAGACCATCGCCCAGCAGGTCTTCTACCCGAAGCTCTACTCGGGCGCCTGGATCTTCTACCCCGACCCGCTGGACTTCCACTTCCACCAGCTGGCCAACATCTACGACTATGACAACGCCTACTTCACCGAGTACGAGTGGCTGAAGGTCGCGCGACCGTCGGCACGCGAGGTCTCGGGCGACGTCCTCTACACCATGGAGCAGGAGAACCACTGGGAGCTCGCCCTCGCCAACCACGGCCGGTCGGGCCTGGGGCAGTGGGACATCTGGCAGGCGGTCTACGGCCCCCAGGGCGCCGACGGCTATCCGGCGCCGATCTGGGACAAGGAGACCGGCGTGATCGACCACGCCGTAGCGCAGCAGTGGCTGCCTATGGACATGGACAACTATGTGACGACGAACTGGGACAAGCTGGGGCACGAGCTCGAAGGGCGGCTGTTCTTCTTCGTCGGCACCGCGGACACGTACTTCCTGAACAACGCGGTGCGGCTCTTCCAGCAGAATGTGGAGCAGCTCACCGACCCCTCGCCGAATTGGTCGTTCGACTACGGCGTCGACCAGCCCCATGGCTACACCCCGTACACGACGGCGCAGCTGGTCACGATCATGGCGCAGTACATGGCCGACCAGGCGCCGCACCATGGGCACCAGCACTGGCTGCCGCCTGGTGCGCGGCACCACGTGAAGGGCCATGCGCATTCGGGGGCGGCCGCAGCCGCGCGTGTGCCACAGCGCTGATGCCTGTGACCTTTTGGCTAGCGGCGAGAGGGACGCAAGCGCTGACGTGACGAAGGGGGGGCGGGCAGAGTGAAGCTCTGCCCGCCCCCTCACGGGCCTAGCAACCGGCGCGGACGCAGGGTCTCGCTCAGGCGACCGAGCGTTGGCTATCGTCCGGTACGTCCCGGCGAACCGTCTCTGCACTTTGACAACTCCTGCCAGAGTCGCTGGACTGTCGGCGGTCCGGCGGCAAGGCCGAGAGAGCAGCCGCACGTGGCGTGCTTCTGAGCATGGGGCAGGTCGTGTAGATGTGTGCCGCAGATCGGTTCCATGGACCTTGAAGAGTCACCCGCGCCCGACAACGCTTCTTCATACACGCGCGAGCGAGTAGTCTCTCTCATGAAGATAGGAGGGGCGTGTGGGAGAAGTGCCGCAAGCTGGCGCGCTGGTCGTCGCGACGTTTGGGAAGACGACCGCTTGGCTGGGCAGAGCCATCACCTTTGATGCCGGCGTCTTCACGCTCCAGCAGTTCGGGCCCATCACGGCCGCAGACGTGCTTCGCTACTCCGATCAAGGTCATTTGGTCTGGGCCTACGACGGTCTTGAGACATGGGTCCGCGGGCTCGCGGAGCCTTCGCCGGCGCAAGCCTCGCCGGCATCACCGGTGCGCCACGAGGAAACGGTCCTCGTCTTCGACACGGAGACCTCCGACTTGCCCCGCAGCTGGCGTCGTCCGTCAAGCGACGTTGACAACTGGCCACATCTCGTGCAGATCGCCTGGATCGTCTGCGACCGCAAGTTCCGTCCCAAGCGCACGCACGTGACGCTCATCCGCCCGGAGGGCTGGGTGATCGGCCCGGGTGCCACTGCCGTGCATGGGATCACGACCAAGAAGGCCATGAAGAAGGGCGCTCCCGTGGCGGAAGTCCTCCGCGCCTTCGACGCGGAAATCGCCGCCTGCGGCCTCGTCGTCGCCCACAATCTCGAGTTCGACCAGTCGGTGGTGACCGCCGAGTTCATCCGCGCCGGCCTCGCGCATCACTTCGATGACGTCGACGGCTTCTGCTCCATGCGCGGCACGACCGATCTCTGCCGCCTGACCCCGAAAAAGTACGGCGAGTACAAGTGGCCCAAGCTCACCGAGCTGCACGAGTTCTGCACGGGCAAGCCCCTGACTCGAGCACACGATGCGCTCGCAGACGCCGAAGCAGTGGTGCGATGCCTGCGCAGGCTGCAGAAGGCCGGTGCCATCCAGGTGAGCGTCTCGTCGACCCGCGGCAACTAGTCCGAGGCTGGAGGTCGGTCACCCGTCCCGGGGGTCGGCCGGACGTCGGCAGTCCAACCGAACTGCCTGCACGCGGGCCAGATGTGGACTGCGTCCACGTCTCCAAGACCTCCAGCAGCGGCCCATGCGCGGACCATGGATCCTGTCTCCGCCCTCGGTTTCGCCGGCTCTTCCCGACCGGGCATGAGTCGGTCAAGTCATTCGCCATCGGTCACGTCGGCTTGCTGTCGGAGGCGCCAGAAGGACGCCTGCAAATAGGCTTGATTCTGAGCGCGGTGGCGTCTTCTTAACCTCCAGCAGCCTCGGCCGAGGCTGCCGCAACGAGATGTCGCGCTCAGACTACAATGGCTGCAGGCTCGCGGCCGTGCGGGCCGCCTGGCGCGCGGAGGGACTCGGACCAACGGGCGGCCAGGCCGTTGGGCGAAGGAGGCGAAAGCGCATGCAGTCACGCGCACCGCTCATGAAGGAGCATCGCCTGATCGAGCGCATGCTCGCGACGGTTGAGCGCGGTCTCGCGGAAATCGAGGCAACTCATCAAATCGATCCCCTGTTCGTCGACGCCGCCGTGGACTTCATTCGCACCTACGCCGATCGCACCCATCACGGAAAGGAGGAAGACATCCTCTTCGCGGAGCTCGGCAGGCGGCAGCTCTCCGACGACGATCGACAGGCTATGGACGAGCTCGTTGCGGACCACGTCTTCGCTCGCCGGACGACCCAGGCCATCGTCGCCGCCAACGAGCAGTATCGAAGCGGCGACGCGGAGGCCCTGCCGGCCATCGTCAGCGGGCTCCGCACGCTCTGCGACTTCTATCCGCCTCACATAGCTAGGGAAGACAAGGCGTTCTTCCCTGCGGCCAGGGCCTACTTCTCAGACAAAGAAGACCAGGTCCTGCTCGCACGTTTCCAGGATTTCGACCGCGCCATGATCCACGAGAAATACACGCTCGTTGTCGAACGACTGGAAAGGGGATAGGGGGTTCGACGCCAACACTGCCTCGACCCGCCGGCGGCTAGCGCAGCCTCAAAGCATCCGTCACGGGCCGCCTAGCAGCGCAACGCAAGGCAGAGCGCGTCTCTCTCCGGCGAGTGCTTCGGGAGGAAGCCGAAGAGGGGCACCGGCCGCCAACCGCTGTCGCTGAATATGGCCCGGTTGAAGGGGTCTGCGTCGGGAAACGCGACGTTGTCGACGACCAGCAAGCCCCCTTGGCGCAACAGACGATGGCATTCCGGCAGAGCGTGCGCATAGTCCGCCTTCTCGATGTCCATGAAGATGAGGTCGAAGGGGCCCTTCATATGGGGCAGCTGCGCAAGGGCGTCGCCGCAGACGACGTTCACCTGCTGCTCGAGGTCGGCACGTTCCAGGTTGCGGCGCGCCCGTGCGGCGAGAGCCGGATCGAGTTCCAGCGTCGTCAACGAGCCGCCGCCCACAGCGCAGGCCCGGGCCAGGAAGATGGCGGAGTAGCCCGTGGCGGTTCCAAGCTCCAGGACGGCCCGGGCGTCCATGGCTCGCGCAATGATGTAGAGGAGCTCCCCCACGACGGGGCCGACGATGGGGATGTGCTCCATTTCGGCCTCGAGCTCCAGATCCCGCAGCAGCGGGTCGTCTTCCCGCACGAACTTGCTGAAGTAGGCTTCCGGCTCCTCCACGATCTTGGACAAGACAGCTCCTTTTCGCTTTGGTGAAGAGCGGTCGGCGAGTGCGCCAGGAGATCGGGCGCGGGCCATGCGGCTCTTTCAAGGCGCTCACCCTACCGTGCCGCGACAGCAAGGTGTAGCGTCCGGAGCGCCTGAACGGAATCCTCGCTGCGGCGCCGGCTCGTCCCGCGGGCGTTCGGTGTCGCTCAAATGCTCAACGAGAAGGGGGAGTGCGATGTCTGGCTGGGAGCAGGTCGCGGGGAGCAGCGAGAACGATCCGCTCACGCTCGCAACGAGCGGCGAGAGGCAACAGTGGTCCTTCCACGGCCACGTCTTCGACTTCGAGTGTCGGCTGGCGCGGCACGACTACTCCATGATCCCGAACGGCGTTCAGCTTGAGATGCACATCGTTGAGACGGCCGGCGGTGACCCCACAAGGCCAATCGAGTGTTCGGCGGTGGCAATCCAGGGCGGGCTGGGTGCGGAGGTCGCCAGCGACTTCGACGAGCACGCAAGGATCGGCATCAGAGAGCAAGCTCGGGGGTTGTTCGCCTACGCGGGGAAGCGAGTCCTTGCGCTGGAGGAATTGCGGCGCATGTCGACGCCCGACAGCCCCGGCGAAGCCAACTAGTCCCGGATTTCTCATGCCTCCCGCGCGTCGGCTCGAGGAGCGCATCCTGCGCCCGCGGGGGCTTTCCCTCCACGACCTGTACGTCAACGGGGCACTCGGAAGGATGCCGAATGACCTGGCCATCGCGATCGACGAGAGCGTCGCGACGAGTGCGCTTGGCCTGCAGGCACTGGTTACCGGCGTTGATGACGATGGCGCACACATCTTCTCGCTAATGGACCCGGGCATCAGCCGTAGCCACGACGCCGCCGGCCATTTCGCCGTCGGCCAGGAGTCGCTCGAGGCGCTTGTCTACATGGATGGCGTCCGCTGCGACGACTCATTCGAAGAGGCCACGCGCCGCGTATACGGCGCCCTGCGCTACGCGGTTGGCCATGACATCAGTAGGCTGACGCTGATGGCATCGTTGAAGCGCGGCTACTGCACGGCATTCTTCATGAGGGACGAGTTGCTCGAGTTGGAGAGCAGGGTCGCGCCCGCCGCCTGAGCCCCTTGTCGGCACCATCCTTTCTCATGACGCGGGCGTCGGTCTTGCGCCGACGCCCGCGTCATCTTGCAGGCGGAATGGCCGTCACGCATGTCCGGGTGACCTGTGCGCGGGTCGGGCTCGACAGGGCCGCCTTCGCACAGCAGGATGAGGCCATGCCCCGCGCCATCCTGCTGATCGACATGGACGCCTTCTTCGCCTCGGTGGAGCAGGCCCGCCGTCCCGAGCTGCGGGGGCAGCCAGTCATCGTCGGCGGTAGGGCCGAGAGCCGCGGCGTCGTCAGCACCGCCTCCTATGAGGCGCGTGCCTGCGGCGTGCGCACGGCGATGCCCATGGCGCAGGCCCTGCGGCGCTGCCCGCAGGGCGTCTTCCTGCCCGTCGACATGGCCTCCTACAAGGCGGTCCAGGAGCAGCTGCTGGCCATCTATGGGCGCTTCACCGACCTCGTCGAGCCGGTCTCGATCGACGAGGCCTTCCTCGACGTGACCGGCAGCCGGCGGCTCTTCGGCCCGCCGCGGGAGATCGCCGCCCAGATCCAGCGGCTGACCCGCGACGAACTCGGCCTCTCTTGCTCGATCGGCATTGGGCCCACGCGGCTGCTCGCCAAGCTGGCCGCGGAGCTCGAGAAGCCCGGCGGCCTCACGACCCTCACTGGGGATGACGTGCACGGACGCCTGCGGTCCCTGCCGGTGGGCGCCATCTCCGGCATCGGCCCAGTGACCGTCAAGCGGTTGAGCTCTCTAGGCATCACGAGCATCGGCGAGCTGCAGGACACGCCGCTTCCGTTGCTCGAGACGTCTTTCGCGAACACGGCCGCCTCGCTCAAGGAGCTCGCCCTCGGCGGCGATGATGCCCCAGTGCGCGCCGAGCGCCCGGCGCCCAAATCCATGGGTCATGAGATGACCTTCGCCGAGGACACGGCGGCGCCAGAGTTCCTGCAGGCGACGCTCCTCGACCTCGCTGACCGGGTAGCCAGCGGTTTGCGCCGGGAAGGGTACTGCGGCCGCACGCTGGTCCTCAAGCTTCGCGACTCGCGCTTTCGAACGTCGAGCAGGCAACGCACCCTGCCCGCCGCTACGAATGCGACACAGGTCATCTACGAGGCCGCCTTGGCTCTTCTTGCCGATCTGCATGAGCCCGGCCGCCTCCTGCGCCTCCTCGGCCTCACGATGAGCGGCCTCAGCGAGGCCGGCCAGACCGCACTCGACGACTGCGGGCGTGACCACGCCTGCGATGAGGCCGTGGACCTGGTGCGGTCCCGCTTCGGTCCTCAGGCGCTCCGCAGGGCGGGTGGCGACCTTGCGTCCGGTGAGGGTCAGCAGCGACCCGCCCTTGACCAGGGGAAGTCGGAAGATGAGCCTTCCGTCAAGTGAGGCGGCTGGCCGGAGATTCCGCTAGTCCAGAACACAGGGCGAACCTGGCGCCGCCGGCGAACGTCGCCCGGTTGCCTGCCGAATCAATGAGGAAGGAAACGGGGGTAAGGGCCTGCATCTCTACGATCTAGCCATGCTTGCCCTCCTTGGCCTTCTGGCCTGGAGCGGCTTTCGCCGCGGCTTCGTGCGCGAGGCTGCAGGCCTGGTCGCCTTCGCCGTCGGCTTCACGCTCGCCTTCCGTCTGGCTGGCCCCCTGGGGCGCTGGCTCGCGACGGTCTTCCCGAGCTTGTCGTTGACCACCGCGCACGTCATCGCCTTCCTCGCCATCGTGTTGCTCGTCGGCCTTGCCATCGACCTGGCGGCGCTGTTCCTCACCGGCGCGATCAGCCTGGTGCCCGTCGTGGGCGGCCTCAACCGCGTCGGTGGCCTCTTGGCCGGTGCGGCGCTAGGTGTGCTTGTGATATGGCTGCTCACCACCTGCCTGCTCCTGCTGCCGCCGACGCTCTTACGCTTCACGAGTGGCGTGCGTCGGTCGGAGACTGCCCAGTTGGTGCGCAGCATGCCCACGACCTGGAGTCATAGTCTGCGGACTAACCTTCTGGGGTCGGGCGCTCCGGCGAGGATGCGCTAGGCGATCCTCGATTCCATCTGTCGCGGAGGCGTCGGCAGGAGGTCGGTGTCGAGGCTCAGTGCAGGCGGTTCAGGCCACCCATAAGTTTGGTAGACCTGTGCCTGCGGGCCGCCCAATCGTTGCTGGCGCCCTGGATTTCGGCGACTGTCTCCTCACAAGATCCAACTCGCGTCCGAGAAGGGGCTGCTGCCGAGCATCTTCAACTGGGATACGTCGGTCATCCCTGGTTGGACGGGGTTGTTTCTGTTCGACACCTATGCAAACGACCTGCAGTGCTTGGACAACGCGATCACGGCCTTGAAAGCCGGCGACCAGGTCGGCTGCGCCGAGGCTATCGGCGGGGTCACGACGATGGCGTGGGGTCAGGAGGTCGGCAACGAGGCCTACGCCTCCGTTCTTGACTACATCGCCTACAATGACCACCTTCTGTGGGCCCACGGGTTTATGCCGCGCCTCACCGATGTGCGCCGCGAGTACATGAGCCTGACGGGCCGCTCCGCTGACGGCGGGATGACCGATGCGCAGATACTCCAGAGCCTCATGAAGAAGCGTTGCAGGGTCTTCGAATCAGTGACGACAGCGTCACAGCAGGCTGGGCACGGCTTCCGGGCTGCAGCGCGTCAGCTGCGGCAACTGTAGGCGTCCAGCCGCCCTGTCAGTCGAGACCGGCTGTAGACACGAATCTCCGCGAGGAGGCTTGTTCTCAGTAACGCAAGCTGGGGCCGCCCGAGTCGGGCGGCCCCAGCTTGTCAACAAGGTTGTGACTCAGAACAGCTAGATCGAGTGGCGAAGAAGAGGGGGACCGGTTGTGCCGGTCCCCCTCTTCGTTTGGTCCGCATTCTCCGCTCGGAGGAGCGGGAGTGGCAAGTGCTACTTCAGAGCATTGATCTGCGGCGTGACCTGTTCGAGCGAGGCGCTCATGGCATTGAGCCGCGAGTTGAGGTCGGTGAGGTCATGGTTGCGCATGGCAGTCAGCTGAGCCACCGTCTGCGCGTTCCAGGTCCCCGCCTCGATTGCGTTGTACTGCGGCATGACGTCCAGCAGTGGCCAGACGGGATGACCCTGAGCGCCCCACGCCACGCGGTAGTAGCTGGGATCCATGCGCGTCAGTAGGTGTGTATACACGTCGTGGCTCAACATCAGGCCGTTCGATGTGAGGTCGACGCCGGCCAGGGCAGAGAGCGCCGCGGCGGTGTCGGTCGGAGCCTGCAGCGCCGTGATCGCCTGGTTCAGCAACTGCACGTCGAGCAGGACCTGCTCGTGCGGGTAGATCGTGCTCTGGAAGGGCGACAGGCCGGTGAGGGCGAGGCTGACCTGCTTCTGGATCTTCAGGAGCGATGCGTTCACAGCGGCGTAGTCGGACTGATCGATGGAAGCCTTTCGCGCCTCGTAGTCGCCGGCCGCCGTCTGGAAGGCGGTGACGGTCTTCTGGAGACGGCCGACGGCGCCGGCGTTCGCGCCGGCATCAAGCAGATCGGCCGGCACCACCGTGGACGCCAGGCTGTCGGCGCGCGACTTCAGCCCGTAGGGCAGCAGACCGCCATCGTTGAACGGCTGCTCGACCTTGAAGATGAACTTGGTGATGTTTGCGAAGTTGGCCCAGTCGATGAGATCCGAGCGCATGTACTGGGTGTGGTAGTCGCCGGTGCTGTCGACCTTGTTCTCGAAGTTGACCACGGGCACGCCGGCCGCCCCGAACGTCCAGGAGTCCTTCCAGGTGCTCGAGGTGGAGCTGATCTTGTAGCCGTAGGGCAGCAGACTGCCGGACGCGGCTGCGAGGTCGCTCACGAACGGCGTGAAGTCGGGGGTGCTGATCTTCAAGGGGTTGACCCCGACGATGTGGTCGGTGTTCAGTAGGGCGCGGATCTTGCCGGCCCACTCCGGATGCGCGTGGGTGATCGTCCACCACGAACCGATGCACCAGTCGTAGAGGGAGTTCACGTAGCCGAAGTCCTCGCCCGTGGTGGCCATGAAGCGGACGGTGTGCTTCGGCTGGTAGCCGCTCATGATCATGGCCTTGGCGATGGTCATGTTGCCCACCACGCCGTCGGTGTCGTCGGTGGCGGTGTGGAAGTAGCCGTCGTGGTGGGCCCCGAAAAGCACGAAGCTGCCATCCTTGGCGGTTCCCGGCAGATCGCCGAACACGTTGTAGCCGGTGCCGCCGTCAGTGGCCAGGCGCACGTTCTCCTTGAGCTTCATGGTGGCTACGGGACCGGTGCCATCGGACTTGAGCTGACTCCGCAGCCAATCACCATCCTGCTGTGAGATGTAGACAGAGGGTGCGTCGCTCCAATCGAACTCGCCGTCAAAGCTGCCCAGCGCGTCGGGAGCTCGGGTGTAGTACGGGCCGGTGCCCTCGCCGTGCGTGAAGATCACGCCGATCGCGCCGCGCGAGGTCGCCTCCGCCACCTGGTAGTTCACCCACCAGGTCCACAGGTCGGCGTCGAGCAAGACGAGCTTGCCCTTGACGTTCACGCCGGCCTTCTGCAGGGCGTCGAAGTCCTGCGCCGTGCCGTCGTGGGCGTAGACGACCCGGGCGGTCAGGCCCCGTGAGGGGGTCGGCCGGGTCCCGGCGAAGGTCGACGCCACGAACGTGTGGGAACCGACGCCGACGCTCGCCGAGATGAACTCGAAGGCGTCGACCGGCACCGGCTCGAGGTGCACGTTCCGCAGTCCCATGAGGCGCATCTGCTGCGCTATGTAGTGGGCGCGGTTGTTGTCCGACCAGGTCCCGGCGAGGAAGAAGCCGAGCTGCGGGTTGGTGCCGGGCATGTTGGCGAGATGGTTGTCGAGGCCCTGCGGGTAGCCCTGCGAGAAGAGCTGGTCGATGGCTCCATTGAAGGTCGGAGGGGCCGCCTGAGCTGCTGTCGCTATCAGCAAGAGCAGCAGGACCGCGGTGAAGGCGACAAGTAGCATGCGTTTCATAGAACCCCCTTGGCTCGTCGCGGCTGGCGCCGCCCATCGGTGCGCTTGCCAGGAGCAGCCCGGCTCAAGCGCGCCGTCCAAGAACCATAGAACCGGGGTTTGGTGCGGTCAAGGCCTCGGAACCAGCAGGCCTTAGGAGCCCAGGCTCGGATGCAGGTGCCGGGATTCGGAATGGCGTGTCGTCGACGGTGCGTGGTGTGCCGCCATGACGACGGCAACAACGCGTACCTGGGGCGTGAACATTGTCGTGCTTCAGTCGTGCCTCTCGCTGAGTTTGACGTTCGCGGCGAGCGATTGCCGACAGGTCGCCGACGGGTTGCCGACGAGACGTAGGGTCCCAGGGCCGCACGGGTAGTCCCGACTGAGCATGACACCGGCGAAGAAACGTGGACTGTGCAGCACAATCGCGACTGGCTGACTACTGGTGCGCATGGCGGAGTGACGTCTGCAAAACCTCCATCACCGGTTCGACTCCGGTCGCCGCCTCCAATAACTTCCCTGCACCTCGCCAGTTTCGGTCGGGCGCGCCCGCCCACGGAGACTCCGAATCGGCAGAACTGCCGACATTCTGCCGACGAGACGCCTGACCACGAGTCGCCACGGCGGCGCAGCGGCCAACGCGAGTCTCGTTGGAGAGGCCGCGAAGAAGGGCATGCTCAGCGCACCGGGCACACCCCCGTGCCCGCTCCGAGGGGAGGCGCAGATGAGCGAGTCTGCGAACCGGGCGACACTCGAGGCGCTCGTCGCCGCGCTGAACGCCAGTGACCTTGAGGGGCTCGACAAGGTGTTCACCGACGACGTCGTGATGGAGTGGCCGCAGTCGGGCGAGCGCATCGTCGGCGGGCAGAATCGGCGCGAGATCTACAGCCGCTTCCCGTCTCTGCCGCACGTCACGCCGCGCCGCATGACCGGGAGCAATGACCTCTGGGTTCTCGAGGCGAGCCTGGACTACGGAGACGGCGATCCTTTCCAGTGCGTCTTCATGTTCGAGATGCGCCACGGCCTCATCGCCAAAGAGACAGGCTACTGGGCGAAGCCGTTCCCGGCTCCTGACTGGAGGGCGCCCTGGGTCGAGCGTCTGTAGGATTTCTCCGCGAACACCAGCCCCGCTCTCAGCGCCGCCGCCTTCTCGCGCGAGAGTGCCTCGCTACTCCACGTCGGGGAAGTGCTCAGCCTTGCCTTGCTCCGGCGGGGCGCCGACGATCAGCACGACGATCTCGGCGTCACTGTCGTTGCGGAGTTGCAGAACGGTCTCCGTCTCGACCACCGCGACGGAGCCTTGCGGGAGGTCGACTCGCTCAGGCGGGTCGCCGAGGAGAAGCGTCGCAGCGCCCTCGAGGACGATGAACATCTCCTCCTGCGCGTGCTCGAGGTGACGGGAGCCGCGTGAGCCGGGCGGAAGACGCCAGATGTTGGCACGCGAGTTGTGGAGCGCCCCGGAGAGCGGCACGAGGCCGCGGCGCTGGTCACCCCGCTGCGGGGCCTGGAACTCGCGCTCGTCGGGCCGGAAGACGACGTATCCCATGGCGTCAGGCTAGCCGGGCTGCCCTGGGAGCGCAACGGCGCGCCCGGTCCCGAGCCTCGCATGCCGAGCCGGTCACGGCTTCACCGCCGTCACCAGCCACTGCGGTCCCGTGCCCAGCTCGTGCACTGAGAAGTCGCGCAGCTCCGCGGCTTCGCACCAGCCCCGGTAGTCCTCCTCGGCGTAAGCGTCGCCGTCACTCGTCGCCACCAGCATGTTGACGGCGAAGAGCGACGCCGGCAGGCCCGTGTCGCGCAGGAAGTCGTGGATGGCGAGCGCGCCGCCGGGGGCGAGCGCGCCGGCGGCGTCGGCCGCGAGTCGCGCGCATTCCGCCGGCGACATGGAGTGGAAGAGGTTGCCGCAGTAGACGAGGTCGAAGCCTCCGGCAGGGATGCCCTCCGTGGCGTCGCCCTTGATGGCGGCCACGCCGGCCCTGTCAAGTTCGTCCGCCGTCAGATCGATCACGTCGGGGAGATCGAGCACCGTCACCCGCCAGCCGCGCTCCCTGAAGGCCAGCGCCTGCGTGCCCGGCCCGCCGCCGATGTCGAGCACGCTCTGCGTCTGAGGGAACAGGGACGCGAGCCGCTCGGCCAGCGGCCGAGCGCGCTCTCGGGCCCCGACACGCATGGAGCCGATGAAGGCACGCAGGGATTCCGGCGTTCGCTCCGCGGGCGCCGGGCCGCCGTGGCGGAGCACCTCGGGCAGCCGTGCCCAACGCTCGATCAGGCCGTGGACGTGGAGCAGCCGGTCTCCCACGTAGGCGTCGTCACGCGGGTCCAGGGAGGCGCGCACGGCGGGCGCGACGACGACGCCCTCGCCCCGCCGCTCGAGGTAGCCGGCGTCGACGAGTACGGCGACCACGCGGAGCGTGGCCCGCTCGTCGAGGCCGAGCTCCTCGACTACGGCTTTGGGCGGCCGTGGCAGCTCGAGCAGCGCCTTGACGAGCCCGACCTTGAGCGCCGCCATCAGGACGATCTGCGGCTGCCACGGGCCCGGGAAGATGCCGACGTCGGCCACGATGTCTCCTTGCTCGACCTTGCGCGACGCTTCGCGTCGGGGTGCAGTCAGCCTTTGCCCGCGTGCGCCGCAGTCCATGCGCGTGCCTCGCGCCGCGTCGCGACCGCGCCCGCCCCGGGGATCGGCGTCCATCCAGCCGCCAGCGGGCACCTGAAGCTTCCGCGGCCTCAGCCGAGCAGCTAGGCTCTCTCATGAACATAGGAGGATGCCGTAGGGGAGTCTTCGGGGACGGGCTGCTCGTCATCGGGACCTACGGGGTGAGGCGTCGTTGCGCTTGCCGCCGCCTACGCGCTGGCGCGCGAAGGCGAGCAGGTAACGGTGCAGAGGATCGGCTCCTACTGACGGTCAGCATAAGACGCGGTTGGCAGTAGCCTGCGGGCGTGTATAGGGTGCCCGGGACCAGCCGCAGCCGCCCGGACGACCGCGTCGGCTCCCGCCGCATGCCCGCAGAGTGAGGTCGCCGCCGGCCGGCGACGCCTTCATCTCTCGAACGATGCAGTCGGGCGACGACGGGGTCTCCACTCACGAGCGAGAGGATCGCCATGAAGAGAGCCCTGTGTCTCATCGCCGTCCTTCTTGCCCTCGGGGTGGGAACGGCCTGGTCGGCCCGGCCGGCCGCGGCGGCCGGGCACCTGCCGATCCTCGTCTATCACTACATGTGGTTCGACGCTCGGCAATGGTCGCACGCCAAGGTCGACCGCCCGCTCATCGGCCACTATTGCTCCGACACTGAGTCGGTCATGCTCAAGCAGATGGCCGAGGCTAAGAACCACGGCATCGACGGCTTCATCGTCGGCTGGAACCAGAACAAGACGCTCGACAGCCGTCTGACCAAGATGATCGCCGCCGCCCAGACAAGGGGCTTCAAGCTCGCGGTCGCCTACCAGAGCCTGAACGTCAAGCGTCGCCCGCGCTCGGTGGCGACGGTCCACGCCGCGCTCCGCTACCTCGCGCCCGTCATGGCGGCCCATCCGGGCGTCTTCGCCATCCCCGGTCTTGGCACCAACATCGTGAGCTGGGAGGGCACCTGGGCCTTCAGCCGCGCCCACATCAAGACGATCGTGAGCGGCGTGCATGGCCTCACCATCCTGTGCTCGGAGAAGCAGATCGCCGACTACAAGGCCAAGGCCGATCTGTTCGCCGGAGACGCCTACTACTGGTCCAGCGCCAACGCCCTCACCCAGGGCCGCTTTGTGCGCAGCAAGCTGACCAGCTTCGGTCAGGCCGTCCACGACCACGCCGGCCTCTGGCTGTGCCCGGCCGCTCCCGGATACGACGCCTGCCAGATCGGCGGCAAGCTCGTGGTGCCCCGCCGGCGCGCAAAGGAGTTCACCGCCTACCTCGACATCGCCGCGCACGCCAGCCCGGACGCCATCGCCGTCATCAGCTGGAACGAGTTCTCGGAGAACACCTACATCGAGCCGAGCGTGGTGTGCGGCAGCTCCGCTCTGAACGTGGTCCGCACGTTCCGCGCCGCCCACCCGTGACGGGGCCGACCGCGGGTCGCCGTCAGAGCCTGTAGCCGATGCGGCGCAGCAGGTCCTTGTGCGCCGCCTTGTCGTCCTCGGCCTCGACGCCGAGTGGCCGGGCGCCGTCGATCACGCCGGCGATACCACGGCCGGCGCGCTTCGCTGTTGGGCGCTTGCCGTCGTGAGCGGCGCGCGAACCTCGTCTCAGTGCGGCAGCACGATCAGGGTGCCCTTCATGCCGCTCGTGTCGTGCAGTTGGCACACGTACCGGAGTGGACCCGGCCTCATGTCGCCGATCTTCAGCGAGTAGGTCGTGCCGGGGACCGGGAGCAGCAGTCCGGCGTTGTACGCGCCCGTGCGCGTCAGCACGGGAGCAGGCGCATACGGAAAGAGCGCCGTCGGGCTGATGTACAGCACCGGCGGCCCACTGGCCTGCGGCACCGGAATGACCAGTCCGGGATCAGGCTGACCGTTGAAGAACGTCACCGTGTGCGGCGCGTCGCTGAAGGGCGTCATCTCCCACACCACGGTGTCACCTGGCCGGACGAGGAGCTTGCTGGGGAAGAAGCGCATGAGGTCGATCTGTTCCTTGCCGAATCCCAGCCCGACGTAGTGCGTCCGCGTGCCGTCGGGATTCATCGTGGCCGGCTTGATCTGCCGGACGGCCTCGCGGAGCACGGCCGGCGCCTGCGCCATCTGCCGGGCGATCTGGCAATATGCGAGCGCGCGCACCTGACAGGGCGAGGCGACCCGCACCTTGGGAGCGACGGCCGTGATCGTACCGGACATCATGGCGCCGTGTACCAGGCACTCGTAGTCGTACGTGCCCGCGGCCGTGAACGTGAGGTCGAAGGAGGCATACTGGCCGGCCTCGTGGCCCATCAGGCCCGAGTTGACGAACGTGGTGGTGTCGCCGAGCGCACCCGTCGGCGTCTGGTTCACGGCGCCTGGATTGAACACAAGCGGGCTGGGCACTTCGGGCAGCCCCAGGAGTTCTGCGGGGAGCAGGAGCGGTGGCGGAGTGCTGCCCCCGAGGAACGTGACCGTGTGGATCTCGTTGCTGTTCTGGATCCAGTGGATCGAATCACCCACATGGATCGTGACGCTGCTCGGGAAGAAGGCCATGACGTCGATCCCGCGATGCGCGTTCTCGGCGCCGACCAGGACGGTGTAGGTCTGTGGCCCTCTCGGGTGCCAGGCAAGGGCCATGGGAGCGAGACCCAAGCCAAGCAGTAGCGTCGCTAGCAGAGCAAGGAGTATTGCCTTGGCATCGCGCATGTGGAACCCCCTCCGTGTGTTTGTCCCCAGTGGTACTCTCTCCCGACTCGCGCCCGGGCACGCCGTTAGCGGCGGCCCTTCCGTCGGGCTGCGCCTTCGCTACAGGATGGCTCGCGAACACCAGCCCCTCGATCAGCGCCGCGGCCTCTTCCTGCATGGCCGGAATGGCGTGTGAGTAGGTGTCGAGCGTGATCGCGATGTTCGCATGGCCGAGGCGCTGGGCGACGACCCGAAGGTGACGAGCATCGTGCAGAACGGCTGGGCCTACCGACGCCCTACGCGAGCGGCGATGAACGCATCACGGCCCCCGACCGCTGCCTCGTCTACTACAATCACAACCGACCCCATGGCGGCTCGACGGCCTCACGCCGATGCAGGGCCTGGCCCTCTGAGGTCAACAACGTGCGTGGGTGGTACACCTAGTCTCGTGGTGAGGGAAATGGCGCAACGTCATGCATGATGCGACGACAACCGAGGCCTACGCGCCGGCGACCGTGACAGCAACGGGCGCCGCGGCCGAGTCCGCGGGCTGCGCCCGCAGGGCCGCAGCCGTCGCCGCAGCGAGCAGGCTGATCATGGCCGCCGTGGCGATCGCGACCATGCTGACCCTCGGGGTCGCGACCCGGGCGCTCTTCCTGCGCGATCCGCAGCACGCCGAGTCGATGCACGGCTTCTGGGCGAGCGTCTTCGAGCCGTGGGCCCACTGGGACGGCGTCTGGTTCGTGCGCATCGCGGCAGATGGCTACGCGGCCCACCCCTGGAGTCCGGCCTTCTTCCCGCTGTACCCGCTGACCGTGCGCGCGGCCTCGGTGCTGACGGAGGGCAACCTGGTGATCGCTGGCGTGCTCGTCTCGCTCGTCTGCTACGCAGCGTCGATGGTCGTCCTCTTCCGGCTGACGCGAGACGAGCTCGGTCCGCAGGCGGCGCTCTGGACGGTGGTCTTGATCTCCCTGTTCCCGACCGCGCTGGTCTTCCAGGCCGCGTACAGCGAGTCACTGTTCCTGCTGCTCACGCTGCTCTGCCTGTCGCTCGCACGCAGGGGCCGCTGGGCGTCGGCCTGCGCGGCGGGGCTGCTGGCAGCGCTCACGCGGAGCACGGGCGTGCTGCTCCTGCTGCCGCTGGCGATGATCTGGTGGGAGCAGCGCCGGGGCGACTGCATCCGGTTGCCGGGCGGACCCGCGACCCGGGTCACGGGTCCGGTGCTCGGAAGCGCGCTCGTGCCGAGACCGGCCGTGGGACGACTGGCCCCATCCTCCGTGCTGTGGCTGCTCCTGGTGCCGGCCGGTCTAGGGCTCTATATGGCCTATCTGTGGGGGCAGTACGGGAATCCCCTGCTGTTCGCTTCCGTACAGGGCAACTGGGGACGTCACCCGGGGCTGCCGCTCACGACCCTGTGGCAAGAACTGGTCGTGGTCGCGGCGGCCCTGCGTTCGCTCGCCGCGCACGGCCTCGCTCCGGTCCTCGTACACACAGCGGACGGCGGCTACCACGGCGACGCGCTGGCGAACTGCTTCGAGGCGCTGGCGCTGGTCGCCGCCGTGGTCATGCTCGTCGCCTGCTGGCGGCGGCTGCCGGCCCCCTACACCGTGTACGCAGCCGCCTGCCTGCTGTTCCCGCTCCTGACTCCTGCCACGACGCGGCCACTGTCGAGCCTGCCGCGCTTCGTTCTCGTCGTCTTCCCGTTGTTCATGGGGGCGGCCGCAGTGCTCATCACTCACCGAGTCTGGCGTTGGGCGCTCCTCGCCGTCATGGTCCCGCTGCTCCTGCTCGCCACGGTGCTGTTCGCCAACTTCACCTGACGACGGTCGTCGTCTGCGTTGGCTCGCGGAACGCGGGGCACGGGGAGGAGAGCACCTCGCTCCATGGCCGCAAGCCAGTCAAGCGTGCTCGGCGGCGCTGCTTGGCCGAGGCGATCCTGGGACTTGGGCGTGTTCAGCGTCGGGATGGCTAACGGTGCCCTTCCACTGCTGCGGGGAACACTCCGAGTGCCCGTCGCAGATGCTTGGCAGGGCGAGACGTGATGCGGCAAGCCGGAGAGGCTTGGCGCACGTCGAGGAATGGCAAGGCAGGAACGTCATGAGACGGCTGGCTTGTTGGCATTCTCCCAAGCCGCGGCGGGTTTCTGCTTGCGGCGATGATGCGCGTGACCGTCGACAGGCCAAGCACAATCCAGTAGGAGGATCGGTCATGCCAGTCGTCAGGTGGGAACCCTACCAGGACGCCGCCAGCCTGCGGCGTCTCTACCGCATGCTGGGCGCTGCCGTGGAGCGCAGCTGGATGCCGGCGGTCGACATCATCGACACGCCCGAGGCCTTCGTGTTCAGGGCGGAGCTCGCCGGCATGCGTCCCGCGGACGTACATGTCGAGCTCGAGGACGACGTGCTCACGATCAAGGGTGAGCGCCACCAGGAAGAGCGGCCCGAATCCGAGCAGTATCAGAGCACGGAGTGGCACTACGGCGCCTTCCAACGCAGCATCTCGCTGCCTCACAGTGTGAGACGCGAGGCGATCGAGGCGACCTACGAGAACGGCGTCGTCGAGGTGCGCGTGCCCAAGGCCGCAGATGTCGAATGGCAGCGCATCGAGGTCAAGGTGAAGGGCGGGGTCAGCGCGCTCGACTCTGGGCAGACGGTCTGAGGGAGGCGCGGAGGGCGTCGCTCCTCCCGCTCGCGGCGGTGACTGCAGCATCCTGCTGGGATCGCTGCTGGCGCTCCGCCGGCGCGGCCGCTACGGCCTGCTGTTCCTCGACGGCCACGCCGACTTTGCCCATCCCAGCAAGGATCCGGCCGGCGAGGCCGCCTCGATGGACCAGGCGCTTGCCACCGGCCGCGGCCCGAAGGTCGTGGCCGACATCGAGGATCGCGGGCCGCTCGTGCGCGACGATGACGCCGCGCTCCTCGGCTACCGGGTCTTCACGGACGGCACAGATCGGCGCCTCGGCACGCACGTGCGCGACACGGCCGTCCTCGTCAACGACCTCGACGACATCCGCCGTGACGGCCTGACTGCCGCTCTCGAGGCATCTCTAGCGCGATCGCGCGTGACGACCTTTCCGGGTTCTTCGTGCACCTCGACGCAGACGTCCTCGACGATGCCGTCATGCCGGCCGTCGACTATCGCGCCCCAGCGGCCTGGGCGAAGACCAGCCCCTCTCCCGTGCCGCCTCTGGGGCCGGCGAATGCCTGTGGACGGCGAGGGCGACTGGACTGCGGTCCCCGCGGGTACCCCGGCTGACATGGTACGCATCCGCACGACCCATACGGGCAGCCTGCCGCGCCCCCACGAGTTGGAGGCGATGATCGTTGCGCGGGACGAGGGCGGCGCGACGCCGGGCTTCGACGACGCGGTCGAGGCGGCGGTCGGCGAGGTCGTGCAGCGGCAGATGGTCACGGGCCTCGACGTCCTGAACGACGGCGAACAGGGCAAGCAGGGCTACGCGACCTACGTGCAGGACCGGCTCACCGGGTTCGAGGGGGAGTCGCTCGGGCTCGGCGACCTGCCCGAGCTTCGCGACTTCCCGGACTACGGACCGCACCTCGCCGCACTGATGCAGACACTGCACGTCAAGACCCCTGCCTGCGTCGGTCCCGTGCGACTCAAGGATCCCGACGCCGTGCGGCGCGACATCGCGCGACTCCTGCGCGCCGCCGAGTCGGCGCGCGTACCGCGCGAGCGCCTCTTCCTGTCGGCTGCCTCGCCGGGGGTGGTCGCCTTCTTCTTCGCCGACCGGCACTACGGTGACCGCGAGGCTTACCTCGGCGCTCTCGCCGAGGCGATGCGGCCCGAATACGAGGCCATCGTCGCGGCAGGGATCACGCTGCAGCTCGACTGCCCCGACCTCGCCATGGCGCGGCATCTCCTGTTCGCCGATCGGGAGCTCGAGGAGTTCCGCCGTGCGATCGCCCTCAACGTCGAGGCGCTCAACGAGGCGCTCAAAGGCCTGCCGGCAGAGCGCCTCCGCATGCACGTCTGCTGGGGCAACTACGAGGGCCCGCATCACCACGATGTCGGTCTCGCCGACATCATCGACCTCGTGCTGGGCGCCAGGCCGAACGGACTCTCCGTAGAAGCGAGCAACCCGCGCCACGGACACGAGTGGCGGGTCTTCGAGGATGTGCGCCTCCCCGACGGCAAGTACGTGATCCCCGGCGTCGTGGACTCGACCAGCAACTTCGTCGAGCATCCTGCGCTCGTGGCGCAGCGTCTCGAGCGCTACGTCTCGCTGCTGGGCGCCGATCGGGTCATGGCCGGCGCCGACTGCGGCTTCGGCACGTTCGTCGGGCTCGCGCAGGTGACGCCGAGCATCGCCTGGGCGAAGCTGGCGTCGATGGTGGAGGGGGCGGCGATGGTCGGAGGTCTGGGATGAAGACCGAGACCGTCGAGGTCATGACGCCCGACGGTGCGGCCAACGCCTACCTCGCCCTGCCGGACGGCGGAGCGCATCCGGGTGTGCTCTTCATCTCGGACGCCTACGGGCTCCGGCCGGCCATCGAGGACATGGTCGACCGCGTCGCCGCCGACGGTTACGTCGTGCTGGCGCCGAACGTCTTCTACCGCGCCGGCCGCGCGCCGGTCGAAGCGCTCCTTGGCCCCAGCGATCGCCCGCGCCCAGAAAGCGCCTTCAGGGCCGTCCTGCCGCTGATCCAGGAACTCACGCCTGCGCGGATCGCCGCCGACGGTGGCGCCTACCTCCAGTATCTCGAGAGCGTAGCGGCGCCTGGCCCCGTCGCCGTCACCGGCTTCTGCATGGGTGGACGCCTTGCCTGGCGGATCGCGGCGGCCTACCCCGGTCGAGTGGCGGCGCTGGCGGCCTTCCACACGGCCGGCCTCGTCACCGACACCCCCGACAGTCCCCACCGCTCGGCCGCAGACCTTGGGCCTGTCGAGGCGTACTTCGGCTTCGCCGATGAGGACCCGGGCATGACCCCCGAGCAGATCGCCACACTTGAGCAGGCCCTCGACTCGGCGGGCGTGCGCTACGTCGCGGAGGTCTACGCGGGGGCGCGTCACGGCTACGCGGTGGCCGACTCACAGGCCTATGACGAGGCTGCCGCCGAGCGACAGGCTCGCGAGTTGCGCGCTCTGCTCGTGCGGACGCTCCGATAGATGCGATCGCGACGCGCCGCCCGGTATGGCGCCGCCGCTCACTGCCCCACCCCCTATGCCTTACAGCGCCGCCACCACCATCAAGGCGAGGAGAAGGATGGCCAGCCCTGCCAGCGGGCTCAGATCGAGGGCGGCGTTGCCGAACCGCACGAGCGGTAGAAACGGTCTGAAGATGCGCAGGTACGGCTCGCTCGCATCGTAGAGGACGCTGTAGATCCGGTACGTCAAGGTGCCCGAGCGCAGCGGTAGCCAGCTCAGCAGGAACCGGCCGACGATAGCGAAGATGTACAGCGCGAGCGCCGTCTCGATCAAGCCGACGATCAAGACCACGGTGCCTTCCTTTCTCATCGGTCGCCCCGGCCCGTCTGAACCAACTTCGCGGCCGGCCGGTTGCGCACCGGCAGCCGAAGCACGCACCAGGCGGTTCGTTCTGCGACCAGTGAAGATTCTTGCCGGCACAGTCGTTCGCCAACCGCGGCACGACATTCCGCCGGCGAGAACGGGGCAGCACTGCTGCCTGGCGGGCACCAACGGGGTCGAACGCGAGAGCACCACGCATCGCCGAGAAGCGCTCTGAGCCCGACGGACCTGACCGGGTGTCGCGTTCATGGGCGTCGACGCCGGCCACGTGATCGGCGTCGGCAGCACGGTATCTCGCGACCAGCTCACGAAGACATCCGGCAATTCCCGCAGTCGCGTCAGGGCCCGACAGACCCGGTGTATCGGGCAAACGGCGCCGACGCTGGACGGTCCTCGGGAGCGCCTGTAGGTTAGGCTCATCTCGCTGATGCCGGCCTGCGCGCGGCGTCGTCCATGCGCGGGAAGGGCCACAGACAGGTACATCCAGTGGGTACTTGCCCCGGCTGCAGCGTCGCGCCGGCGCCGCGCGCGATGGAGGGGGTGGTCGACGACACAGCTTCGCATCCGTTCCGTGTCATCGATACTCGGGGGGTACCCGCATGTCACGAAGGATCCGTCATTTCGTGCTCACTCTGGCCGTCGCGGGCATCGCGCTGGCCATAGGCGCGGAAGGGACGTTCGCCTCGCACAACGGCAAGGCTCACGACCTGGGCCTCAAGGCGATCCGCGACGTCGCTGCCAGGACGATCAGCGCGCAGAAGGCGCTGGAGTACACCGCCTATCCGTACCTCGGATGGCGTACCAACGGCGGCCCGTGGTTCAACGCTTCCCTCGACTGGCTCGCCGACGAGCTCGAGTCGTTCGGCTTCGTCGAGGGCAAGACGGCTGCGGGCCCTCACTACTGGTTCCAGACCGACATCCGTAGCGGCACCATCTGGTCGCCGCAGTACGCGGCGCTCGAGATCATAGGGCCGAACGGCGACGCCGTCTCCGGCCAGCCGTACCACTTCGACTTCCTGCTGGACACGTTCGATCCCACGAGTCCCTACTACCCGGCGGATATCACTTACCGGTGGCTCAAGAGGCACATCGGAACCGCAGCCGAGGCGGCGCTCAACGATCGCTGCCATCTGGCCAGCGGCTCGCCGTTCACCAGTCCGGCCAACGCGTCGCTGGCCGACGCGCGGTCGGCGGCCCGGGTCGGTGAGCTGGTCGACGTGGGCGTGGTCACGCGCTCCGGCAGCAAGTACGTATGGACCAAGAACCCCGGCGTCAGTCTCGCCGGCAAGTTCATCTACGCGGCCTACGATGCGAACGCCGGGACGGGCACCACGCGCAACAACCTCTACAACCTGGCCAAGCAGGAGAAGGCCGCCGGCTCTCTCTCGCCGCAGATCAACGACTACAACAACCCGACGGTGAACGGGGAGGAGCTGTTTCCCAACACGGTGAAGTACGCCAGCGTCAGCGGTGCGACTGCCGGCGGTCCGTTGGCCTTCAACATCTCGCCGATGGACGGGCGCTACCTCGAGCAGCTGCTGGCGGCCGCGACGGAGCCGGTGATGATGAGGGGCATGGCAGTCGGCACCATCGAACCGTACAGCGCTGAGAAGCCGCTGCGCACACTGATCGCCGAAATACCCGGGAAGGGTCCCAAGGCCGATGAACACATCGCCTTGCTCGGCCACCTGCAGGAACCTGGCGCCTGTGACAACGCTTCCGGCGTCGGGACACAGCTCGAGGTCGCGCGCACCCTGCAGAAGCTGATCCGCACACGCCAGCTCCCGGCTCCCAAGCGCACCTTCACCTTCATCTGGGGCGCGGAGACCATCATGGGCAGCCTGTGGAAGGGGCAGAACCTCGAGGCGTTCGAGGGTACCCGGGCGGCGCTGGTGCTCGACATGGTCGGCGAGGACCCGGCCAAGACGGGCGGGCCGATGCGCATCGAGAAGATGCCCGACCCCTCCGCCGTGTATCAGTACGGGCTCGACACGCTGCCTGGGCAGCTTCCGCAGCCGGTCGACGCCTACGTGCGGCAGCCCGACATGCACACCTTGTGGGGTGCCGGTGAGCTCGAGTTCTCGCCCTACCCCGGTCACTATCTCAACGACCTGTACTTCAGGTCGGCCGACCTGGTGAGCGCCATCTCGCCGAAGTTCGAGGTCGGCTCCAACCCGTGGGAGGGCGGCAGCGACCACGACACGTTCCTCTGGAACCAGGACGGCGGAGTGTACAACCCCAAGCCGGCCGCACTGACGTGGCACTTCACCGACTACGTCTACCACACCTCGATGGACACGATGGGCATGGTGAGCGCGCGTGAGGAACGCGACGTGGCTCTCACGACGATCGGCGTCGGCTACCTGGTGGCCAGCGCCGGCGAGTCCCAGGCCATCGAGATGCAGCGCATCGTGACGCGCAGGGCCGACTGGCGCTTCGGCTGGGAGCGGATGAACTCGCTCGGCAGCCTGCAGTGGGCCTACGACAAGGCGGTGGCCGCCGGCGGCACCGCCGATGACATCAAGGCGGCCGTGGCCGAGGCGCTGACGCTCGAGCTGGAGATGCTGGGGGCCTGGGGTACGTGGTACGAGCAGGCCGTCGTCAGCCCGCACCAACTGCTCGGCGACAACGTCTCGCGCGACTATCAACTGCGGGAGGACCATGCCGTGCGCGATGTGAAGCGCATGACCGCCCGCGCCATGGCACACGCCCGCGCGATCGCCGCTGACCTGACCGCCGGCCTTTAGGCTGTCGCGTGACCGAATGACGAGAGGGGCGGGGTTGAGGGCTTGCAGACCTCAGCTCCGCCCCTCCCCACGTGGGCCAGGAACGAGCTTGGGGCTCGCTCGGCAGTTGCGCACACTTCGTTCGGTCGCGCACGGCTGAGCACGGGGCGGCACAAACGGCGGCACGACGACCGCCGGGGGGTAAGCTTTCGCTCGAGCGTCGTGGCGGCCTGGAGCCATAGGGGGAAGCCATGAGGGGACAGCTGCAGGGAGGCTGGGTGGTGCGTCCATGACCGAGGAAGCGGACAGCCACGGCGAGAGCCTCGCGGACGTCGAGAGTTTCCTGTCCGGCGTCGAGGCGTTCAGGACGCTGAGCCCCGACCAGCTCTCTCGGGTCGCGGCCTCCGTGACGCACCGCCGGGTGGGCGCGGGCGAGACCATGATCGTGGAGGGCGGTCCGCCCACGAAGCAACTCTACGTCCTCCGCGACGGCACGCTGGACCTCCTGCACACGGAGTCCCTGGTGACCGTGATGACGAGCGGCGAGCTCCTCGGCTACCCCAGCCTGCTCACCGGTACGGCGCCGGCGTTTTCGGTGCGGGCACGCAGCGACTGCGAGCTCTACTGCATCCCCGGGGAGCTCGGCGTAGAGCTGCTCAGCCGCGAGGACGGCGTGCGCTGGCTGGCGACCACCCAGCGCGACGCGCTGCTCTACGCGGCGCGCTCCTTGAGCCCGCTGCCGGAGGTGCAGACGCTACCGGTGACCTCCGTCGTGCGCGGCGCCCCACAGGTGTGCGACGCCGAGACGACGATCAGCGAAGCCGCTGGATTCATGAACGCCGACGGCCATTCCGCGATCCTCGTGCGTGCCCGGGACGGGCTCGGCATCGTCACCGACGCAGACCTGCGCGAGAAGGTCGTGGTCGGCCGCGTCTCCCGCGATGCGCCGGTGAGCGCCATCATGTCCGCGCCGGTGCACACCATCGGCGCCGACACCCTCGCCGCGGAGGCCAGCATCGCCATGTTGACGTTCGGCGTGAGCCACCTGCCGGTGCTCGGCGACGACGGCGGCGTGGTCGGACTCGTCTCCGCCGGCGACCTCATGAGCCTCGAGGCGCGCAGTCCGTTCGCCCTGCGGCGCTCGGTGCAGCGGGCGCGCGACGAGGACGAGCTCGTGGCGGCGGCGACCGACATCCCCAAGCTGTTCGTCGACCTCCTCGACGCGCGCCTCGACGCGCCGGTGATCTGCAGGGTGCTCACGGTACTCCACGATACCCTGACCGCGCGACTGCTCGAGCTGGCCTTTGAACGCCACGGCGCGCCACCGGTGGACTACGCCTGGCTCGTCTTCGGGAGCGCCGCGCGCAACGAGCTCACGCTCGCCTCGGACCAGGACAACGGGCTCGCGTACGCTGACACGGACGACCCCGAGGTCGGCGCGTACTTCGGTCGGGTCGCGCAGGACGTCAATGCCGGCCTCGCCCGCTGCGGCATCGAGGCCGACTCCCACGGCGTCCTGGCCGGCGGTGAGATCTGGCACAGGACGCTCACCAGCTGGAAGCGCGTCTTCTCGATCTTCCTGGACGGCGACGACGTCAAGCTCGTGCTCAACGCCAGCGTCTGCTTCGACTACCGGCAGGCGGCCGGCCGGCTCTACGTGACGCAGGCGCTGACCGACCTCATGCGCGAGGCGCCCGCACACCCTCGCTTCATGCAGTGCCTCGCGCGCCTGGGCTCGGGCTTCCGCCCGCAAGTCTCGGGGTTCCGGCAGAAGCTCGACCGCCTCGTCGACATCAAGCAGGGCGGTCTCCTCCCGATCCAGAACCTTGCGCGCTACCACGCGCTGGAGCGGAGGATCACGATACAGGCGACGCTCGAGCGCCTGGCCGCGATCTGCAAGATCGATGCGGAGGGCGCCGAGTGCGATCGCACGCTGCGCGAGGCGTACCTCACGCTGAAGCAGTTGCAGCTCGAACACCACGCGGTGGCCGTCCGCGAGGGGCGCAAGCCCGACAACGTCATCGACACGGACGCCCTGCGGCCCCTCACCCGTGCGAGCCTCCAGGAGGCGCTCCGCGAGGTCGCGGCGGCGCAGTCCCGCTTTCCACGGCTTGCTGCGGGCCGGCGCCTCTGATCCGTCACCCTTCACAAGTGCCGCCAACGCGCACCAAGAGTCTGCAAGGCCGCTGAGGCTAGGTCTCGGTGACTTGCTCGCCGAGGACCCACAACTCCTTGAAGTCGGGCGTTACGTGCCAGGTCGTCACCGCTCCGCCGGGCAGCGACGCGATGGCGCCCGGTTTCAGGTCCAGAGTCGGGCCACCCTCGATCTCGATGTGGCCCGACCCCTGCAGAACCAGAATCGTCTCGCGAGCCGGCAGCGTCCACCGCACGGGATCAGGCGTCACGCCGGTAAGCGGTCGCCAAAGCCCGGACTCCAACTGGGCGTCGGCACACACGATATGCACCTCACCTGGCGGGTCTGCATCTCGCTCCCAAGTCTCGGGGAGGGAACTGGACAAGTAGACTCCGGGTACAACTTCCATGCCGCCCTGCTCCGCTCTACAGCGACTCCGCTACCAGGTGGTCGACGATCCCGCCCCTGTAGCTCAACTGGTTGCGAGATTCCCCGTTGTGAGAGAGCCGCGAACCGTTGCCGCCGCCAGCTCCTGACGGCGCCTCCGTTTTCCATCCCTGGGCGGACGGCAATACTGGCTGTGCCCGCGGTCCAGGCCACGATGTGGAGGTCACACATGAAGCGGTCGCTCGGAGCCAAGACGTTGCTCTACCCGACGCCCGTCCTCGTCGTCGGCAGCTATGACGCCGACGGACGGCCGAACGTGATGACGGCGGCCTGGGGCGGCATCGCCTGCTCCAAGCCACCCTGCATCTCGGTGTCGCTGCGAGCCGCGACGGCCTCGCACGGCAACATCCTCGCGCGCAAGGCGTTTACCATCAGTTTGCCGAGCCGAGAGCAGGCTGCTGAGGCCGACTTCTTCGGTCTGGTCTCGGGACGCAAGGTCGACAAGTTCGCCGTCACTGGGCTGACGCCCGTGAAGGCCGAGTTCGTCGATGCGCCCTGCGTGGCGGAGTTCCCGCTCGTCGTCGAGTGCGCGGTCGTCCAGGTGCACGAACTCGGCCTGCACACCCAGTTCATCGGCGAGGTCAAGGACGTCAAGATCGACGAGGCTTGCCTGGATGCGGAGGGCGACATCGACATCGGCAAGCTCGACCCGATCGCGTTGGCGCTCGAGCCTGCGCGAGCCCGCTACTTCGCGCTGGGCGCACCGATCGGCCCCGCATTCTCGATCGGCAAGGCGCTCATCGTCTCCGGTCCCCTGCCTTGACATCGAAGGCACGAACGCCTGATCGCGGAGATGCTCGGCGAGCGCCGCGAGACCGTGGGCGGCGTCGTCTGCGCCGCCATCGGCCTCACGCTCCTGGCCGACGCCCAGGCGTGGGCCAGCGGCGCCTTCCTGCGGTAGCTGCTCGCGATCACACTCGGGCTCGCCATCCTGGTCGACGCAGGCCTTCGTCGCGGCGGCCATCGCAACGGCGGCGCTCCGACCGGACCGGGTAAGAGCGCCTCATGAACGGAAGCCTGCCTCAGCTCGGACGCCGCGGCGAAGGCTGGGCCGCGCTGCAGCTGGTGCTCCTCGTCGTCATCGCGGCAGCGGGCATTCGCGGCTCGCGCTGGCCCTCGCCGGCCCGCGGCGTGCGGACGGTCGTCGCCTCAGCGAGCGCACTCGGGGGTCTCTACCTCTTCGCGGACGCCGCCCAGCGCCTCGGCAGGCAACTCACTCCGTTCCCCAGGCCGGTCGAAGAGGGCAGCGTCAAGCGCAGCGGCGCCTACAGCCTGGTCCGCCACCCGATGTACGGCGGCGTCCTGCTGCTGGCGCTGGCGTGGTCGCTCGTCTCGTCGCCGCTGACGCTGGCGCCGTGGACCGTCGCGGCGGTCTTCCTCGATGCGAAGCGTCGTCGTGAAGAGGCCTGGCTGGTCGAGGCTCACCCGGACTACGAGGAGTACCGGGCGAGCGTGCGGAACAGCTTCGTGCCGTTCGTGTGGTGAGCGCCACATCGCGCAACGGGTAGCTGCGGTAGACGCCGCCCACGACTCAGACCATCGAGCGCCGGACCCAGGTGAGCGAGCTGGGGACCTCGGCGGGACTGACCGCCTGCGGCGCGGCGCCCCGCCGCAGCAAGCTGAAGCGGGCCTTCTTGCCGCCGCCGCCGCAGCACTCGTAGGCGACCTCGCTGCCGTCCTCGGCGATCATGGTCGCCGCGATCCAGCATTCCTGGTTGGAGCCCTCGGCGCACTGGACGACCTGCGCGGGCGTCATGCAGCCGATATCCGTGCACTTTGACTCGTCGTTCATGGCAAGCTCCGGATCCGTTCACCCCACGCGACGCGCGGAGACCGACACAGAGACAGTCTAGCCCACATGCTCAAGAGATCTCCGGCCACGTGGAGCATCGTGTTTCAAGGTCAGGCTTCACACGAAGCCCGTCCCGGCGGCGATGGCCGCTCTAGCAGCCGCAGGATCCCTCAGTGTCTGCGGACGCCTTGCCTCGCTCACTCGCCTCACGGACCTGTGCGTTCACCTTGCCGGCGGCAACGGCCATGACGCTCGCCTGCACGGCGCCGATCTCGCTGCCGCTCAACCCCAGTTCCTTAGCGACGCCAAGGTAGTGCTCCATTCAGGGGTGGCAGCCGAGGGCCATGGCGGCGGCCAGGTGGACGAGGAGCGTCTCCCTCTCGCCCAGGATCTCGTTGTGGCGCGCCGCGTCGCAAAGAAACCTCGTAGGCCTTCATCTGCTTGAGCTGTAGCATCCGACCTCCTCGCGACGCGATCTGGCGTGGCAGCGCGGCGGGACTAGCAGTCGCAGCTCGGTTCGCTGCCGGTGAGCCATCCGTTGATGATCGCCTGTGCGCAACCGACGCCGGGCTCCACGCTGATCGCCCCGGGGACGCAGTTGAGGGCGCAGGCGCCGCACTCCATGCACGCTCCCCGGTCCACAAGCGAGGCGCGGCCGTCGGCGATGGCGAAGACGGCGTGCGGGCAGACGGCGACGCACATCCCGCAGCCGTTGCAGCGGGTCACATCGATCTGCAGAGTGACGGCCTCTTCGATGTAGCGCAGCGTTCGCATCGCACTCACCTTCCCAGCCTGCTGGCCAGCCAGGCGCCCACCGCCACGGCCGCCGCCGCTCCCTGCCAGGGCAGCGCCTTGCGCATCTCAAGCTCGACGCCGGAGGGCGAGGTGATCGGCGAGGAGCCGGTGAAGTTCATAGCGGTATACGAGGACACCGCGGGGACACCTGCGAGCAACGCAAGCTTCGCCGCGGGCGAGAGGCGGCGGCCGAACGTCGCCGTGGTGGCCGCCGCGAGGACTCCTCCGGCCACCGCGCCCTTGAGCGAGAAGGCGCGGCCGGGCAGCCATGGTAGCGCCAGCGGCGTCGCGCCGCCGCCGGCGAGCAGGGCGAGCCACGCCGCGCCGATGATCGGAGCCCCGTCGCGCAGGCCCCGGCGAAGCGAGATGCCGTCCCGGCCGATCGTCGACGCGGCGAGGATGCCGGCGTAGGCCAGCAGCACGCGGCGGTCCCAGGCGAAGTTGAGTTCCGCGGGCGTGAGCACGGCGCGCTCACGCAGGCCGAAGGTGACCTTGCGCATAGCATCGTCGGCCTTCATGCCGGCGGCGAGGAACGCCGGCAGATCGGCCGCCCGCACCGGCCCGAAGGTCACGCGGAAGCCGCAGGCCTCCTTGACCTCGTGGGCCGCGACTCCGGGCGCCGAGAGCTGGGGGAGCACGAGCCGGCGGTGCTCGACGACCTCGGCGAGGCGCGTCTCGCTGACCATGCGGGCGACCTCCTCGGCGCAGAACGTGCCCTTGCCGGCGGCGCACCAGACGTTGATCCCGCGCGTGTCGACGACGAGCAGCCAGGCATCGACGTCGTCGAGCGAGGAGCGCAGCTGGTCGAGGGTCAGCTTGTAGTTGGCGGTGACGAGCGCCGGCGAGGTCGACGTCGGCGCCCCCAAGGCGTAGAGGCCGGGCTTCACGCGGTAGTCGTCGCGGCCGAAGCCCCAGCGCATGCGCCAGGCGCCGAGTCGATCGGCGCGCGCGATGTCGCGAGACACCCGCGGGACGGGGCCCGCCGGCGTCTCCACCATGCCGGCAACGTATGCCGCCGGGCCGTAGGGATAGTCGGCTGGAAGTGCAGGCGCGGCGCCGCAGCAGGCGTTCTGCCGGGGCTCCGGCTTCTCCCGCTCCGCCGGTGCACCGCAGCACGTGCTCTGCTTCTCGGCCGGCGCAGCCTCGACCGTGCTGCCGCAGCAGGAACCGCCGGGCTTCGGCGACGGACCGCAGCAGCTCGGTTCGGCCTCCGGTCGCTCGCTGGTCTCTCGCACTGCGCTCGCGTCATCAGTCATGGTCCGTGCCCCTCTCACTGTCACGATGCGTTGCGCCGCGCCGGCTTGGCCGCGGCTTTCGCGCAGGCGCTCTCGGTCCTGTCCAGGTCCGGCGGCGCGCTTCGCAGGCGCTCGACATAGGCGAGAAAGCCCTTGAGGTCGCCGTCGAAGCGCTCCCAGTCGATCGAGTAGTAGGTCCGCGCGCCCTCGTCGCGCATGCGCACCAGGCCGGCGTCGCGAAGGAGCGCGAGGTGATGCGAGACCAACGGCTGGCTCACGTCGAGCGGCCCGGTCATCTCGCAGACGCAGCGTTCGCCGCCGAGCAGGAACTCGATGATCTGGGCGCGCGTGGGATTGCAGAGCGCCTTGAAGAGAGGCACGAACTCGGTGATGCTGCCGGCGTGCGCGGGGTCTTCGGCAACCTTCATGGCAACCTTCATGTCAGCCTTCATGTCAACTCCTCGGTGGGTCGCATGCGACCTCGTCTATGCCGGCGGCCACCGCCGCCGGCACCGGGTCGTCCGTCATGCCCCAGTACTTGCGCCCCATCCACAGGGACACGTTGACGAGGCCGATCATCACCGGGACCTCGACGAGCGGGCCGATGACTGCCGCGAAGGCGACGCCCGAGCCGATGCCGAACACGGCCACGCTCACGGCGATGGCGAGTTCGAAGTTGTTGCTGGCGGCCGTGAACGACAGTGTCGTGGTCTTCGAGTAGTCGGCGCCGATCTTGCGCCCCATCCAGAAGCTCACGAAGAACATGACGACGAAGTAGATGAGTAGCGGGATGGCGATGCGCACGACGTCCAGCGGCAGCTTGACGATGACGTCGCCCTTGAGGCTGAACATCACGACGATGGTGAAGAGCAGGGCGATGAGGGTGATCGGGCTGATGCGGGGGATGAACTTCTGTTCGTACCACTCCCGGCCCTTGTACTTGAGGCCCAGATAGCGAGTGAGCATGCCGGCGATGAACGGGATGCCGAGGTAGATGAAGACGCTCCTCGCGATCTGGCCGATGCCGATGTCGACCGTCACACCGTGCAGGCCGAAGAGCGGCGGCAGCTTGGTGACGAACACCCAGGCGAAAAGGCTGTAGAAGAGCACCTGGAAGACCGCGTTGAAGGCGACGAGGCCGGCGGCGTACTCGGTGTCTCCCTTGGCGAGCTGGTTCCAGACGATGACCATGGCGATGCAGCGTGCCAGGCCGATCATGATGAGGCCGACCATGTACTGCGGGTAGTTGTGCAGGAAGATGATGGCGAGGAAGAACATGAGGAAGGGCCCGATGACCCAGTTCTGCACTAGCGAAAGCCCGAGGATCTTGTAGTCCCGAAAGACGTCGCCGAGCTCCTCGTAGCGCACCTTGGCGAGAGGCGGATACATCATCACGATGAGGCCGATGGCGATGGGGATGTTGGTCGTGCCGACGCTGAAGCGGTTGACGAAGTGGGGCACCCCGGTGAAGGCCCAGCCGAGAAAGACGCCGATGGCCATGGCAAGGAAGATCCAGGCGGTGAGGTAGCGGTCCAGGAACGAGAGTCGCTTTATCGTGCTTTCGGCCATTGACTGACTCCTCCTCGAAGCGTGCGCATGTCCTGCCTGCCTGCGCCACAAGGCTACATTGACATCCGTTTATGGTCAAGCTAGGTTGATATAAACGCTTCACCATGAAACCAAGGAGGTCGACTGTGACCATCGTGCGCGTCTTCGACCCTGCCATGTGCTGCTCGACCGGAGTCTGCGGACCTTCGGTCGACCCGCAACTCGTGCGTTTCGCCGCCGACCTCGACTGGCTGAAGGGCCAGGGGATCTCGGTGCGGCGCTTCAACCTCGCCCAGGAGCCGGGCGCCTTCGCCGAGAACGCGGCCGCAAAGGATGCCCTCGCGGATGCCGGCGAAGCGGCGCTGCCGCTCGTGGAGGTCGACGGCGCGGTCAAGAGCCGCGGCGTGTACCCGTCGCGCGACGAGCTCGCCGTGTGGGCCGGCGTCGGAGCGCCTCCCGCGAGCCTCTTCACCGACGAGGTCGCGGAACTCGTGGCTATCGGTGCGGCCATCGCAGCGAACTGCGAGCCTTGCTTCAAGTTCCACTATGCGGCGGCGCGGAAGCTGGGCGTGTCGCGGGAGGACATGGCCTCCGCCGTCACTATGGCTCAAAGGGTCAAGGACACGCCTGCCCAGTCCATCCTCACGCTCGCCGACCGCATCCTGAAGTCCGGAGCCGAGGCCGACGAGGCCAAGGCCGAAGCGCCGCAGGCGGCGGCGACCGGCTCTTGCTGCGGCGGAGCGCAGGCAGAGGCCAAGGCCGGCGGATGCTGCTGAGAGCCGGGGCGACGCGATGATCGACGATCCCACGCCGATCCTCTTCTTCACCGGCAAGGGCGGCGCCGGCAAGACGTCGACCGCCTGCGCCACGGCCATCGCTCTCGCCGACGCCGGCAGCCGCGTGCTCCTGGTCAGCACCGACCCGGCGTCGAACCTCGACGAGGTGCTCGGCGTCGAGCTCTCCGGGGCGCCGAGAGGCGTCCCGCGCGTTCCCCTGCTCTGGGCCCTCAACATCGATCCGGAAGCGGCCGCCCACGACTACCGCGAGCGCGTGGTCGGACCCTATCGCGGCGTACTCCCGGAGGCCGCGGTTGCGAGCATCGAAGAGCAGCTCTCGGGAGCATGCACGGTGGAGATCGCTGCGTTCGACGAGTTCTCCAAGCTGCTCGGAGACGAGGCCGCGACCGCGGACTTCGACTACGTCGTCTTCGACGCCGCTCCCACCGGGCACACCTTGCGCCTGCTGGAGCTGCCGGCGGCGTGGTCCGACTTCATCGAGACCAACGTGGGCGGCACGTCGTGCCTGGGCCCGCTCGCCGGGCTGGAGGCGCAGAAGCATCTCTACGCCGCCACCAACGCGGCGCTGCGCGACCGAAGCCGCACGACCCTCGTTCTCGTGGCGCGACCTGAGCGCTCCTCGCTGCGCGAGGCCGAGCGCACACGAGACGAACTGGCCCAGCTCGGGATCGGCAACGTCCGGCTGATCGTCAACGGGGTGTTCCGGGCCGCCGGCCCGAGCGATGAGACGGCGCTCGCGATGCAGGCTCGCGGCGAGGCGGCGCTCGCGGCCATGCCCGCGGCCCTTCGCGGACTCGCCCGCGTCGAGGTGCCGCTCCTGCCCTTCGACCTCGTCGGCATCGACGCGCTCAGGAACATGAGCAAGGAGGCTCCTTCGGCTTCCGCGGCCGAGCCGGTCACCGCGGATGGCTTCAGGGGCGACAGCCTGTCCGACCTGGTCGAGAGGCTGGTTGCCAACCGCAAAGGCGTGGTCATGACGATGGGCAAGGGCGGCGTCGGCAAGACGACAGTCGCAGCTCGCATCGCGACCGAGCTGGCCCGGCGCGGCTTCGCCGTCACGCTGACGACGACCGACCCCGCGGCGCACGTCGCAGCGGCGGTCGGCGAGAGGCCGGACACGCTCAGCGTCACGCGCATCGCTCCCGCTCTCGAGACCCGGCGCTACACCGAAGAGGTGCTCGCCACAGCTGGCCAGGGCCTCGATGCCCAGGGCTTTGCGCTCCTCGAGGAAGACCTGCGCTCACCATGCACCGAGGAGATCGCGGTCTTCCGGGCCTTCGCCGAGACAGTCGCGCAGGGCGGCGAGCAGTTCGTCGTCATCGACACGGCGCCGACCGGCCACACGCTGCTCCTGCTCGACGCGGCAGAGGCGTACCACCGCGAGGTGCTGCGCAAGGCGAGCGGCAGCCCGGAGGCCGTCCAGAACCTTCTGCCGCGCCTGCGAGACCCGTCGTTCACGAGCGTGGTCCTGGTCACGCTTCCGGAGGCCACCCCGATCCACGAGGCGATGCAGCTCGAGCGCGACCTGGCCCGCGCCGGTATCCGACCGTTCGCCTGGGTCGTGAACCAGAGCCTGACGCCGCTCGCGGTGACCGACCCCGTGCTGCTCTCACGGCGCGCTCACGAGGGCCCGCACCTGCGCGAACTCGTCGCGCACGCCGGCGACGTGGTGCTCGAGCCCTGGGCGACGGCAGCGACGCGAGACCAAGCAAGCGCCCTACCGCTACCAGCCAGAAGCTCTTGATCACCGAGAGGCAGGCCACGTGAAGACCATCCAGATCGACGAGCCGTTTGCGGTCTTCTCGGACGTGCACGGCAACCTCCCCGGGCTGCAGGCGATCCTCGCCGACATCGCCCGCAGGGGAGTCGCCCGGACGCTCAGCCTGGGCGACCTCGTGGGCTACGGCCCTTCACCGAACGAGGTCTCCATGCTTGTGCGCGACTCCGGCGTCCCTTCGCTCATGGGCAACTACGACCAGGGCATCGGCTTCGAGACCGGCGACTGCGGCTGCGTCTACAAGACCGACGAGCAGCGCGCCGAGGGCGCGGCATCGCTGGCGTGGACGCAGGAGGTCGCGTCCGACGAGGTCAAGGCCTACCTGCGCACGCTCGAGGACCACTTCGTGCTGAAGACTCCCGCCGGCGACATCCTCGCTGTGCACGGCAGCCCGCGGCGCATCAACGAGTACCTCTTCGAGGACCGGCCCGCCTCCGCTATGGAACGCATGGCGCGCGAGTACCCGTTCCCGGCCATCCTCTTCGGGCACACGCACGTCCCCTACGCGCGCAAGGTCGGCGAGACGACCTTCGTCAACGTCGGCAGCGGCGGGCGCCCCAAGGACGGCGACTGGCGCGTCTGCTACGCGATCGTCGACCCGGCCAGGCTGGGCGACGGCGGAGGCTTCGTCGAGTTCGTGCGCGTCGCCTACGACTACGAGCGGCTGCTCGCCGACATGGCGACGACGACGCTGATCACGAGCTTCACGCCTCCGGACGGCGGCGCTCAGGAATGAGCCGGACCTGCGCGTCGACGTTGTGTGAGGAGCGTTGCGCTTGGACGCCTTGACGACCTTCGCGGACCGTCGCGAGTTCGAGCGTGCCGTGGCCGCTCTGGACAGGCTGGGCGTCGACTACTCGGTCGTCTCACCGGGACCCGCCTACGACCGCGTCGGGTGCCCGGCGATCGTCCTCACCGACGACGCGAAGGCGCGCTTCGTAGATGACGTCGGAAGCGACATCGTGAACGCCGGCTGGGTCGATTTCCGGTCGCCGGCGCTCTCGGTCCCCGATCAGCCATCGCCCGAGTTCATCGAGGACGTGGTCGGCCGCGTCGCCATCGTCGTCCTCGCGCCCTGCATCGCCGACAGAGACCGCCTGCGCCTGATAGCGCACTTCTCCGGCGATGTGGCCGAAGTGCTGCCGTATCTGAATGCGGAGCTCGGTCACGCCTCCTACGTCGCCGCGATGCCGGTGCTCACCTTCATGGACGGACACCGCATGGTGTCGCTCTTCCGCGACCGCATCGGCATCGCCAAAGCCGACGACCTCGTCGACGCCTGGGCGACCCTGGAGCGCGTCCGCTGCCTGGTGGACGACGCATGGTCGCGCCGCGCCGACATCGAGCCCTCCTACGAGCTGCGTCGCCGGCCGCCGGCGCTGGAGATCTACAAGCGCCTGCCGGCCACCAACTGCGGCCTGTGCGGGGAGGCGACGTGCACCGCCTTCGCGTGGGCCGTCTGGCGAGGCGACGCCGAGCCGCAGCTGTGCCTGCCCGTGTTCGAGGGCGATCGCGGCGACCTGAAGGGCGCGCTGCTTGCCATCTGCTCCGGACTCGGTGTCGACGGCGCGAGCGCCGAGGAATGACATCCGACGCCTTGCGCAAGGTCTACGTCGAGCCCACCAACGCCTGCAATCTCGACTGCAAGACGTGCGTGCGGCACTCTTGGGACGAGCCCGAGGGGTTCATGGACTGGGCGACCTTCGAGGCGGTAGTGGACGGCCTCGCCCAGGCGACGTCAGGCGAGCCGGGCGCCGTCGCCTTCATGGGCCTCGGCGAGCCGCTCCTGCACCCGCGATTCCTCGACATGGTCCGCGCCGTCAAGCAGCGCGGCCTGCGCGCCGAGGTGACGACGAACGCGCTGCTCCTCGATGAGGCGATGGCCGCCGGCCTCCTTGAGGCCGGCCTCGACCAGCTCGTCGTGAGCATCGACGGCGCTTCCGCGGAGGCCTTCGGCCGGGTGCGCTCCGGCGCCTCACTCGAGCGCGTGGTCGAGAACATGCGTCGGCTGAACGACGCTCGGGGCGCCAACTATGGGCCGAGCGTGCGGATCGGTGTGGAGTTCGTCGCGATGCGCTCGAACATCGACGAGCTGCCCGGCCTCGGCCGACTGGCCGCTCGCCTCGGCGCGCGGTTCATCATCGTCACGAACGTGCTGCCCTACACTGAGGAACTCGCCGGCGAGACGCTCTATGACGTGGGAGTCATGGACTCTGGCTGGGCTGAGACGACGGCGGCGCCTCGCTGGCAGTTGCCCCGCTTCGGCTGGGACGGGCAGGTGGGTGCGGCCGTGGGAGCGGCGCTGCAACGTGCCGGCCACGTCAGCTTCCTCGACGGCGACGCCGGAGCCGAGGCGAGCTGCCCCTTCGTCGAGGCGGACGCCTGCGCCGTCGCCTGGCATGGGGGAGTCAGCCCTTGCCCGCCGCTTCTGCACACCTACCCCTGCTACGTGCGCGGCCGCCGCAAGCTCATGAAGCGCTGGCAGGTCGGGAGTCTGCGATCGGAGTCGCTGACCTCGATCTGGGGCGGCCCGGACTACGTCGCCTTCCGCGATCGCGTCCGGCGCTTCGACTTCCCGCCCTGCACCGACTGCGGCTGCGAGCTGGCCGAGGCCAACGTGGAGGACTGTCTCGGCAACCCGCACCCGACTTGCGGCGACTGCCTGTGGGCGCGAGGCGTGATCCGTTGTGCCTAGAGGCGAGACGCCACAACCCAGTCTCTCCCGGCAGGCTTCGCTGCCTGAGCCAGATGGCCGAAGCGTTCCTGCGCAAGTACGGCGGTGACCGCTTCGAAGCGTACAGCGCCGGCTTCGAGCCTCACGAGATCAACCCGCTGACGAGAGTGGTGATGCAGGAGCGCGGCTTCGACCTGGCCGGCCAGTACGCCAAGGGCCTCAAGGAGTTCCTCGGCAAGGTCCATTTCGGCTTCCTGATCACGGTGTGCGGACGGGCCGAGAAGGAGTGTCCCACCTTCCCCGGGATGGGCATCCGCGAGTTCTGGCCGTTCGAGGACCCCGCCGCGTTCGAGGGGACCGAGGAGGAGCGCCTGGCCAAGTTCCGCGAGGTCCGTGACGCGATCGAGACGCGCATCAGGGAGTGGATCGCAGAGCACGCCCCCAAGGCCTAGGGCTCACGACTACAGGCCGCGTCTACCCCTGGGCAGAAGATGGCGCCCGTTGTCGCCCAGACTATCGTCTCCCATGAGCCGGACCGAACGGCGGGCAGCATGCGCTGAACAGGGTAAACACTCCGTGGATGGTAACAACTATGCGCAGCGCGTAGTGAGCACTGGAGTCGACGATGAGCGCAGTCAAAGTCCACGCTGAGGTCGTCGCAAGCCCGCTCGATCAGGTGGTCGAGCCAGTGCCGGAACCCGCCACGGTACGACTGATCGACCTGACGCTCAGCGATTTCGCGGGCCAGGTCGGCGAGCCGTTGCCGCGTGCCGGCGGTGGGAGCGTCGCCGCCTACGCCGGCTCCATGGCCGCCGCACTGGTCGGGATGGTGTGCCGGCTGACGGTCGCCACGAAGGGCGTCGAGACCGACCAAGCGGAGTTGCGGTCCACGTGCGCCGCCGCCGAGACCCTCAGGGCGAAGCTGCTCGCCGCCGTCGATGCCGACACGGATGCCTATCTCGAGGTCGCCGGTTCCTACCACCTGCCCCACGACACCGCAGAGGAGAAGGCGGCGCGCGACGCCGCCATGGCGGCCGCGAGACGGCGCGCGGCGGACGTGCCCCTGGCCGCCGCCGAGGCTTGTCTCGAGGTCATCGAGCTGGCGGGTGGTCTGGGCGACGGCTTCAACACAGCCGCCGCGAGCGAGCTCGCGGTGGCCGTCCATGCGGCGCTGACGTGCGTTCGCGGCGGAGCCGTCGACGTCGCCATCAACCTGAAGTACCTGAGCGAGGACTCCGGTGTCGCGGAGATGCGGCGAAGCTTCGCCGAGATCGAGCGGCGCGCCGACGAGGCGTTCGCCGCGGCTTGGCCGGTCCTCCGCGACCTGTCCGCCGGCACATCCGGATAGCGGGCGCGGGCCGGAGAGCGCGACCCCCAAGTAGCAGGCGGCTGGATCCTACGCCGGCAGTTCCGGCATGCGCCGCGTCAGCTCCGCCAGCCCGTTGCCTCGCGGACCTACGCTTCAGGGTCCGGCGGAGCCTCGGGCTCGCGCGAGGCGATCTCGCGGATGAGGCCTTCGTATCGCGCCAACTGGCTGTCGACCCCGCCGTCCATGGCGGCCGCCACGGCCAGCCAGAGCCATAGATGGGTCCTCAAGACGTCCTCGCGGGTCCACTCGTCGTCCCAGGAAGCTCGCATCGCGGCATTGTGATGGGCGCCGATCATGCTGTAGGCCAGGAGCTCGAAAGGGACCGCCGGAGGCGTGTCCGGGGGTCCCCTCAGGGCCTCCAGCTCCCGCTCGATGACGTCGACCACGCCCTCCCACGCGAAGCAGGACCACACCCACGATGAGCCAACGGACCCTCCGGCGCGCTCGTCGCTTTCGGGGCTATGCTGTCTGGGGGAGCCATGATCCAAGGAGGTACAGATGACGCATCCCTTTGTACGTTCTGGCCGCTCGTCCACAACGGGATCGGAGGGAACCATGCGCGCGCATCGTGGTGTGCTCGTGGGCATGGCATTGGGCAGTCTGATCTGTCTGTCGCTGGCATTCGCGGCAACAGCCATGGCCGGGGGCCTCGCCAAGACTGAGAAGCTCGGCGAGCTCTTGTTCTTCGACAAGCATCTCTCGGAGCCGCAAGGACAGGCGTGCGCGGCTTGCCACTCTGGCAACGTCGGGTGGACCGGTCCCGATCAGTTCGTCAACTTGACGGGCGCCGTCTATCCCGGCGCGGTCGAGTGGCGCTTCGGCAACCGCAAGCCGCCGGCCGCAGCCTATGCCGGCTACAGCCCCATCCTTCACTACGTCGACAGCACGATCGGATGGGTCGGCGGCATGTTCTGGGACGGTCGAGCAACGGGTGCCACGCTCGGCGATCCCCTGGCCGAGCAGGCGCAGGGGCCGTTCCTGAACCCCCTCGAGCAGAACAACCCCAGTGCGGCCGCGGTGGTCGCCAAGGTCCAGGCCTCGCGCTATGCCCCGTTGTTCAAGGCGGTCTGGGGACAGGACATCTTCAACGACCCCACGGTCGCGTATGAGAAGATCGCGCGCTCCATCGCAGCGTTCGAGCGCTCGCCCGAAGTGAGCTCCTTCTCATCCAAGTACGACGCCTACCTCGCCGGTCGCGCCAAGCTCACCAAGGCCGAGCAGAACGGCATGACTCTCTTCAACGGCAAGGCCAACTGCTCCAACTGCCATGTTTCGACAGGGGTCGACGGCGTGCCGCCGCTGTTCACCGACTACAGCTACGACAACCTGGGCGTTCCCAAGAACCCGCTCAATCCGTTCTACCTCGAGCCCGCGTACAACCCGCTTGGTGCAAAATGGGTCGATGAGGGCCTCGGCGGCTACCTTGCGACGGTGCCCCAATTCGCGTCACAGGCCGCCAGCGAAATGGGCAAGTTCAAGGTGCCGACCCTGCGCAACGTCGCCAAGATGCCCTACCCGGGCTATGTCAAGGCATACGGGCACAACGGCTACTTCAAGAGCCTCTGGGCCATCGTCCACTTCTACAACACCCGCGATGTCCTGCCGTGGCCGGCACCGGAGGTCGCGGCGAACGTCAACACGACCGAGCTCGGCAATCTCGGCCTGACGAGGCATGAGGAGAACGACATCGTCGCCTTCCTCGCGACCCTCTCGGACGGCTACAGGGCGCATGCGCACGACCACCATGTGGCCAAGCAGCACCACTGACTTCAGGAGGGCAGTACGATCAGTTGTCGCGCTGCCTGGACGACCACTGTGAGCTCCCCCGGAGAGGGCGCGGCGGCCGCCGGCCGCCGCGCCCTCCTCACTTTGCCGCGCAAGACCCGCGACGACAGTCCTCCTCTCGCGGCTTCTGCGCGGCCGACGGCGGTGACCGGGCAGTGGTAGCGGCGCGTGGCCGGTGGTATACTAGAAAAGTCAGACCATCGCGGCTTCACACGGCGCCACGCTGGCCCCAAGGCCGAGGCGAGGAGCGTCGAGGTGAAGGTCCCGCTGGAGTGGGTCTGGGAGAACGACCCCGAAGAACTTCCCGATGATGATCACGAGCGGTGCATCTCCGCGCGCGGCGAGCGCTTCCTCGCCTGCGGCGGGCAACTGTTCGCGCTGACGACGCGCCCATGCACCCGTCTCTCCGCGTCCGGCAGCGGGCGCGGCGCGGCGTCCTACTCGACGCTGCAGATGGAGTATCTCGGCCTGGACTGGGCGCGCGGTCTGGCGCAGCAGTCCTGGGGCGGTGACCCGTTCGAGAGCAGGCAGCTTGGCGGCGAGGCCCAGCAGGCCGCCGGCCTCGCCCTGCTGGCGACGGTGGCAGGCGCGCTGGCGGCGAGCGCGTCGGTCTGCACCGGGTGGTCGTCTTCGCCGGACGAGCCCGACGGCCGGAGGCGGCCTCGACCGCCTGGGTGGCCTCCCCGAGGACGCGCGCCACGCCCGCGTCAGCCGGCGCTGCTGCCCCTCACTGTCGGCAGGGGTGGCGATCCGCGCTAGCCGTTGCCCCGGGACTCACGGCGCGCGCGGCTTCTCACGGAACGCCCAAGAGTCTGCTATACTTATCGGAGACGGGTCGACCGGGCCCGCAGGACTGCGACGTGACACACCGCACTTCTCCGCGGAAGTCACGTCGCTTTTGTTTTGCCCCAAGTGGGCGAAGGGATTTGATCAGCATGGCGACAGGCAAAGTAAAGTGGTTCAGCGCCGACAAAGGCTACGGATTCATCGAGCACGAGGGCGGCGACGACCTCTTCGTTCACTTCTCGGAGATCCAGAGCGAGGGCTTCAAATCCCTCGACGAGGGTCAGGCCGTTTCGTTCGAGTCGGGCACCGGCAAGAACAACAAGCCGCAGGCGACGAACGTGCGGGTGCTGTCGTAACACAGGCAGCAGCGTCGTAGCTCCACCTGAAGACCGGGCGGCTCTCAGGGCCGCCCGGTCTTCTCTCTTTGAAGCCCACACGAAGACCGCTGCCATCTCGGCCTCACCGACTGCCGACCCTCCGCATGCCGGACATCCTTCGCCTCAGCCTCTGGACGGCTCATGCCGGGCCGGCAACGTCGCGTCGGCCACCAGCAGGCCCACGACCAGACCCGCGGCGATCACCAGCACCGCCGCGAGGATCTCGAGGCTCCCCGTGGCGCTGCGCAGGAACGCCGAGATGCCGCGGAAGCCGAGGGCGCCCGGCACCAGCGCGGCGAGGCCCGGCACGAGAGCAAGGGCGGCCGGCCGGTCCGTGAGCCGAGCGAAGAGGTTACTGCCCAATCCCAACAGCAGGCTGGCGACGACGACGCCGACGGTGGGACCCAGCAGCCAGGCGCCGAGGCGCGCGCCATAGACCGCAACAGCCACGGAGCAGAGCACGACCAGGAAATCGCGCGGGCGCGAGTTGGTAACGATGAGAAGGGCGGCGGAGCTGGCGACGACGGCCAGGACGGTCAGCCACTGTCCCGGGATCTCCCGCGCGGGGCCGGCCGGCGGCACCCAGTCAAGCTTGGTGAAGATCGCGTAGCCGATGGCGACCCCCAGCCCCAGGCTCACCAGCGAGACCGTCGCGCCGGCCAGCCGCGCGGACCCCGAGACGAGGTGTCTTGCCGCCAGTTCCGCGACGCCCAGCGTGATGCTGAGGCCGGGCAGCAGCAAGATGACCCCGGCCAGCACGACCGTCGCGAGGTGAAAGTGCGGCAGCGCGTGGCCCAGGGTCAGGGTGAGCACCGCCGCCAGGAAGCCGGCCAGCAGTTCGACGAGGCTGGTGAGGCGCTCCGTGCGCCGCGCGAGCACCGAGAGCGCGCCCACGGCGAGGCCGACGGGGATGGCGGCAGTGAGCTCGCGCGCGCCTCCGCCAAGAAAGACGCTCATCGCGGCGGCGCCCATGCCCGAGGCCACTACACGCATGTACCACGGAAAGCGGAGCGGATGAGCCGTGATGAGCCTGACCTCGGCCAGCCCCTGGGCGGCGGACTGGCGCCCGTGTGTGACGTCGAGCAGCGTCTCGTCGAGCAGGCTCAGGGCCTCGAGGTCGATCGCGCTGTCGCGTGTATGCAGCAGTACCGTGTGCATTGCGGCGCCGTGGCCGTAGGCGACGAACACGGCTGTAGGCACCGAGAAGAACGCGACCTCAATGCCCAAGGTGCGGGCGCACGCCTGCAGTCCGGTCTCGAGGCTGTCCGCCGTCTCGCCGTAGCGCGACAGGGCCGCGGCCATCGCACCAAGGAACTCCATGCGGGGATCTTCTGATGTCATGTGCTACTCATCGTCTCGCATACGGTTCCTGGAGCGCTCGGGGAGGTCGACGGCGAAGCCGTGTCCACTCGGTGAGCCGACTTCGTCGCGGCGGCCATCTGCTCGCGGTCAGTCGCGCTCGATCCTGTCCGTTGTCATGTTGCCGAACCTTTTGCTTTGACCGCGCTCGAAGTCAGCGTAAGCTGCGCAGCTCAGCCGGGCCTTCGTTCGGGATGCGGGAGTAGTACCGACTCTCCAAAGCAGAGGCGATGATACAAGGCTTCGGCCCCCTGCCCACCCATGTCTCAGCCGGCCTGACCGTAATGGCTCGCCGACTGAGCCTGACGCTGAACGGGATGCGAGCTGCGCAAGTGCCTTCTGGGCGCGCCAGCCAGCCCGAGATCTCCATCACCGGTCGCCGCCTCCGGCTTCTCCACGCACGTCCGCCGGCGCGGCCCCGGTCAGTACGCCTTGACCCGGGTCCTTGCTCGACCGGTTCGCGGCGTAGAGCGCGGGCATGGTCGGGGTCCGGCTGAGGTCGCAGGGCGGCGACGCGTTGGCGCAGCCGCTCAGCCGGTCTCGTGCGAGGGCGTCGGCGCGGTGACAACATCGAGCGTGCTCAACGACCTCCTCCTGTGGGCATACCCGAGCATGGCTGGGCATCTTCTGCGCAACGGTGTGTCGCATCTGGACCGGACCCTCGGGAACGGGTTGGAGAGGCAGGTGACGGCCCACCATGAGAGGCGTCTACGCGGCCTCGGCTGGGAGCGCGCCCTCTCGCCCGGGCCGGGCCTCTGGGCCGGTGGCGATCCGCCACCGCGGCCCGGCAACTCCATCGAGCTGCTGATCGACGGCGAGACCGCCCTGCCGCGCATGGCCGAGGCGCTGATGGCGGCTTGCTCCCATGTCAGCATCGCCGGCTGGGAGGTCACTCCCGAGTTTGCCCTCACGCGCTCGGGCTCGCGCGTCGTCCTGCGGGACGTCCTCACCGATCTGGCGGAGCGCATGCCCGTGCGCGTGCTGCTGTGGGCCGGGGCGCCGCTGCCGCTGTTCCGACCATGGCGCTTGGGCGTCCGCGCCGTGCGCCGCAGGCTCACCGAGGGAACGAGGATCCAGGTCGCATTGGACAGCCTTGAGCGCCCCATGCACACCCACCACGAGAAGCTCATCCTGGTGGACGGTCAGGTCGCCTTCGTGGGCGGCATCGACCTGACCGACGACCCCCTCGACCGCTTCGACGGCAGCGATCATCACTACCGCCGCGTCAGGGGTTGGCACGACGTGGCCAGCGAGCTGCGCGGCCCGGTCGTGGGCGACGTGGCCGCGCACTTCGCCCTGCGCTGGCGCGAGGTGACGGGCGAGAGCCTCGATGTCACCTGGCCGGAGGCCGCCGGCGACGTCGAGGCGCAGATCGTCTCGACGATCCCGGAGCGCCGCTACTCGGGCGCACGGAATGGACGCTTCCGCATCCTTGAAGCCTACGTTCGCGCCATCCGCGAGGCGCGCCGCTTCATCTACCTGGAGAACCAGTTCCTGTGGTCGCCGGAGATCGTCGCCGAGCTGCGCGAGAAGCTCCTCCACCCACCGTCCCCCGAGTTCCGCCTGGTCGTGCTGTTGCCCTCGAGGGCCAACAGCGGGGAGGACGACACGCAAGGGCAACTGGGCGTGCTCGCCGAGGCCGACGACCACGGCGAGCGCTTTCTCGCCTGCACGATCCACGCGCGCAGCGCGGGTCTGACCTCGGCGCCCGTGTACGTGCACGCCAAGGTCGGCATCATCGACGATGCCTGGCTCACCGTCGGCTCGGCCAACCTCAACGACCACTCGTTGTTCAACGACACGGAGGTCAACCTCGTGACCCGCGATGCGTCGCTTGCCCGTGCGGCGCGCATCCGCCTCTGGTCCGAGCACCTGGAGATGTCGCCCGAGGAGCTCCGGGGCGACCCGGTGGAGCTCATCGACTCGCTCTGGAAGCCGATCGCCGCCGAGCAGCAGGCACGGCGGGAGGCGGGCGAGCCGATGACCCACCGCCTCGCCCGCCTGCCTCACGTCTCAAAGCGGCTGCGTCGCCTGCTCGGCCCGTTGAGCGGCCTGATGGTGGACGGCTGAGACGGCGACCTGCGGCGGGGCGGCTCGCCCTCGCCGCCGGCCCGTTCTCGAACCGTTCGGTCGGGTCATCGTGTCCTGGAACACCGAGCGCCCGCGGCGAAGAGCCGCGCGGATCGATCGAGGTGGACCTGCGGGATGCGGGCGCGCCGCACCGAACTCGTCAGGGCGCCCGACCTGGCGCACGTGGGGAACGTCGACCCAGTTCGGCAGGACCTCCCCGGCGCGGCACCAGAACGACCGCTGCGCTGAGGATCAGGGCAAGCACATGCTCATAGTGGCCTGACTGGTCGAACCGGACCACCCCGAGTGGCACGACGATGGCGGCCGCAAAGAGAAGTCCGCGGTATGCAGGACGCAGGCCGGCGGACCAGGCTCGTCTTCCCAGGGCGGCGGCCAGCACGCCGATACCGGCGAACCACACCAGCGAGATCCCGTAGTCCGGTTCCCGTGACACCACGTCCACGTGCGCGAGACCGGCAGCCCCAATGAGCCAAACGGCGCAGTAGACGAGTGCCGTGCCCAAGAAGTGCGCCAGGACGACAGCCGTCCAGAACACGCGTGCGCCACAGAGATGTATGTCGACGAAGCCCAGGATGAGCAGCGCCACGACTTGAAGAGCCATCAGTGGTGGAGTGATGAGAAACCCGCTCGTGATGAGCGTCCACCAGCGACCGTGGATCACGGCGTCTGGGCTGGAAGCGAAGAAGTCCAGACCCGGCACTCCGAGGAGGTGATGAAGCAGGGTCATGCTCACCACCGCCGTCACGTACACGACGAGGGCCACCTCGCCGCCACTCAGTCGGTGAGCGAACCGCGCCGTCACGGGCGAAGAGCCGTCAACTTGTTGCTGCGAGTGCGATTCCCGCGGTCCGTGCGGATCGTCTCTCCACTCTGCGCGCACGGCACGGTCAAGACCGGCCCCTTCCAGGTCGCCACCACGGTCGCGCCGGCCCCCGTAGACCGCACGAGGACGTGGAGAGGATCAGCGCCGCGTGTGGGCCTTCGTCCGCGTGGCGGGGGCCGGCCCCACTATGGATGAGGTCGGATCGGTTGTCGAGCAGCCGGCCGGGTGTCCCTGACGAGCCCGTTCCTTCCTCCCCACGTACCGGGGCATCCGCACGGGTAGCGGTGGGCGGTCTGGGCGCAGGGGTCGGCCGCAAGAACCAGTGGGCGCGCGCGGCGTCGAGCCTGGGCGTCTTCCTTTCAAGGAAGCGCGCTGGGCTGCGGGGCTGCGCGACCCCGGGAACAATGGACCAGGGGCATCAACAAATGCTGACGCAGTTGATAGTCTCACTCTTACGCTGGCCTGAGAGCGCCGTCGCGGAAGCGCGGCTGCAAAAGGGAGACATGAATGCCCAAGAGCAAAGCTCAACCACGGGCGCCCAAGAAGGGTCGTCCCATCGACCCCGCGCGGCGTCGTTACTGCTCCTTCTGCAAGGAGAAGGTCGACGAGGTCGACTACAAGGACGTGGCGGCCCTTCGTCGCTTCGTGAGCGATCGCGGCAAGATAAAGACTCGCCGCGTCAGCGGCGCCTGCCGGCGTCACCAGCGCCAGGTCGCCACGGCCATCAAGTTCGCGCGTGAGATGGCTCTGCTGCCGTATACGGTCTCCGTCAGCGGGGATGAGAAGCGTGGTGGGCGGCGCGGTCGGGGCTGACGCTCATGGGAAGACGCTCATCTGCGCCGCCCCTGTTGTCGTATCCCCCGAACACCAGCCCCGCGATCGGCGCAGAGGCCGTTCGATTGTGAGGAGCGGCGGGCGTCGACGCGGGCGAACGCGGCACGTGGGTACACTGCAGTCGTCAGGCGCGCTTGCGCGAGCATCACCCGTGCTAGGAGGCAACGATGGACGCGGACCGACAGGTCGCTTTGATCACCGGCGCGTCGTCCGGCATCGGGGCGGCGCTGGCTGAACGTCTCGCGCGCGACGGCAACGACCTCGTGATCGTCGCTCGCCGTCGCGAGCGGCTCGAAGCGCTCGCGCGTAGGCTCGAAGACGAGACCGGAGCGCGTGTGGAGGTACTGCCGGCCGACCTCACCGACCGGCAGCAACTCATCGCCATCGAGACGCGCCTGGGCGCCGACCCCCACGTCGACATGCTGGTCAACAACGCCGGCTTTAGCGGCTACGGTTCCTTCGCCGAACTCGAGCCGGTCTTCGGTGACAGGCTCATCGACATCCACGCGCGCGCGCCGATGCGGCTGACGCGCGCGGCCCTTCCCGGCATGCTCGTGCGCGGCCGCGGCGCGATCGTCAACGTCGCCTCGATGCTCGCCCTCAGCGGTCCGTTGAAGGTACGCATGTCTGGGCGGGCTACCTACGCCGGCGCCAAGTCCTTCTTGCTCACGTTCACGCAAGCCTTGTCGCAAGAGTTGGAGTTCACCGGTGTGCACGCCATGGTGTGCCTCCCGGGTATGGTCGAGACCGAGTTCCACCACACTCACCACGGCGACGCGCCCAGGCCGCCCACGATGATGACCGCTGCCGATGTCGCTCAGGCCATCGTCGTGGGCCTGGAGCTTGGTGAGATCATCTGCGTGCCCGGCCTCGAGGACATCCGCCTCTTCGACCAGCTGCGTGACACGCAGCAGGCCACGCTCTTTGGCGGCAACTCCATGCAGCTGGCGCGGCGATATCGGAGGTAGCCCGCCGCGCCACGGACGTGCCGTGCTGGCGCGGCGAGCGCTCGCGGCGGACGAGCCGACCCGAAGCGAGCCTGTCTACTCCCGGGCGTCAGGCGGCGCGGGGCGTCGCCTCCGGCAGGCGCCGCAGCTCGAAGCCCTGGAGCACGTTGGTCACGCTCTGGACGCGGTCGCCCGCGAAGGACCACACGTGGCTGAACGGCAGTTCCTCGGCGTCCCAGCTGCCGCGGCGTCGCAGCCGGAAGCTGCCGTTCACGACGAGACGCCCGGTGCGCGCGTCCACCTCCCACGAGGCGACGCGCACGCCCGCCAGCTCGTAGGGCTGGGGTACGGGCCCGAAGAGCGTGAGCGCCGCGACCTCCCCGGCCGGCCGGCGGCGTCGGAGGGCGAAGCGGCGGATCTCCCAGCGGGCGGGGTTCGGGCCGTCCTGGTCGAGCATCGCGCGCACGTCCTCGTCAGCGCCGAGGCCGATGGCGTGGTACCCGCGTCGGATGGGCTCGAAGACGTCCATGCCGTGAGTCTTCCCGCAGGGCTCACGGAGTAGTTGCCGGTCGCGGGCGCTCATGTCTGCGACGTCCTCGTGTTGCGCGCGGGCTGCGCCTGGCTGCGATGGTGTCGAGGCGCGACGCACCGCTCGTGCGCGGGGCCACGCGGCCTCTGTCAAGGTCTTGCCCGTCCGGGTACGTTGCCCCAAGACGGGGGCTACCGCGCCCGCAGTGAAGGGAGAGAGACCATGACGGATCCGATGGAAGAGGCCAGGCGTGAGGCCGAGGCAGACGCAGCGGACAACAGGCTCAGCAAGCTGGTGGAGTCGCTGGGAGGCACCGCCTCGGCCAAGGCGGTGTTCGGTGAGCCCGTCGAGAAGGACGGCGTGACGGTCGTGCCCGTCGCTCGAGTGCGCTTCGGCGTGGGCGGCGGCGGCGGTCGTGGACCGGGACGCAAGAAGAAGCGTGACGCCGGCGACGCGGAGCAGGTCGGCTATGGCCACGGCGGTGGCGTCCAGGCCGCACCTGTCGGCTACATCGAGCTGTCAGGTGGCAAAGCCAGCTACAGGCGCATCGCCGATCCCACACGCCCCATGGCCGTCGCTCTGCTCTTCCCGCTCGTCGGGGCGATCTCGTTCGGCATCGTGATGCTCGTCGCGGCGCGGCTCAAGGGTCGCTGGGCTGCGTAGCGCGTCGGACGTTGCGAGTGCCCCATGCTGACGGTCCTGCCGGACCGATGCCGTGGGGCTGCTCGACTTGCCGGAGATAGCCGACGAGGGAGGCTCATCGGTGGCCCGGCGCGCAAGGGCGGCCGACCAGGCCATGCTGAACGTCCTGACACAGCGGGAAGAACTGTCACATGGTCGCTGAGCTGCTTCTGCGTGAACGCTTGACCGACCGTGATCTGGCACTGCTGGCGCAGGTGGCAGGCGGGCCGGACGGGGGCTCGCGTGCGGCCCTTCGCCTGCGCGATGAGCCGGGGCAGATAGAGCGCCTCCTCGCCCTGCCGCAGCTGTTCGCGGCGCTGTTCGATCGGGGCGACGAGGATGCTCTGGTACAGGTGAGCCCCTTCCTGGCGTTCGCGACCCTGCTGGCTCACACGCCGACGCTCCTCGAGGGGCTGGCGTTCGTGCCCGAGCGGGTCGGCTCACGGCGCACCGTGCCCGTGTTTGAGGTGGAGCCACTCCGCGACCTGGTGGCCGACCCTCTGAGGCGACTCTTCCTCGCGGATCTGCTGGCCTCGTACACGCACGTGGCCAGCGGAGCGATCTGGGTCAAGAGCAGGCGCGGCTGGCGGCACCGTCGCTTCAGCGAGCTCGACCCGGCCCAGTTCGCCGAGCTCATCCTCACGGTGCCGCCCGACCAGCGCCTGGTCCTCTACCGTCGGCTCGGTGATCTGAGCCTGTTTCTCAGCGGCGTGTTCCCCGACTACTCCGGGGCCCACGCACTGGCGCCGATCGCGGTCGAGCGCCTGAGCAGGGCGCTCGCCGCGGGGCGTCTGAAGGGGGAGAGGCCGGACGACCCACTCGTTCCGGACCTGGGGGCGCTGGCCCAATTGGAGTCGATAGGGCGACGCTCGTACGCACTCTCGTGGGAGGCGACGCCGCACCGTGACCTCGGCTTCGCGCCGGTGCTCGGCTACGTGGCGGAGCACTTCCGGCACGCCCGCATGGTCCTGAACTTCCTCACGGACCGCTACCTGTTCCAGTTTCGCGAACGCTGGTTCCCTCTGGGGCCCTGAGAGGGCGTTTGGCGCCATCAGGTGGTTCGTGCACGCCGGGTTGGTGCCTCCGCCCGCGCGTCCGGCTGAAGCGAGCGGCGCCGGCGGTGGTCAAGCCGCCGCCGGCGCCGCCGACCATGCTCTCTCCGATCGCCCGCGGGGCTTCTGAGCGGCCCGGGTTCAGGCCGCCTTGCCCAGGCTCAGATCGGCGACCTTGGTGGAGTCGAAGAGCTCCTCGACGCCCTCGACGGGCTTGGACCAGTCGATCGCCGGCGGGAAGATCTTCCTCAGTTCCTCTTTGAACCACAGGTCGAAGGGCTCCTGGGATGCGGCGAAGCCGGCATTGCCCTTCTGGGGATCGTCGCCCTCGATGTAGATGCCGACGATGTCACCCTGCGGCGTCGACTGGAGAGTGATCAGTTCTTCGGACACGTGAAGTCGCCGGCGCGACGCCGTGAACTCGTCGCGGTGGTAGGCGTCGGCGACGAAGGCCCTTGCCCTCTCCGTCGCGCCGGGGGCGAGCGGAGCGCAGAGGGCCATGCCCCGGCCGCGACCCTTGGCCGTCGGGTCGATCCATGCGGCCACCGTCTCAGGCGCGGGGCCGGGCAAGGGCTGCGTGAGGTCGGCGCCGTGGATCTCCCTGACGGCCTTCACGAAGTAGCGGTCGATGTCGAGATCCGACGTCGCCAGCTTGCCGAACTTCCCCAGCACCTCGCCTTCGGCCTCGACGTAGGAGGTGACGAAGTCGCCCATGGGGGTGTGCTGCAAGTACGCCCGCTCCATGGTGATCCCAAGGCGCCTGCGTGACTGCTCGTACTCGCGCGGACGGGACTTCATCTCGTTCGCGATATCCCTCGCGTCCTTGCCCGGCAAGACCGGGAACACCAGTGCTGTGCGTGACATCGTGGTACCTCCTGGATAGACGCTGGCCAACGGCCAACGGACTACCTCGTTTCGAGACCCCGGCCAGAACCGGTCGGTGTCTGACACCTTCCCCGTTCGGTAGTATCGAGACAAAGGGGACCGTTCTGGTCGACGATGCTGCTCGCAGGCGCGCGTGCTCCTCTACAAGTCCTAACATTCCACCGGCGTCAGCGGCGGTTCGCGTGGGCATGGTCAACCCATGTACTGATCAGGTGCGAAAGCATCCTGTTTCGAGAAGCGCGCGCTCGTGAGACTTTCAGGAAGGCCCCTCGCGGCGCTGTGGACCCAGGAGGGCACATCATGGCAACAGAAGACGAGGTCAGAGGCGCATCGGCGAAGTTCTATGCGGGGCTGAACCGCATGACGGAGGGCGACGCCAGCCCCTTGGCGGATATCTGGTCGCACAGCGAGACCGTGACTACGATGCATCCCATAGGCGGCGAGCAGGTCGGTTGGAACCAGGTGAAGGAATCCTTCGATGGGGTCGCCGGGCTCGCCTCGAGCGGGCGCGTGGAGCTCGCGGATCAGCAGATCCACACCGGCGGAGAGCTGGCCTACGAGCTCGGCACCGAGCGCGGGCAGTTCAAGCTGGCCGGAGAGACGATAGCCATCGAGCAGCGAGTCACGAACATCTACCGCCGCGAGGGCGGCGAGTGGAAGATCGTCCACCATCACACGGATATCTCGCCGGCGATGCTGGCGGTCCTGGAGCGTCTTCAGGCCGCGTAGGCCGCCGGCGCGGCGGAGCGTGGTGTCCGCGCCCGCTGCCGCAGCCGCTCGCAGACGCGGCCGCCCGCTCAGCACGAGCGGGCGGCCGCGTCTCCTTCTCCCTGGAGATGAGGGCGGCGCCATCCGCGGGGCGCGGACCGTCCGAGCCTCATTACGGCTGGAAGAGCGCCAGCGTGTTGCCGTCGGGGTCTTTGAACCACGCCGACTTCCCGATGCCGGGACTCGTCAGGACGTGATCGACCATCTTGAGGTCGCCGAACTCGACCGTGTCGAACTCGACCCCGCGACCGGCCAGTTCCCGGACGTCGGCCGCGATGTCCGCCGACCAGAAGCGCACCTGGGTGTGGTCGGCCTTGTTGGGTGAAGGACGACCGTACAGGAGCACCGTCGTGCCGTCTCCGCACTCGAAGACGAGGTGGTTCTTGATCGTCTCCGCTGAGAGCTTCAGGCCGACCTTGCTCTCGAAGAACTCCCGGCTTCTCTCAAGGTCGGTCGAGCAGAGGACTGCCGAGATCCTGTTGTTCGCTACCACGACTACCTCCTGAGATGGCCGGACAGGCGGCGCCCGTGGGCTCGCCGCCGGTCCGGCCCTTCGCTCACTTTCATGCTACGCGGCCCTGGTGGCCCGGTAGTCGACGTCCTCGCTCTCCACGGCCCAGGTCACCCGCGGTTCACCGATCACTCCGCCGCGCTCCATCGCCTCTTTGAGCGACGGGTCGGTGGCGAACGCCTCCGCCTGCTCTCTGGTCGGGAACTGGTTCACGATCGTGACCTCGTTGGGATCGCCCGCACTCCGATAGAGCTGATGGCCGGTCGCTCCGTGCTCTCTGCGTACCGCTTCGTGCTCGTCGAAGACGCGCTTCCACGCGTCGAAGTCCCGTACCTCATGCTGCACGATGATGATCATGATGGCCTCTCCAGTGAAGCGGGGGAGCCGCCCCGATCCAGAAGCGCGCGCCCGTCCGCAATGGTGCTTCATGACCCACAGAACCTCGGCCGCAAACCGCTCCCCTGTTAGGGCATGAGAAGGCGAACAAACGCCGACGCCGGCGAGGGCGGTCCATGCTAGTCTCCAGGGCGAGGCGTTTGAAGGCGCCCGCAGGGGGACGCCGTCCTGGACCCGTGAAGCCGTGCCCGACGCTCACAACACTCGTCTGCTCGTCATCGCGCCGCTCCGCATCGAGCGCGCTGCTGTGCGGCGCGGTCTTCCGGAAGCGGTGGTGCTCCGCTCCGGCATGGGCGCCGCCCGCGCCCGGTCCTCGGCGCTGGCCGCCGCGCGCATGCCGGCCGATGCCGTGGCGATCGCCGGGTTCTGCGGCGCGGTCGCTGGGGGCCTGAAGCCCGGCGACGTCGTGGTCGCCAGTGAGGTGCGCGGGCCGGATGGCGTCACCGCTTGCGACGCCCGACCGGTCGTCGCGGCGCTCGCGGCTCTTGAGATCGAGCGCATCCGAGTCGGGCCGGTCGCTTCTGTCGACCATGTCGTGCACGGCGCGGAGCGCCAGGTGCTGGCCGGCGAGGGCGCGCTGGCCGTCGACATGGAGTCGGCCTGGCTGGCGCCGGCGGCGGCGGGCCGGCCGTTCGCCGTGCTGCGTGTCGTGCTGGACACGCCGGCTCGTGAGATCTCCCGGCCGCTTGCAGCCCTCAGCGGTGGCCTCGCGGCATGGCGGGCGTTGCGCCGGGCGGTGCCGGCACTGGCACTCTGGGCCGGGGCACACGGCTAGGGGCGGGCCGCCACCGCAGCCCGCCCCCCTTGCGTGTGCCGGTCGAAGCTCGAGACGAATCTCAGCCTCGGCATGCCTTCTGGGGCCGCGTCCCTCCCCAGCCGACCCCGGCGGTCAGCCCGCCGGCCTCGCTGACGCGGGCGAGCTGCGACGCGCATTCATGACGAAGAGCACGACGAGGGCCATTGCGATGATCGGCATGACGAGGGTCCACACGAGCATCACGCCCCCGACCAGCGCTCCGAGGGTGACGAGAGCGACCGACAGCCGCGGAGAGGTACTTCGATACGTCAGCAAGCCGGCTGCGACCAGCACGGCGGCGACGAGGTAGCCGACGTCCCCGCTCACCTGCGAATTCGCCTTGTCGAAGACAGGTTGATAGATGGCTTCGATCGCGCATGCGGCGACGAAGAGCCATCCCAGCACGGTGGTGTAGATGGGCACTGCACGAGCGTGAGCCGGATGAGTGGGTGCCAACGTCGACATGATCTACCTCGCTTCCTTGGGAGTCCGAAGAGCTTGAACGGAGACTCGCAGGGGACGCGATGTGCCTCAATGGTGCAGGTACGACTTCTCGAGACGCCTGCTCGGGGGGTGGCGCCCCTCCCGGAAGTGGTGCCTGCACCATGGAGAGCCAGCTCCTTTGCTGCGAGTCTGGGGCTCGAGGAGGTAGGCATGAACATGACCCAAGAATCCAACGAGCGCTCGAACGTCGGACGCGTGGCGGTAGCCACCGATCGCTCTCCCTCGGCCGAGCGCGCGGTACGCTGGGCGGCCGCGCTCGCCAACCAGAACGGCGCTCAATTCCTGCTCATCCAGGTCGCGCTCCCTCTCGACCCCTCGGCCACTCAGTCGGGCCGGGCTCAAGCGACGCGCTCCGCGGCGCTCGTGGACCAACTGCGACAGCAGGCGCACGATCTCGCGGGATCCCGAGGGGAAGCGCGCGTGGTGGTCGACGACGATCCTGCTCGCGGCATCCTGCGCGCGACGGACGAAGGGAAGGTCGACACACTGATCGTCGGCAACTCCGGGATGCAGGAACGCGTCGGGTTCCTTCTCGGGAACGTCCCGAACCGCATCTCGCACAACGCCCGCTGCACCGTGATCATCGTGAACACGAGCCTGCTGGACGATTGCGCGAGACCGATCCCCGCCACGCCCGGCGCCGGCCGCGGAATGATCGAGGAGCCGGCGCCCAAGCTGCTCGGGCGCGCCGGCGAGATCGGTGCGGTGATGGCCCGTCACGGCATCAAGCACTTGTTCTCTCGCGACGGGAACGGCCCGGAGGCCACCGAGCGGCAACAGGCCCGGCGACTGCGCGAAGCCCTCGAAGAACTGGGGCCCACCTTCTCCAAGCTCGGGCAGATGCTCTCGACGCGCGCGGACCTCCTGCCTCCGGCGTTCATCGAGGAGCTCTCACAGCTCCAGGAACACGTCCCGCCGATCAGTGAGGCGGAGGTCGTGCAGGTCATGGAGCAGGCGCTGGGAGTGCCGTGGGAAGATGTGTTCGCGACGATCGACCCGCAGCCGCTCGCGGCGGGCACCATCGCGCAGGTCCACAGGGCCACGTTGGCCGATGGGGCGAAGGTCATCGTGAAGGTACAGCGCCCCGGCGCCAGGAGCGATATCACCCGCGACCTGGGGCTCCTGCAGCTCTTCGCGGAGAAGAGCAAGGCGCGGCCCGGTCTGCGCGAGGTGGCGGACCTGCCCGCCGTCAGCGAGTACCTCTCGACTTCACTCGAGCGGGAGCTGGACTTCCGCGTGGAGGCCGCCAGCATCGACCGGATGCGAGGGATCCTCGCCGACTACCCCGCGCTCGGCGTACCCGACGTCCATCACGAGCTCTCGAGCGAGACACTGCTGGTCATGCAGGAGATCGGCGGCGTGTCCCTCCGCGACGCGCCGCACGACGAGGCCACCAGGCCGGCCGCGCGTCAGTTCCTGGAGTCCTACTACAAGCAACTCCTCACCGAGGGCTTCTTCCACGCCGACCCGCACCCCGGCAACCTCAAGTGGTGGAACGACACGCTCTACTACCTCGACTTCGGCATGGTCGGCGAGATCAGTCCCGACGTGCGCGAGAACCTCGTGATGCTCCTGCTCGCTTTTTCGCAGCGAGACGTGGCGTTTCTCACGGACGTCTCGCTCAACCTGGCCGGAGCAGGCGATCGCGCCGACGTCGACGTCCAGGGGTTCAGGGAAGCGCTCGGCCTGCTCATGGCGCGCTATCAAGGGCTCTCGCTCAAGGAGATGCAGATGGGCCCGATCCTCCAGGAGATGACCGAGATCTCGCTGCGCTACGACGTGCCGCTGCCCGCTGCCCTCACCCTCACCGGCAAGGCGATGGCCCAGATGCAACTGGCGACCGCCGAGCTCGATCCGGATCTCGATCCCTTCGAGGTCGCGAGCTCGTATCTCTTCAACCAGGTCACGTCCGACCTGCGCGGCCGTCTGGACGGACAGCGGCTGTTCTACGAAGCGCAGAAGTTCAAGGTGCGGGTGACGCGCCTCATCGAGTCATTCGAGAGGCTCACCGGCGCGCGGGCCGGGCCGAAGCTGCAGGTCAACTTCCGCGCGGAGCGCATCGAAGCGGCCTTGGCGCGGACCGGCCGGATGCTGGCGTTCGCGATCGTCGCCGGGGCGGCGCTGCTGGGAGCTGCCTTGGTCGTCTCGTCAGGCCGAGTCGCCGACTGGGTGCCGATCGTCCTGGCGGTGGCCGGGGTGGCGTTCGCCGGCCTCCTGCTGCGGGACCTCTTCGTGAGCCATCGCCACGCTTAGCGCCGCCCGGGGCGTCAATTACGAGCGATGAGGCTCGCGGCCGGAGTGTGGCTCGCTGGCTCGCTTCATCTTGGTCACGCGACGTTCGATCACGAACAGCATGACGCTCATGCCCATCCCCAGGAGGATGCGCTCGAACCTGTGTCCGCGCTCTGTGGTCTGTTCCGCGTAGGTCATGGTCGCCATCCTAGGTCGGGAGCTTCGCGGGCACGGTCGGGGGGAGGACCCGATGCGCGTCGACGGGACGGTCGCGGCCCTTGACCTGCCGTGGGCCGGCGGGCTCCGAGTGCACGGCCGATCCCGCGGCGTGGATCGTGGTCGTCGTCGCCAGGATCTCGCCGCCTTCCGCCTCTCCCTGAAGCCGGGAGGCGACGTTCACGGCATCGCCGACCACGGTGTATTCCAGCCGGCCACCGCCGCCGATCGTGCCGGCGATCACGGTGCCTGTGTTCACGCCGATGCCCATGGACAGCGGTGGCTCGTAGCGTGTTTCGGCGTGCTCGTTCAACTCGCGCTGGCGCGCCTGCATGGCCAGGGCGCATGCGAGCGCCCGCTCGGCGTGGTCGGGCTGAGCTTGCGGCGCGCCGAACACGGCCATCACCGCGTCTCCGGCGAACTTGTCGACCATGCCGCCGTGTTCCTGCACGACCGCGGCCATGGCGGCGAGGTGACGTCCGGCCAGATCGGCTACGGCGCGCGGGCTCATCCGCTCCGCCATCGTGGAAAAGCCGCGCAGGTCGGAGAAGAGGACTGTCACCACGAGCTCCTCTTGCATCTCCTGGCCGTCGTCACACGAGGCGAGCTTCTCGGCGAGCCCCTGGGGCACGTAGGCGCGAAGGGTACGCGCGGAGGTCTCGCTCTCCACGACGGCCGAGTGCAGGCGCTTGAGCTCGTCTACCGCGTCCGCGTCTCCGTGACCGGCGCCGGACCCGAGGCGCACGAAGAGTCCGGTGACCTGCCGGTCGATGGCCTCCTGGGTGGTGGCGAGCGCCTCCGCCATTTCAGCGTAGCCGGCGCCTCGCGCCATGAGATCAAGGATCACGCGATCATCCTCACCGGTGTCTTTGCGGCCGGCGAGGCGCTCGGCGATCGTGGGGTCGACCAGGGATCCACCCTCGTGCACCTGCGTGATCGCCCGAGCAAGTTCGTCGCCTTGTGCCACGCGATCCTTCAGGAGGTAGGCCAGACCGCTCTGCCCGCCGCCGAGCAGGGCCAAGGCGTAGGCCTCGTCGTCGTGCGCGGACAACACGACGACGCCCGTGCCGGGGTGCTGGGCGCGGATCCGGTGCGCGCAGTCGATGCCCTCGAGCTGGAAGTTCGGCGGCATCTTGATGTCGGTGACCACGACGTCGGGGCTGTGCGCTGCGGCCGCGGCCAGCAGAGCCGGGGCGTCTTCGGCAATGCCGACGACCTCGATCCCGGCGGTGGCGTCCAGAAGGGCGCGCACCCCCTCTCGCACGATGACATTGTCGTCGGCGAGCACCACCCGGATGCTCATGCCGCAGCCCCCTTTGGTTCCTTTGACCGCAGGGGCAGGAGCTGTAGCATTGGCCGATGCGCATCGTATTCGCCGAAGACAACTTCCTCGTGCGAGAGGGTACCGCGGCACTCCTCGAGACTGTCGACGGGATGGAGTTGGTGGCCGCTGTCGGGGATGCCGAGCAGTTGCTGAGCTCGGTCGCGCACCACGCGCCCGACGTGGTGCTGACCGACATCCGCATGCCCCCCACAAACACCGACGAGGGCATCCGCGCCGCGCGGCAGATCCGCGCCGAGCACCCCGCGATCGGCGTGGTCGTCCTCTCGCAGTACGTGGAGGAGGCCTACGCGTACGACCTTCTCAAGGACGGCGCCGAGAAGCTGGGGTACATCCTGAAGGAACGGATCGCCGACCTCGACCAATTGGTCCGCGCTCTGAAGGCCGTCGACGAGGGCGGCTCGTTCCTGGACCCCAAGGTCGTGGAGGCGCTGGTCGCGCGCAAGAGCGCGCTGGCCGATTCGCCGCTGGCCGAGCTCACCGATCGGGAGCGCGAGGTGCTGTCCGAGATGGCGACCGGCAAGAACAACGCAGCGATCGCGGCGAGCCTCTTTCTGTCGGAGCGCGCCGTCGAGAAGCACATCAACGCGCTGTTCTCCAAGCTCGGGCTGTCGGGCGAGCCGCAGGTGCATCACCGGGTGATGGCCGTCCTCACCTTCCTGCGCGAGGAGGGCGTGCCTCCCTCGCGCTGAGCAGGCCGGCGGGACTGTCACTGCCACGGTCCCGCCTCCTGCGTGCTTGCCTGTAGCGGGATGACGCCGGTCACGCGCGTCCCGGCGCCGGGAGTGGACTCCACGCGGAGCGTTCCCCCGACCGCTCCGAGGCGGTCGTTCATGTTGGTGAACCCGACGCCCTGGGCCGCGGCCCGAGTGTCGAACCCCGCCCCGTCATCGGTCACCGCGAAGATCAGCGCGTCGCCTTCTTCGCGCACGGCCACGCGCACGTGTACGTCGGCGCCGGCGTATTTGCCCGCGTTCTGGAACGCTTCGAGGCAGCAGAAGTAGGCGGTCGCCTCCACCACCCGGCTGTACCGCCGGATCCCGGCCGCCTCGACTTCGATCGGCAGCACCGAGCGACGGGCCGCCGAAGCGAGCGCTTCCGGGAGCCCCTTGTCGGCCAGCAGCGGCGGGTAGATGCCGTGGGCCAGATCGCGGAGCTCCTGGAGCGTGTCGTTCAGATCTCCGCCCAGCGAATCCAGAAGCTCAGTGGCCTTCTCGGCGTTCTGGGCCTGCAACTGCTTGATCAGGCGCACCTTGACCGCCAAGGCCACCAGATGCTGTTGGACGCCATCGTGGATGTCCCGTTCGATCTGCCGGCGCGCCGCGTCGCTGGCCTCCACGATTCGTCCCCGCGAGGCCTGAAGCTCTCGCGCCTGCCGGCGCACCTCATCGAGTGAAGCCTGAAGCGCGGAGTCGAGCTTCGCGTTGTGGAGCGTCAGGCCGATCTGGCGCGCCAGCTCCCCGAGCGCGAGGTCCTCGTCGTCGGTGAAGGCTGCTGCCCCGTCGGGTCGCTGCACCACAAGCATCCCGAGGAACTCCCCCGCATTCACGAAGGGCGCGGCGCGCACCAGAGGTTCGTCGCCCCGGTCGGCGAGCAGCTCCGGCAGCCACACCCGCAGCCAAGCCGGGCCCGAGACCCCCGCGCGCGTCGTGTTCCCCATGTCCGCAGTGCCGAGCGGGACCCGCGCGCGCCGCTGCTCCGGATCGGAGATCTTGAGCGAAAGCGCGTCGCCGGCCACCACCCAGAACTCCGCCGACACGAGGCCGAGCGAGGTGCGCAGCGATTCCGCCGCCTGGAGGAGCAGGTCGTCAAGGGGAACCGAGCGGGAAGCGCGGCTACCGAAGCTACGTACGGCCTCGTCGGCCGCGCCGCTCTCGGTGAGCACCACGCGCCGGCCGAACGCGCTCAGGCGCCGGTGCACCGGGAAGGCGAGCGCCACGGCGATGGCCGCGGCAATCATGGACCAGAGGAGCAGGCTCCGCTCGTCGCCGACCGGCGCGCGGCCCAGGACCAGCACCACCGCCGCATACACGGCCACGATGAGCAGGGCCAGGCCGAGCACCACGATCACGGCGGCACTCAGTCTTCTCGCCAGGCGCTGCTCTGCAGTCACGATGTCACTCCGACCTGAAGATGGCGGCGGGTCTGGTGCCGGCGGCGAGCCGGCCGGGGGTGAGCGCGATCAGGTTCGCCAGAAGCAGTGTCACCGGTATCGCCAGGAGCACCGGAGGCAGGTCGACCACCGGCACGGGAAGCACGCCGATCGCGTCGGCGAAGATCGTCCACGCCCATCGTCCGACCGCCACGCCCAGCGGCAGGCCGATCAGCAGCGCGATGGCCGCCAGGGTGCTGGCTTGCCAGGCCACTGTGGCCGAGACCTGGCGACGCACGAAGCCGAGCGTCTTGAGCACCGCCAGGTCGCGCCGCCGGCGACGGATGGACGTGACGAGGACGTGCACCAGCGTCCCGATGGCCGCCAGCGCGAGGAGGCCGGACAGCGCCAGGGGGATCGTCTGCGCGCTCCCGAAAGCGGCGATCACGACGTCCTCCTTGGGGTAGAGGCCTGCTGCCTGGGCGTCCTTCTTGCTCGCCACCTGGGCGCCGAGCGGTGCGAACAATGGGTTCAGCCGCGCACTCACGTCGGCGCCCACGGCCGCCGGAGCGAGGTTCGCGAAGAACTGCGTCTGTGCGTCCTGGGGGAAGAACGCCTGGAACTGGGTGAAGGTCATCCCGGCGCCTTCGGCCAGCCCCGGACCGAAGCCCCCCGTACCGAAGACCGCCTGGCCGACCACCTTGAGGGGCGCGACGGTGTCCCCTGCTTTGACCTGCACGGTGTCCCCGATGTGGGCGCCCACCTGACGCATGGTCTTGCCGCCGAGCGCCAGCTCGCCCTTCATCGTGGGCCAGGAGCCTTTGGCCATCGTCGGCGTGAGCGACCCTTTCAACATGTCCAGCCCCCACACGTTGACCGTCGTCGATCCCCCTGGCCCTCGTATGTCGACCGCTTCCTTGAAGTTGCCCACCGTCACGTCGGTCAAGCCGGGATCAGCGGCCATCGCGGCGATCGCTTTGTCGAACCCGCCCCCGGAGGGATCGCCTCCCCCGAAGTCCCCGAACTCGCCGTACAGCCTCGGCGTCGCCACGAGGTGGGCGAAGCTGGCCGAGAACCCGAAGGACGCCGTCAGCGCGACCACCGCCACGGTGAGCGCGACCACGGCGCTGCGCACGGGCACTGCTGTGCGTCCGCGGCCCGGCTCGAGGGCCAGGCGCACGCCGGTCGCGGCCGAAGCCGGGAGACCCGACCGTGCCACGAGCCCTGCGACCGCCGACGGCCGCCGGAACTCGGCGACGAGCGCGACGCCCTGCGCGTCACCGCGCGCTCGTGCGCCGCGCAGCGCCGGAACGACCGACAGGAGCAGAACGCCGAGCGCGACGAGCACGGCGCCTGCGACGACGATGGCGGCGACGTTCGTGCCCGGCGTGGGCTCGACGATCCGCGCAAGGCCGGTCGGGAAGAAGCCCGAAGCAGCCACCGCCACGACGAACGCCACGATGCCTGCCGCGGTCCCGATCGCCGCCGCCCGCAGCATCGCCACCGCGAAAAGCTGACGACGGGTCATGCCGAGGGCCGACAGGATGGGGTTCTCGGTCGACTCCGCGAAGTTGAGCCGGGAGAGCGCCTGTCCGAAGATCACGAACCCCACCACGGTGGTCAGGAGAGCCACCAGCCACAGAGCGGTCACCCGCACATCCACCGCCCGCCGCACCACGGTGACCTCGTCTCCAGAGGACGAGACGCTCGCCGTCGGGTAGAGCGCGAGGAGCTCCTTCTCGAACGCCGCGCTGTCCGCCGCCCCGTTCTTCAGCGTCACCATCAGGTAGTCGATCTGGAGCGTGCTCGGTCGGTACTTCCGCACGAACGCCGGTGAGACGAAGAACTCGTGGTTGTTGCCGCTCAACTGGCTGTTGTCGAGGGCGAGCACCCTGCCCACGACCTTGACGGGGATCGGCGGCCCCAAAGCGGCGTCCAGGGCCGCGGGCGAGGCCATCCCGGCACCGGCGAGCTCTTGCGGCGTGACGCTCGCCTTGAGCAAGCGCAGGTCGATGGTCGATCCCACCGCGGCCTGCGGATCCTTCAGCGCCGGGTAGTAGCCGACGACCACCTCATCGCTGCGCGTCGGGTCCGGCAAGCGACCCTCCAGCACCTTCCAGGGCATCGCGGACTGCCCCTCGACCGTCGGTGCTCCCAAGATGGAGGTGCCTTGTGTTACTCCTCCGAAGAGCGCCTTCCCGTTGGCGCCGACGCCCTCACCGATCATCCAGGCGATCTCGCGCGTCGCCTTGACCTGGGGAAAGCTCGCCACCTTCGAAAAGTCGACGTGGGGGATCAGCGCCGCCACCGATCCCGTGCCGGAGGCGACCATCTCGTCTGGGGCCTTCACCGCAGCGCGCAGCCGCGCATAGGCGGTGTCGGTGCGCTGCGCCCCTTCCGCGGCGGCGAGCGCCAGCGCGCTGGTCAGCCCGATGAGCACCGCCACGACGATCGCCGCACGCAAGTGGTGGCGCAGATCGGAGACGGCGCGTGTCCAGACGGCGCTCATCGCTAGACTTACTCGGCGACCAGGTCTGCGAACACCGGGTCTCCGGGCCCGACGACGGCGTCGTCGACGCCGTCGTCGATGCGCCCGTCGCGCATGCGCACGATGCGGTCGGCCGCGGCGGCCACTGCATCCGCGTGGGTCACCAGCACGATCGTCTGCCCGCTCACGTGCAACCGGCGCAGCAGCTCGAGGATCTCGGCGCCGCCGGCGGAGTCGAGCGACCCGGTCGGCTCGTCGGCCAGCAGGAGCGTCGGCTCGTTGGCCAGGGCGCGGGCGACCGAGAGGCGCTGACGCTGCCCGCCCGAGAGCACGCCCGGAAGGCGCGAGGTCTTCTCGGAGATCCCGAGGAGGTCCAGCAGATCCTTGGCCCGCGCCTCCGCTGCCTTGCGCGAGGAGCCGGCGATGATCGACGGCAGGGTGACGTTCTCCAGCACGGTCATGCCTTCGAGCAGGTTGAAGAACTGGAACACGATGCCGATGTGCTTGCGCCGGAACCGCGCGCGGCCGTCCTCGTTCAGGTGGGTGACGTCGTCGCCACCGACGCTGATCGTGCCCTCGCTGGCGCTGTCCAGGCCCGCCACCAGATTCAACAGGGTCGACTTGCCACACCCGGAGGGCCCCATGATGGCCACAAACTCGCCGTCGGCCACCGAGAGATCGATCCCGCGCAAGGCGCGCACGGCTGCCCCTTCATCCTCGCGCGAAGCGAACGTGCGGCGCAGTCCACGAACCTCAAGTGCGTTCGTCATCATCCCTCTCTTTCGTCGTACTGAGCATCGTTGAGAGCGTCCGTGCCGCGCGCTCCTGCCGTGGCCACCTCCCACGCCACGGCGAGCACTCCCGGATCGAACACGGACTTGGGGATGTAGGCGGCGGCCCCGACCTCTGCGGCTCGGGGGGCATACTCCGCCGGCTCGTAGGTCGACAGCACGAGGACCACGGGCGGAGTCGGCCCGGCGAGGATCTGCGCGGCCGCTTCGAGGCCGCTGATCCCGGGGAGGTTCACGTCCATCAGGACCAGATCGGGCTTCAGGACCCGCGCGCTGACGACCGAGTCTTCGCCGGTCTCGGCTTCGCCGACCACCTCGAAACCTTCGGTGAATTCGACGACCATCCGGGCAGCCTCCCGGAACGGTTCCTGGTCATCCACGATGAGCACGCGCACGGTCATCTACTCCTCCTCGAACCCAAGACTGGCACCGGGCTCGGTGGGTTACACGTGTGCAGGCACGAGTTCTCGGGGGCGGCTTCCCGGGGGGAGGCACCCCTCCAGAGTGGTGCCTCCCCGGGTAGCATGCGTGGACCATCGGACCGGATCGCGCCGGGGCGCCGACGCAGAGAGGGCAGGCGGGACGTCTCGCCCCCGCCTGCCCTTGCGGACTCGCGTCAAGCCGCCGGCGCCAAGGTCGCCGACCGATTGCGGCGCGCATCCCGCACGATGAGAACGATGAGGGCGATCATCGCGATCATCGTCACGCCCGCCCAGTAGATGGGCAGGGTTCCCACCATCGCTCCAAGGATGACCAGCGTCGCCGCCACCCACGGAGAGGTCCTTGAGAACGCGAACAGCCCGGCGACGATCAAGACCGCGCCGACGACGTTGAAGACCGAACCCAGGAGCTCGGCGTTCACCTTGTCCAGCAGGGGATAGACGATCGCCCAGAGCACGAGGACGACTGCGTAGATCCGCGCCAGCCACAAGGTGTAGGGGGACATGACGCGGGTCGGGCGTGTGGATTTTGAAGTGGCCATCTGGTGACTCCTTTCGTTCGAGCATGTGAACTGTCCTGGTGACTTGGTGACGTCGCTCCTGGTCCTGTCGGTGTTCTAGTGCGTCGAGGGCTGGCCCGGTGCCGGGAGAACGGCTCCGGCCACGACCAGCGCAAGCATCGAGTTGAGCGTCGGGCGCATGTGAACCTCCTTGAGTCTGTGGGTCAGCCCTTTCACGAACCCAAGACTCGCACCCGGCGCGAGGGGCCTCAATGGTGGAGGCACGACTCCTCGGGACGACTTCGCGGGGGGAGGCACCCCTGCCAGAAGTGATGCCTCCACAGCCCTGCACGATCGGCTCCAGGCCCGCGGGTGGGTCCCGCTCCTCGGTCGCGACCCGCCGCTCCGCGTGAAGGGTCATCCGCACCATGGCAAGCAGCGGTCACACTTGGGGGAAGGGGATCACGGTGGCGAGCAAGAGGAGACCGGCGCCCCCAGCGGAATCCGAATCCACGCCGCCAGCTTGGAAGGCATGAAGCACCTCGAATCATGAGGGGCCACGGAGTGGCCCTGTGCTCACAAGTCCACACTCACGGACGACTGTCAACCTTTACAGCGTGTCAACCCACAAAACGTCAGGCCTTTCTTGCCGGCCGCCTGCGCCGACTGTACGTGGGGCGGCGCCGCCAACGTTGACCGGACAGTGTGGTGGACTACGTGGGAGAGAGGATGGCTACCGCGCAGCCCTGAGCATCAGCGCGAGCGGCGGGCAGCTCCCGGCCTGTGCCTTCCCAGTGACCCGGAACCCGTGACGCTCGTAGAAGGCGATGCTTCGAGGATTGGGGGTCTCGAGGTAGGCCGGCAAATGGCTCGAGTCGACGATCTCGAGGCCGTGCGCCAGCAGCTTGGTGCCGACGCCTTCGCCCTGCAGGGCCGGGTCGACGGCGAGCCACGGGAGGTACCAGTGCGGGAACCTGGGGTGAGCGGCGGTCATCTGATCGAGGACGGCGAACAGGTCGGCATGCCGCGCCGGCGAGACGCTTGAGGTGAGCACGCTCACGATGGCCTCACCGTCCGGCTCCGCACCCGGGGGCAACCAGAGGGCGACGGCGGAGAAGTCACCGAGCTTCCAGACGGTCCGCGTGTCGAACGCCCTCCCTCCGAACGCGGCGAGTAACTCCGGAAACCGCGTGAGGTACTGCTGCCGTTCCGGGTAGAGCCAGCTCTCGACCTGGTCGTCCGCGAATGCCGCGACGAGGGTGGCAAAGACCCTCGTCCGCTCACGTTCGCGCACGCGTGAGATCGCCGTGGCGTTCAAGGTGCTCATGCGTGAGGTTTGCCCCCTCCGTCGGCAGCTCTCCGCCGCGGCCGTCACGGCGCGTCCCGTACGCGCGCGTGGGTCGTATGGGCGTCTGCTCGGTTTGCCAGCAGCCGCGAAGTCCTGTTAAGTACTCGCGGCATGGCCTACGTCTATCCCACCGCGTACTTCGGCGACCACCTCGTTCCCACGGTGGACGCGTCTCTGAGCATCACGAGCGCCGCCGTGCTCTACGGCCTCAGCGTGTACACCGTCCTGCCGGTCACGATCGCCGCGGACGGGACGGCTAGGGCCTTCCGACTCTCCGATCACTACCGCAGGCTGGTGAACTCCGCCCGCATCATCGGCATCGACACCTTCGAACCGGTCTGGAGCGAGGCGCGCTTCATGGAGGCCGTCAAGGAGGTCGTGCTGGCGAACCAGGTCACCGAGGACGTCTTCGTCAGAGCTACGGTCCATGTGAGCGAGCAGCTCCCGGGCACGCGCTCGCGCGGAATGAGCACGGTCATGAGCATCTTCGTCTACACCGCCGAGTCCATCCTGCCGCTCGACGGAGCTCGTCTGAAGACCAGCGTATGGAGGCGGATCCCCGACTACGCGATCCCGTCGCGCTCCAAGGTCAACGGCGCCTACGTCAACTCTGTGCTGGCCAAGCAGGACGCGATCGACAGCGGCTACGACGACTGCATCTTCCTGGACGCCGCAGGGCACGTGTGCGAGCTCAGTGCCGCCAACGTCTTCATCGTCCGCAACGGGACGCTGATCACGCCGAGCACGGCGAGCGACCTCCTCGAGGGCATCAACCGCAGCACCGTGCTGCTGATCGCCGAGCGTCTCGGGGTGCCGGCGCACGAGCGCGAGGTGGACCTGACCGAGCTCTACATCGCCGACGAGGTCTTCGCCTGCGGTACGTCGACCTACGTCACGCCGGTGATCGAGGTCGACGCTCGCGTCGTCAACGGCGGCAGCGTCGGCCCCGTCACGGCCAAGATCACGGGGCGCTACCAGGCCGTCCTACGGGGCGAGGACGAGGCTTACTCCCACTTCATCACGCGGCTGAGCTGACGAGCCGCCGGCCCCGTCTTCGGACGGCGATCACGGCGCTGCGTTGAGCGCGTACCCCAGGACGAGCTGCTTGTAGCGCGCTCCCGGCGCCGACCTCGCCGAGCAGCAGACCCAGGCGCTGCTCGTGCCCCAGGTCGCGATATCGTTCATCTCCAGCGAGTCCTCGGCGCCGGCGTAGAGGTCGCGCCACAGCGGGACGCCGGCGCCGGAGATGCGGTAGGTCGCCGGCGTGAGCGCCCCCTCCGTGCTGTTCGCGATGACGCCCGTGGCGAGCACGTCGCCGGCCCCGTCGATCGCGACCTCATCACCGCGATTGCCGGAGAGGGCGCCGCTGTCCTGGAACGTCCATTCGGTCACGCCTCCGGGGCTCAGGCGCAGCACGGCGAAGCTGTCGTTGCCGGCCGTCGGGAACATCCCGGTGACGACGATGTCGCCGTCGGCGGCGACGGCCAGGTCGCGCAGCCAGGCCACGGTGTCGGCGCCGAAGTCGTAAGTGGCGACCGTGGAGCGGGCGCCTGCGGCGGTGTAGGCCAGGACCATGCCGCGGGTGCGACTGCCTGGGACGAGCGGCTCCTGACGGTCACCGCAGACGTACACGCCGCCGTTCGGCCGGAGGCCGACGGCCGCGAACTCTGCCCCCGTGTCCCCGACCGGGCGGTACCAGCGCGCCCAGAGCCGCGCGCCACCGCCCGAGTAGCGGACGAGCAGGCCCCGGTACGCCGTAGTGCCCCGGAAGTCGGCCGTGCCGGCCACGTAGGCGCCGCCGTGCTCGTCGAGAGCCATCTCTCCGAGCCGCAGGTACTGGTGGCTCGGGAGCTGGTATGAGGCGGACCACAGACGGCCGCCGCCCCGCGCGTACTTGAGCAGCACGAGCGAAGCCCTGCCGCTCAGGCCGGACGCGGGCGTGCGCGTGCCGGCGACGGTGAGGCGTCCGGCGCCGTCGACGGCGGCGCAGCAGGCGGCGAAGTCGGAGGTGCCGGAGTCGCCCCAGCGATGCAGCCACATACGGTCTCCGCTCTGGGTGTAGCAGGCGACGAGGATGTCGGTGCGCCGGTGGGCGTTGCGGGAGGTGCCGACGACGTAGACGGCGCTGTCGGAGGAGACGACGACGTCGGCGGCCACGTCGCCGCCGTGCCCGCCGTCGATCGTGCGCTCCCAGCCGTCGGGAGCATCGGCGAGGCGGGCGAGCGTGATGTCCGCCCCATGCCCGGTGCGCCAGCGGTCGCCGGCCACCCAGAGGGCGCCGTCGGCCCCCACGGCAAGTGCCCGGGCGGAGGCCGGGTGTGACCCGCTGCCGGCCCGCCAGTAGCTGAAGATGGGGGGATTGTCCGGAATGGGCACGGCCGCGGCCGCGGCCGCATGCCAGGCGACGCCGAGACACGCGGCTGCGACGGCCGCCGTGAGGATGATGACGGCATGAGCCTTCATGACTCCCCCCTGACCCTGGCCACTCTTCACCTCATCGTACTCCCGCCCCCAACGGCGCGGCCGGACTCTCACGGGGCCGCGTGGACGTGCACGCCGCGATGGCCGCGCGGAGTCTGGCCGACCTGGGAGGTCAGGGCGGGCGGCGCTCCCCCGGACGCGGCCTCAGCCCTGATCGCCGGCAGCAGCCGGTGCCGTGCCGGCGACATGCAGCTGCTTCAGCATCTCGAGGTAATCGCGGTTGCCTCTCTCCTTACGCCAGCGGCGCAGGAACACCCAGTACCAGCTGTAGAGCGCCATGGTGCCGTAGCGGAACGTCGCCAGGTACTTGAGCCACTGGCGGAACGAGTAGAAGCGGGCGTAGGCGCCCCAGACCTCGGTCTGCAGCCTGTCGGGGGTCATCTGCCACGGAGTGAAGACGACATGCTGGCCGTCGAAGAGGTCCCAGTGGCGGTCGAAGATGCGGCCCTTGGCGTCCAGCTCGTCGAACAGCGGGGTGCCCGGGAGCGGCGTCAGGATGTTGAGCATGAGCGTGCTGATGTCGTGCTTGCGCGCGAACCGGGCGGTCTCGCGGATGGTCTCGGCCGTGTCGCTGTCGGCGCCGAGGACGAACATACCGTGCGTCTTGATGCCGTACTTGTGCAGCGCGCCGAGGGCGCGGACGATGTCGGCGACGCTCTGCGACTTGTCGAAGCCGTCGAGCGTCTCCTGGCTCACCGACTCGAGCCCGAGCGCTACGCGGTCGCAGCCGGAGTCGCGCATGAGGCCGAGGAGCTCGGGGTCGGCGACCACGTCGGTGCGCACCTGCGCCGACCACGGGATCTTGCGTCCGCTCGCGATCATCATGCGCAGGAGCGTCTTGAGCCGCCGCTTGTCGGCGGCGAAGTTGTCGTCGTAGAAGAAGATCGACCTGGGCTGCTTGGCCTCGATCTCCGCCATGATGTGCTCGGGGCTGCGGTAGCGGTACTTGCGCCCGAACATCGCCGTCACCGAGCAGAAGTTGCAGCCGAAGGGGCAGCCCCAACTGGTCATGATCGGCGTCGTGCCGCGCTGCTCCGACGAGCCGGCGATGAGCGTGAGGTCCGGCACCGGCAGCGTGTCGAGGTCCTGGCACGCCTCTCGCGGCGCGTTGTGGACGGCCTCTCCGTCTCGCGTGAACGAGAGGCCGTCGATGCTCTCCAGCGGGCGGGCGCCCTGCAGCGCGTCGATCAGCTCGAGCATGAGGGCGTCGCCGCCCTCGCCGCGCGCGACGTAGTCGGCATGCGCGAGCGCCTCGTCCGCCATGAAGCTGACGTGGGAGCCGCCGACGATGGTGGGCACGCCGTGCTCACGGACGCGCTCGGCGATCTCGTAGCCTGCCGGCGCGGTCGACGTGGTCATGGAGATGCCCACGACGTCCGCCGAGAGAAGGTCATCCCAGTCGATGGGCGAGAACTGCGGACAGTAGATGACCACGTCGTGGCCGGCGGCCTTGAGGCCGGCGCCGATGAGCGGCAGGCCGAGGCGCGGCAGGAACGTGTACGACCACATGTGGAGGTGGGCAGGGGCGGGTTCGATCAGGCGGATCTTCATGCGGGGTCACTTTCTCGCGGAATGGGGCGCAGGGGCGCCGGCGCACGGTGCGGCCGGTCCATGCGGGACTAGCGGGGCGGTCGTTCGAGGACGAAGCCGCGACCTCCAGGGGACCTGACAGGCTGCCGGGTGTGTGCTGGAGCGGAGTAGCGCGATCCGCGGGCCCGGAGTCCCCCGAAGCGTGACGTGCCTTGTCAGGGTACGACAAACGACGTCAAAGGCAAGTCTGGAGCGGTGAGACATGCCGGGAGCTGCTCGGATTTCGTTCTTGTCCTGCGACTACGGACAACATCGTAGAAGTACGCACAGATCAAGAAGAAGCCGGTTAGGTATGCAGACCGATGGGCAGACACCAAGGGAGCCGTATCCGTTCCGCCACGCACGGCGGTCAGCGGCCGAACCTGCCTGGCGAGCTCCCGTTCCCGAGCTGGCTGAGCCCGACATCCAAGGGCGGCCCAATGAACGAGCAAGCCGGGGCACCTGAGCGCCTGCTCACCCCCGCACAAGTCGCCGAGCGGCTCAGTCTCAGCGTACTGACCGTGCGCGCCTGGCTGCGATCCGGCCGGCTGCCGGGTGTCAAGCCCGGCGGCAGGGTCTGGCGCGTGCGCGAGCACGATCTCGACGAGTACATCCGGGGCCTGGGCCGCGGCGACAGCCCGGCCAAGTCGTAGCGGCGTCTGTCAGGAGGAACGCCCCGCGTGGCCCGGCTGGTGCCGGCTGAGCGGCGCCTCAGGGCTCCGTGATGGGGGTCCGAGCCTAAGCTCGGCGACCGTCGGCCGCGGCGCCGCTGCCTGGATCACGAGGGCGCTGCGTTGTACGGCTTCGGCCGCCCGAGCGGCGCCTTCGCCCTTAGGGGTCTCAGAGCCGAGGGCCGGACCCAGGTACTGCCGTCCGGTCTCACCCGCACCGCCTTGTGCAGCGCGCTGCCCTTGACCAGCTCCTTCCAGGACAGGAACCAGACGGTCCAGCCGTTGTCCCAGCTGCCGGCCTTGGGGCTGCCGCTGACCGTGACCGGATCGCCCGGGATCGACATCTCGTAGTACGTCTGGGCGCGGTCCGGGGCGAGGTTCACGCAGCCGTGACTCACGTTGGCGTAGCCCTGCGAGCCCACGGACCACGGCGCGGCATGGATGAAGTCGCCGCTCCAGGTGAAGCGCACCGAGTAGGGCACCTGGATGTCGTAGTCGGGGCCGACCATGCGCTGGGGATTCGCCTTCTCGATCGAGAGATAGGTGCCGTTGGGCGTCTCCTTGCCGGGCCTGCCGGTGCTGATCGGCCAGGTGGCGAAGAGCTTGCGGTCCTTGTAGACCTTCATCAGGTGGGCGCTGGCGCTCGCGACGACGATCAGCGAGCGCCCGATGGACCACTGCTGGCGCAGGGTGTGGGTGGCGTAGACGCCGGGAGAGAGCTTCACGCCGTCGAAGTGGCCGACGAAGCCGACCTTCGTGTTCTCCGGCCAATAGGCGCGCGGGCGGAAGTACAGGGACGAATCACCGTTCCAGTACCAGGCGCCGACGACGGGTCGCGAGCTCGTCAGGACGATCGCGCGTTCCACCGCCTTCTTGTCCTCGACCGGCTTGCTGAACGAGAGCATCACGGGCATGCCCACGCCGTAGGTGACGTTGTGCCCCTCGAAGATCTGGATGCTCGCGGTGGTGTCCGGCACCAGCGTACGGAAGCGGCTCACCTTGGTGACGGAGCGGCCGTCGGCGTCGACCGCCGTGGCGCGCACAACATACTGCTTGCCGGTCGAGAGCGCCCACCGGCTGCTCCAGGACGTGGACGTCGGATCGAGCTTGCCCGCGATCGAGGCGCCGCCTGTGCGCGCGGTCACGGAGGTCAGCGTCCCGTCGCGGACGGTGACCTTGACGCCGTGGTCGGGCTTGGCCTGACTGAGGCCGTTCCGCGGCGAGATCGAGATGTGCGCCGCGGACAGCGTCGGGCTCGGGCTGGGGCTCGGCGAGCTCGCCGAGCCCGGCGAGGACGTGGCGCAGGCGCTCGCCACGAGGGCGAGAGCGGCGGCCGCAAGGACGGCGGCCACGATGCGCACATCACTCCGGCCGCCGCTGGCGCGGCGACCTTCGTCGTTCCATCGGGTGACCTTCATCTGTCAGCCTCGTTCGCCGTGGCCTCCTCCGAGCCTGCGTCGCGCCGGGTCTGGTGTCGTCTTCTTCCCGCCCCGCGGCCTCCCCAGCCACGCCGGCCGAGATGGATGCGCTCGCGACGGGAATGACCTGAGCGTAGGCAAGCTCTCGAGTCAGGAGAGGCAATCATGACCGACAAGGACGTTCTGCGCGACTGCCTGACCGGTCTGGACTTCCCCGCGGACGTCCACACCGCCGTCGAGCGGTCCGAAGCGAACGACTGCCCCCAGGGCGTCGTCTCGCAGCTGCAGTCGTCGCCCAGCCGCACCTACGGGTCGAGTGACGAACTTCTCTGCCGCCTCGGCGACACGGACGCCTGCCACCTTCCCAGCGGGGCGTAGCGCAGCGCGCGGCGGGCGGCGGGCGGCCGAAGGGCCACCCGCCGCCCAGTCTGGCGACTACCTTTCGAGCAGGCGCAGAGCCGCGGCCTCGACGTCGCCGGCCGAGATCCCGGCGGCAGCCATCAGTTCGGCCGGGGTGCCCGAGCCGGGCAGGCCGCGCACGGCGAGGTGCTCCACGCGGAAGACCTCGTCGAAGGGCGCGAGGGCGGCCAGCACGGCTTCGCCCAGGCCGCCCTCGGGGTAGTGGTCCTCGACGACGACGATCCGCCGCCCGGACGCGCGCGCGGCCGCCGCGAGGCCCTCGGCGTCCATCGGCTTCACCGAGTAGAGGTCGATGACGCGCGCGGGTACGCCGCGCTCCGCCAGCAGCTCCGCGGCCTCCAGGCACGTGTGCAGGGTCACGCCGGCGCCGGCGAGCAGCACGCGGTCGTCGCCGGAGAGGCGCAGGACCTTCGAACCGCCGACCGGGAACGACTCGTCGGCGTCGTACAGCACCGGGTAGGCGCCGCGTGTGGTGCGCAGGTAGCTGACGCCGGTGAGGTCCGCCATCGCGACGGTCAGCGCCGCCGCCGAGTTGGCGTCGCTCGGGTAGAGCACGGTCGAGCCGTGCACGGCGCGCATCGCCGCCAGGTCCTCGAGGCCCATCTGCGAAGGCCCGTCCTGCCCGATCTCGGTCCCGGCGTGCGAGCCGCAGAGCCGGATGTCCGCCTCGGAGACGGCGGCCATGCGGATGAAGTCGTAGGCGCGGGTGAAGAACGCGGCGAAGGTCGCGGCGAAGGGGACGTAGCCGCGCACGCTCATGCCCACGGCCGTGCCGATCATCTGCTGCTCTGAGATGTACATCTGGAAGAAGCGCTCCGGGTACGCCTTGCCGAACTTGTCCGTGTAGGTGGAGTTGCCGACCTCGCCGTCGATGGCGACGACCTCGGGGCGGGCGCCGAGCGCGACGAGCGCGTCGCCGAAGGCCATTCGCGTCGCGACCTTCATGCCCATCTCGTACGTCGGGAGCGTGACGGGATGGCGCTTCTGCGTGGTGACCGCCGCCGGCCGAGCCGCCCGCATGGGCGTCGCGACCGTGTGGGCGGTCACGCCGCCGAGAGCGCGGACGGCGGCCTCGGCCACATCGTCCGGCAGCGGTTTGCCGTGCCATCCGTTGGCATCCTCGACCTCGGGTACACCTTTACCCTTGACCGTGCGAGCCAGGATCACGGTCGGCTGCTGGGACCGCTCGGCGAGCGCGAAGGCGTCGTCGATCTGCTCCGGATCGTGCCCGTCGATCACGACCGGCCTGCAACCGAACGACTCGACCCGGCGCCGGTAGGCGTCCAGATCCCACTCCAGCTCGGTGGGTCCCGACTGCCCCAGCCGGTTCACATCGACGATCGCCGTCAGGTTGGCGAGCCCGTAGTGCGAAGCCTTGTCCAGACTCTCCCAGATCGAGCCCTCGGCGAACTCGCTGTCGCCGCAGAGCACCCAGACGCGGTAGTCGAGCTTGTCGAGGCGCTTGCCGGCAAGGGCGACGCCGACGGCGTCGGGCAGGCCCTGCCCGAGCGAGCCGGTGGCTACGTCCACCCACGGGAGGACGGGGGTGGGATGGCCCTGCAAGCGAGACCCGGCCCGCCGGTACGTCTCCATGAGCTCGCGGTCGCTCACGACGCCCACGGCCTTGTACAGCGAGTAGAGGAGCGGCGAGGCGTGCCCCTTGGAAAAGATGAGGTGGTCGTTGTCCGGCCGGTCCGGCCGGCTCCAGTCGTAGTGCAGGTGGCGGGCGAACAGGACGGCCATCAGATCGGCGGCCGAGAGGCTCGAGGTGGGGTGGCCGGAACCGGCGGCGGCGACGCAGCGGATACTGTCCACGCGCAGCTGCCGGGCGAGCTCGCGGACGGCCTCGAAGCCGGGCTGCGAGGCCTCTTGCGGAAGGGCGCTCATCGTCGATCTCCTCGTGTAGTGGTCCCTGCTCGCCTGTGCGAGCGGACTCCCGTCTTCTTGGTGCTTTCCCGCGGGACGCGGCCGTGACGCGGGCCGAGAGTTGGCGCGCGGCCCGAAGCGGCGACCGTCGCGGCGCGACGGTCGCGGCGTTTGGCCGGCTCGCCACCGGGCAGGTCAAGGGCAGACGGGCGGTGCGGCAGGACCCTCCTCTGCGCGCCGCCCGTCTGATTGCCGATGAGGACGACGGGAGGACCCGTGGCGACGCTCTATGCAGGGACATCGGGCTACGCGTACCCCACCTGGAAGCCCGACTTCTACCCCGAGGACCTGCCGGCGACGCGGTTCCTCCGGCACTACGCGGAGCGAGGCTGAGACTGCGTCGAGGTCAACTACACCTTCCGCCACATGCCGTCGGAGAAGACGGTGACGTCGTGGATCGAGTCGACGCCGCCCGGGTTCCTGTTCGCGATCAAGGCGCACCAGGCGATCACGCACGCCAACCGGCTCAAGGAGGGTGCGCGTGAGCCGACGGAGTACTTCCTCGACAAGCTGAGGCCGTTGCAGGAAGCGGGGCGGCTCGGCCCGGTGCTCCTGCAGCTGCCGCCCAACCTCGCAAACTGGACCTCGACCGGCTCGCGCGCTTCCTCGAGCTCCTGCCGCGCGACCTGCGGTTCACGTTCGAGTTCAGGAATACGTCGTGGTTCGCCTCCGAGGTCTACGACGTGCTCCGAGAGTACGGCGCGTCATTGTGCGTCGCGGAGTCGGACGAACTCGTGGTGCCGGACGTGGTGACGGCCGGCTTCGCCTACTACCGGCTGCGCAAGCCGCCGTACGACGAGCCCGCCCTCACGCGCCGCGGCGTCGGGCGGGCGAGCACCTCGACGGCGGCCGCGACGTCTACCTGCTGTTCAAACACGAGGAGGACGCCGGCGGCGCGCTCGAGGCTGAGCGCCTGCTCGCCGCCTGACGGCGCCACCCGCATGCGCTACGCTGGGGCGCATACCGGGGCGCCCTTCACCCCGCGCGACCCTCGTCCGCGTCGGCGCCGGCGCGACCCCGCGGCGTGGCCGTTCGTGCTCACCGCGGTGGCGATCGCCGTGGCCGCGGTGGGTGGCTACTTCGTCGTGACGCGCCCGCACGCCGCGACGCCGGCCGCGGGCGCTTCAGCCGTCGCCTCGTCCGCGGCGCAGCCGGGATCCAGCGCGTCGCCGTCGTCCGCGGCCTCATCCAGCGCGTCGCCGTCGCCGGCGGCGTCGCCTGCTAGGCCGCGGGCACGGCGCTGCCGCCGCGGCCTCACGTCGTCGCCGATCCGCAGCCTGTGCCGATCCTCGTCTACCACCACGTGCTGGCGCGGCCCAGGGGGCCGCGGCTGCTCGTCATGAGCACGGAGCTCTTCCCGCGCCCAAATGGCCTGGCTCTCTGCGCACGGCTACCAGGCCGTCACCCTGCGGCGCGTCTACGATGCGTGGACCGGCGACGGCGTCTTGCCGCCGCACCCCGTGGTGCTCACCTTCGACGACGGCTACGCCGACCAGGTGCGCAACGCCGCGCCGGTGCTGCGCAGGTACCACTGGCCGGCGGAACTCGAGCCTCATCTCCAGCGCGCTGTAACACGGGCGACTCCCCACCGGCTGCCAGCCTCACGCCCGAGATGGTGCAAAGCCTGCTGGACGCCGGTGGGGGGCTCGAATCGCATTCGGTCTCCCATCCCGGCACCTTACCGGCTGTGGGGCAAGAAGCTGAACCATGAGCTCGTCGACTCCCGGACACGGCTGGAGGAGCTGTTCGACGTGCCGGTCGACTTCTTCTGCTATCCCGGCGGCATCTACGATAGGCGCCTCAGACTGGCCGTCCGCCGCGCTGGGTACCTCGCGGCCACGGGCACCCGCTACGGCGCCGCCACGCCGCGCGACCTGTTCTCGCTGGCGCGCATCTACGCATACCGCGGCGAATCGATGCAGAGCTTCGGCGCGCGGCTGCACGAGATCCTCGCGCCCGAGGGCGGCTGAGCGCGGTCGGGCGGGCGCGTCCGGGCGCGAGGATCCACGTGGCCGCTCCCGCCCGCCGGCGCGCCCGCCGCCTCCCGTCCGCCCGGCGGCTTTCCCCGCTAGGATGGCCTCGTACCTGAGCCACACCCCAGGGAGGACCACGTGGAGTACGAAGAGTTCCTCGCG
>CAWAUK010000029.1:0-28188 GCA_963784975.1 uncultured Thermoleophilia bacterium | reverse complement strand
GGATGATGATGGCATGAGCCTTCATGACTCCCCCCTGACCCTGGCCACTCTTCACCTCATCGTACTCCCGCCCCCAACGGCGCGGCCGGACTCTCACGGGGCCGCGTGGACGTGCACGCCGCGATGGCCGCGCGGAGTCTGGCCGACCTGGGAGGTCAGGGCGGGCGGCGCTCCCCCGGACGCGGCCTCAGCCCTGATCGCCGGCAGCAGCCGGTGCCGTGCCGGCGACATGCAGCTGCTTCAGCATCTCGAGGTAATCGCGGTTGCCTCTCTCCTTACGCCAGCGGCGCAGGAACACCCAGTACCAGCTGTAGAGCGCCATGGTGCCGTAGCGGAACGTCGCCAGGTACTTGAGCCACTGGCGGAACGAGTAGAAGCGGGCGTAGGCGCCCCAGACCTCGGTCTGCAGCCTGTCGGGGGTCATCTGCCACGGAGTGAAGACGACATGCTGGCCGTCGAAGAGGTCCCAGTGGCGGTCGAAGATGCGGCCCTTGGCGTCCAGCTCGTCGAACAGCGGGGTGCCCGGGAGCGGCGTCAGGATGTTGAGCATGAGCGTGCTGATGTCGTGCTTGCGCGCGAACCGGGCGGTCTCGCGGACGGTCTCGGCCGTGTCGCTGTCGGCGCCGAGGACGAACATACCGTGCGTCTTGATGCCGTACTTGTGCAGCGCGCCGAGGGCGCGGACGATGTCGGCGACGCTCTGCGACTTGTCGAAGCCGTCGAGCGTCTCCTGGCTCACCGACTCGAGCCCGAGCGCTACGCGGTCGCAGCCGGAGTCGCGCATGAGGCCGAGGAGCTCGGGGTCGGCGACCACGTCGGTGCGCACCTGCGCCGACCACGGGATCTTGCGTCCGCTCGCGATCATCATGCGCAGGAGCGTCTTGAGCCGCCGCTTGTCGGCGGCGAAGTTGTCGTCGTAGAAGAAGATCGACCTGGGCTGCTTGGCCTCGATCTCCGCCATGATGTGCTCGGGGCTGCGGTAGCGGTACTTGCGCCCGAACATCGCCGTCACCGAGCAGAAGTTGCAGCCGAAGGGGCAGCCCCAACTGGTCATGATCGGCGTCGTGCCGCGCTGCTCCGACGAGCCGGCGATGAGCGTGAGGTCCGGCACCGGCAGCGTGTCGAGGTCCTGGCACGCCTCTCGCGGCGCGTTGTGGACGGCCTCTCCGTCTCGCGTGAACGAGAGGCCGTCGATGCTCTCCAGCGGGCGGGCGCCCTGCAGCGCGTCGATCAGCTCGAGCATGAGGGCGTCGCCGCCCTCGCCGCGCGCGACGTAGTCGGCATGCGCGAGCGCCTCGTCCGCCATGAAGCTGACGTGGGAGCCGCCGACGATGGTGGGCACGCCGTGCTCACGGACGCGCTCGGCGATCTCGTAGCCTGCCGGCGCGGTCGACGTGGTCATGGAGATGCCCACGACGTCCGCCGAGAGAAGGTCATCCCAGTCGATGGGCGAGAACTGCGGACAGTAGATGACCACGTCGTGGCCGGCGGCCTTGAGGCCGGCGCCGATGAGCGGCAGGCCGAGGCGCGGCAGGAACGTGTACGACCACATGTGGAGGTGGGCAGGGGCGGGTTCGATCAGGCGGATCTTCATGCGGGGTCACTTTCTCGCGGAATGGGGCGCTGGGGCGCCGGCGCACGGTGCGGCCGGTCCATGCGGGACTAGCGGGGCGGTCGTTCGAGGACGAAGCCGCGACCTCCAGGGGACCTGACAGGCTGCCGGGTGTGTGCTGGAGCGGAGTAGCGCGATCCGCGGGCCCGGAGTCCCCCGAAGCGTGACGTGCCTTGTCAGGGTACGACAAACGACGTCAAAGGCAAGTCTGGAGCGGTGAGACATGCCGGGAGCTGCTCGGATTTCGTTCTTGTCTTGCGACTACGGACAACATCGTAGAAGTACACACAGATCAAGAAGAAGCCGGTTAGGTATGCAGACCGATGGGCAGACACCAAGGGAGCCGTATCCGTTCCGCCACGCACGGCGGTCAGCGGCCGAACCTGCCTGGCGAGCTCCCGTTCCCGAGCTGGCTGAGCCCGACATCCAAGGGCGGCCCAATGAACGAGCAAGCCGGGGCACCTGAGCGCCTGCTCACCCCCGCACAAGTCGCCGAGCGGCTCAGTCTCAGCGTACTGACCGTGCGCGCCTGGCTGCGATCCGGCCGGCTGCCGGGTGTCAAGCCCGGCGGCAGGGTCTGGCGCGTGCGCGAGCACGATCTCGACGAGTACATCCGGGGCCTGGGCCGCGGCGACAGCCCGGCCAAGTCGTAGCGGCGTCTGTCAGGAGGAACGCCCCGCGTGGCCCGGCTGGTGCCGGCTGAGCGGCGCCTCAGGGCTCCGTGATGGGGGGTCCGAGCCTAAGCTCGCCGACCGTCGGCCGCGGCGCCGCTGCCTGGATCACGAGGGCGCTGCGTTGTACGGCTTCGGCCGCCCGAGCGGCGCCTTCGCCCTTAGGGGTCTCAGAGCCGATGGCGGGACCCAGGTACTGCCGTCCGGCCTCACCCGCACCGCCTTGTGCAGCGCGCTGCCCTTGACCAGTTCCTTCCAGGACAGGAACCAGACGGTCCAGCCGTTGTCCCAGCTGCCGGCCTTGGGGCTGCCGCTGACGGTGACCGGATCGCCCGGGATCGACATCTCGTAGTACGTCTGGGCGCGGTCCGGGGCGAGGTTCACGCAGCCGTGACTCACGTTGGCGTAGCCCTGCGAGCCCACGGACCACGGCGCGGCATGGATGAAGTCGCCGCTCCAGGTGAAGCGCACCGAGTAGGGCACCTGGATGTCGTAGTCGGGGCCGACCATGCGCTGGGGATTCGCCTTCTCGATCGAGAGATAGGTGCCGTTGGGCGTCTCCTTGCCGGGCCTGCCGGTGCTGATCGGCCAGGTGGCGAAGAGCTTGCGGTCCTTGTAGACCTTCATCAGGTGGGCGCTGGCGCTCGCGACGACGATCAGCGAGCGCCCGATGGACCACTGCTGGCGCAGGGTGTGGGTGGCGTAGACGCCGGGAGAGAGCTTCACGCCGTCGAAGTGGCCGACGAAGCCGACCTTCGTGTTCTCCGGCCAATAGGCGCGCGGGCGGAAGTACAGGGACGAATCACCGTTCCAGTACCAGGCGCCGACGACGGGTCGCGAGCTCGTCAGGACGATCGCGCGTTCCACCGCCTTCTTGTCCTCGACCGGCTTGCTGAACGAGAGCATCACGGGCATGCCCACGCCGTAGGTGACGTTGTGCCCCTCGAAGATCTGGATGCTCGCGGTGGTGTCCGGCACCAGCGTACGGAAGCGGCTCACCTTGGTGACGGAGCGGCCGTCGGCGTCGACCGCCGTGGCGCGCACAACATACTGCTTGCCGGTCGAGAGCGCCCACCGGCTGCTCCAGGACGTGGACGTCGGATCGAGCTTGCCCGCGATCGAGGCGCCGCCTGTGCGCGCGGTCACGGAGGTCAGCGTCCCGTCGCGGACGGTGACCTTGACGCCGTGGTCGGGCTTGGCCTGACTGAGGCCGTTCCGCGGCGAGATCGAGATGTGCGCCGCGGACAGCGTCGGGCTCGGGCTGGGGCTCGGCGAGCTCGCCGAGCCCGGCGAGGACGTGGCGCAGGCGCTCGCCACGAGGGCGAGAGCGGCGGCCGCAAGGACGGCGGCCACGATGCGCACATCACTCCGGCCGCCGCTGGCGCAGCGACCTTCGTCGTTCCATCGGGTGACCTTCATCTGTCAGCCTCGTTCGCCGTGGCCTCCTCCGAGCCTGCGTCGCGCCGGGTCTGGTGTCGTCTTCTTCCCGCCCCGCGGCCTCCCCAGCCACGCCGGCCGAGATGGATGCGCTCGCGACGGGAATGACCTGAGCGTAGGCAAGCTCTCGAGTCAGGAGAGGCAATCATGACCGACAAGGACGTTCTGCGCGACTGCCTGACCGGTCTGGACTTCCCCGCGGACGTCCACACCGCCGTCGAGCGGTCCGAAGCGAACGACTGCCCCCAGGGCGTCGTCTCGCAGCTGCAGTCGTCGCCCAGCCGCACCTACGGGTCGAGTGACGAACTTCTCTGCCGCCTCGGCGACACGGACGCCTGCCACCTTCCCAGCGGGGCGTAGCGCAGCGCGCGGCGGGCGGCGGGCGGCCGAAGGGCCACCCGCCGCCCAGTCTGGCGACTACCTTTCGAGCAGGCGCAGAGCCGCGGCCTCGACGTCGCCGGCCGAGATCCCGGCGGCAGCCATCAGTTCGGCCGGGGTGCCCGAGCCGGGCAGGCCGCGCACGGCGAGGTGCTCCACGCGGAAGACCTCGTCGAAGGGCGCGAGGGCGGCCAGCACGGCTTCGCCCAGGCCGCCCTCGGGGTAGTGGTCCTCGACGACGACGATCCGCCGCCCGGACGCGCGCGCGGCCGCCGCGAGGCCCTCGGCGTCCATCGGCTTCACCGAGTAGAGGTCGATGACGCGCGCGGGTACGCCGCGCTCCGCCAGCAGCTCCGCGGCCTCCAGGCACGTGTGCAGGGTCACGCCGGCGCCGGCGAGCAGCACGCGGTCGTCGCCGGAGAGGCGCAGGACCTTCGAACCGCCGACCGGGAACGACTCGTCGGCGTCGTACAGCACCGGGTAGGCGCCGCGTGTGGTGCGCAGGTAGCTGACGCCGGTGAGGTCCGCCATCGCGACGGTCAGCGCCGCCGCCGAGTTGGCGTCGCTCGGGTAGAGCACGGTCGAGCCGTGCACGGCGCGCATCGCCGCCAGGTCCTCGAGGCCCATCTGCGAAGGCCCGTCCTGCCCGATCTCGGTCCCGGCGTGCGAGCCGCAGAGCCGGATGTCCGCCTCGGAGACGGCGGCCATGCGGATGAAGTCGTAGGCGCGGGTGAAGAACGCGGCGAAGGTCGCGGCGAAGGGGACGTAGCCGCGCACGCTCATGCCCACGGCCGTGCCGATCATCTGCTGCTCTGAGATGTACATCTGGAAGAAGCGCTCCGGGTACGCCTTGCCGAACTTGTCCGTGTAGGTGGAGTTGCCGACCTCGCCGTCGATGGCGACGACCTCGGGGCGGGCGCCGAGCGCGACGAGCGCGTCGCCGAAGGCCATTCGCGTCGCGACCTTCATGCCCATCTCGTACGTCGGGAGCGTGACGGGATGGCGCTTCTGCGTGGTGACCGCCGCCGGCCGAGCCGCCCGCATGGGCGTCGCGACCGTGTGGGCGGTCACGCCGCCGAGAGCGCGGACGGCGGCCTCGGCCACATCGTCCGGCAGCGGTTTGCCGTGCCATCCGTTGGCATCCTCGACCTCGGGTACACCTTTACCCTTGACCGTGCGAGCCAGGATCACGGTCGGCTGCTGGGACCGCTCGGCGAGCGCGAAGGCGTCGTCGATCTGCTCCGGATCGTGCCCGTCGATCACGACCGGCCTGCAACCGAACGACTCGACCCGGCGCCGGTAGGCGTCCAGATCCCACTCCAGCTCGGTGGGTCCCGACTGCCCCAGCCGGTTCACATCGACGATCGCCGTCAGGTTGGCGAGCCCGTAGTGCGAAGCCTTGTCCAGACTCTCCCAGATCGAGCCCTCGGCGAACTCGCTGTCGCCGCAGAGCACCCAGACGCGGTAGTCGAGCTTGTCGAGGCGCTTGCCGGCAAGGGCGACGCCGACGGCGTCGGGCAGGCCCTGCCCGAGCGAGCCGGTGGCTACGTCCACCCACGGGAGGACGGGGGTGGGATGGCCCTGCAAGCGAGACCCGGCCCGCCGGTACGTCTCCATGAGCTCGCGGTCGCTCACGACGCCCACGGCCTTGTACAGCGAGTAGAGGAGCGGCGAGGCGTGCCCCTTGGAGAAGATGAGGTGGTCGTTGTCCGGCCGGTCCGGCCGGCTCCAGTCGTAGTGCAGGTGGCGGGCGAACAGGACGGCCATCAGATCGGCGGCCGAGAGGCTCGAGGTGGGGTGGCCGGAACCGGCGGCGGCGACGCAGCGGATACTGTCCACGCGCAGCTGCCGGGCGAGCTCGCGGACGGCCTCGAAGCCGGGCTGCGAGGCCTCTTGCGGAAGGGCGCTCATCGTCGATCTCCTCGTGTAGTGGTCCCTGCTCGCCTGTGCGAGCGGACTCCCGTCTTCTTGGTGCTTTCCCGCGGGACGCGGCCGTGACGCGGGCCGAGAGTTGGCGCGCGGCCCGAAGCGGCGACCGTCGCGGCGCGACGGTCGCGGCGTTTGGCCGGCTCGCCACCGGGCAGGTCAAGGGCAGACGGGCGGTGCGGCAGGACCCTCCTCTGCGCGCCGCCCGTCTGATTGCCGATGAGGACGACGGGAGGACCCGTGGCGACGCTCTATGCAGGGACATCGGGCTACGCGTACCCCACCTGGAAGCCCGACTTCTACCCCGAGGACCTGCCGGCGACGCGGTTCCTCCGGCACTACGCGGAGCGGCTGAACTGCGTCGAGGTCAACTACACCTTCCGCCACATGCCGTCGGAGAAGACGGTGACGTCGTGGATCGAGTCGACGCCGCCCGGGTTCCTGTTCGCGATCAAGGCGCACCAGGCGATCACGCACGCCAACCGGCTCAAGGAGGGTGCGCGTGAGCCGACGGAGTACTTCCTCGACAAGCTGAGGCCGTTGCAGGAAGCGGGGCGGCTCGGCCCGGTGCTCCTGCAGCTGCCGCCCAACCTCAAACTGGACCTCGACCGGCTCGCGCGCTTCCTCGAGCTCCTGCCGCGCGACCTGCGGTTCACGTTCGAGTTCAGGAATACGTCGTGGTTCGCCTCCGAGGTCTACGACGTGCTCCGAGAGTACGGCGCGTCATTGTGCGTCGCGGAGTCGGACGAACTCGTGGTGCCGGACGTGGTGACGGCCGGCTTCGCCTACTACCGGCTGCGCAAGCCGCCGTACGACGAGCCCGCCCTGACGCGCCTGCGGCGCCGGGCGGGCGAGCACCTCGACGGCGGCCGCGACGTCTACCTGCTGTTCAAACACGAGGAGGACGCCGGCGGCGCGCTCGAGGCTGAGCGCCTGCTCGCCGCCTGACGGCGCCACCCGCATGCGCTACGCTGGGGCGCATGACCGGGGCGCCCTTCACCCCGCGCGACCCTCGTCCGCGTCGGCGCCGGCGCGACCCCTCGGCGTGGCCGTTCGTGCTCACCGCGGTGGCGATCGCCGTGGTCGCGGTGGGTGGCTACTTCGTCGTGACGCGCCCGCACGCCGCGACGCCGGCCGCGGGCGCTTCAGCCGTCGCCTCGTCCGCGGCGCAGCCGGGATCCAGCGCGTCGCCGTCGTCCGCGGCCTCACCCAGGGCGTCGCCGTCGCCGACGGCGTCGCCGGCTCAGGCCGCGGGCACGGCGCTGCCGCCGCGGCCTCACGTCGTCGCCGATCCGCAGCCTGTGCCGATCCTCGTCTACCACCACGTGCTGGCGCGGCCCAGGGGGCCGCGGCTGCTCGTCATGAGCACGGAGCTCTTCCGCGCCCAAATGGCCTGGCTCTCTGCGCACGGCTACCAGGCCGTCACCCTGCGGCGCGTCTACGATGCGTGGACCGGCGACGGCGTCTTGCCGCCGCACCCCGTGGTGCTCACCTTCGACGACGGCTACGCCGACCAGGTGCGCAACGCCGCGCCGGTGCTGCGCAGGTACCACTGGCCGGCGGAACTCGACCTCATCTCCAGCGCGCTGTACACGGGCGACTCCCCACCGGCTGCCAGCCTCACGCCCGAGATGGTGCAAAGCCTGCTGGACGCCGGCTGGGGGCTCGAATCGCATTCGGTCTCCCATCCCGACCTCACGGAGCTGTGGGGCAAGAAGCTGCACCACGAGCTCGTCGACTCCCGGACACGGCTGGAGGAGCTGTTCGACGTGCCGGTCGACTTCTTCTGCTATCCCGGCGGCATCTACGATAGGCGCCTCAGACTGGCCGTCCGCCGCGCCGGGTACCTCGCGGCCACGGGCACCCGCTACGGCGCCGCCACGCCGCGCGACCTGTTCTCGCTGGCGCGCATCTACGCATACCGCGGCGAATCGATGCAGAGCTTCGGCGCGCGGCTGCACGAGATCCTCGCGCCCGAGGGCGGCTGAGCGCGGTCGGGCGGGCGCGTCCGGGCGCGAGGATCCACGTGGCCGCTCCCGCCCGCCGGCGCGCCCGCCGCCTCCCGTCCGCCCGGCGGCTTTCCCCGCTAGGATGGCCTCGTACCTGAGCCACACCCCAGGGAGGACCACGTGGAGTACGAAGAGTTCCTCGCGTTCGTCAAGTCCCGCAGGACGATCCGCGCCATCAAGCCCGACCCGGTGCCCGACGATGTGGTGGAGAAGCTGCTCGAGGCCTCGCGCTGGGCGCCGACCGGCTTCAACATGCAGCCGGTCGAGCTGCTCGTCGTGGAGGACGCCGGACTCCGCGCGGAGATCCGGCGCATCGTCGACGACTACAAGAACGCCGACTTCTTCGCCCTGGAGGCGACGCGCGAGGCGTGGCAGGGCTCGCCCTGGTCCATCGAGACGCACGGCCCGTGGCGCTGCCCCGAGGCGCCGGTGATGATCGCCGTGCTCGGCGACACCCGCCGGCGAACCGGCCTGCCGATGGCCGCGCGCTACGCGACGCAGAAGGGCGACTCTATCTTCGAGTCCTCGCTCGCCAACGCATTCCTGTACCTGCTCCTCGCGGCTCACAGCCTGGGGCTGGCGGCGCAGCCCGTCTCCGGGGTCAAGTACCCTTCCGTACAGGGCTACGTGAAGCACCGGCTGAACCTGCCCGACTACGTCTACGTGTACGACCTGGTGCTGGCCGGCTGGTCGGCCATGGACACGCCGGTCGCGGCCAAGCTGACGCGCGGACTGGACGAGATGGTCCACCGCGACCGCGCGGCGGACGACGAGTTCCTGAGCGACGAGGAACTGCGCCGGCAGATCGTCAGGCTGCGCGCCGGCAACGTGGCGCGCCACGCGCAGGGAGACGAGGCGCACGACTGAGGCTGTCAGGGTCGCGGAGTATTTGCACGTCCTTCGCCGATTCGTAACGATTGTGCGGTATGCTTTCAAAGTTGCGATACGGAGAAAGCTCAGCGAAGCGAGGCAGGCGTCATGGACCCAAGTGAGTTCCACGAGCCGGCTGCCGGCAAGATCGTGGATTCCCCCGAGGGGTACGCCGCCTTCGTCCCGGCGCCGCTCCCCCCGAGGATCACGTACACCAAGGAGCTGGTGCTGGCGCTGTCGCGCGCCGACGCGGCGCTCGGAGAGCTCTCCGGCGTCGGCGGCGAGCTGCCCGATCCCCAGCTGCTCGACGCCTCGTTCAAGCGCCAGGAGGCGCTCTGCTCGGCGCGCATCGAGGGCGCCCAGGTGAGTCTCTCCGACCTCTACCTCGACCAGGTGGGCGCCGCGCGCCAGACCGTGAACCGCGAGCACCTGCGCGAGGTGCGCGCCTCCGTCTCGACGCTGCGCTTCGGCGTGGAACTCCTGCGTGAAGAGCCACTCTCGCTCGAGTTCATCAAGGCCCTGCACGAGCGTCTGCTGCGCGGCGAAGTCGGCGGCGCGCGCACGCCGGGCGAGTTCCGCACCTCGCAGAACTGGCTCGGTCCGCCCGGCAGCACCATGCCGACGGCGACCTACGTGCCGGCGCCGGTCGAGCGGCTGCCGGAGGTGCTGGCCGCGTTCGAGGAGTTCCTGCAGGAACGCGGCCGCCTGCCCGACCTCGTCCAGTGTGCGATGCTCCACGCGCAGTTCGAGACCATCCACCCGTTCGTCGGCGGCAACGGCCGTCTCGGGCGGCTGCTCATCACGCTGTTCCTCATCGAGCGCGAGCGCCTCACCCGCCCGCTGCTGTATCTCTCGGCGTTCCTCGAGGGCCACCGCGACGAGTACTACGCGCTGCTGCAGCGCGTGCGCACGCACGGGGAGTGGACGCCGTGGCTCACGTTCTTCGCCGTCGGCGTCCAGGAGACGTCGGAGCGCGCGACCCGCCAGGCGCGCGCGCTCATCCGCCACTACGAGCGCGACCGCGAGAAGGTCAAGGGCCACTCGCTGCGCCTCGCCGACGAGCTCTTCCGCACGCCGGCGATGACCGTGCCCGAGGCCAAGCGCGTCCTCGAGGTGACCGACCCGACGGCGCGCCGCGCGGTGCGCGAGCTCGAGGCGCGCGGCCTGCTGGTGGAGTGGGGCGAGAAGCGCTGGCCGCGCGTCTATCTTGCACGGCACGTCCTGGACGCCGTGCTGCACCCGTTGGAGGCGCTGCGCAGCGGCCCCGGCGCCGCGGAGCCCGGCACGGTGGTCAAGTCCGAGGCCGCGCAGGCGCAGAAGCCGTTGCGCCGCGCCGACCGGCTCATGGCCGAGGCCATGGACACCATCGACGCGGCCCGCGCCCAGGGCGTGCAGCTGCGTCTCACCGGCGGTCTCGCCGTGCGCCGCTACTGCACCGACCTCGACTTCATGGACCGCGAGTACTCCGACATCGACTTCGTCGCGATCGGCGACCAGAAGAAGGAGATCCACGCGGTCTTCGAGGGCCTCGACTACACCGAGAACCGGTACGTCACCCAGTCCACCGACGCCGGGCAGCTGCAGTACATCAAGAACGAGGCGCTCGAGGGCATGAAGGCGGAGGAGGAGGCGACGGCGGCCGGCTTGGTCAGTGCCTACGAGCCGCCGCTCGTCGACCACATCGACATCTTCCTCGACATCATGCGCATGGACCACGACCTCGACGTGCGTGAGCGCCTCGAGATCGACGACTACGCCATCTCACCGGCCGACGCCTTCATCGCCAAGATGCAGATCGGCAAGATCAACCAGAAGGACATCCACGACGTGATCGCCCTGGTCAAGGACGTGCCGCTGCGCGACGTCGACGACGACGCCTCGCTCGACCTGCTCTACATCGCCGAGGTGTGCTCGCACGACTGGGGGCTGTACCAGGACATCACGACCAACCTCGATCTCGCTCTGGCCATGGTCGACGACTACGGGCTCACGGAGTCGCAGCAGGACCGCGTGTACGCGCGGCTGGCGGCCATCAAGGAGTCCGTGGAGAGCGCGAGCAAGAGCATCCGCTGGCGCCTGCGGGCGACGGTGGGTGAACGGGTGGCCTGGCGGCGGGAGATAGAAGAGACGGAGGGCACGCAGATCATCGCGCCGGAGTGGGACTGGCGGCGCGACCTGGGGTAGGGGACAGAGGGGAGCAGACGCATGGCGGGCATGGTTCCGGAGGACGTCTACGAGCTCACGGGGGTCGCGGATCCGCGACTCTCGCCGGACGGGACGACGGTGGCCTACGTCGTCGGGTCCGTGGACAAGGACGCGAACGAGTACAGGGCGCGATCTGGCTGGCGGCGGCCGACGGGTCGACGCCGCCGCGTCGGTTCACGAGCGGCGAGAAGGCCGACGGCGACCCGCGGTGGTCGCCCGACGGCGCGCAGCTGGCGTTCACCTCCAACCGCGCGGACAAGGCGTCGCAGCTGTACGTGATGCCGGTGACCGGAGGCGAGCCGCGCAAGCTCACGAGCCTCAAGGAGGACGTGACGCAGGCCGTGTGGTCGCCGGACGGCACGCGCATCGCCTTCGTGGCGCGCGTGCGCGACGCGGCCTACGAGGAGGAAGACGACAAGAAGCGCCGCCCCCGGCGGCTCACGCGCCTGCAGTACAAGCTCGACAGCGTGGGGTGGACGGCGGACCGGCGGCAGCACCTGTTCGTCGTTCCCGCCGACGGATCGGCCGAGCCGGTCCAGCTCACCGAGGGCGACTACGAAGACCACTCGCCGTCCTGGTCGCCGGATGGGCGGACGATCGCCTTCGTCTCCGCACGTCATCCCGACTGGGACCTCGAGATGGTGAGCGACGTCTACCTGATGCCCGCCGCCGGCGGAGAGCCGCGGCGGCTCACGCAGGGCGGCGGCACCGTCGGCGCCCCGTCGTGGTCGCCGGACGGCTCGCGGCTCGCCGTCGAACGCTACGCCGGCGTGTTCGACGACCCCAGGCACACCAGGATCGCGCTCGTCGATCTCGAGAGCGGCGAGTTCACCGTGCTCACCGCGTCGCTCGACCGCAACTGCACCACGTACCCGGGCATGCGCGAGCCGCTGTGGAACGACGGCGAGCTCGCTCTTCGTCGTGGAGGACCACGGCACGCGCTGTACGTGTACGCCGTCGCGGTCGACGGCTCCGGCGAGCCGCGCGCTGCTCGTCGGCGGCGAGCGCGTAGTCACCGGCCTCGACGTGGCCGCCGGCCGGCTCGTCTTCACCGCGAGCGAGCCGACGCAGCTGAGCGAGCTGTACGACGTGGGTCCGGCGGCGCGGCGGAGAGCATCCCGCCGCCGGACGCCCGTCTCACACCCCGACGGCGACGCGTTCGCCGCCGGCGCGAGCTCGTCAGGCCGGAGAGCTTCACCGCCGTCTCGGCGGACGGCAGCGAGGTCGACGCCTGGATCATGCGGCCCGCCGGCTACGAGCAGGGCGAGAAGTACCCCGACCCTGCTCAACATCCACGGCGGGCCCTACGGCCAGTACGGCGAGGACTTCTTCGACGAGTTCCAGGTGTACTGCGGCGCCGGCTACGCCGTCGTCTTCTGCAATCCGCGCGGCTCCTCGGGATCCACCGAGGAGTGGGCGCGGGCCATCCGCGGCCCCGGCCAGGCCGGCCCCGGCTGGGGCTCCGTGGACTACGACGACTGCATGGCCGTGACCGACGAGGCGGTCCGCCGCTTCGACTTCGTCGACGCGGACCGCCTCGGCGTCATCGGCGGCTCCTACGGCGGCTACATGACCTCGTGGATCGTCGGCCACACCGACCGCTTCAAGGCCGCCGTCTCCGAGCGCGCCGTCAACAACTTCGACTCCCAGTGGGGCTCCAGCGACTTCGGCTGGGACTTCAAGGGCTACATGGGCTCGTTCCTCTTCGAGGACGTGGAGACGTATCTCAAGGTCTCGCCCTCGACGTACGCCGAGAACATCCACACGCCGCTGCTGATCCTGCACTCGGAGGACGACCTCCGCTGCCCGGTGGAGCAGGCGGAGCACCTCTTCGTCACGCTGCGCCTGCTCAAGCGGCCGGTCGAGCTCGTGCGCTTCCCGGCGGAGTCGCACGAGCTCACGCGTTCCGGCAGTCCGCTGCACCGCGTCCAGCGCTTCGAACTCGTCGTCGAGTGGTTCGACCGCTACCTCAAAGGCTGAGGCGCGCCGCGCTGCCGGCGCTGGCCGTCGCCATGCTGGCGATGGCCGGGCTGGGCGTGCCCGCCGCGAGCGCCACGGCCGGCGGCGCGACGCCGGCGACGAAAGCCGCGGCGCGCCCGCCGGCGCGCTGGGTGCGCGTCTCGGTGGCCACCCTCTGGGTGCGGCCCGGCGAGGCGCGGCGCGTGGACGCGCCGGCGGTCGCCGTCCCCGCCGACCCCCGTGCCTGGCTGGCCGGGATGACCACGACCCAGAAGCGCTGGCTCGTCGGCAGGCTCGAGACCCAGGCGCTCTACGGCGCCAAGGTCTACCTGCTCGGCACGTCGGGGTCGTGGTCCAGGGTCGCCGTCGCCGGACAGCCGACGCCGCGCAACGCCTGGGGTTACCCCGGCTGGCTGCCGACGCGGCAGCTCACGAGCACGCCGCCGCCGGCGACGGACACGGTGGCCGTCGTGCGGCGGCCGACGGCGTGGCTCTACACTACGGCGGCGCTGGACGGGCGCGTGCTCGAGCTCTCCTACGGCACGCGCCTCCCGGTCCTCTCCGTCGGCGACGCGGCCGTCGAGGTCGGGCGGCCCGAGGGGGGTTCGGCCTGGCTGCGGCGCGCCGGCGTCGTCCTGCACGCGCCGGGCGCCGTCTGGCCGGCACTGAGCGGCGCGCGGCTCGTGACCGAGGCGCGCCGCTTCCTCGGTCTGCAGTACGTGTGGGCGGGGACGTCGGGCTTCGGTCTCGACTGCTCCGGCTTCACGCACCTCGTCTACAAGGCACTCGGCGTGACGATCCCGCGGGACGCGGGCGCCCAGGCCACCGCCGGCCGGCGGATCGCCGCGCGCAGCGCGCTGCGCGCCGGCGACCTCGTCTTCTTCCGCAACCGCGTCCGGCTCCATCCATCACGTGGGCCTGTACGTCGGGGACGGGCGGATGATCCACGCGCCGGCCACCGGCCGCCCCGTGGCGATCGTCTCCCTCGGCGCCGAGCCGTACCGCAGCGAGTTCGCCGGCGGCCGGCGGTTCACGCCGTGACCGGCCGGCGTCCGGGCGGCTGACCCTGTGACCGGCTGGGCGCAGGGCGTGACCTCGCCGCCCCGGGCACACGGCGGCGTCCCGGAGCATCGCGGAGGGGATACACTGGCGGCAGACACGGCGAGGGAAAGGCGGCGGCTATGGCCTACGTATTGATCGAGCACCGGGTCGGTGACTTCGAGACCTTCAGACAGGTCTACCTGGACGACGCCGACCGCCGCGAGCGGCTCGGGTCCAAGGGCGGCCTCGTGTTCCGCCTCGCCGACGATCCGAACGACGTCATCGTCATGCTCGAGTGGGAGACCGTGGAGGGCGCCCGGGAGTTCGCGGGCTCGCTGGAGCTCGAGCAGGCCATGGAGTGGTCCACGAGCAACGTCGCCACGCCGCGGGTGACCGTGCTGGACGTGGCGATGGAGTCGCCGCGCTGACGCGCGGCGTCGCATCCACGACCAAAGGCGGCTGTGATGGCGGTATATGTGGTCCTCGAGCACGAGATCTACGACTTCGACACGCTCAAGCAGGTGTACACGGACGACGCCGAGCGGCGCCGGCGACTGGGCTGCCTGGGCGGACGCATCTGGCGCGGAGCCGACGATCCCAACACAGTGAGCGTGGTGATGGAGTGGGACACGGTCGAGAACGCGCGCGAGTTCGCCGGCTCGTTCGAGCTGGAACAGGCGATGCACTGGGCGATGGTCAAAGCGCCGACCACCCGGATCACGGTCTACGAAGAGGCGCACGCGTCGCCGTTCTGATCCGCCGGGCGGCGGGCGCCACCGCGCGGCGCTCGTGGGACGCGCTCGCCGTTTCGGGTCCGCGGCCGCGTGAAATGACCGGAGCGAAGACGGCGGGGCGCCAGCGTCCGCGCCGACCCCGGATCAAGGAGGCACCCCATGGCCGACGGTCACCTGCCGGACGTGTATCTCGGCTTTCGTGAGGACTACCCCGCCGTCGCCGGGGCGCTCGACAGGCTCGGCGAGGCGGTAGACGACGCAGGGCCGCTCGACGAGCGCAGCGCCCGTCTGGTCAAGCTCGGACTCGCCGTCGGAGCGCTCGCCGAGGGAGCGGTCAAGTCGAACGCGCGCAAGGCCCTGGCGGCCGGCGCCACCGCCGACGAGGTACGTCAGGTCGGGATCCTGGCGATTACGACCTGCGGGTTCCCGAGCGCGATCGCCGGCATTGGCTGGATCGACGAGGTCCTGCAGGCGTCCGGCTGAGCAGCGGCGCGCCTCGCGGCGGCCGCGGGCTCACCACCCTGTGCGGCCGCCGTCGCGGGCCACCTTCTCTTCGCAGATGCGCGTCATCGCGGCGCGCACCACGCGCGCCGCGAGCCAGCCTACGGGCGTGGCCGGGCCGGCGTAGCTGAGCTCCTCGCCGCGGCCGGTGCAGGCGACCACCACGCTGTCGGTGGACGTCCCACTCGCCGCCGCTCCTGCCGGCGTCCTCACGTCCCACGCCGCGAGGGTCATCGTCTTGGCCTCCGTCGCGGTGATGACGGCGTTCACCATCGCCGCCGGCGTGAGCGCGCCGTCCACCAGCAGGATCACGTTGATGGTGCCCGGGCCCGGCGCTGCGGCGCCGTCCGCCGGGCCGCCGACCGGCGGCGTCACGCCCGCCGACGAGGTGTTGCTCAGACCAACGGAGACGACCGCCGCGACGCTGAGGTCCCCGAGAGACTCGACGGCGCAGCGGGCGAACTCAGTGCAGGCCGCCGTCATGAGGCCGACGAAGGGCTGCGCGACGCCCAGCTCGGCGGCGACGGCGGCGAGGTCCTCTTCCGGCCGCTCGCCGTCGTACTTGTCCCGCACGTGCACGTTGAGGATCTCGCGGGCGCTGCCGAAGCCGCCGCCGACGACGGCCGAGGCCAGCACGCGGAGCGGCCGCGCGCTCGAGACGCGCACCGCGCGGCGGCCGATCGTCACGGTGACGCCGGGCAGCGCCTGTTCCCCGAGGTCTTTCACGCGCGGTCCCTCCTGTCTATGGGGCGAAGCGCCCGCCATCCTAGCGCAGGCCGGGCGCCCGCGCGGCCGGCGGCCCCGCGCCCGTCGGCGCCGCGATGTTTGAGCGCGCACGGACCGGAGAACACGAGAAGTTGGCCGGGCGCGACTGGGAGGCCCGGACACAAGGAGAAAGAGATGCCACTGTTGACAGGATCAACCGAGGCCGATGTACCGGTCTCGTTCGCAGACCGCGCGTGGAGAGAGTTCATCGGCCGTTCCGTCTACGACCGCTTCCCGGAGGGATACGAGGACCTGCGGTCGTCGCTCGCCGACATCGACGCCGACGATGGCAAGGTCGCCTTCGCCGAGCTGGGCGACGGGAAGGCCCGAGTGAGCGTGGAGATCGAGTACACGCCGCACGGGCCCGCCGACCCGGGGAGCGACGTCGCCCGCGCGCAGCGCGAGCTCGACCGCGACCTGGACAAGTACCGCCAGTTCGTCCAGCGGCGCTGCGACGAGCAGCGCTGCCGCAGCTGACCGAGTCTCGCGGACGGGCGGCCGGGCGTGCCCGGCCGCCCGTCCGCTCGTCTGGAACCGCCGTCGCTCGCGCTCGTCCTTGCCGCGGGGTATAAAGGGGACTGAATCCATCCTCTTTTACCGGAGCGAGGTGTCTGATGAGCCAGGGCGGAGCGCCCGCTATCGTGGACCAGTCGGCGCTGTCCCTTCTGCTGAAGGGACCGCGCTACGAAGTCATCCCCGTGCAGGGGATCGAGCAGAAGGTGGCGGCCGCCCTCCCGTACGAGGCCACCGTGACCATCACCGCCTCGCCCAAGCTCGGCATGGACCGGACGCTGGACGTGAGCACCGCCCTGGCGGCTCGCGGCTTCCGGGTGGTCCCGCACCTGGCCGCCCGCATGGTGGCGAGCCGCAGCCACCTGGAGCGGCTGGTGCAGCGTCTCGAGGGCTCCCACATCCGCGAGGTCTTCGTGATCGGCGGCGACGCCGACCCACCCGCCGGCCCCTACGCCGACGCCGGCGATCTTCTGGAGGAGCTCGCGGGACTCGCCCACCCGTTCATCCGCGTGGGTATCGGAGGCTATCCGGAGGGCCACCCGCTCATCAGCGACGACCGGCTGCTCGAGGCTCTGCGCCGCAAGCAGCCGTTCGCCAGCCACCTGGTCACGCAGCTGTGCTTCGACGCGACGTCCCTCGCCTCGTGGGTCAGGGACATCCGCGCCGCCGGCTTCGACCTGCCTGTGGTCGTCGGGCTGCCCGGCGTCGTGGAGCGGCGCAAGCTGGCCGAGATCTCGCTCAAGACCGGCGTCGGCGCCTCGCTCAGCTACCTGCGCAAGCACGGCCGGCAGATCGTCACGCTGGCGCGCTCGCGCAGGTTCGACCCGACGTCGCTGGCCGAGGCTGTGGCCGGCTACGCCGGCGACCCTGCGCTCGGCCTGCGCGGCGTGCATCTCTTCACGTTCAACCAGGTGGAGCAGACGCGGGACTGGGTGGCCGGCAAGTCCTGACGGTCATCGCCGGCGACCTCGAGGGGCCGGCGATCGGGGCGTTGTGCCGGCGCCCAGCGTATCGCGCCAGCGGCCGAGGCGTTGCGCCGGAGCCCCGCGCGTCGCGCCGGCGGCCAGCGCGTGGCGCAACGGCGTCACGGGGCCGGCGGCCCCGCGCCGAGCTCGTCTCCGATCGGCTCGGCGGGCTCGGCCGGCCGCAGCGACGGCGCCGTGCCGAGCACCGAGCCCACCAGGATCAGCGGCATGCCCACGGCGATGCCCAGCGTGAACGGCTCGGCCAGCAGCGCCACGCCGAGCAGCACGGCGACCAGGGGGTTCACGTAGGTGATCACCGTCGTCCGAGCGGGGCCGACCTCGCGGATCAGCGCGAAGAAGACGAGGAAGGCGACCACCGTGCAGAGCACGGACAGGACCGCGACCGAGCCGACGGTCTCCCGCGAAAGCGAGGCCGGCATGGTCGCGATCCCCGCCGGCGCGTACAGCGCCGCGGTCACGACGAGCGACGCCGTGATGACGCCGATCGCCGGGAGGTCGGAGAGGCGGCGGCTGATGATGAGAGGACCCGTCGCGTAGCAGAGAGCGACCACGACGACCTCGACGATCCCGAGCACGTCGCTCCGGGCGATGTCGAGGCCGACCAGGGCGGCCACGCCGGCGAACCCGATGAACAGGCCGGCGAACCGGCGCGCGTCGAAGTGGTCGGCCACGCCGAACGCGCGGTAGAGGACGGCGCCGATCAGAGGCACCGTCGCGATCAGCAGGCCGGCCAGCGAGCTCGAGATGCGCTCCTCGGCGTGCGCAAGCAGGAGCCACGGGACGCACAGCTCGACGACCGTGTACGCGAGCACCCACGGCCAGCTGCGCAGCAGGCGGCGCACTTCGCCGCGGCGCAGCGCGAAGGGAAGGAGCAGGAGCGCCGCCGGCGCCGTGCGCAGGAACACCAGCGCCGGCGGCGGCAGCTCGCGCACGGCGACGCGGATGAAGAGATAGGGCAGACCCCAGATGACGCAGAGGGTGATGAAGAGCAGCCAGCCTTTGCGCGACACCTGAGGTCCTTCCTTCGAACGGGCGCCGCTCATCCTACCTCGTGCCGGCGGCGCGCGACCGGGCCGCGAGATACGATGACGCCGGCGTCCCGGCCCGGCCCGGGTCGTCATGCGAAACGCGCCTGACCAGTGGAGGAGACCTCATGGACGTGTTCGAGGCCATCAAGAAGCGCTACAGCGTGCGCGGGTACAAGCCCGACGCCGTCGAGGACGACAAGCTGGCCAAGGTGCTCGAGGCGGCGCGCAGGGCGCCGACCGCCGCCAACCGGCAGCCGTTCCGCATACTCGTCGTGCATACGGAGGGCAGGGAAGAGGAGCTGGCGCGCGTCTACGCCCGGCGCTGGCTGGCGCAGGCGCCGCTCGTGATCGCCTTCGTCGCCGTGCCGGACGAGGCCTGGCGGCGGATGGACGACAAGCCCTACGACGAGGTGGACGCGACGATCGCCATGGACCACCTCGTCCTGGCGGCGACGGCACTGGGCCTCGGGACCTGCTGGATCGCCGCGTTCGACCCGGAGGCGGCGCGCGAGGTGTTCGGGCTCCCGGCCGGCGTCGAGCTGGTGGCCCTCACGCCGCTCGGCTACCCGGCGAAGGACCCCGCGAACACGGACCGCCGCCCGCTCGAGGAGCTCGTGCGCTACGAGCGCTGGTGACGGGCGGCGGGCGGCGGGCGCGTCTGATCCCGCTTCGCGTCGCCTGATCGGGCGACGAAGCACCCCCTCCGCGAGCCTGTTCCCGCCCCCTCTGGGGAAGCCGTCCGTCCAGCACGGGAACTTCCCCCCATGGAGGCTCGCGGGCGGCCGCCGACACTCGTCGGCGAGGGGGCGCGCACCGGTGCGCGCCGGGAAGAGGGGTGATGAATGAGCCTGTCGCCGAGTTGTCTCAGCACCAACGCACGCGCGGACTGTCTGGAATGGCCTGACCTCGGTCCGCGGCGCTGGCCGTATCTCGTCTTCGCGCGCGAGGAGCTTCCGCTCCACCGCGAGCCGGCGGTCTGCATGACCCAGGACGGTGTGTACTGGGAGTACGACGGCCGTCGCTTCCTCGTCACCGACGTCATCGCCGGCTCGTGGCGCAAGCCCGCGCGGGACCTGGACGAGATCCCTCCGGGCCCCTGGCGCCACGTGCCGGGGTGCGCCTGCGAGGCGTGCCGCCTCGGCAACGTCTGAGTGCCTCCGCATCCCGCCGTCCCCGGCGACTGCCGTCGAGCCTCGCCGGGTACATCGCGGGTGTCGGCAGGCGTCGCCGGCCGCAGACCGGGGAGGGCGCATGGGGTTCGTGGACGATTCCGTCGTCGTGCATGCCGACGTGCAGGACGTGTACTCCCGCTGGCTGGACTACGAGGACTACCCGCGCTTCATGAGCGGGATGGAGGAAGTCGCCGTCGTCGGCTACCGCCGCCTGCGCTGGACGGGGTGTGTGTGCGGGGCCGTGCTCGACTGGGAGACCGACGTCGTGGCCCACGTGGAGGACACCCGCGTCCGCTGGCACGCGACGGACGGGCGCGAGACCGGCGAGGTCTCGTTCGAGAAGCTCGAGGCCGGCGACACGCGCGTCCACTACCAGCTGGAGTACGATCCCGCCGTCTGGGGGGTGGACGAGGCGGGCCTGCGTCACTGCCTCGACGCCCGCGTCCGCGACGACCTGCGGGCGTTCAAGTCGCTCGCCGAGGCCTAGACGACAGGGCCCGGCAGGAACCCTTGCGCCGGCGGCGAACCCTTGCCTGGGGTCGCCGGCCATACCAGTGCTCCGTGGCTCGCTCCACTGGTCCTTCTCAGCTCAACGGCGGCCCCTGTTCCTTGGGCGGCCACGGGAGGAGGTGCGCATCGTGGTCCGCATCGACCTGGACCGCCGCATCGGCCGCGGCACGTGCGAGCAACTCCGCCCCGACGTCTCCGAGGTCGACGACGGAGAACCGCTCGCAGGACGCTACCCTCGTGGCCGAGGACGAGGGGGGCGGGTTGAGCCGGCTCGCGGGGACCCTCATAATCGGGGCTTGGCCGTTGACGGCTGACAAGGGAGAGCCAATCCCATGATCGTCTTCGAAGACGTCACCAAGACCTACGACCCGGACGTGGTCGGCCTCCAGGACTTCACCTGCCACATCGGCAAGGGTGAGTTCGTGTTCCTGGTGGGCGCCTCCGGCTCCGGCAAATCGACGCTGATCAAGCTGGTGCTCAAGGAGCTCGTCCCGGAGACGGGGCGCATCCTCGTGGCCGGTCGCAACCTCGGCACGCTCCGGCGCAGCAAGGTGCCGCTGCTGCGGCGCAACATCGGCTGCGTGTTCCAGGACTTCAAGCTGCTGCCCAACAAGACCATCTTCGACAACGTCGCCTATGCCCTCGAGGTGGTCGGCGAGCCGCGGCGCAGCATCCGCCGCAAGGTGCCGGAGATCCTCAGCCTGGTCGGCCTCGCCGACAAGACCAACAGCTACCCGCACGAGATCAGCGGCGGCGAGCAGCAGCGCGTCAGCGTGGCGCGCGCGTTCGTCAATCACCCTCCGCTGCTGCTCGCCGACGAGCCTACCGGCAACATCGACCCCGAGACCGCGGTCGGCATCATGCAGCTGCTCGTGCGCATCAACCGGACCGGGACGACCGTGGTGGTCGCCACCCACGACCGTGACATGGTCAATCGTATGCGCCGGCGCGTGCTGCAGCTCGACACCGGGCGCCTCGTGCGCGACGAGCGCCGCGGCGGCTACGACCAGGTCGCGGACGTCGAGGCCGAGGAGGCGCTCAGGTGAGACTCGGCTTCTTCCTAGCAGAGGCGTTCGGCTCCATGCGCCGCAACTGGGTCATGGCCATGGCGGCCGTGATCACCGTGTTCATCAGCACGGCCATCCTCGGCGCCGTCCTCGTGACGCGCGACAACCTCAACCAGGGCGCCACCAGCCTCAAGAACCGCGTCATGATCGAGGTCTTCATCAAGGACGACGCCACCGAACAGCAGAAGGCGGCTCTCGAACAGAAGATCCACTCGATCCCCGAGATCAAGCAGGCCGACTTCATCACCAAGGAGATGGCGCTGGAGCGGTTCCGCAAGCGATTCGGTGAGCGGATCGTCCAGAATCTGCCGATCAATCCGCTCCCCGCGAGCTGGGAGATCCAGGTCAAGGACGCGAATCAGGTCGACGCCGTGGCGGCCAACTTCTTCAACGACCCCGCCGTGGACAACGACCCCGGCACCCACAACGGGGTCAAGTACGCGCGCGAGACCGTGCGCAAGATGCTCGGCACCATCAACCTCATCGGCATGGGCATGTGGGTCGCCACCGGCATCTTCGCGCTGGCCGCCGTCCTGCTCATCAGCACGACCGTGCGCCTGAGCATCTTCGCGCGGCGGCGAGAGGTCGAGATCATGCGCCTCGTGGGGGCCACCAACTGGTTCATCCGCTGGCCGTTCGTCCTCGAGGGGTTCATCACCGGGCTCATCGGGGCGATCCTCGCCGCCGGCTTCGTCTGGCTGTCGAACTGGGCGCTGGCCAACTGGCTGGAGAGCAGCGACATCAACTTCCTCAACATCAGAGTGCTCAGCATGTGGTGGCAGAACGGCTCCTGGCCTGCAGGCCTGCTGCCCACGCTGGCGGTCCTCGGCGCGGTCCTCGGCGCCCTGGGCAGCATGGTGGCGCTGCGGCGCTACCTCAGGACCTGAGGCGCGCGCGCCGTGGAGCGGCGGCCGGCGAGAGCGCACAGGACGCCGTCGCCGGCCGCCGAACTCTATCCTTTGCCATGACAAGTCCGCGCAGGTTCATTCTTCTGATCGTCCTCGCGGCCGTCGCCCTGGCGCTCGCCGGGGCGGTCGCGACTCCCGCGCGCGCCGAGACGGCGGCCGAGCTGCAGCAGAAGCTGCAGGAAGCGCGCAGCAGGATCGACGCCGCCAAGCAGCACAAGGCGACGCTGGGCGAGCAGATCAGCGATCTCGACGGCAGGCTCGCCGCCATCCAGGACAAGCTCGACGGTCTCGGCGACCGGATCGCCGCCGTCGAGGACAGGCTCTCCGTCACGCGCGAGAAGCTCACGCTGCTGCGCAAGGCGCTGCGGCTCAAGAAGCTCGAGCTCGCTGAAGCCCAGGCCGAGCTCGAGCTCGAGCAGAAGAACTTCGCGGAGCGCGCCGTCCTCACCTACAAGAGCGACGACCTCGACTACGTGGACGTGATGCTCGCCTCCTCGAGCTTCGAGGACCTCATCAGCCGCGTGAGCGTGATCCACGACCTCCTCGGCGGCAACAACGCGCTGGTCGGCGGCCTCGAGACCGCGCGTGACGACGTCGACGCCGAGAAGGACGCGATCGCCAAGCGGGAGAGCGCCGTCGCCGACGCCGCCATGGTGCTGCAGGAGAAGAGCGACGAGCTCGCCGCCCTCCGCGCCGCACAGGCGGCGAGCCGGGCCGCCGCCCTCGCCGTGCGCCAGCAGAAGACCGGCGCGCTCAAGGGCGTCAACCAGGACCTGGCCGAGCTCGAGCGCCAGGAGAACCAACTGCTGGCCGAGAGCCAGGCACTTGCCGGCGTCATCAACGGCTCGTCCGGCAGTGGCCAGGGCACCGGCAGCCTCATCTATCCGGTGAACGGGCCGATCACCTCGCCCTTCGGCTGGCGGATCCACCCGATCCTCGGCTACAGGAAGTTCCACACCGGGGTCGACTTCGGCGTCGGCTACGGCACGCCCATCCGCGCCGCCGACAGCGGCACCGTGATCTACGCCACCTGGATGGGCGGCTACGGCAACGTGATCATCATCGACCACGGGAACGGTCTCTCGACGCTCTACGCGCACCAGTCCGGCCTCGCCGTGGGCACGGGCGCCCGCGTGACCCGCGGGCAGACCGTCGGCTACGTGGGCTCGACGGGGTTCAGTACGGGACCGCATCTGCACTTCGAGGTGCGCGTCAACGGCAACCCCGTCGACCCCATGGGCTACCTCTGAGCCCGCGGCCCCGTTTGCCGCCCCTCCCGCGACCGACTACCATCATCGACTGATGCGCGCCCTACGCACCATCATCGTCGTCCTTCTCGTCTCGCTCGGGTTTCTCGGCGGCTACTTCGTCGGCTGGTACCTGCACGGGGAGAACGCCGTACGCCTCAACCCCTCGCAGCAGACCTCCGCCAAAGAGGCGGGGAAGTTGCAGCAGCGCGTCATCGAGGAGCTCCAGGGCCGGTACTACAGGCCGATCAACGTCGACAACCTCTCGACGGCCGGCGTCAACGGCATGCTCAAGTCCCTCAAGGACCCGTACACGGTCTACCTCACGCCCCAGGAAGTGCGCGACTTCGCGGAGAAGGAGCGCGGCTCCTACTCGGGCATCGGCGCTTCGCTCCAGAAGACCAAGGACGGCCTCGTGATCACCTCGGTGTTCGCGGGGTCACCGGCGAAGGGCGCAGGCCTCGTCCCCGGCGACAAGATCGTCACGGTGGACGGCCAGTCCACGAAGGACGTCGCCATCGAGACGAGCATCACCCGCATCAAGGGCGCCGAGGGCAGCACGGTCGTACTCGGCATCCAGCCCAAGGACAGCAAGCAGCCGGCCAGGGACGTCAAGGTCGTGCGCAAGACCATCGAGATCCCCGAGACCAGCACCCGGATCATCAACGACAAGGGCACCAAGGTCGGCTACGTCCAGCTCTACGAGTTCGGCGGGCTCGCCGGTCGCGACGTGCGCGAGAATGTGGCCGCGCTGTCGAAGAAGGGCGCCCAATGGTTCATCCTCGACCTGCGCTACAACGGCGGCGGCCTCCTGACCCAGGCGGTGGACGTCACCGGCGTCTTCCAGACCGGCCTCGTGACCTCCACGGCGGGCCTGCACTCCCCCAAGGAGGAGCTCACGGCGACGGGCCCGGTGGCGACGACGAAGCCGATGGTCGTGCTGGTCAACGGCTTCTCGGCAAGCGCCTCCGAGATCGTGACCGGCGCGCTGAAGGATCACAAGCGCGCCACCATCATCGGCACCACCACGTTCGGCAAGGGCCTGGTCCAGAGCATCATCGACCTGGGCAACGGCGCCGCGCTCAAGCTCACCACCGCCGTCTACCTCACGCCGAACGGCACCAACATCAACAAGAAGGGCATCACGCCCGACATCGTGGCGCCCGACAAGCCCAAGACGAAGATCGACGACGCGTTGCAGACGGCGCTGCAGTACATCGCCCGCCGCGCGAAGTAGCCGCATGAGCCCCCCGCGGCGCCCGGACGCTCCGGGCGACAAGGCGAGCAGGGGTGGGGGCCGCGGGTCGTCGGGCGGCGGACGCCGCCGGGGAGAAGGCCCCCCAGCCGCCGCAGGAGACCCCGACCGCGCCCGGCCGCTGCCGTACCGCGTCACCCGCTGGGGCAAGTTCTGGTCGCTCGAACCGCTGTTCGCCGACGCCCGCTCCTACCTGGTCGCCAAGGGCGGGACGCCGCCGCGTCTCGACGACCTGGTCCTCGCCGTGCCTTCGCACGGCGACCGACGCAGGATCGTCGAGGTCCTCGGCGGCGCCGGCGACCTCACGGCGGTGCTGCGCGCCCTGCTGCACGCCAAGGGCGTCCGCCAGGGTTTCTCCGCCGCCGTGCTGGACGAGGCGGCCGCCGTCGGGGGGCGCTCCGCGCGCCCCGACCACGGCCGCCGCGACCTCACGGCCCTGCCGACGTTCACCATCGACCCGGATACCGCGCGAGACTTCGACGACGCCATCTCGGTCGCGCGCGAAGGCGAGGGCTATCGGGCGCACGTGCACATCGCCGACGTCTCGTACTTCGTCGACGACGACGGCGAGATCGAGCGCGAGGCTCGCCGCCGCACCTCCAGCCTGTACCTGCCGCTGTTCGCCGAGCCCATGCTCCCGTCTGCGCTCAGCAGCGACCTCTGCAGCCTGGTGCCGCGGCAGCCGCGCAAGTGCGTCACCGTCGAGTTCACCTTCGACGCGGTGGGGCGGCGGACGGCCACGCAGTACTACCGCTCGCTCATCAGCAGCGACCACCGCCTGACCTACGGCTTTGCCGACACGGTGATCGGGCCGGCGGCCGTGGAGCTGGCGGGCGACGGAGACGCGGCCGGAGTCGAGGCGGCCGCGATCCCGCTCGCCGACCCCAAGGCCGCCGTCGCGGCGCTGCCGGGCGCCCACCTGGTGGCCGGGCGGCCGGAGCCGCCGCGCGACGTGCCCGACGCGACGATCGAAGCGGACCTCGCCCTGCGCGAGCAGCTGCTGCTGGCCGCCGAGCTCGCCGGGGTGCTGCGCCGCCGGCGCCTCGCCCGCGGCGCGCTCACCATCGGCTCGTTCGAGCCCGAGTATGCGTTCGACCACGCGGGCGCGCTCAGCGGCGCCGCCGCGCGCCCGGAAACGCCCTCGCACGCGCTGGTCGAGGAGTTCATGCTTGCGGCCAACGAGGCCGTCGCCGAGTATCTCCTGCGCAAGAAGGCGCGCACGCTCTACCGCGTGCACGAGCCGCCCGAGCCGGCGAGCACGCGCGAGCTCCTCGACCAGCTCGCGGAGCTCGGAGTGCCGACGCCGCCCTTCCCGGCCGGCGAGGCGGCGCCGGCGGCCCAGCTGGCCGAGTTCTACGGCCGCCTCAGCCGCCTCGTCCTCCAGACGGCCGTCCGCGAGCACCGCGGCCGCCTCTCCTGGTCGACGCTGATTCTCCGCTCGCTCAAGCAGGCGCGCTACGCGCCGGTCAACCTGGGGCACTTCGGCCTGGCCAGCCCGGCGTACCTGCACTTCACGTCACCGATCCGCCGCTACCCCGACCTCGTGACCCACCGCAGCCTGCTCTTCCACCTGGGCGAGGGAGGCTCGGAGCTGGGGGAGGGCGAGCTGGCGACGGCAGCCGACGACTGCTCCACGCGCGAGCGGGACTTCTCCCGCGTGGAGCTCACCGGCGACGACATCGCCCTTTGCTTCCTGCTCGCCCGCCGCCTGGACGCGGAGGGCTGGGAACAGGTGTTCACGGGAGAGATCGTCGGCCTCGTCGGCGGCGGGCTCTTCGTGCGCTTCGGCGACGTCTTCGAGGGCTTCCTCTCGTCGCGCCGGCTGGGCGGCGAGCGCTTCGAGGTCAGCGAGCACGAGACTGCGCTCGTCGGCGAGGCCACCGGCGTGCGCTACCGGCTCGGCGACCCGGTCGACGTCAAGGTCGAGCGCGTCGACCGCCTCACCGGCAAGGTCGACCTCGCGCCGGCTCTCCCGGACGCGGGCCGGCCGGCGACCGCCCCCGGCCGCCAGCCCGCGCGGCGGACAGCGGGCTCTCGCCCGCCGCGGCGCCGCGCCGCCGGCCGCCAGACCAGGCGCCAGCGCTGAGGCGGCCGCCTCCCGGCCGTCAGCGCCGCCGCAAGCCAGTCGCCCGGGATACCGCGACGTCCCGCGGGGGGTTAGTACGTTGCGGCGAAGTACGTCGAAGCGTACGTGAGGACGTCCCATGGGGTGTTTGGACGTACGTTTGGACGTACTTCGCGGCGAGACATACCCTTCTCTCGGGCTCGAGACTGCGTCGTCCGCGCGCCGTCGTGCGGTCTCGACGGGGCGAAGCGGCGCCCGGACGCGGAGTCGCCGCGGCACGGCGGCCGTCCCCTCCCGGCGGCACGGTTGTCCCTGCTGGACGCGTCTCCACTCCCCGATGGGGTACGCTAGTCGGCATGCCGAAAGAGACCGGGATCAAGCGCGTCGCCGAGAACCGCAAGGCGCGCCACGACTACTTCATCGACGACACCTTCGAGGCGGGCATCGCGCTCGTCGGCACGGAGGTGAAGTCGCTGCGCGAGGGGCGCATCAGCCTGCGCGACTGCTACGTGGAGGTGCGCGGCAGCGCCCACGCGCCCGAGCTCTTCCTCGTGGGCGCGCACATCAGTCCCTACGACCAGGGCAACATCTGGAACCACGACCCGCTGCGCGCGCGCAAGCTGCTGCTGCATCGCGCCGAGATCGAGAAGATCGCCGGCAAGGTGCGCGAGAAGGGCTACACCGTGGTCCCGACCAAGGTCTACTTCAAGGACGGGCGCGCCAAGGTCGAGATCGGCCTGGCGCGCGGCAAGAAGCTCTACGACAAGCGGCACGACATGGCCGACCGCGACGCCAAGCGCGACGTCGAGCGTGCCCTGCGCGGGCGCGGGGAAGACAGGCGGTAGGGGCCGGCGCCTTCGGCGCCGGCCGGAAGGTCGTCAGGGGGAGGCGCTCATGGACACGCTCAGTCAAGAGCAGATCGTGGCGGCGCTCGGCGAGCTCGACGGCTGGGGGCTAGAGGGCGAGGCGCTCACGCGGACGTTCCGCTTCGCCGACTTCGTGCACGCCATCGGCTTCGTCGAGCACCTCGCCGAGGTCGCCGAGGAGCAGAAGCACCACCCGGACATCGACATCCGCTACAACAAGGTGACGCTGCGCCTGAGCAGCCACGACGCCGGCGGCGTGACCATGCGCGACGTCCAGCTGGCCGAGGCGATCCAGCACCTGGCCTGAGGCCGTCGCGGCCTGAAGCGCTCCTGCCCACCGTGCCCGGAGCGGCCGGCGAGGCCGCCATGCTAGAATGCCTGACCGTGCCCTCGTAGCTCAGGGGATTAGAGCGCGCGCCTCCGGAGCGCGAGGTCGAAGGTTCGAATCCTTCCGGGGGCACCA
>CAWAUK010000028.1:0-12938 GCA_963784975.1 uncultured Thermoleophilia bacterium | reverse complement strand
CTGCGAGCAGCAGGTGCGCGAGCAGTAGGGCTTGTTCTCGTCGAGCGAGCCGGCGCAGAGGATGAAGCCGACGGACTTGACGCCGGCGAGCGCCGGGTCGTCGTCCCTGAGCATCTGCTCGAGGTCCATCCCGGTGACGACCTTCTGGCCCGAGCCCAGACCGTACAGCTCGGGCCTCTCTTCCACGCCGCCGGTCGCGACGACGACGACGCCGTGGTCGACCGGCGTGCGCTTGCCGTCCTTCTCGCCGATGACGCTCGAGAAGTTGCCGATGAAGCCGTGGAAGTCGGCGAGCTCGGCCTCGAGGTGGATCTTGACGTTCGGGTTGTCGACGAGGCGCTGCTCGATCTGCTTGACCAGCGCCGCCGGGTCGTTGCCCTTGATGGTGTCGCCGAGCTCGAGCACGTGGCCGCCGAGCTTGGGCGAGCGCTCGATGAGATGGACCTCGTGGCCCATGTCGCCGAGCGCCAGGGCGCTGGTCATGCCGGCGACGCCGCCGCCGATGACGACCGCGGCGTGCGTGAGCGGCACGTCGACCTTGAACAGCGGCTCGAGCAGCCGCGCCCGGGCCACGCTCATCTGGACCAGTTCCTTGGCCTTCTGCGTGGCCTTCTCCGGCTCCTTGGCGTGCACCCAGCTCGCCTGGTCGCGGATGTTGGCCATCTCGAAGAGGAACGGGTTGAGGCCGGCCTCGCGCAGGGTGTCCTGGAAGATGGGCTCGTGCGTGCGCGGCGTGCAGCTGGCGACGACGACGCGGTTCAGGTCGTGCTCCTCGATGGCCTCGCGGATGAGCGAGAGGCTGTCCGAGGAGCACGTGTACATCGTGTCGGTGGCGAAGGCCACGCCGGGCAGCTGGCGGGCGTACTCGGCGACGTTCTCGACGCCGATGACGCCGGCGATGTTGCTGCCGCAGTGGCAGACGAAGACGCCGACGCGCGGCTCGACGCCGACCACGTCCTTCTCGGCCGGGTACTCCTTGTCCACCGTGAGCGTGTGCCGCGAGTCGGCGAGGCCGGTCATGACCTGCGCCGCGGCGGCCGAGGCCTGGGCGACGCTGTCGGGGATGTCCTTGGGCTCGCCGAACGGGCCGACGACGAACACGCCCTTGCGGCTGGTCTCGAGCGGGTTGAACTCGTGCAGCTCGCAGAAGCCGTGCCGGTTGAGCGCGACGCCGACGTGGCCGGCCGCTTCCTGCGCCTTGCGCGCCGGCTCCAGGCCGGCCGACAGCACCACCATGTCGTAGCGCGTCTCGTGCAGCCGGCCGCCCTCGTCCTCCCAGCTGATCAGGAGGTCCTTGGTCAGCGGGTCTTCCTTGATGTAGGACGGGCGCGAGCGGACGAAGGTCACGCCTTTGTCCAGCGCGCGTTGGTAGAAGGCGTCGAAGCCCTTGCCCTGGGCGCGCATGTCCATGAGGAAGACGGTGGGCTCGCAGTCGGGCTCGTGGTCGATGGTGAGCATCGCCTGCTTGTTGGCGAACATGCAGCAGACGCTGGAACAGTACTCGTGCTCCTGATCGCGCGAGCCGACGCACTGGATGAAGGCGACCTTCTTGGGATGCGCGCCGTCGCTGCGGCGCTGCACCGAGCCGATGGTCGGGCCGCTGGCGCTGAGCATGCGCTCGTACTCGAGCGCCGAGAGCACGTTCGGGTAGCGGTCGTAGCCGTACTCGCTGTTGGCGCCGGGGTCGTAGAGGTCGAAGCCCGTCGCCATGACGACGGCGCCGACCTCGACGTCGATCTCCTTGTCGCGCTCGCCGTGCAGCAGGGCGCCGGGGCCGCAGGCCCGGACGCACTCCATGCACTCGGAGCAGATGGCGCAGTTGAGGCAGCGCTTGGCCTCGGCGACGGCCTGCTCCTCGGAGAAGCCGGTGTTGACCTCGTCCCAGACGATCTTGCGCGCCGCGCCGGGAAGGTGGGGCATCGGCAGGCGCGCCATGACGGCGGTCTGCTCGAGGACGGCGTCCTCGGGCTTGGCCTCGTCCATGACCTCGTCCTCGATGGGGAGGAGGTCCTCGCCGCGCAGGAAGTTGTGGATGCTGCGCGCGGCGCGGCGGCCGGCGGCGACGGCCTCGATGGCCGTCCACGGGGCGCGTGCCGCGGCGTCGCCGCCGGCGAACACGCCCTTCTTGCCGGTGCCGAGCGTGGCCTTGTCCGTGAGGATCTGGCCCTTCTCGACCGTGATGCCCTTGGTCCCCTCGAGGAAGTCCTCGACCATGCTCTGGCCGATGGCGAAGATGACGGTGTCGCACTCGAGCTCGTGCTCGGAGCCGGCGATGGCGACGGGCGGGCGCCAGCCGCGCTCGTCCGGATCGCCGAGCGAGCAGGCCAGGAACTCGACCTTGCAGGCGCGCCCGGAGGCGTCGCTGACGATCTGCGAGGGCATGCAGGAGCAGTTGAAGCTGATGCCCTCGTCGAGGCCCTCGGTGAGCTCGTCGGCGGAGGCCGGGACGCTCTGGTCGTCCTCGATGCAGTTGATGGTGACCTTCTCGGCGCCGAGCCGGAGTGCGGTGCGCCCGGCATCGAAGGCCACGTCGCCGCCGCCGATGACGACGACGTTCTTGCCCATGTCGACCTGCTCGCCGAGCGTGGCGGCCTTGAGGACGCTGACGGCGTCGAGGACGCCCTTGGCGTCGGCGCCGGGGACGGGCAGGGTGCGGCCGCCCTGGAGGCCGACGGCGAGGTACACGGCCTTGTAGCCGCCGCCGTCCTTCTTCATGAGGCCGTCGACGGTGAAGTCCTTGCCGGCGGCCTTGTTGACTGCAGGTCGACGCCGAGCGCGGTGATGCGGTCGATGTCCTGCTGCAGGGCGGCCTTGGGCAGGCGGTACTCGGGGATGCCGAAGCGCAGCATGCCGCCGGGCTCGGGCTTGCTCTCGAAGACGGTGACGGCGTAGCCGAGGAGCGCGAGGTCGCGGGCGGCGGTGAGCCCGCTGGGGCCCGCGCCGACGACCGCGACCTTCTCCTTGAACGTGACCTCGGCCTTCTCGGGCAGCGCCACGTTCTCGAAGGCGTAGTCGCTGATGAACCGCTTGAGGCCGGCGATGGCCAGCGGCTCGTCGACCTCACCGCGCGTGCAGTCGGTCTCGCACTTGTGCGTGCAGACGCGTCCGCAGACGGCGGTGAAGGGGTTGGGCTCGTTCGCGACCGTGTACGCCTCGGCGTAGCGGCCGTCGGCGATGAGGGCCAGGTAGCCCTGCGCGCTGGTGTGCACGGCGCAGGCGCGCTTGCAGGGGCTGTGGCCCTTCTTGGTCACCGCGTAGGTGTTGGGGATGGCCTGCGGGTACAGCTTGTAGATGGCCTTGCGCTCGCCGAGCTCCTCGTTGTAGGCGTCTGGGACCTTGACGGGGCAGACCGGGGCGCACTCTCCGCAGCTCGTGCAGAGGTCCGGATCGACGAACCGGGCGTGGTGGTAGATCTTGGCGTCGAACTTGCCGGGCTCGCCCTCGAGGCCGATGAGCTCGGAGTTGGTGACGATCTCGATGTTCAGGTGCCTGCCGGCCTCGACCAGCTTGGGCGCCAGGGTGCACATCGAGCAGTCGTTGGTGGGGAAGGTCTTGTCGAGCTGGGCCATGTGACCGCCCAGGGCCGGGGCCTTCTCGACGAGGTAGACCTTGTACCCCCCTTCGGCGAGGTCGAGCGAGCACTGGATGCCCGCGACGCCGCCGCCGACGACAAGCGCAGCACCGGTAGACTTGGGTGGTGAACCCGACATACGCACTCCTTTGCGATACGCGGCAGTCCCAAAGACGAGTGGGGTGACCACAGACTCAACGGCCCACTTGGGTGGGCCAAGTATAGCGGCCGGTTTGTCGCACGCGTCCACACGGCCCAGACACGCGCGAGCCTTCAGCCGGCGGGCGCCGCGGCCCGGGGCCGTGTCGTGCGACAGGGTGAGAACGATCGATCCGCTCTGCTACGGAAGACAAATCGTTTTGACCAAGGGCGTGGCATACTGGCGCCGACGGCCGCGGAAGAGGAGCGCAGCATGCAGGCAGATTTGATCCTGACCGGCGGGGTCGTGTACACGGTCGACGCGCGACGGTCGCGCCACGAGGCGGTGGTCGTCAGGGACGGCCGCATCGTGGCGCTGGGGAGCGCGGCGGAGGCCGCCGAGTGGGCCGGTCCGCGCACGCGGACCGTGGACCTTGGCGGCCGCCTCGTCCTGCCCGGCTTCGCCGACGCGCACCTCCACCCGTCGTTCGCCACCGTCGAGCTCTTCGAGGTCAGACTGGCCGACTGCCGCTCGGTGCAGCAGTGCCTGGACCGGCTGCGCGGTGTTCGCCGCGGAACACCCCGAGTTGCCGGCCATCCGCGGCGGCGGCTGGTATCCGACGATGGTCCCCATGGAGGGCATGACGGCCGAGGCTCTCGACCGCATCGTGCCGGACCGTCCCGTCTGCCTGCACGATGACAACGTGCACGCGCAGTGGGTCAACAGCGAGCTGCTGCGGCGCGCCGGTGTCGGCCGGGATGATCCCGGCTGGCCCGGCGCGGTGATCGAGCGGCTGCCCGACGGCTCGCCCAAGGGTCTGCTGCACGAGGCGTTCCCGTGGGTGGAGCGGGCGCTGCCGCAGTACACCGTCGCCCAGAGGGCGGCGGCGCTGCGGCACTTCCAGCGGGAGATCGCGGCGCCGTACGGCATCACCCTCATGCACGAGGCCGGCCTCCACCCGTGGGAGACGGTCGTGGACGCCTACAGGCGGCTGGAAGACGCGGACGAGCTCTCGGCGCGCTTCTGCCTGGCGGTGATGCTGGAGCCCGACCTGCCCGTGGACGAGCAGGTCGAGGCGGCGGCGGAGATGCGCGCCCGTTTCAAGGGCCCGCTGGTGCGCGCCGCCGCCGTCAAGCTCTTCGTCGACGGCGTGATCGAGACGCACACGGGCTATCTCGCCGAGCCCTACGCCGACCGGCCGGGCTTTCGCGGCGCTCCCGTCTGGCGGCCCGAACGGCTTATCGAGGCTTCGTCGGCCGCCGCCGCGGCCGGGTTCCAGCTGCACTACCACGCCATCGGCGACGCGGCCGTCTCGCTGGCGGTGGACGCGGTGGCGGCCGCGAGACGGGGGAGCGGCGCGGGCGAGCGCGCCGGGAGCAGCGCCGGCCCGCCGGCCCGCGACATCGTCACACACCTGCAGCTCGTGGACCCGCGCGACTACGGCCGCATGGCAGCGCTCGGCATGGTGGCCGCCGTCCAGCCGTACTGGTTCACCAGAGACCCGGACTACCACCGCGAGCTGCGCCGCCTCGTCGGCGCGCGCGCCGACCGCCAGTACCCCATGCGGAGCCTGCTGGAAGCGGGCGTGACGGTCGCCGGAGCCAGTGACTACCCGGTCTCGCCGCCGCCGGACCCGTTGCTGGCGATCCAGCGCGGCGTGCTGCGCCGCGACCCGATCGCCCCGGTGACCAACGACGAGCTGTGGCCCGAGGAGGCCGTCGACGTCGAGACCATGATCGCGGCCTTCACCGTGGCCGGCGCCCGGGCCAACTTCCTCGAGCACGAGACCGGGTCGCTGGAGGTGGGCAAGTCGGCCGACCTCGTCGTGCTGCGAGAGAACCTGCTCGACGTCCCGGCCGAGCGGATCCACGAGGCCGCGGTGCAACTGACGCTGTTCCGCGGCAGTCCGGTGTTCGCTGCCGGCCCGTTCGCCGACCTCGGGGCGGAGTGAGGCAGGCCGCGCGGGCGGCCGGCCGGCGGTCAGGCGCGCGTCGTCCGGCGCGTAGACTCGCGTTCGACCAGCTTGACCTGCAGGATCCGGCGCGGCTTGTCGACGGTCTCGCCGCGCACGAGGCGGATGAGCATCTCCGCCGCCTCGCGGCCGTGCTGCGCGGCGTCGTACTCGAGCGCCGTCATCGGCGGCGTGCTCTTCTCGGCGAGCCCGAAATCGCTCGGCCCGGCGACCATCAGCTCGCCGGGCACGTCGATGCCGATCTCGGCGGCGCGGCGGAGCACGGCGATCGCGGGGAGCTCGTAGACGCCGAAGACCGCGTCCGGGCGGTCTGGGCCCTCGAGCAGCCGCTTCGCGGCGGCCTCGAGGGCCGCCTCCGTGTCTTCGCCCACGTCGTCGACCCGCGGCACGAGCCCGTGCTCCTCACACCAGGCGCGATAGACGCGAACGGCGGTCTGCGTCCAGTAGTCCGTGGTCAACCAGGTGACGGCGGTCACGTCGCGGGCGCCGCGCGCGAGGAGGTGGTCGAGCACCATGCGCACCCCCTTCTCCGCATCGTCGTCCACCCAATAGCCGTGCTCCGGATCGTCCGGATCGCGGCCGATCGTCACGTAAGGCAACCCCTGGGTCCGCAAGAAGCGGAGGCTGTCGTCTCCCGACGCCGGATCGGAGATGATCGCCCCATCAAAGAGCAGCCGGTCCCAGTAGACGCCGTTGCGGGAGTCGGGGATGACGACGAGCGCGTACTCCTGCTGGTGAGCGACCTCGGTCACGCCCTGGATGATGCGGAAGTAATACTCGAGGTAGGCGTACGACGTCGAGCTGGTGGCGTTGACGGCGCAGAGCGCGATCACTCCGGTGCCGCTCGCCTTGAGACTGCGCGCCCCGGGATGAGGCCGGTACCCGAGCTCGGCCACGGCCTCCTGCACGCGCCGGCGCGTGGCCTCGGACACCGGCCGCTGGCCGCCGAGGGCGTGCGACACCGTGGTCGGGGAGACTCCTGCCAGGCGGGCCACGTCCTTGATGTTCACCCTCTTGCGTCTGTCGTCCATCCTTGTCAGATTCCCCATGTGAGACGGTGTGCGCGTGCATTCCATGGAAAGGCGAACTTCAAAAACGATTTGCTAAAGCGTTGAGGGGGAGTGGCATGAGTCGCAGCCGAGGGTGGACGTCAGTCAGATGGATGAGCGTGGCGGTGCTCGTCGTCACGCTCGCGGTCGCCGCCGGCCTGGCCTGGCGCGCCGCCGGCGGGACCAAGGCGGCCGCCTCGTCGGCGTCTCCGGCCGCAGGGACCACGCTTCGCATCGGGTGGACGGCCGACCCCGACAACCTGAGCCCCTTCATCGGGGTCGAGACGGCGGCCTCCGAGGTGCTCTACCTCACCTACGACCGCCTGTTCGGCTTCGGCCTCCAGGGCAAGCCGATCCCGCAGCTCGCCGCCGAGCTGCCGACGCAGGCCAACGGCGGCATCTCCGCCGACGGGCTCACCTGGACGGTGCACATCCGGCCCGGCGTGAAGTGGCAGGACGGCCGGCCGCTCACAGCCGCCGACGTCGCCTTCAGCTACAACCTCATCATCGACAACAAGCTGACCTCGTTCCTGCAGGCGGTCAAGGACATCAAGCACGCCGAGGCGGTCGACGACACCACCGTGCGCTTCACCATGTCGGCGCCCAAGGCGGACATGCTCTACGCGGTCGTCTACATCATCCCCGAGCACATCTGGGGCAAGGTCAAGGTCTCGACGCTGGAGCGCAGCTACGCCAACCAGACGCCGATCATCGGTAGCGGGCCGTTCCAGGTGACCTACTACAAGCGCGGCGACTACACCAAGCTGGTGCGCAACCCGGGCTACTGGGGCAACGACGTCCCGGGCTGGGGGCGGCCCAAGGTCGACGCGATCATCTTCCAGGCCTACACCAACCCGGACACGATGGCGCAGGACCTGCGCACAGGCGCGGTCGACGCGGCGCAGGGCGTGCCCTCGGCGCAGTTCCCCGGCCTGCAGGACCAGCCCGGGGTCAAGGCCATCGACTACAACTACTTCAACTGGGACTACGTCGACTACAACTGTTACGACAGCCCGTACTCGGGCGGGAACCCGGTCCTGCGCGACCCGGCGTTCCGCGTGGCGCTCGACTACGCGATCGACCGCCAGCGGATCATCGACCTCGTGTACAACGGCCGCGCCAAGCCCGGCTACACGATGATCAACGCCGACACGTGGCGCGACCCCGACTTCCACTGGGAGCCGCCGGCCGGTGTCAAGCGCCCGTTCGACCCCGCCAAGGCCAAGGAGTTGCTGGACGCGGCCGGCTACAAGGACACCAACGGCGACGGGATCCGCGAGGACAAGCAGGGCAAGCCCATCTCGCTGCGGTTGTGGGCGCTCGCCGAGTCGACCTCGACCCAGGGCGAGGGCAAGCTGCTCACCGGCTGGTTCGAGCAGCTGGGGCTCAAGATCCGCTTCGAGGTCGTGGACAACGGCGTCGCCAGCGACGCGATGTACGCCTGGAAGGGCAACAACCCGGCGCCCGACTACGACATGATCCTCTGGTTCTGGGACGGCTACTACGACCCGGGCTCGACGCTGCAGTGCTTCACGACGAGCCAGATCGGCTGGTGGAACGAGGTCTACTGGTCGAACGCCGAGTACGACAAGCTCTGCGAGCAGCAGGGCCAGGAGCTGGATCCGCAGAAACGCGCGGGGCTCGTCTGGAAGATGCAGCAGGTGATGTACGCCGAGAACCCGCAGAACGTGCTCACGTACTTCGACTACCTGCAGGCTGTGAACATCGACAAGTGGGAGGGCTGGACGCCCTACTACAACGCTGATGGGCCGGTGTTCTACAACGGGATGATCCAGAGCTACCTCAACGTCGGTCCGAAGGCCGCCTCGGGCGGAGCCTCGGGCGGCGGCTCCAGCACCGGACTGATCTCCGGCGTCGTGGTCGCGGCGCTCGCCGCCGCCGGCCTCGTCTGGTGGCTGGTCGCGCGCCGCCGCCGCGCCGCCCGCGCCGAAGAGGTCTGATGCCCGCGAAGCTGCCGGCCCGCGCATACCGCGCGTGGTCTCCGGCTCGCGCGGGAATAAGGTTCCAAGTAGTTGCAGACGCAATGAAAGGAACTCACCATGGCCAGCGAAAAGGGACCCATCCTGGTCGCCGGCGCGACCGGCAAGCAGGGCGGCTCCGTCGTGCGGCACCTCCGCGCACGCGGCTTCGCCGTGCGTGGCATCACGCGAGACCCCGGCGCCGAGAAGGCGAAGCCGCTGCGCGATGCCGGTGTCGAGCTCGTCCGGGCTGATCTGACGGACAGGGCCTCCATCGACCGTCTGTTCGAGGGCGTGACCGGCGTGTTCTCCGTCGCGACCCCGTTCGAGGCCGGCCTCGACGCCGAGGTCGCCCAGGGCAAGAACCTCGGAGACGCGGCCAGGGCGGCCGGCGTGTCCCACTACGTGTACTCGTCCGTCGGCGGCGCCGAGCGCGACAGCAAGGTGCCGCACTTCGAGAGCAAGTGGGCGATCGAGAACCACCTGCGCGGGCTCGGCCTGCCGCTGACGATCGTCCGCCCCGTGTACTTCTACGAGAACTTCGGCGGCTGGGCGCTGCAGCCGTCCGGCGACGGCTACACGATGGCGATGCCGCTGTCTCCCGACAGGCCGCTCCAGGCGGTCGCCGCGGACGACATCGGCGCCTTCGTGGCGATGGCGTTCGCCGACCCCGCGGCATGGGTCGGCCGTGAGTTCGAGCTGGCCGGCGACGAGCGCACCCTGCCGGACTACGCCGCCGCCGTCTCGGCGGCGCGCGGCGTCGGCATCGAGTACGTCCAGGTCCCGTGGGAGGGCCTGCGCGAGCGGAGCGAGGATCTCTACCGCATGTACGACTTCTTCCAGCGGGAGGGCTACGCCGCGGACATCGCCGCGCTGCGCGCGGAGTACCCGCGGCTCAAGACGTTCGACGACTGGCTGGACGAGGGCGGTCTCGCCGCGCTGGGCGCCGCCTGATCGCGGGCTGTCCGGGTCGGCCAACGACGGCGGTGCCTTTGGCCCACGCGGCTGCGCCCGCGCGCGCCGCGCGCGGGCGCGCATCTGATAACCTTCTGCGTCGCACCCCAGTCAATTGTCTACGCGAGCGCTGCGCCGAAGGGTGGTCGATACCATGGGTGTGAAGGAACAGTACCGTGACTACGTGATGACCGGGTTCGTGAAGCGCGTGGAACCGGTGGTCGCGGACCACGGCGACGGCGCCCTGCTCTACGACGCCGACGGCACCGAGTACATCGACTGCTTCGCCGGCATCAGCGTGACCAACGCCGGCCACCACAACCAGCAGATCCTCGACGCGGCCATCGCCCAGGCCAACAAGCTCGTCCATGCCTGCTCCTACGTCTACCACGTGGAGTCGGTCGGCGCGCTCGCCGAGAAGCTCGCGCAGGTCACGCCCGGCGACCTGCAGAAGAGCTTCTTCGGCAACGGCGGCGCCGAGGCCATCGAGGGCGCCTTCCGCCTCGCCAAGCGCTACAGCGGCAAGAACGAGTTCCTCGCCATCGAGTCCAGCTTCCACGGCCGCTCGTACGCGACCCTCTCGGTGACCGGCAACTCGGGCCGCAAGAAGGGCGGCGGCCCCTACATGCCGGGCGTCGCCTTCACGCCCACGCCGTACTGCTACCGCTGCTTCGCCGAGACCACGCCGGACAGGTGCGACCTGCTCTGCGCGCGCCGCGTCGGCGAGGTCGCCCGCCTGCACCTCTCGGGCAGCGTCTGCGCCTTCATCGCCGAGCCGGTCATGGGCGAGGGCGGCATCATCGTGCCACCGGACGGCTACTTCAGGCGCGTCAAGGAGATCCTCGACGAGGAGGGCATCCTCTTCATCGCCGACGAGGTCCAGAGCGGGTTCGGGCGCACCGGCAAGCTGTTCGCCATCGACCACTACGGCGTCGTCCCCGACATCATGACCATGGCCAAGGGCATCGCCGACGGCTGGCCGCTCAGCGCCTTCATCGCCCGGGCGGAGATCGCCGACGCCTTCCAGATCGGCGACCACCTCTCCACCTTCGGCGGCAACCCCGTGAGCTGCGCCGCCGCGCTGGCCAACATCGACTTCCTCATGGACGGCGTCGTCGACGGCGCGGCGCGCAAGGGCGACGCGCTCATGGCCAGGTTCAACGAGCTCAAGAAGACGCAGCCGCTCATCGGCGACGTGCGCGGCAAGGGCCTCATGGTCGGCGTCGAGCTCATCGCCGACCCGGCGACCAGGGCCTACGGCACCGCCGCCGCGGGCTTCGTGCGCCAGTACTGCCTCGACCACGGCGTGCTCATCGGCGTCGGCGGCAACTTCGGATCCGTGCTGCGCATCCAGCCGCCGCTGGTCATCGACGACGCCCAGCTCGATTCGGTGTTCGCGACGGTGGCCGACGGCCTGGAGGCCTTCACCAGGCAGTGATCGACTGAGCCGGGCCGGCAGGCCCGGCGTCCGCGGCGGCCCTCGGGGGGACGGACGCCGCAGTGCCGTGAGGGGCGGGAGGCCCATGGTACGGAAGCGCCTCCCGCCCCTCACGTGCGTACGGGACCCGGGCGTGTCTGGAGTCGCCGCCGTCTGCGCGCGGCCACCGGCGCCGTGCGCGCGGCCACCGGCGTGGCCTCCCCGTGGCAGGGGTAGACCGCACTCACGGCGAACCAAGTCGGGACGACGACCGAGGAGGGTCAGGCATGAGCTCGACCGAAGAGGGCCCGCAGGTGCAGATGCAGCGCGACGCGAGGCCCAGCAGCCCCGGGTACGGCGGGCTCATCGCGCCGGCCGCGATCGCCATCGTGATCATCATCCTCATCCTCCAGAACACCAAGGAGGACTGGAGGATCCACTTCTTCTTCTGGTGGTTCTCCCTGCCGGCCGCGCTGATGCTCGTCCTGCTGCTGCTGCTGGGCTTTCTTCTCGGTCTCGCGGTGAGCGCCTTGCTCCGCCGTCGCCGCAGGGCGCAGCTCAAGAAACGCGCCGCGACCTACTGAGCGTGACGGCCGCGCTCGCGGCCTACGACGAAGCCTGAGGCCGCGTCACCGGCTCCGTCCGTCCGGCGAGCGGCCGGGCGGGGCTCCGTAGCCGCCGCCGCCCGGGGTCTCGATCACCAGCGCATCGCCCGTCTCCATGCGCGTCTGCGCGACTCCGGGCAGCTCGTCGACCGTTCCGCCCGCGCGCTCTACGGCGTTGCGGCCGCGGGCGCCGGGGAGGCCGCCGGTGAGCCCGTAGGGCGGGACCCGGCGGCCGCTCGAGACGATCGCCGCGGTGAGCGGCTCCAGGAACCGCAGCCGCCGGACGGCGCCGTCGCCGCCCCGGTGCGCGCCGTCGCCGCCGCTGCCCGTTCGCACGCGGAACTCCTCCACCCGCACCGGGTAGCGCCACTCCAGCACCTCCGGGTCGGTGAGGCGCGAATTGGTCATGTGCGTGTGCACGGCGCTGCAACCGTCCCAGCCCGGACCGGCTCCGGCGCCCCCGCAGAGCGTCTCGTAGTACTGGTAGCGGTCGTCGCCGAAGGTGAGGTTGTTCATGGTGCCCTGGCTCGCGGCAGCCGCGCCGAGCGCGCCGAGCAGCGCGGCCGTCACCGCCTGAGAGGTCTCGACGTTGCCGGCCGCTACGGCGGCGGGGCGCACCGGCGAGAGCATGCTCCCCGGCGGGATGACGATGTCGATGGGCCTCAGGCAGCCGTCGTTGAGCGGGATGTCCGCGTCGACGAGCGTGCGGAAGACGTAGAGGACGGCCGCCGTCGTCACCGCCTCCGGCGCGTTGAAGTTGTCGGCGCGCTGCGGGGACGTGCCGGTGAAGTCGACGATGGCCCGGCGGGCGGCCCGGTCGATGGTCACCGACACCACGATCGCGCTGCCGTCGTCGAGCTCCTGGCGGAAGCGCCGCGGCGCGTCCGCCGCGCCGGCGAACCTGTCGAGCACGCGGCGGACGGCCTCCGCGGCGTTGTCCTGCACGTGGCGCATGTAGGCGGAGACCACGGGGAGGCCGAACTCGGCGACCATGCGGCCGAGCTCGGCCGCGCCGCGGGCGTTGGCGGCCGCCTGGGCGCGCAGGTCGGCGAGGTTCTGCTGGAGGTCGCGCACCGGGTGGGCGGCGCTCGTGAGCAGGTCCGCCAGCTCAGGCTCTCGCAGTCGGCCGTCCTCGACCAGCCGGAAGTCCTCGATGAGCACGCCCTCCTCGTCGATCGTGCGGCTGCCCGGGGGCATGGAACCCGGCGTGATGCCGCCGACGTCGGCGTGGTGGGCGCGCGACGCGACGAAG
>CAWAUK010000027.1:0-82343 GCA_963784975.1 uncultured Thermoleophilia bacterium | reverse complement strand
TCTCGAACGCCCGCAGAGTAAGGTCGACGTCACCCGAACGGACGCGTGCAGACGATGGCACAACAGGTATCAGACACCAGACTTCCTGCAGACCTGCCTGACAGCTCAGCTCTGACGCAGGTCCCCGTCGAGTACGGGCCGCTGCTCGACGACCTGTTCTCGGCCATCGAGCGCTACAACCCGGACCCGGACCGCGACCTCATCACGCGCGCCTTCGTGGCCGCCGCGTTCCTCCACGGGCAGCAGAGCCGCAAGAGCGGCGAGGCCTACATCCATCACCCCGTGGGCACGGCGCTCAACGCCGCCGAGCTCAAGCTGGACTCGGTCACCATCGCCGCCGCCCTCCTGCACGACGTGGTCGAGGACACCGGGACCCCGCTCAGCTGGATCCAGGAGGAGTTCGGCGACGAGATCGCCATGCTCGTCGACGGGGTCACCAAGCTGACCAAGATGCACTTCACCTCGCAGGAGGAGGAGCAGGCCGAGAACTACCGCAAGATGATCATCGCGATGGCCACGGACATCCGGGTCATCCTGATCAAGCTCTGCGACCGCCTGCACAACATGCACACGCTCTGCTACCTGAGCAAGCAGAAGCAGATCCAGAAGGCCAAGGAGACGCTCGAGGTCTACGCGCCGCTCGCGCACCGACTCGGTATCCACAACCTCAAGTGGCAGCTCGAGGACCTCTCGTTCGCTTCGCTCCACCCGCGCAAGTACCAGGAGATCCAGAAGTGGGTCGCGCAGCGCCGCGCCGACCGTGAGGACTACGTGGACGAGGCCGCCGGGTTCCTGTTCGGTGAGCTCGAGAAGGCCGGCATCGAGGCCGACATCACCGGCCGCGCCAAGCACTTCTACTCCATCTACATGAAGATGAGCCGCGGCGGCAAGGAGTTCAACGAGATCTTCGACCTCACCGGGCTGCGCGTGCTCGTGGACTCGATCAAGGACTGCTACGGCGCGGTGGGCATCATCCACTCGGTCTGGAAGCCCATCCCGGGCCGGTTCAAGGACTACATCGCGATGCCCAAGTTCAACCTGTACCAGTCACTGCACACGACGGTGATCGGGCCGGGCGGCAAGCCGCTGGAGATCCAGATCCGCACCTTCGACATGCACCAGACCGCCGAGTACGGGGTCGCCGCGCACTGGCTCTACAAGGAGCGCGGCGACCGCGACCAGGACAAGCTCGCCTGGCTGCACCAGATGATGGAGTGGCAGTCCGAGACCGGCGACCCGCGCGAGTTCATGGACACCCTGCGGGTCGACCTCTTCGAGGACGAGGTCTTCGTCTTCACGCCCAAGGGCGACGTCAAGAGCCTGGCCGCGGGGAGCACGCCGATCGACTTCGCCTACGCCGTGCACACCGACGTGGGCAACCACACCGTCGGCGCCAAGGTCAACGGCCGCATCGTGCCGCTGCACACGAAGCTCACCAGCGGCGACATCGTCGAGGTCATCACGAGCAAGTCGAGCCACGGGCCCTCCCGTGACTGGCTCGACATCGTCAACTCGCCGCGGGCGCGGCAGAAGATCCGCCAGCACTTCCGCCGCGAGCAGCGCGAGGACTCGGAGCACTCCGGCCGTGACCTCCTGCAGGAGGCGCTGCGCCGCGAGGGCCTGCCGGCGCAGAAGATCCTGAGCTCCAAGGTGTTCGCCCAGATCTGCAAGGACGTCGGCTACAACAAGCCCGACGACCTGTTCGTGGCGCTGGGCTCCGGCCGCCTGCCGGTCAAGACGGTCGCCCACAAGGTCATGCAGCGCGCCGGCACCATGAAGGAGGCCACGCCGCCGCCCGAGATGCTGCCGTCGCGGCCGGTGCAGGACGTGGAGGAGCCGCAGGCGCTCAGCGGCGAGTTCGGCATCGCCGTCGAGGGCATGAGCGACATCATGGTGCGCATGGCCAAGTGCTGTAAGCCCATCCCCGGCGACGAGATCGTCGGCTACATCTCGCTCGGCAAGGGCATCACCATCCACCGCCGCGACTGCAAGAACGCTCGCGCCCTCATGAAGAACCCCGAGCGCTTCACGAAGGTGGGCTGGAAGGGCCTCGGCGGCATGGCCTTCCGGGTCGAGATCATGGTCGAGGCGCTGGACCGCAACCACCTGCTCGAGGACCTTGCACGCACGCTTTCGGATTCGGGGGTGAACATCATCGGCGGGAGCATGCAGACGCTGCCCGACGGAGTAGTACGCGACCGCTTCACGCTCGAGGTGGGCGACGTGCGCCAGCTCGACAACATCCTCGCCAACATCCGCAGCATCCACACGGTCTACGACGCCTACCGCGTGGTCGGAGGCTGAGAAACGCCGCCGCCGCTTCGCCGGGCGGCGCGGTCGACCCTGTTCGCCGCCGTCTGATACGCTCTGGGGCCGAACGTCGACCACTCGAGGTACCAATGCCTGAACCCGTCGAAGTCTTCGCCGTGCCCCTCGGCCCGCTCCAGGCCAACTGCTTCATCGTCGTCCAGGGGCAGCAAGGGCTCGTCATCGATCCCGGCGACGAGGCCAACGTCGTCATCGAAGCGTTCACCGAGTTCGGGTTCGCTCCCGCCGCCGTGCTCGTCACGCACGGTCACTTCGACCACTTCGGCGGCGTCACGCCCGTCGCCCGGCACTTCGACATCCCCGTGTACGTGGGCGCCGAGGACGCCGGACAGATGGCGGACGGGGGCCTCGGCGCCATGGCCGGCTTCGACATCGAGCCGGTCGAGACGGCCATCACCATCGAGGGCGAGCAGACGCTGACGTTGCCGATCCCGGTGCTCGCCATCCCGACGCCGGGCCACTCGCGCGGCTCGTACACCTTCGCCATCGGCGAAGAGGATCTCTTCGTCGGTGACCTGCTCTTCCAGGGCAGCGTCGGGCGCACGGACCTGCCCGGCGGCAACATGGACCAGCTGCTCAACTCCGTCGCGGCGCTCATCCGGCGGTTCCCGCCGGACGCCTCCGTGCACAGCGGCCACGGCCCGGACACGTCGCTCGGCCGCGAGCTCGCGCTCAACCCGTTCCTCTCGCCCATCCGGCACGACCCGGAGCACCGCTGGTGAGCTCGCCGCAGGCGCCCAAGGGAACGTACGACCTGCTGCCCGACGAGGCCGCGGAGCGCGACGCGGTCGTCGCCGCCGCGGCGCGCGTCTTCGCCGCCTACGGCTACCGCCACGTCGTCACCCCCGAGTTCGAAGAGACCGGTCTCTTCGAGCGCGGCGTCGGCGAGGCCACCGACATCGTGCGCAAGGAGATGTACACGTTCACGGACAAGGGCGGCCGCTCGCTCACGCTGCGTCCCGAGGGCACTGCGCCCATCTGCCGCGCTTATGTGGAGCACGGCATGCACAAGCTGCCGCAGCCGGTGAAGCTCTGGTACCACTGCCCGATGTTCCGCTACGAGAAGCCTCAGGCGGGCCGCTACCGCGAGCACTACCAGATCGGTGCCGAGGCCATCGGTTCGGCCCACCCGGCCGTGGACGCCGAGGTGATCCTCCTGCTGGCGGCCATCTTCGCCGAGGTCGGCGTGGAGGGCGTCACCCTCAACATGAACAGCATGGGCGACGCGCAGTGCCGCCCCGCCTACGTCGAGAAGCTGCGCGACTATCTCCGTGGCCACGAGGGCGAGCTCTGCGGCGACTGCCTGGAGCGCATCGACAGCAACCCGCTGCGCACGTTCGACTGCAAGGTCGAGAGCTGCCGCGCGGTGCTCGACGAGGCCCCGCGCATCAGCGACCACCTGTGCCCGGAGTGTCGCGAGCACTTCGACGCCGTGCTCGCGCTGGTCCGGGCCGCCGGGCTCGAGCCCAACCTCGACTTCCGCCTCGTGCGCGGCCTGGACTACTACACGCGCACGACCTTCGAGTTCGATTCCGACCGTCTCGGCGCCCAGAGCGGCGTCGGCGGCGGCGGCCGCTACGACGGTCTCGTCGAGCAGGTCGGCGGCCGGACGACGCCGGGCGTGGGCTGGGGCAGCGGCCTCGAGCGCATCGCCCTGGCGATGCGCGACCCGCTGGCGACCCCGTCCGCGACCGGCGTCTTCGTGGTCTCCTTCTCCGAGGAGGCCCGGCCGGCGGCCTTCGCCGTCGCCGAGCGCCTGCGCCGCGCCGGCGTGCCGGCCGACCTCGACCTCGCCGGTCGCAGCCCCAAGGGCCAGTTCAAGCAGGCCGGCCGCAGCGGCGCCCGCTTCGCGGTGCTGCTCGGCCTGGACGAACTGGCGGAGGGCGCCGTGCGGCTCAAGGACCTGGCCGGCGGCGGGGAAGAGGATGTCGCCGCCGCCGAGCTGCCGGCGCTGGTCGCCGCCCGCCTGGAGAGTGAGGCCTGATGCTGCGTGACACGTACCCCGGCGAGCTCCGCGCCGGCGATGTGGGTCGCGAGGTCCGCCTCGCCGGCTGGGTGGCTCGCCGTCGCGACCACGGCGGCCTGATCTTCATCGACCTGCGCGACCGTAGCGGGATCGTCCAGCTCGTCATCGACCCGGCGCACGCGCCGGAGGCGCACGCGCTCGCCGAGCAGGTGCGCCCCGAGTTCGTGCTCGCCGTGACGGGGACGGTCGTCGCGCGCTCGCCCGAGACCGTGAACCCTAGACTGCCGACCGGCGAGGTCGAGGTGCGCACCGCCGAGCTCTCGATCCTCAATCGCGCCAAGACGCCGCCGTTCGAGGTCGAGGCGGCGGAGCAGGTCGACGTCGACGAGACACTGCGACTCAAGTATCGCTACCTCGACCTGCGCCGCGCTGCGATGCTCGCCAACCTCGAGCTGCGCAATGCGGCGACGCAAGCCGCCAGGGCGTACCTGAACGCCAACCGCTTCATCGAGGTCGAGACCCCGGACCTCACCAGGTCGTCGCCGGAGGGCGCGAGGGACTTCCTCGTCCCCTCGCGCCTGCAACCGCACCGCTTCTACGCGCTGCCGCAGTCGCCGCAGATGTTCAAGCAGATCCTCATGGTCGCCGGCATGGACCGCTACTACCAGTTCGCGCGCTGTTTCCGCGACGAGGACCTGCGCGCCGACCGCCAGCCCGAGCACACGCAGATCGACATCGAGACCTCGTTCCTCGCGGTGCCCGAGATCCGCGAGCTGCTCGAGGGCCTGATGACGGCGATCTTCGAGGGCGTGGGGGAGACCCCGCCTGCCACGCCGCTGCCGCGCTTCTCCTACGACGAGGCGATGCTGCGCTACGGTTCGGACAAGCCCGACCTGCGCTACGGCCTCGAGATCGTCGAGCTCAGCGAGACCTTCGCCGGGAGCGAGTTCAAGGTCTTCCGCGCCGCCGTCGACGGCGGCGGGGTGGTGCGCGCCATCAGGGCGCCCGGCGGCGGTTCCCTCTCCCGGGCGCAGATCGACAGGCTCACCGAGCTGGCCAAGGAGCACGGCGCCAAGGGCATGGCCTACGTCTACGTCGAAGAGGGCCGCGCGCTGCGCGGCCCTATCGTCAAGTTCCTCGGCGAGGCCGAGCGGGCCGCGCTCGTCGAGAAGGTGGGCGGCGAGCCCGGCGACCTCGTCGTCTTCGCCGCCGACGAGGCGCCCGTCGCCGCCGAGGTGCTCGGCGCGCTGCGGCTCGCCCTCATCGGCCTGCTCGCGCCCGAGCCCTCGACGCGCTGGGCGCTTCTCTGGGTCGAGGAGTTCCCGCTCTTCGAGATCGACGAGGAGACGGGCACGCTGACCTACGGCCACAACCCGTTCAGCCTCCCGACCGAGGCGACGATGCCACTCATGGAGAGCGACCCGCTCGCCGTGCGCGGCGCCCAGTACGACCTCGTGCTGAACGGGGTCGAACTCGGCTCCGGGTCCCTGCGCAATCACGACGCCACGGTCCAGCGCTCGATCCTCCGCGCCCTGGGCATGAGCGACGAGCGCATCGACGAGGCGTTCGGCTGGTTCCTCGAGGCGCTCGAGTACGGGGCGCCGCCGCACGGCGGCATCGGACTCGGCTTCGACCGCATCATCATGCTCCTCGCCGGCGCCGACTCCATCCGCGACGTCATCGCGTTCCCCAAGACGTCTTCGGGCGGCGACCCGATGACGGCTGCGCCGGGAGCGGTCACGGCCGAGCAGCTCAAGGACCTGCGCATCCGTCTCGGATAGACGTCCACGGCAGGCTCGCCCTCAAGCTTTTTGCAGGTGTGCCGACAAGATTGTTGAATCAGTGGTCGTTTGCTAGGATGGCGCGGCTCGACCTTGTTCGTGACCCCGCCACATTCTCGAGCCAACACGAACACATCGGGAGCTCGATCGCCGGGCCGTCCGTGGACGGTCCGGGAGGGCACCCACCTGCGAGAGCAGGTTCGAGAATAACGCGAGCACGGCAAGGTGGAGCTCTTTCTCTCTGGGGGGAGGCCGGCATGGGGATCTTCAAACGCAACCGGACGTTCCTGGTCGGCGCCGTCCTGGTCCTGGTGATCGGCGCGCTGCTGTTCGGCGGCGTCATCGCCGTGCGCGTCATGGCTGAATCCAGCGCCACTCCGGCGCCGGCCACCACGCAGCCGGCCTCCTACAACAGCGTGAGCAGCTACGGCATGACCGGCTACGCGCCGCTCACTCTCCAGCCGACCGCCGAGACGCCTGCGTTCATCACCAAGCGCCTCGACGAGAAGCGCGGCATCGTCCTCCTGGTGTACGTCCAGGGCGCGAGCGACGACATGGAGATGCTCTCCTACTTCAACGACATCAAGGCGAATTACGCCGCCGACAGCTCGTTCTTCTCCTTCGAGGCGCGCGAGTCGAAGCAGCTCGGGGACACGCTGATGCAGTTGCGCGTCAGCGACCCGCCGATCCTCGCCATCATCCGCGGCGACGGCACCGTGGCCCAGCTGTACACGGGCTGGATCGGCTTCAAGGTCATGGAACAGGAGGTCGCCGACGCGGTCCGCGGCCTCTGACCGCCGGCACAGACGAGTGACTTCAGACGGCGCCCTCCGGGGCGCCGTCTCTGTTTGACCGGTCTTCCCTCTGTGGTACCATAATGCCGACCCTATTGGTTGGGATTCGGCCCAGCCACACGACGGGAGCCGCATGCGCATCTCTTCTCGCTGCGAATACGGCCTGCGGGCCATGGTCTACCTGGCCGGCCACGACAGTGGCCGGCCCGTGCCCCTGCCGGAGATCGCCGCGGAGGAGAACATCCCCGCGCCGTTCCTGGAGCGCATCCTCGCGCGGCTGCGCGAGGCCGGCCTCGTCAAGGCGACGCGCGGGGTGAGCGGCGGCTACCAGCTGGCGCGCGCCGCCGCCGACGTCGCCGTCGGCGACGTCGTCACGGCGCTGGAGGGCCCGCTGTCGCTGGTCGGCTGCGTGCCCGACGACGGCGCCTGCGCCCGCGCCGACTCGTGCGCTTCGCGGATCGTGTGGCGGCGCCTCGACAGCGCCATCAGCGGCGCTCTGAACGGCATCACCCTCGAGGATCTGACAAGGGAGGCAGTGTCACCATGAAGACGGTCTACTTCGACCATGCGGCCACGACGCCGGTCGACCGGCAGGTGCTCGAGGCGATGTTGCCGTACTTCTCCGAGCACTACGGCAACCCGTCCGAGCTTCACCGGCTGGGGCGGGAGGCGCGCGCGGCCGTCGACGCGGCGCGCGCCCAGGTCGCCGCCGTCCTCGGCGCCGGCGAAAAGGAGATCGTGTTCACGGCCGGCGGCACCGAGTCCGACAACCTCGCGCTCTTCGGCAGCCTCGCCCGCTATCAGCCCGGCCATCTCATCGTCAGCGCGATCGAGCACCCGGCCGTCATGGAGGCGGCGCGCGCCCTCAATCGCGTCGGCTGGGCGGTCGACTTCATCCCCGTGGACGGCGACGGCGTCGTCGACGTTGACGCCTACGAGCAGGCGTTCCGCGACGACACCCGGCTCGCGTCGATCATGTTCGCCAACAACGTCGTCGGCTCGGTGCAGCCCATCGCGATGCTGGCGCGGATCGCGCACGACAAGGGCGCCCTGTTCCACACCGACGCCGTGCAGGCGGTCGGCTCGCTGCCGGTCGACGTCGCCGAGCTCGGCGTGGACCTGCTCAGCCTCTCCGGCCACAAACTCTACGGCCCCAAAGGCATCGGGGCGCTCTACGTGAAGCGGGGCACGCGCCTGCAGCCGATCCTGCACGGCGGCGGGCACGAGCGTCGCCTGCGCTCCGGCACCGAGAACGTCCCCGGCATCGTCGGGCTCGGCGTCGCCATGTCCATGGCCGCCGAGCAGCTGCCGGAGGTGCGTCCGCGTCTTGAACGGCTGCGCGACAAGATCGCCGCAGGCGTCATCGACCTCATCCCGGAGGTCACCTACCTGGGGCATCCCACGGAGCGCCTGCCCGGCAACGTCGCCTTCAGCGTGCGCTACGTCGAAGGCGAATCGATGCTCCTGCAGCTCGACTCTCGCGGCTTCATGGTCTCGAGCGGCTCCGCCTGCGCGTCCGGCTCCCTGGAGCCGTCGCACGTGGTCCTCGCCCTGGGCCTCGGCGCCGAGGAAGCGCACGGGAGCATGCGCATCAGCCTCGGGAGGGAGAATACGGAAGAGGAGGCCGACGCGTTCCTGAAGGTCTTCCCGCCGATCGTCGACAAGCTGCGGCAGATGAGCCCGCTGTACGTGAAAGGTTGATAGATGTACACCGACCTGGTGATGGACCACTTCACGAACCCGCGCAACGTGGGAGAGATCGAGGACGCCGACGGCGTCGGCCAGATCGGCAACCCGGTCTGCGGCGACGTGATGCGCATCAGCATAGCCGTCGATGACAAGGACCGGATCGCCGACGTCAAGTTCAAGACGTTCGGCTGCGGCGCCGCCGTGGCCACTTCGAGCATGGTCACCGAGATGGTCATGGGCAAGAGCCTCGGGGAGGCGGCCGACATCTCCAACAAGGCCGTGGCCGAAGCGCTCGGCGGCCTGCCGCCGAACAAGATGCATTGTTCCAACCTGGCAGCCGACGCGCTGCACCTCGCGATCCAGGACTACCTGGTCAAGAGCGGCCGAGAGGCCGAGGTCGAGCAGATCCTCAGGACACTCCCAAAAGAACACGAGCACTCGTCGCACTGAGCGGCGGGGTGGATAGCGCCGTTGCGGCGCTGACGCTGATCGGCGAGGGCCGCAGCCTGGAGACGGCGACCGCGCGGCTGTGGTCGGGCACGGACCGGCGCAGCTGCTGCTCTCCCGGTGCTCTGCAGCGCGCCGCCCGCACGGCGGCGCACCTTGGGCTCCCGCATCACGTCCTCGACCTCGAGACGGAGTTCGAGGACGTCGTCGTGGGGCCGTTCGAGCGCGGCTACCTGGGCGGCGAGACGCCCAATCCCTGCGTGGAGTGCAATCCCATGCGCCTGGCGGCGCTCGCCGGCCTGGCCGGCGAGCTGGGCCTGGCGCGCGTCGCCACCGGCCACTACGCCCGGCTGGTCTGGCGGGACGGCGAGCCTTACGTTGCGCGCGCCGCCGACCGGCGCAAGGACCAGTCGTACATGCTGTGGGCCGTCCCTCCGGCGGTGCTCGCCCGTCTTGAGTTTCCGCTCGGCGAGCTCACCAAGGCCGACGTGCGCGCCGCCGCCGCGGAGGCCGGCCTGGAGGTGGCGGACGAGCCGGAGAGCCAGGAGGTCTGCTTCGCGGTCGACGGCTATCAGGACTTCCTGGAGCAGCGCGGCGTCGAGCCCGTCGAGGGAGACCTCGTCGACGGCGGCGGCGCCGTCGTGGGTCGTCATCAGGGGCACTGGCGCTACACCGTGGGGCAGCGGCGAGGCATCGGTGTCAGCGCCGCCGAGCCGCTGTACGTGCTCGAGCGGCGGGCCGCCGAGAACGAAGTCGTCGTCGGCGGCCGCGCCGAGCTCGAGGTCCGCTCCGTGTGGGTACGCGACGTGGTCGACCGCGGCCTGCGTGACGGGAGCGGCCTCGAGGTGCAGCTGCGCTACCGCTCCGCGGCGGTGACGGTCGCCGCCCTCGAGCGGTGCGACGACGCGCTCGAGGTGACGCTCCACGAGCCGTTCGCCGGACTCGCGCCGGGCCAGGCCGCCGTCTTCTATCGCGACGACGTGGTCGTCGGTGGCGGGCGCATCGCGGCGGCCGCCGGCGTGGGGCTGCGGCCATCTTCGAGTGGTCCAAGCTCTCCGGAGCGGTCGCTTTGAGGCGCTTTCGGCTCGCCTCCCGTCGTGGCGTGGCGAAGACCGGACGGGCGGCGCCGGCCCGGCGTCTACGCGGCGCACCCGGCACTGGCCGCCGAGCGCGGTATGATACGCTTCGGACACTCGAAAGGCTGCACCTGACCCACGAAAGGAGCGCTGCATGGACTCCTCGTTCGCGACGATCGCGATGAGCACTCCCACCATCGTCCTGGACTACGCTGCCGCGTTCTTCTTCGTCGTCGTGGCCATCGCTGCAGCCTATGCGTTCTTCAAGCTCGGAGGGACTCTTGTGCGTATGGACACGGCGATCACCGACGTCGACCGAGAGGCAGTCCCGCTCATGCAGAAGGCAGGCACCACTCTGGACGGCGTGAACGCCAACCTCGGCAACGTCGATCAGATCACCAAGGACGTCGCCGACATCACCGACAAGATCGACGCGATGGCCACCGCCGTCGAGGGCGCGGTGAGCACCCCTGCGCGCAAGGCGGCATCGTTCACCGCCGGCGTGCAGGGCGCCGTGTCGAGCTTCATGCGCCGGGACCAGGCACCGCCCGCGGGCGGCGCCGCCGCTTCTGGTCCCGCGTCCGGCGACTCGACCGCCTCCGCGGCGGACGCCGCCGAGTCGTACTCCGACGCGGCTGCTGCTGCGGACGGCGCCGCATCCGCGGCGGCCTCCGGCGCCGCCGACGTGGCGCAGGACGGAGCCGTTGCCGCAGGCGAAGCTCCCGAAGCCGCCGCCACAGCGGCGGCCGACACGGCCGATGCCGCAGCTTCGGCTGCGGAGACCGACACGAAGGCCTGAAGATGGGGTTCTCGACGAAGCTGATCGTGAGTGGCGCCGTGGCCGGCGCCGCCCTGACCTACTACATGCGCTCCCGGCGCGCGCGCACCGGCGAGGGCTACCTCCAGATCGTGCGGAGCTTGCCCGGGGACGCACTGCGCTGGGCCGACGACACCAAAGCACGGGCCACGAAGGCCCTCGAAGAGGGCAAGGGCGCGGCCCGCGACCGCGATGAGGAGTTCTCCCGGCAACTGCTCGCCGCCGGCGCGCCTCCCGGGGCCTGAGGCCGTCATGACCGAGAGGATCTCTCTCGAAGTGCCGGCGACGCTGAGCGCCCTCTCCACCGTGCGCATGGTGCTCGGCGGGCTCGGCGCGCGTCTCGACTTCTCGCTCGACGACCTGGACGACCTGTTCCTGGCCACCGACCGTCTCCTGGAGGCGGCGCTGGAAGCAGAGGACCTCGACCGCCTGCGCGTCCTCGTCATGGTCGAAGGCGGCACCCTGCGGGTCACCGCAGGCGCGTTCAGCTCCAGTGAGCTGCGCGACCAGGTGGCGGTCACGCCGGGCGGCTGCATCGATCTCTGCACCCTGCTCCAGCGGTTGGTCGACGACGTCGTCGTGCAGGAGGGGGAAGGCTCTTTCAGCGTCCTCATGGTCAAGCACCGCTCGGAGTCGCCGGCATGAACGGCCGCGACGACAGACGCGTCAACGACCCGCTTGACCTCGAGTCGCTGCCCGGCCAGGCACGGCATGTGCCGGACGACGACGAGGAGGGCGAGGGCCCGGAGACGACGCAAGAGGGGCCTTCCGCGGACCCGGAGGGTCGCGGCAAGGACGACTCCGAGAAGCTCGACCAGTACCTGCTCCGGCGCTACCACCTCTACGGTGACCGCAAAGCACGCGAGCAGCTCATCACGATGTACCTCCCCCTCGTGCGCTCACTCGCGCGGCGCTACGCCTCGCGCGGCGAGCACTTCGACGACCTCGTCCAGGTCGGCGCGATCGGCCTCATCAAGGCCATCGACCGCTTCGACCTCAGCCGCGGCGTGGAACTCACCACCTACGCCACGCCCAACATCGTCGGCGAGATCAAGCGCTACTTCCGCGACAAGGGTTGGTCGGTGCGCGTGCCGCGCGGCCTGCAGGAGCTCAACATCCGCCTCAACAAGGTCATCGACGAGCTCGTGCCCAAGCTGCAGCGGTCGCCGACCATCAACGAGCTCGCCGAGGCCGCCAACGCCACGCCCGAGGAAGTCCTCGAGGCGCTCGAGACGAGCCAGGCCTACAACTCCGTGTCGCTCCAGGCGTCGCCCAACGGCGAGTCGGGGGAAGAGGACGCGGGCCTCATCGACTACCTGGGCGGCGAAGAAGAGGCCTACGACACCATGGAGGACCGCACGACGCTCGCGCCGGGATTCGCGAAGCTCGACAAGCGCGAGCGCTACATCCTCCACCTGCGCTTCTTCGAAGGACTGACGCAGAGTCAGATCGCCGAGCGCGTGGGTATATCGCAGATGCACGTCTCGCGCCTCATCAGGCGCTCGCTGGAGAAGCTGCGGGAAGAGATCGGCGATCTCGACAACCCGCTGCCTCCGCGTTCGTCCGACGACGAGCGCTAGACCATACCGACATCCACGCTACAAGGACTCCCACGTGAACGCTGCCGACATCCGTGACCTCTACCGCGACTTCTTCGTGGCCCATGGGCATCTGGCCGGCGAGCCTGCCAGCCTGGTCCCGGCGGGCGACACCAGCGTCCTCTTCACCACCGCGGGGATGCAGCAGTACAAACCGTACTTCCTCGGCGTAGAGACCCCGCCGGCGACGCGCATCACCACCTGCCAGCGGTCGTTCCGGACCTCCGACGTGGAGAACGTGGGGAAGACGGCGCGCCACCTCACCTTCTTCGAGATGCTGGGCAACTTCTCGTTCGGCGACTACTTCAAGGCCGAGGCCATCGAGTGGGCCCTCGAGCTCTCCGACCAGCTCGGCATCGACCGCGGCAAGATCTGGGTCAGCGTGTACGGCGGCGACGCGCAGGTGCCGCCGGACGAGGAGGCGGTCGCGCTCTGGAAGTCGCACGGCTTCAGCGACGACCGCATCGTCCGCCTCGGGCGCAGCGACAACTTCTGGGGCCCGGCCGGGCCGACCGGCCCCTGCGGGCCCTGCTCGGAGCTGTACTACGACTTCGGCCCCGAGATGGGCTGCGACGACCCGGACTGCAAGCCCGGCTGCGACTGCGACCGCTACCTCGAGTACTGGAACCTCGTCTTCGTGCAGTACGACATGGACGAGGCCGGCCACCTCACGCCGCTCCCCAAGGGCAGCATCGACACCGGCATGGGCCTCGAGCGCATCGCCGGTATCACGCAGGGCGTGACCAACGTGTTCGAGACCGACCTGTTCGCACCGCTGGTGCAGCGGGGCGCGGAGCTGGCCGGGGTCACGCCGGGCGCCTCTCCGGCCATCACGCGCGCTCTGCGCACCATGGCCGAGCACGCGCGCGGCGCCTCGTTCCTCATCATGGACGGCGTCCTGCCGGGCAACGACGGCCGCGACTACGTGCTGCGGCGCATCATCCGCCGCGCCGTGCAGCAGGCGGTCGCCATCGGCGTCGACAAGCCGTTCCTGGCCGCCCTCACCGATGCGGTGGTCGACGGGATGAAGGCCGCCTATCCGGGCCTGATCGAGGCCCAGCCCGAGATCAGGCGCGTCGTGAACGAGGAGGAGGTGCGCTTCCGGCGCACGCTCGACCAGGGCATGGGCACCCTCGAGGAGGCTCTGCGCCGTGCCCGCGACGCCGGGACGGAGCTCCCCGCCGAGGTCGCTTTCGAGCTGCACGACACCTACGGGTTCCCGTTCGACCTCACACGCGAGATCGCGGCCGAGCAGGAAATGACCGTCGACGAAGAGCGCTTCGGCCACCTCATGGACGAGCAGCGCGAGCGCGCCCGGGCCGCCCAGAAGGAGGGCGCCTTCGCCTCCGGTCCCGGTGAGGTCGAGGACTTCCAGCGCCGGATGACCGCCGTGGCCGTCGACTTCGTCGGCTACGAGCGCCTCGAGGTCTTCACCGTCATCCGCGCCCTGGGCGAGCTCGGTGACGGCCGCGTTGCCGTCAAGCTGGCGGAGTCCCCGTTCTACGCCGAGGGCGGTGGGCAGATCGCCGACACCGGCTGGATCCACACCGACTCGGGCAAGCTCGAAGTCGAGAGCGTGGTCAAGTTCGTCGATGACCAGGTGGTCGTGGCACGCCCCGTCGAGGGCAGGGTCGTGGAGGGCGAGCGCGCCAAGGCCATGGTCAACGCGGTGCGCCGCCACCAGACGGCCTGCAATCACACGGCGACGCACCTGCTCCACAACGCCCTGCGCATCGTCCTCGGCGGCAGCGTCCGCCAGGCCGGGTCGCTCGTGAGCCCTGATCGGCTTCGCTTCGACTTCTCCGTGCGTGAGGCGCCGAGCGCCGAGCAGCTCCGTCAGGTAGAGGACCTCGTCAACCGACGCATCACGGAGAACCACCCCGTGCGCCCGTTCGTGACCACACGCGAGTACGCGACGGAGATCGGCGCCATCGGCCAGTTCGAGGAGAAGTACGGCGAGTTCGTGCGCGTGCTCGAGATCGACGATTTCAGCCGCGAGCTCTGCGGCGGCACTCACGTGTCGTCCACTTCGCAGATCGGGCTCTTCAAGATCACGTCGAGCCAGTCGGTCGGCGCCAACACGCGGCGCATCGAAGCCATCACCTCCGCCGCGGCCATCGAGCACTATCGCGAGCTCGAGCAGGAGTGGGACGACCTGGCCGCTGGTCTCAAGGTGCGGCCGGACCGCGTTGCGGCGACGGTCGAGAGGCTCGCCGAGCATGTGCACGACCTCGAGAAGAAGCTCAAGGTGGCGGAGAGCGGCGAGCGCCGCGACAACGCGGCCGAGCTGCTCGCCGGCGCCGTCGAGGTCGGCGGACTGGCGGTCGTGGCCGGCTCGCCGGAGGTGGAGACGGCCGACGAGCTGCTCACGCTGGTCGACGAGGTCCGCGCGAAGCGCGAGGACTGCGTCGCCCTGCTGGCCTCCGAGGTGGACGGTCGGGTGGCCGCCGTCGTCGCCGCGAGCGACGCCGCGGTCGGCCGCGGCGTGAAGGCGGGCGACGTCATGAAGGCCATGCTGCCGGCCGTCGGCGGCAAGGGCGGCGGCAAGCCCACCCTGGCGCGAGGCGGCGGCTCCGGCGTCGGTGGTATCGCCGCCGCCCTCGAGGCCGGCGTGGCCGCCATCAAGGACGTTCTCGGCGGCTGAGTGAAGATCGTCGCGCTCGACCACGGCACGGTACGCACCGGCGTCGCCGTCTGCGACGAGACCGGCACGGTCGCGCGGCCGCTCACCGTCGTCGAGCGTGTCGGGACCGAGGCCGGGTTCGCCGCCTTGCTCGCGCTGCTCGAGGCCGAGCGGCCGGCGCGCATCGTGGTAGGCTTGCCGCTGTCACTCGACGGCCGGGAGCACGGGCAGGCGCGATCGGCGCGAGCGTTCGCGGCGCGCCTCGCCGCCGCCGTCGAGGTCCCTGTCGAACTGGCGGATGAGCGCTTCACCTCCAAGCTCGCCGACCAGCGCGGAGGGTCCGCGGCGCGCGACGCGCGCGCCGCGGCGACACTGCTCGAGGACTACCTCAGGACGGTGGATGGCCAAGGAAGCTGACGGGTTCGCGGGCCGGGCTGCCTTCACAGGGCAGCAGCGGCCGCCCGGCGACGGCTGGACGCGCTACGAGCCCGGCGCGTCGTACGCGAACGACGAGCTCGGCATCGAGCACCGCCGCGGCACGCGTCACGAAGGCCGCCGCGGGAGGCGCCGCCGCGGGAGACTCCTGGGCTACCTGCTGGTCGCCATCCTCGCACTCGTCATCGGTGCGGGCGTCGGCTACGCGCGCGCGTATTTCTCCGACGGGAAGGTCGGCGGCACGGTGACCGTCGTCGTCAAGGAGGGGTCGACCCTTCGCTCCATCGCGGCACAGCTCGAGGCGAAGGGCATCGTCAAGCACGCCCGCGCGTTCGAGATCCGCGCCGAAGCCGACGGCTACGCGACGCGGTTCATGCCCGGCACCTATCAGTTCCGCGTCAACGAGCCCTACGACGTCCTGATCGCCAAGCTGCTCAAGGGGACCAGGCCGCCGACCGTCAAGGTCTCGATCCCGGAGGGGACGACCCTCAAACAGGCGGCCGCCATCGTGTCCGGCGTCGTCAAGTCGATCTCCTCCGCCGCGTACATCAAGGCGGCGCGTGAGGACCCGCCGCCGTTCGAGCTTCAGGGCTACAAGAAGGGGACGACGCTCGAGGGGATGCTGTTCCCGGCCACCTACGACGTGGACCCGAAGAAGGCCACCGCGAGGAAGTTCGTGCGCGACCAGCTCGCGGCCTTCGACGCCAACTTCGCCAAGGTCGACATGCGGCGCGCCCGCGCCGCCAACCTCACGGAGTACGACGTCGTCATCATCGCGTCCATGATCGACAGGGAGGCGCTGGTGCCGGCGGAGAGACCCATCGTCGCCGCCGTCATCTGGAACCGGCTGCGCAAGGGGATGCTCTTGCAGATCGACGCGACCATCCAGTACGCGCTCGGCAAGACCAAGCCGGTGCTCACCTACGACGACCTCAAGATCGATTCGCCGTACAACACTTACAGGCACCTCGGTCTGCCGCCGACGCCGATCTCCAACCCGGGACTGGCGGCGCTTCAGGCGGCGGCGAACCCGTCGGACGACAAGTATCTGTACTACGTCGCTCGCAACGACGGGACGGGCCGTCACTACTTCTCGACCTCCTACAAGCAGTTCCTGGTCGACAAGGCGAAGGCCCAGGCCAACGGTCAGTAGCCCACGCCGTCCCGCCACCGCGCGGGGCGCCGGAGGCGCGGCGCACCGCCACCGCGGGCAGGAGCCCGGCAGCCGGCGGCCAATGTAGCAGTACGCTTGCGGCGCGCCCGCGCCGGGCGGAGGGGGCGGCACTGGTCAGCGGCACCACACACGTCATCGGCATCATCGGCGACCCAGTGTCGCATTCGCTGTCGCCGCGGCTGCACAACGCCGCCTTCGCCGCGCTGGGGCTCGACTACGTCTACGTGCCTCTCCCGGTGCGAGCTGCCGACGTGGGCGCCGCGGTCAAGGGCCTGGCGGCCCTCGGCTTCCGCGGCGCCAGCGTCACCGTGCCGCACAAGGGCGCCGTGATCCCCTTCCTCGACGAGCTTTCCGGCGACGCCCTTCTCGCCGATGCGGTGAACACCATCGTCGTCGAGGAGGGCCGGCTGCGGGGGTACAACACCGATGTGGAAGGGGTCCGTGCCGCGCTCGTCGCCGTCGCCGGCGATGCGTTGCGCGGCGACCCGGCGCTGGTGCTGGGCGCCGGCGGGGCCGCGCGAGCCGCCGCCCTCGCTCTGGCCCGCCTCGGGTGCCCCCTCACGATCGTGAACCGCACGCCCGCCACGGCGGAGCGCCTCTCGGCGCTCATCGTGGCGGGCGTCCCCGGGGCCTCCTGTGGCTGGCTCGCGTTGTCTGCTTTGACGGAGCGGGAGGTGGCGCGTCAGCGAGTCGTCGTCAACGCGACCTCACTCGGCATGGCCGGCGAGGGTAAAGTCCCTGCCCTGCTGGCCGATAACGTTACGGCGGGGCAAGTCGTATTCGATGCGGTATACGGTGCCGCGCCGACCGGCTTCCTCGCGGCGGCGCAGGCCCGTGGAGCCACCGTCGTAGATGGCCTGACGATGTTGCTGGGGCAGGCGGCTGAGGCGTTCAGCCTCTGGACCGGCGTGCCGGCGCCACTGGAAGTGATGAGAGATGCCGTCCAAGGATGAGAAGCGGACCAGGAAGAAGCGCAGCGTCCTGACCGACGCCGAAGGAGACGAGCTGAAACCGATCATCGACCCCATCGAAGGCCCCGGACCGGACGAGCTGCCGCGGGCCCCGAGATCGGCCGTCGCCGCCGTGGAGGACCTGCTGAGCGATGACCCTGGCCGCAACGGCGATGGGGCGACGATGTTCGAGGCCGTTGAGGTCCTGGGGGAGTACGGCCGGGAGGCCGATGGGGACGACGAGCCGACCGACGAGGTCGCGGGCGAAGAGCGCGGCGTCACGACGGACGACCTCCTCGAGAACATCGTGCGCAGCCAGCGGACCAGCAAGCTGCGCCTGGGCGACATCCTCAAGGAGATGGGCCTCGTCACCGACGAGCAGGTCGAGCTGGCGCTCTCGCGCCAGAAGGAGACCCGCAAGCGACTCGGCCAGCTGCTGATCGACGACGGCATCGTCACGCAGCTCGACCTCACCAAGGCGCTGGCGCAGAAGTTCGGCGTCAGCTTCCTCGACCTGACCGCGACCCGGTTCGACGGCGCCGCGTCCGCCTACATCGACGAGAAGCTGGCGCGGCGCTACGGCGCCGTCCCGGTGCGCTTCCTCGACGACAACACGCTGCTGGTGGCCATGGTCGATCCGCAGAACCTGCCGGCGCAGGAGGACCTCGCGATCATCACCGGCTTCCCGATCCAGCCGGCGATCGCCAGCGAGGAGGACGTCTTCGGGGCGATCGCCAGGATCTACAGGTCGAAGGCGGAGGTCGGAGAGTCCGAAGAGGGCCGTGAGCTCGACGAAGACTCGCTCACCGACATCCGTGACGCTACCGAAGAGGCGCCGGTCGTCAAGCTGGTGAACTCGGTCATCGCCCAGTCGGTCGACGACGCCGCCAGCGACATCCACTTCGAGCCGCAGGCCAAGGAGCTCGTCGTGCGCTTCCGTATCGACGGCGTACTCCACGAGATCATGTCGATCCCGCGGCGGATGCAGTCGGGCATCATCAGCCGCCTCAAGATCATGGCCGAGCTGGACATCGCCGAGCGGCGCGTGCCGCAGGACGGGCGCATCGGTCTCATGGTCGGCGGCAAGCCCATCGACATGCGCGTCGCCACCTTGCCCACCGTCTACGGCGAGAAGATCGTCATGCGCCTCCTCGACAAGTCCAACGTCATGCTCGACCTCGAGGACCTCGGCTTCGCCGAGAAGGCGCTCAAACGGTTTCACAAGTCATTCATGAAGCCGTACGGCGCGATCCTCGTCACCGGCCCGACGGGCTCCGGCAAGTCGACGACCCTGTACGCGGCGCTGAACATCCTGAACAGCCCGGAGAAGAACATCATCACGGTGGAGGACCCGGTCGAGTACCGCCTCACGGGCATCAACCAGGTCCAGGTCAACACGCGCGCGGGGATGACGTTCGCCGCCGCGCTCCGCTCCATCCTCCGCTGCGACCCCGACATCGTGATGGTCGGCGAGATCCGCGACCGCGAGACCGCTCTGATCGCCATCGAGTCGGCGCTCACCGGCCACCTCGTGCTCAGCACGCTGCACACCAACGACGCTCCCGGCGCCCTGTCTCGCCTCACGGAGATGGGCATCGAGCCGTTCCTCACCTCCTCGGCGGTCGACGCCGTACTGGCCCAGCGCCTCGCTAGGCGGCTGTGCGCGAACTGCAAGGAACCGTACACGGCGACCAGGGAGATGCTGCGCAAGAACGACTTCCCACCCGAGGTTTGTGACCGGGATGACGTCGTTCTGCACCGTGCCAAGGGCTGTTCGAGATGCAACAATACGGGCTATAAGGGGCGGCTGGGGCTCTATGAGGTGATGATCGTCAGCGAGGCGATCCGCCGGCTCACCGTCGAACGCAAGAGCGCGGACGAGATCGGCCGTGTGGCAGCGGCGGAAGGAATGAAGTCGCTCCGCGAAGACGGCATCGACAAGGTGCTGCTGGGCATGACCTCCGTCGAGGAGATCGCCCGCGTGATCGTCTGATCTGGCAACTACCCTGGCGAGGAAGTGAACATGGATCTGGTCGACGTCCTTCTCGAAGTATTGGAGCGAGACGCGAGCGACCTGCACCTCACGGTGGGGTCGCCGCCGATCATCCGCATCAACGGCCAACTGGAGCGCATGGACTACCCGCGCCTCAGCGCCAACGACACCCGCGAGCTGATCTACTCGATCCTCTCGCAGGACCAGCGGCAGCGCCTCGAGAACGAGTGGGAGATCGACTTCTCCTATTCGGTCCCCGGCCGGGCGCGCTTCCGCGTCAACGCCTACTTCCAGCGCAACAGCCTGGGGGCGGCGTTCCGCCTCATCCCCGTCAACATCAAGAAGCTCGAGGACCTCGGCCTGCCGCCGGCGCTGCACGACCTGACGCGCAAGCCCAGAGGCTTCGTCATCGTCACCGGCCCTACCGGCTCGGGCAAGTCGACCACCCTGGCGGCGATGATCGACGAGATCAACGAGACCCGCGACGAGCACATCATGACGATCGAGGACCCGATCGAGTTCCTCCACAGGCACAAGAAGTGCATGGTCAATCAGCGCGAGGTGGGCGCCGACACCAAGAGCTTCAACCGCGCCCTCAAGAGCGTGCTGCGCCAGGACCCCGACATCATCCTCGTCGGCGAGATGCGCGACACCGAGACCATGGCCACGGCGCTGACCGCCGCCGAGACCGGCCACCTCGTGTTCGCCACCCTGCACACCCAGGACGCGCCGCAGACCATCGATCGCATCATCGACGTCTTCCCGCCCCACCAGCAGGAGCAGGTGCGGGTGCAGCTCTCGACCACGCTCATGGGCGTGTGCACGCAGCAGCTGCTGCCGACGCGCGACGGCCGCGGCCGCTGCGTCGCCTGCGAGCTGCTCATCCCGACGCCGGCGGTGCGGAACCTGATCCGCGAGGGCAAGACGCACCAGATCTACTCGACCATGCAGACGGGCACGGCGTTCGGCATGCAGACCATGGACGCGGCGCTCGCCGACCTCGTGCGCCGCGGCATCATCACCAGAGAGCTGGCCAAGAACCGCTCGAGCACGCCGGCCGAGTTCGAGCGGCTGCTGGGCCAGCCGGTCGCCGCCGGCGCCGCCGGACGTGCCGGCCGCTGACCGCTGCAGGTTTCGCGACCGGAGCCGATAAGAGACTAGACAACGCCGGTCGCCGACAGGCCGACCGGACGCACCGGTGGCCAAAGGGGCGTAGGAGAGGCAATGACGAACTTCGCGTACAAAGCGCTCGACGCGCGCGGCACGCAGGCTGCGGGAGAGATGGAGGGCGAGAGCAAGGCCGCCGTCGCCGCCGCCCTGCGCACTCGCGGCTTCACGGTGCTCGACCTCAACGAGGTCAAGCAGGGGTGGGGCCAGATCGATCTCGGCGGCCGCATCAAGGCCAAGGACCTCACGGTCTTCTCGCGCCAGTTCGCCACCATGGTGAACTCAGGCCTCTCGATGCTGCGCTGCCTCTATGTTCTCGAGGAGCAGACGCCGAACAAGAAGCTCGCGAAAGTGATCAGCGAGGTGCGCGCCGACGTGGAGGCCGGCATCAGCCTCTCGGACGCACTCGAGAAGCACCCCAAGGTCTTCAGCCGGCTCTACGTGAGCATGGTCCGGGCCGGCGAGCTCGGCGGCATCCTCGACGAGGTGCTCAATCGCCTCGCCACCCAGCTGGAGAAGGAAGACAGCATCCGTCGGGCGGTCAAGTCGGCGATGGTCTACCCGGTGCTCATCGGCTCGTTCGCCATCATCGTCCTGATCGGCATGGTGCTGTTCCTGATCCCCATCTTCGCGGCCATGTACAGGGACCTCGGCAACGCCAAGCTGCCGTTCCTCACGCGCATCATGATGGCGATCTCGGACGCCATGCTGTCGTTCCCGTCGAATGTCATCATCCTCGTCGCGATCATCGCCGCGATCTGGGGCCTCTTGAGGCTCAAGCGCACCGACCGCGGCCACCACGTTTGGGACCGCTTCAAGCTGAGGGTCCCCATGGGCATCGGCGCCATCGTACAGAAGCTCGCCATCGCGCGGTTCGCGCGCACGCTCGGCACGCTCATCACGTCCGGTGTGCCCATCCTGCAGGCGATCGAGATCACCGGCCAGGCAGCCGGCAACGTGGTGATCGAGGACGCCATGGTCGACGTCGAGGCCAGCGTCAAGGAGGGCCAATCCATCACCGCGCCGCTTTCGCGGGTCAAGGTGTTCCCCGCCATGGTCACGCAGATGATCTCGGTGGGCGAGGAGACCGGCTCGCTCGACGCGATGCTCGGCAAGATCGCCGACTTCTACGAGGATGAGGTCAACGCGGCGGTCAAGTCGCTGACGTCCATCCTCGAGCCGATCCTCATGCTGTTCGTCGGCGCGCTGGTGGGTACCGTCGTCATCTCCATGTACCTGCCGATCTTCAACATGATGAACATCGTCAAGTAACAGCCGGGAGGACGGCGTGGAGAACGAGCAGCTCCTCGCCGTCTACTCTCGGACGCGGTCGCCGGCGACCCTCGACGAGGTCGTGCGCCGCAACCAGAACCTGCTGCACCACATCCTCAAGCGGTTCGCGTACGCCAGCGAGCCCTACGAGGACCTCCTGCAGGTCGCCAACCTGGGGCTGATCAAGGCGGCGCAGCGCTTCGACGCGGGACGGGGCGTGCGCTTCAGCACCTACGCCACGGCGATCGTCGACGGCGAGCTCAGGCATCACCTGCGCGACTCCCTGCTCATGAGGCAGCCGCGCTGGGTCAAGAAGGTGTACGCGCAGATCCAGGACAAGTCGACCGAGCTCATGCACAAGCTCGGCAGGCCGCCGGAGGTGGCCGAGCTCGCCGAAGCGCTCAACATCAACGAGGCCGGCATCCTCGAGGTGATGAACCTCTACTCGCGCATCCAGCTCCACAGCCAGGACGAGCCGTTCACCGGCGACGAGCTGCAAGCCGAGGCCGACCCGGGGATGGTGCACTCGATCCGCCAGGCCTCCTTCTCGCTGCCGATCGAGGACAGGATCACGCTCTACGCGGCTCTGGACCGGCTCTCCGCCTTCCAGCGCCGCCTGATCTATCTGCTCTTCTTCAAGGATCTGACGCAGAGCGAGGTCGCCGAGGAGCTGGGTCTCACGCAGAAGAAGGTCTCGCGCGAGTCGATCAAGGCGCTGGGACGGCTCAAGGAAGTGCTCGGCCGCAAGGTGTTCTGAGCGGCCGGCGTCGCGACAACGTCCACCTGTCTAGACATTTGTCCTAGTCCGCTGGGCGCGGTGCAGGGCAGAGTGTTGTCAGAGTAGTAAAGAGTTCCGGCAACATGCCGAAGAAGGTGTCTAGGAACTCGACGGGGAGGCAGTATAGAAGCAGCAGAGGCGTACAAGGGCAAACCACTTGCGAAGGTGGGGCGCAAAGCCACAGGACTCACAGAGTCGGCTGGGCTGCCGCCAAGAAGAGTCTCACCTCGCAGCCTGTGGCGCCCGATCGATCGAGCACCGCAGGCTGTTTCATGTGGGGGGCCGCGGAGGGAGCAGAAGCCCGCTCCGCGGCGTGGTACGAGTCAGTACATCGAGCCAGGCAAGTCGTCAAGTACGAGAGGAGATAGGCAATGAAGAGGTTCAGCAAGGGGCAGAAGGGTTTCACCCTCATCGAGCTGCTGATCGTGATCATCATCATCGGCATCCTCGCCGCGATCGCGATCCCGATGTTCCTCAACCAGAGGGACAAGGCCAAGGACGCCGCCGTCAAGGAAGGCGTGCACTCGATCCAGGTCGGCGTCCAGACCGTCGCGACCGACTCGAACTCCGATCAGTACCCTGCTGACGCCGATCAGGGCACGCTCGCGAACTACGTCGACAACTGGCCGAACGACCCGTGGACGGGCGACCCGATGGCGGACACGGGCGCACAGGGCGGCTATCACTACACGGTTGCCGCTGACAACTCGAGCTTCGCGATCCAGGGCTTCGGCAAGAACGACGACGTCGTCATCACTGTCGGCGACGCCACGCTGCTGTAAGGGCGGATCAAAGATCGCAGTGACCGTTCTTCTCGGAGGGGCGGGCCAGCGGCCCGCCCCTCCTTCTGTCACTACCGTCCACCGGGTAGGCAACGCGGCGATCCGGGCGGGCGTCTGAGCCGGGGGTCCGGGGGCAGAGTAAGTGCAGGGTGCAAGGCTCGACGGGCGAGCATCTGGGAGAGACGGGGGGAGGGGACGTGAGAGGCGCTGAGGAACGACGGCAGGGTGGCTTCACCCTCATCGAACTGCTGATCGTGATCATCATCATCGGCATCCTGGCGGCGATCGCCATCCCCATGTACCTGGAGCAGCGCGAACGCGCCAAGGACTCGGCCGTCAAGGGCGGCATGCACGCCATCGAAGTCGGCGTCGCGACCTAGGCGCTCGACCGCGGCGACATCTATCCGGCCGTGGCGGACGTCGCCGACGGGGAGCTCCACGACCTGTCTGGCGGCCTCTACATCGACCAGTGGCCCGACAATCCGTGGACCGGGGACCCGATGCAGCAGTCCGGCGACGAGGGCGACTACACCTACGCGCAATCGGGCGTCCCGCTGGGCAGTGAGTTCACCCTCACGGGTCATCTGTCGAGCGGCGGGACCTTCGTCGTACCGTAAGGAGCCCGTGGCGGCCGGATGCAGGAGTCGGGGCGCAGCGCAGCGAAACGTGTGCGCGTATGCGTGACCCACAGAAGAACCGCACGGTGCTCGATCTCGCCGACGTGCACAAGACCGTGCACGTCGGCTTTCGTCGGCGCCCCCTCGAGATCCTCAAGGGCGTCGACCTCGTCCGTCGCAGGAAGGCGAGGTCTTCGGGCTTCTGGGGCCGAACGGCGCCGGCAAGACGACGACCGTCAAGGTGGCCCTCGGCCTGATGCGCCCCACCTCCGGCTCGCGTCGAGCTCGGGGTCGACGGTCTGGGCCGGGTCGGCTACCTGCCCGAGAACCCGTACTTCTACGACTACCTCTCCGGGCGCGAGTTCCTCGGCTTCTGTGCACGCCTCTTCGGGCTGGCGCGCCGAGACGCGACTCGGAGCGGGTCGACGAGCTGCTCGCGCGACGTCGGCCTCGAGGCGGCCGCCGGCACCCAGCTGCGCAAGTACTCGAAAGGGATGCTGCAGCGCATCGGCATCGCCCAGGCGCTCGTCAACGACCCCGAGCTGCTGCTGCTGGACGAGCCGATGACGGGGCTCGACCCTATCGGCCGCGTCGAGGTCAAGCGCATCATCGAGCGCCTGCACGAGCGCGGCAAGACGGTGCTCTTCAACTCACACATCCTCAGCGACGTTCACGAGCTGTGCTCGCACATCGCCATCATGCGCGAGGGCAGGGTCGTCTGGCGCGGCGAGGTGGCCGAAGCGCTCGACGAGGCGCCGACGCTCGAGGACTTCTTCATCAAGGTCGTGACGGCGTGAGACAGCTGGCCGCCATCGCCGCCAACACGTTCAAGGAGACGATCCGCGACCGCGTGCTCGCGGTCATCGTCGTGTTCGCTCTGCGTGATGATCGCCGGCGGGCTCTGGCTGGGCGCCATCAGCCTCGGGCGAGCAGGGCCGCATGATGAAGGACTTCGGTCTCGTCGCGGTGACCGGCTTCGGGCTCATCGTCGCCGTCTTCATCGCCGCCAGTCTCGTGCACAAGGAGGTCGAGAAGCGCACCGTCTTCGTGCTCTTCTCCAAGCCGGTGAGCAGGGCCGCCTTCATCAGCCGGCAAGTTCCTCGGCCTCTGCGGCACGATGGCGGTCGTGCTCGCCGGCATGGGGCTCTTCCTCTTCGCGCTCGTCTGGCTGCTGCAGGGCGTCGCCGTCGTTCATGGTGCTCGCCGCCGTCGTCATGATCTACGTGCAGCTGCTGGCGATCATGGCGGTGACGATCTTCTTCTCGACGCTCGGGTCGGCGATCCTCGCCAGCGTGCTCGGCATCTGCGTCTTCGTCGCCGGGCAGCTCAGCCACAACGTGCTGGCGCTGACCCGCCTCGGGAACAACCCGGTCACCGAGGCGTTCTCCTGGGTGGTCTACGTGCTCATCCCCAACCTCACGGCGGTCGACGTCAAGGCCGGAGTCGTCGGCGAGCAGACGCTCGCCTGGGGTCAGATCGGCCTCTGGGTGGCGTATCTGCTCGCCTACGTGGTCGTGGTCCTCGCGCTGGCGGCCGTGATCTTCCGCCGCAAGGAGTTCTAGCCGTGCTGCGGCGGGTGCTCGCGGTCGTGATGTCGTCCTGGCGTGCGCCGGCGGTGTCGTCGCCTACCAGGCGACGCGGCCCGGCAAGGCGCCGGCGAATCCGCGCGTGTTCGTGCCCTCGCCGAAGTTCTTCCTCGACTTCTCGCCGAGCTTCCGGACGTCGATCGCCGACGCCTACTACCTGTACATGGTCCAGTACTACGGCGAGCACGTGACGGGCGACGGGCGGCTCGACTCGCTGCCGGCGATGACGCAGACTGGTGACGACGCTGAGCCCCCACTTCACGCGCGCCTACCTCTTCAGCGCCTTTGCGCTCATCGACGCGGGGCGCCCCGACGTCGCCTACGAGATCCTGCGGAAGGGGTTCAAGGCGAACCCCCGCGAGTGGCGCTTCCCGGCCTATCTCGGCCTTCTTCATCTACGCCTTCGGCGAGAAGGGCGAGGCCAAGGACAAGGTGGCCGCCGACTGGTATCAGAAGGCGGCGGCGATTCCCGGCAGCCCGTCCTACCTGCCGCGGCTGGCCGCGCGGTCTGCTGGCCAAGACGGGTGAGCCGCGACAAGGCGATCATGATGTGGGGCCAGGCGTACCTGGCGGGTGACAAGTACGCGCGCCAGAAGGCCGTCGCACGGTCTCGAGACGCATTCTGCCCGAAGGAGAAGCGAGGCCCGCATGAAGGCGCTGGCGCCGCTGGTCGACACCATGCCGAAGGACGAGCTCGACCAGCTGCTCGCCGAGCTGTTCAAGGACTACGTCCAATGAGGCCGCGACAGCGGGACCGACGGTAGCCGCGGACCCGTCGTCCGCCGGCTTCAGCATGATCGAGGTGCTGTTCGTGGTCGTCATCATCGGGATCCTCGCCGCGATCGCCATCCCCATGTACCTCGGGCAGCGCGATCGCGCCAGGAACGCGGCGGCGCGAGAAGGCGGCAGGTCGATCGCCATCGCGCTGCTCACCTACGTCGCCGCGTCAGACGCCGACGATCCCTGGCCGCCGCAGTGCGACCAGGCCACGCTGGCCGCCTACCTGCCCGCCTCGCAGTGGCCGGACAACCCGTTTTCGGGCCTGCCCATGAGCCAGGTGGCCAGCCCATCGATCGGGGACTATGCTGTACGAGGCGGTGCCGGGCAGCGAGAAGCACCGCCTGAGGGTGTACCTTCACGACTCGCCACCATTCCTGGTGTGGTAGCCGACGATGACCTGGGTCCTGGTCGTCATCGCCGCCGTCTACGGGCTGCTGATCGGCAGCTTCCTGAACGCCTGGGCCTGGCGCCTGGCACACGAGGAGAGCATCAGCAAGGGCCGCTCGCACTGCCCGCAGTGCGGCCATCAGATCCGTGCCTACGACAACATCCCCGTGGTCAGCTGGCTCGTGCTGCGCGGCCGCTGCCGCGACTGCGGCGCGCCGATCAGCTGGCGCTACCCGATGGGCGAGGCGCTCACGGCGGCCATCTTCGTCGGCGTCGTGCTCATGGACGGCCTCGACTGGATCCTGATCCCTCACCTGCTCTTCGTCTCGGCGCTCGTGCTGGTCAGCCAGGTCGACCTCGAGATCCGCATCATCCCCGACGTGATCATCCTGCCGGTCGCGGCCGTCGGGGTCCCGCTCATGATCCTGTTCGGCGACGGACCGTGGTGGGAGTGGCTCGTCGCAGGCGCGGGCGCCGCCGGCTTTCTGTTCCTCATCAGCGAGGTCTACTTTCGCGTGCGGCACGTGGAGGGCATGGGCTTCGGCGACGTGAAGCTCGCGCTGTGCATGGGGATCTACCTCGGCGCGGCGGTCATCCCTGCGCTGTTCATCGGCTTTCTGAGCGGCGCCATCATCGGCGTCGTGGTCGTCGCGGCGCGCAAGGGAGACGGCAAGACCGCCATCCCGTTCGGTCCCTTCCTGGCCGCGGGAGCGGTCGTCGCGCTCTTCGCGGGCACGCCTCTCATCGACGCCTACCTGAGCCTGGCACTGGGGCGCTGACCGGGCTCCCGGCCGAGGTCACCGGGCGGTCTCTGCGCGGCACGTGGTCGACAGCGGACGCGCATCACCAACGTCATCCGCGGAGTGCCTACGTCATCCTCGTTGGCCGGTGCGGACGGTCGTAGCCTGCAGCTGTCTCGCCGGTCCGCAGGGGGCCGGCAGACGGGCCGGAGGCTGCCGTGCAACGCCAGAGGGGATCCACGCTGTTTGAGCTCGTGACGGTGATGGCCGTCGTCGCCATCTTCGCCGCGGTCGCGGTGCCGAGCGCGGCGCACGTCGGCTCCATCGTCTCGAGCGCCGAGGGAGCGCGCAGGCTCGCGCTGGTTCTTCGCGCCGCGCAGGCCGAGGCGCAGAGCAGGTCGGCCTCTGTGCGCGTCGAGGTCGACGGCAGCGGCTCTTATCTTGTGACGGCCGGCAGGGAGGCCCTGATCACCGGGTGTCTCGGGGCGCGCGTCACGAGCACGTATCCGAACGGCGTCATCGAGTTCAGCGGTCGGGGCTGGGCCGGCCTGCCGGGGTCGTCGAGTCCTCGCGCCGGCCACTTCAGCGTGGACGGCCCGACGACGTCGCGCACCGTGACGGTCCAGCTGTCGGGATGCGTCCGGTGCGGCTGAACGCTCAGCGTCGGTCTGCGGCAGGCCGCAGAGAGGGCTTCACGCTCCTGGAGGTAGTGGTCGCCGCCGGCGCTCCTGCTCCTGACGATCGCCGCGGTCACGTTGTGTGTCGTGAACGTGTCACGCGCAGGAGTGCGGCTGGAGAGGGGCATGGATGGCGACCGGGCCGTGCGCCGGGTCGCCCAGCGCCTTCGCCTCTTGCCGTACTGTGCGGGGGCCTACCCGCAGTCTGCGGCCGAGCGCGGCGCCCAGGCCCGGGACCTGCTGGCGGTCGTCTTTCCACACGCAAGCCTTGGGCAGAACACCCCGGAGGCCCGCTACGTGGCGGCCGCCGGCGCCGACGACGAGCCGGAGGGCTGCTTCGTCACGTTGCTGACTGAAGCAGGCGTACGGGTCAGGTGCGTGGCGCGCTTTCTCAGCGGTCCCGACGGCCCGGAGGTTGGGCCGGAGGCCGTGGGCGGCTGGGATGCGGCGACTGCGACGGCTCCGCCGGCGCCCTCGCTGTCGCTGACGCTGAGTGTGGCGGGTGATGGGCGCGTGGTGGAGTTCACGCGCACGGCGCTCTTGAGCGCACCCATCGACGCGCAGCCGACGGCGGGTGCGTGACGATGAGCTCAAGGGCCGGTCGCAGGAGGGCGCGCCTGGAGGGTGGCGGCTTCACGCTCGTCGAGCTCCTGGTCGGCGCGAGCATCGCGGCCGTCGTCCTGAGCGCGGCCTACGCCTGGCTGTGGAACGTCGCGGCCCTCGCCGACAGGGCCGACGACAGAGCTCAAGCCGCGACGGTCGCGGCGGCGGTGTCACGCACGGTCGCCGCCGACGTGCATGCCTGTGTCCGCGTGGTCGAGCCTCCTCCCGGCCGCGACCCCTCGCGGTCACTGGCGCTCGTGCACGACCACGTCGCTGTCGCGGCCGAGGCGGTCCTCATCGTCTGGGATCCGGCGCGAGGCGTGGTGTGGCGCAACGCGTCCGGCACCTACGTCGCGGACCACATCTCCGGGTTCGCCGTCGCCTACGTCCTGGCCGACGGAGCGCTCGTCGACGGCGCCGGCATGTCCCAGACCGACTGGGGCGTCGTCCGGGCCGTGCGCGTCGACCTCGCGGCCACGGTCGGCTCGGCGACGGCGCGCAGGTCTGTCGAGACGTCGGTCGGTCCCTCATGAGACGCAGTCAAACGTCGGGCGGCTACGCCATGCTGGCCGTGCTGCTGGTCATGACACTGGCGGCCACCTTCGCCCTGATCGTCGTCGGCGCCGTGTACGGTCTGCACGTCGTGGAGGGTGCCGATGCGTCGGGATGGCGGGCGACCGCCGCGGAAGGAGAGGCGCTCGCCGCGGCGATTCGCTCCCTGCGCTGGCGGCCGTCGGAGACGACCGGGGCAGTGGTGAGAGGTGACCCCGGGGCGCGACAGGGATGGCAGGTCGTCTGGACCCCGTGCCCCAGCTGTTCCAGGCGACAAGTGGCCCCGCATCGCCGCGCAGACCGTCACGTCTTCGGGGCGGGCACGGCATCGCGACGGGTTCACCCTCGACCTGCGTTGCGAGGTCTGGGCGATGGGCGTGACCTGCACCGCCGATGCCGATGTCGCGGCGCCGCTCACGGTGTCCGGGAGCGGCGTCTACGTCGGCGGCTGCCTCAGGGGCCGGGAGAACGTGGCCTTCGCCTCGAGCGCCGGCTCTCTGACGCCCGCCGGTGGTCCCGCCGACGTCGTGCGGGCGGAGGTGTTTCCGGCGGCCGCCGTGCACGGAGGTGCCGGCATCTTCGCCCGGGGCGTCGAGGTCCATGATGCCTCCGGACAGAGCGAGTTCGCGGACGACACCGACCGGCACCGCGGCGTGCCGGTCCCGGAGGAGTGGCTGGCTGGTCCTACCGCGGAGTTCCTGCTTGCCGCTGGGGTGGAGGCGTCGCGCCCGGGAGCGGCGCTGAGCGGTCAGGTCCTTCGACTGGACGAGATCGCGCCGGCTCCGGGAGTCGGACTGGCCGGGGACCGCTGCCTTCTCGTCCCGGCCGTGGACGAGGTCACCCTGGAAGGGTCGCCATCGCTGGGCGCCGGCCGGCTGCTGGTGGTCGTGCCCGGCGACGCCGTCATCGGCCGGCCCGGAGAGACGCTCACTCTGGCCGGCGGGCTCGTCGTCGGCGGACATCTGGAAGTCCGCGGGCCCGTCGTCATCGACGGCACGCTGCACGCGGGGAGCTTGAGTGTCGACGCGCCCGTCAGCGTCAGTGTGGTCCCGGCCTGGCCGGGGTCGCCTCTTCCGGGCGCGGCGCTGCCGACACTTGTGGCGTGCGGAGGCTGATCATGCAGGATGACCGAACCGGAAGGCGAACCTCGTGTACGCAGTACTCTCTTTGTCAGAGATTCACGTTCCTTTGAGTGGTGGGGCAGGGAGCGCATCCCGATTCGTCGAAACGAGTGCCTAAAGGTATCCCGCAAGGGTGCCGACACTGGCGCTAGGGCAAGGCAAGCTGAGGGGCGAGTATGGCCATGAACGCGGTGCGCGTCGGCATCGACATCGAACAAGCTTCGATGGTCGGTGCCCAAATCAGGACTGGCCGCCAGGGACACACGCTCATGGCGGTCTCGGCGCGAGCGCTCCCCGACGGGCTCATGTTCGAGGGGGAGGTCGTCGACGTCGAGGGGCTCGCGGCCGAGCTCAAGACGTTTTGGAAGGCAGCCGGGTTCACCGGCAAGCGGTTCTCGGTGGGCATCGCCAACCAGAGGATCGTCGTGCGTACCATGGAGTTCCCGATCATCGATCCCAAGGAGCTCCGCGCCGCCATCGAGTTTCAGGCGCAAGAGGCCATCCCCATCCCGCTTGACGAGGCGATCCTGGACTTCCAGGTGCTCTCGACGACTCCAGGCGAGGGGGAGGGCGGCGGCCGGCAGCAGGTGCTCATCGTCGCCGCGCAGCGCGACATGATCGACCAGTTCATGCAGGTGGCGCGCAAGGCCGGACTGACGGTCGACGGCATCGATCTGCAGGCGTTCGCCCTCATGCGCTCCGTCGCGCCGCCGGTCGCGTTCGTCGACCAGGGAGCGCCACAGGCCGACGGGGCGAGTGCGCTCATCAACATCGGCGCCGGGATCAGCAACATCGTCGTCGCTTCGGGTGGCGTGCCGCAGTTCACGCGCGTCGTGAACCTGGGCTACGAGACGCTCGTCCAGGCTGTCATGCAGAATCGCGGTCTCAGCCGCCAGGAGGCCGACCTCCTGCGGCTCACCGTCGGCCTCAGCGGCACCGCCGCGGCGGCGGCCGACCTCGAGGCGGCCACCGTGGGCGAGGTCCACGAGGTGTTCGACTCCACCTGCGAGTCGTTCGCCGACGAGATCCGCCGCTCGATCGACTACTACCATTCGCTTCAGCAGGACGCGTCCATCGCTCGTATCCTCATCAGCGGCGAGGGCGCGCTCACCCGCAACATGTGCGACTACCTCGCGGGTGCTCTGCATCTGCCGGTCGCTCTCGGGAATCCGTTGCAGTTCATCGCCGAGAACAAGTCGAAGCTCCCGCAGCCGGAGCTCGAGCTGATCGCGCCTCGTCTGGCGATCGCCCTCGGCCTTGCCTTCGAAGATGAGGAGTAGGCCATGAAGCGCATCAACCTGCTGCCGCAGGAAGAACGCGTCAAGGCATCGCGCGAGCGGGGCCTCATCTGGGCGATCCTGATCCTGGTCGCCGTCGTCGTCGTTCTCGGTCTCGTGTACGTCAAGTACAACAGCGACGTGAGCGCCAAGCAGGATGAACTTGCGGCGATCCAGGCCGAGACGGCTGTCGTCCAGGCCAAGATCGCCGAGCTGAGTCCCTATGCCGCGCTCCAGGCGCAGCGCACGGCGATGACGGAGACGGCGAAGGGCATCTATGAGTCCTCGGTCCCCTTCTCGATCCTGCTGCAGGAGCTCAGTCTCGTCATTCCGGAGAACGTCCGGCTGCAGACGCTGACGGCGACCGTGCCCCCGGCGATGCTGCCGGGTTCTGCCACTGTGGGCGTCACGGGCGCCCCGGCGACGACTGACGTCACGTTCACCGGGCAGACGGAGGCGCATCGCGATGTGGCCGAGTTCATGACGAGGCTCGGCCTCATCCCGCAGCTGATGGACATCACGCTCTCGAGCTCCACGGACGTCAGCGGCACCACGACCACCACGACGGCGAGCTCGGCGCCGACCGCGACGTTCAAGCAGTTCACCGTCACTGCGGCGCTGCGGCCGTACACCACGCAGCCGCCCACCACCACGCTGCAGACGGGGGTGACGCCATGAGGGCCAGGGGCAGGGAGATCTACATCATCACCGCGGTCGTCGCGGTCGTCCTCATCGTGGCCTGGTACTTCCTCCTGTTCAGCCCGAAGCAGAGCGAGCTCAGCGACCTCGATCAGCAGGTGCAGTCGGCGCAGAGCGCGCTGTCCGTGGCGCAGCAAGAGGTCGTCAAGCTGGAGTCCTACAAGAAGACGGCGCCCCAGTCGCGCGCCGAGATCGTGCGCCTCGGCAAGATGCTCCCCGTGAGCGAGGACGTCCCCGGCCTGATCATCGAGCTCACCAAGACGGCTGAGGCCTCGGGCGTCGCCGTCACGAGTATCACCCGCGGGACGACCACAGCCGGCAGCCCGTACGGTATCCAGACCGTGACGCTGCAGGTCAACGGGCGCTATTTCGACGTCGAGGACTTCCTGTACCGCCTGGAGGAGTACGTCGCGTTCCGAAATGCCAGCTTCAGGGTCACAGGACGTCTCCTGCAGGTGGCGCAGCTGACGATGCAGTACTGCTGCGTCGACCACCACCACGAGCGGGTCTCCGCCGCTGGCGGTCACGATCGGCCTCAACGCCTACCTGTGGGGCGGCGTTGCGCAAGCTGCGGCTGAGGCTGGAGGTGCGCCATGAGCAACAACCGACGGGTGCTCACCTACACTGCTATCGCGCTCATCGTCGGCGCCGCGCTCGCACTCGCGGTCGCCCTCTCGAACAGCGGAGCCGGGACGTCGGGCGTCAAGGTGTCCGCGGCCGGCGACACCGCGGCTTCGGCGATCTATTCGGACGGCTCTGAGACGACGACTGCTCGCCGCGGCCGATCCTGCCAAGGAACAGCCGCCGCTCGACAAGTTCACGAGCAAGGACCCGTTCATCCCGTTCCCGACGCCGGGCGCGACCAGTGAGTCCACGGAGAGTCCGAACCCGACGAGCACCGCCGAAGCGTCGGAGCTCTCCGCCAAGGTCAAGGTGGACGGGACGTCGTACAACGTGATGGAGGGCGACAAGGTCCCGGGCGGCTCCGCGGCCGCGTTCACCATCACGGGTATCACATCGGGCGACGTGACGTTCAAGGTGATCGACGGCGAGCTCGAGAACGGCGACACGTCGTTCACCGTCAACCTCGGTGAAGCCGTGCGCGTGACCCTGGAGGGCGGCGTCTCCTACGACATCTCCGTCGTCTCTATCGGCGAGAGCAGCACCGGTGGCGGCAGCGGCGGCAGCGGGACGAGCCACAGCATCAGCGTCCTGAGCATATCGAGCCAGAACGGCGTCGCCGTGGTGACCTTCGAGGTGGACGGCAAGACGTACTCGGACAAGAAGCAGGGCGACGTCTTCAGCACCTCGTTCGGAGAGATCGAGGTCCTGTCCATCAACGTGAATGCCCAGACCGTCACCATCATGCACGGCGACCAGACGCTCACGCTGCACGCCGGCCAGGTGATCATCAAGTGAGGCGTGCGCAGAGGACTTGAGTAAGCGACGGGGCGGCCGCAGGCCGCCCCGTCGCGCGTACGCACCCTCGCCTTGTGCCTGCGCGCGCGGCGCGGATAAGGTAGGAGCATGACCAGACTTCGCTATCTCACAGCTGGAGAATCGCACGGTCCGGGATTGACCGCGGTCATCGACGGGTGTCCCGCCGGGCTGGCCATCGACCCCGCCGCCATTGACAAGGAGCTCCGCCGGCGTCAGGGCGGGTACGGACGCGGCGAGCGGCAGAGCATCGAGCAGGATCAGGCGCGAGTCCTCGGCGGCATCAGGCGCGGACGCACCACGGGTGCGCCGATCTCGCTCTTCATCGCCAACCGTGACGCCGCCAACTGGGGAGACCTCCTCGCGGTGGACGCGCCGGCGGCCGCGCAGGCGCCCGCCGAGCCCGTCGTCGTTCCTCGGCCCGGTCATGGCGACCTCGGTGGGGCGCTCTCTGTACGACCTCGACGATATCCGTGACGTGATCGAACGAGCGAGCGCCCGGGAGACGGCTGCCAAGGTCGCCTGCGGCGTCGTCGCCAAGGGTCTCCTCTCGGCGCTGGGTTGTGCCGTGGCGAGTCACGTGATCTCCATCGGCGCAGTCGCCGCGGACGGTGGGATGAGCCCCGGTGACATCGAGCTGGTGGAGGCGAGCCCGGTGCGCTGCCGCGATGAGGAGGCCGCCCGGCGGATGATGGCGGCCATCGACGCAGCGGCCGAAGCCGGAGACACGCTCGGCGGACGTGGTCGAGGTCCTTGCGTGGGGGTATCCCCCCGGCGTGGGCACGTACGTCCAGGGGGACCTCCGCTTGCGCTCGAAGCTGGCGGCCGCGGTGCAGTCGGTGCCGGCGATCGTGGGCGTGGAGTTCGGGCTCGGCTTCGCCGCGGCCTCGCTGCCCGGGAGTCAGGTCCACGATCCGATCGCTCACGACCCTTCGCTGGGGTACGTTCGCGCGAGCAACCGCGCCGGCGGCATCGAGGGGGGCATCTCGACGGGACAGCCGATCGTGCTGCGCGCGGCGATGAAGCCCATCTCCACCCTGCGGTCGCCACTGGACAGCGTGGAGATGGGCACGCACCGCGCCGTGAAGTCCCGGTTCGAGCGCTCCGACGTCTGCGCGGTGCCTGCGGTCGGCATCGTGCTCGAGGCCGTCGTCTCGCTCTGCCTGGCCGACGCCGCGCTGGATCGGTTCGGTGGCGCGACCGTCGACGAGCTCGCCGCCGCGGCCGAGAGCTACCGGCGGCGCATCCTGGAGCGCTGACGGGTCTTGACGGGCCGCGGCGAGCCGACATGACGCGAGCAGCACCCGCAGGTCGGCCATCCGCGCGAGGGCGGGAGGCCCGAGGGCGTGGCGCTCGTGGGGTTCATGGGGTCGGGCAAGAGCGCCGTAGGACGAGAGCTGGCCGTGGCGCTCGGCGTGCCCTTCGTCGACACCGACGAGCTGATCGTCGCCAAGGCCGGCCCGATCGCGGCGATCTTCGCCGAGGGGGGAGAGGCCGGCTTTCGCGCCGTCGAGGCGCAAGTCGTCACGGACGCCGTCGCGGTCGCCGCCGAGCGGCCGTGCGTCCTTGCCCTCGGCGGCGGCGCCGTGCTCAGCGACGCCGTCCGGGAGGCGCTCAAGCGCCTGCCGCACGTCGTCTGGCTCGCGGCGCCGCCCGAGGAGCTGTGGGCGCGTGTCTCGGGAGAGGGACCGGAGGTGAGGCCGCTCGCCGCCGACGAGCCGTCGTTCAGGGATCTGCTGGCCGGCCGTGAGCCGCTGTACCGGGAGGTCGCGACCGAGGTGGTCGAGACGGCCGGCCGGTCGCCGGCCGCGGTCGCCGCTGAAGTGGAGGCCGGCCTCGCGGCAGGCGCCGGCGCTGCCGGTCCACGCGCCGGCGGAGGCCGCCCATGAAGCGTCTCACCGTTCACGCCGCCTCGCGCACGTATCCCATCCTCGTGGGGCGCGACGTGCTGGACGACCTCGGGCCGTCGGTGCGCCGCAACTGCGGCGAGGGCCAGGTCGTCGTCTTCTGCGACGACAACGTGGCTCCGCTCTATCTCGAGCAGGCCCGGCGGAGCCTGGTCTCAGCCGGCTTGAGCGCGTCCCAGGTGATCCTCCCGGCGGGCGAGCAGGAGAAGAGCCTCGCCCGCGCCGAAGAGCTGTACGGCGTGTTGTACGACCGGGGCGTGCGCCGCAGCGACACGGTGGTGGCCCTCGGCGGTGGCGTGATCGGCGACCTCGCCGGATTCGTCGCCGCCACGTTCCAGCGTGGCGTCGGCTTCGTGCAGGTGCCGACCACGCTGCTCGCCCAGGTGGACGCCTCGGTGGGGGGCAAGGTCGCCGTGGACTTCCGCGCCGGCAAGAACTACGTGGGCACCTTCTATCAGCCGAGCCTGGTGCTGGCCGACCTGCGCACGCTGGAGACGTTGCCGGGGCGCGAGCTCCGCTGCGGGGCCGCGGAGGTCGCCAAGCACGGCCTGCTCGCGGGGAGCTCCGTCCTCCGGCGTGTGAAGCAGCTCGCCCGCGCGCCGCTGAGCGCGGCGGCGGTGACGCAGGAGCTCGTTGCGGGGTCGATCACGTATAAGGCGGGCGTCGTGGAACGCGACGAGCGTGAGGCCGGCCTCCGCGTCGTCCTCAACTTCGGGCACACGATCGGGCACGCGATCGAGGCCGCGACCGGCTTCCGTCGCTTCTCCCACGGCGAGGCGGTCGGCCTCGGGCTGCACGCGGCGCTGCGACTCTCGCGCGAGCTGTGCCGGCTTCCCGAGGCCGACGAGCAGGCCGCGCACGAGCTTCTCGACAGTCTCGGCCTGCCGGTCCGCCTGAGCGGCGTGCGGGCACAGGAGGTGTGTGAGCTGGTCTCCCGGGACAAGAAGGCAGGACAGGACGGCGTGGGCTATGTCCTGCTGCGCCGTCCCGGGTTCCCGGTGATCGGTGTGCGCGTTCCGCCGGCGCTCGAACTGGAGGTCGTGGAGTGGCTGCGAAAGCGTTGAAGACCCTCTGGCTCTTGCACGGGGTGAATCTGGACATGCTCGGGCGGCGGGATCCCGCCGTGTACGGGAGCATGACGCTGGCCGAGCTCGAGGCCTACGTCGCGCGTCACGGGGAAGCTCACGGCTTCACCGTGCGCAGCTTCCAGACCAATCACGAGGGCGAGTTCGTGGAGAAGCTGCATCAGCTCGTGATCGACCACGCGGACGCGGCGATCATCAACCCCGGCGCCTGGACCCACTACAGCTACGCGCTTCGCGACGCGCTCGAGCTCGTGACGGCGCCGGTCGCCGAGGTGCACCTCTCGGACATCGAGAACCGCGAAGAGTGGCGTCGGGTCTCGGTCATCGCCGACGTGGTGGACGTGCGCGTGTTCGGGAAGGGCGCCGCGGGCTACCTCGACGCCCTGGAGGCTCTGGCGAAGCTCTCGGCGGGCAGACCCACACATGAACCAGCGTCTCGGCCGCTGCCGCCGGCTCCTCGAAGCGCTTCGGGTCGATGGGATCCTGGTCACGGATCCTGTCGACGTCCGCTACCTCTCGGGCTTTCGCGGCGAAGACGCGACGCTCGTCGTCGGTCACGGCGACGCCCTTCTGTGCACCGACGCTCGCTTCTGGGAACAGGCGCGCGAGGAAGTGGCCGGCTTCGAGCTGAGCAAGGTCACCACCGAGCCCCTGCTCGCGCACAGCGTGCGCGAGGCCGCGAGAGTGCTCGGGGAGGGCGCCCGTCTCGGCTACCAGGGCGCCCAGCTCAGCCACGCGTCGTACCGCCGTCTGCGCCGGATGCACCGGGGCGGCCTCCGCGACGTCCGCCAGGACGTCACGCTCCTGCGCGCAGTCAAAGACGCACGCCGAGATCGCGATCCTGCGGCGGGCGGCCGCGGTCACCGACGAGGCCGTCGGCGCTCGTCGTCGCCCGCGGCCTCGTCGGCCGCACCGAGCGCGACGTGGCGTGGGACCTGCAGGCCGAGTACCACCGCCTCGGGGCGGAGGGCGAGGCCTTCGGCGCCATCGTCGCCGCCGGCGACCACGGCGCCCAGGCGCACGCGCTGCCCGGCGAACGCGTGATCCGCGCCGGTGAGCTGGTCGTCGTCGACACCGGCGCGCGCGTGGACGGCTACTGCAGCGACATCACGCGCACGTTCGCGGCCGGCGAGCCTGCCGAGGAGCTGCGCTCCATCTACGAGGTCGTGCTCGCGGCGCAGCTCGCCGGCCTTGCGGCCGTTCGCGCCGGCGCCCACGGCCGCGGCGACGTGGACGCCGCTGCGCGCGCCGTGGTCGACGCCGCCGGCTATGGTGAGCGCTTCGGGCACGGCACGGGCCACGGCGTCGGCCTCGAAGTCCACGAGGCGCCGTCCCTGGGTCGCACGCGAGGCGACCGGCTCGAGGCGGGCATGATCTGCACCGTCGAGCCGGGCATCTACATCGAGGGGCTCGTGGGAGTGCGCATCGAGGACACCGTCCTGGTCACTCCCGACGGCGGCGAGCGCCTGACGATGTCTCCCAAGGAGCTCCAGGTCGTCGATTGACCACCGTAGTAGTCGAGTTGGTGAGCGATTCGCCGAAGGCGTGTCACTCGCCAACCGGCGCAGGGGGATCAACGAGCGGGGCGCCGGAGGTACACCGCTCAATGACCGCCGCACTCGAGTTGGTGAGCGGTGCGCCGGGGATACACCGCTCAGCGGGCCGGGGGCGGCGACGTGCCTGCACAGGCTGCCTTGCTGTATCATGGCCAACTACCGTGCACACCAGTCCCCACGACCCGCGAGTAGGACCACATGGCTGACGTCGTCAACACCAACCAGTTCAAGACGGGCATGGCCATCGAGATCGACGGTCAGCCGTTCACCATCGTCGAGTTCCAGCACGTCAAGCCCGGTAAGGGCGGGGCGTTCGTGCGCACCAAGGTCCGCAACATCGCCACCGGCGCGGTGCTGGACAAGACCTTCCGCGCCGGCGAGAAGTTCGACCGCATGCATACGCAGTCGCGCAAGATGGCGTTCCTCTACGCGACCGAGGAAGAGGTCGTGCTCATGGACAACGAGACCTACGAGCAGGTCTCCGTCTCACCCGCCATGGCGCAGGACGCCCTCAAGTGGGTCGTCGAGAACATGGAAGTCGAGATCATGTACCTGAACGGCCAGCCGTTCGAGGTAGCCGCCCCCAACTTCGTCGAGCTGACCATCACGCAGTCGGACCCGGGCGTCCAGGGCAACACCGCCCAGGGCGCGACCAAGCCCGCCACGCTCGAGTCGGGCGTCACCATCCAGGTCCCGCTCTTCATCGAGGAAGGCGAGAAGGTCAAGGTAGACACGCGCAGCGGGGAGTACCTCGGCCGCGCCTGAGCGGGCCGGGGAGGAGAGCCATGCGCGCGCGCCAGGTACGCATCACCGACACCACCCTCAGGGACGGGCACCAGTCGCTGTGGGCGACGCGGATGCACACGTCCGAGATGATCCCGGCCCTCGAGCTCATGGACTCCATCGGCTTCCACTCGCTCGAGTGCTGGGGCGGCGCCACCTTCGACGCGTCGCTGCGCTTCCTGGACGAGGACCCGTGGGAGCGCCTGCGGCTGATCAAGAAGCACGTCGTGCGCACGCCGCTGCAGATGTTGTTGCGCGGCCAGAACCTCGTCGGCTACCGCCACTACGGCGACGACATCGTGCGCCGGTTCGTGTACAAGGCGGCGGAGAACGGCATGGACGTCTTCCGTGTCTTCGACGCCCTCAACGACATCCGCAACTACGAGACCGCCGCCGCGGCGATCAAGGAGACCGGCAAGCACTTCCAGGGCGCCGTCGTCTACACGATCTCGCCGGTGCACTCGCTCGACCACTACGTGGACGTCGCCCACAGGCTCGTGGAGATGGGCGCCGACTCCATCTGCATCAAGGACATGGCGGCGCTGCTCTCGCCGTTCTACGCCGAGCAGCTCGTCGGCCGCCTCAAGGCCGAGCTCAACGTGCCCATCCAGCTCCACTGCCACTACATCGGCGGCCTCGCTCCGATGACGTACCTCAAAGCCATCGAGGCCGGTGTGGACGTCATCGACACGGCCACGGTGCCACTCGCCTTCGGCAACTCGCAGCCGGCCACCGAGATGGTCGTCTCCGCGCTCACGGGCACGCCCTACGACAGCGGTCTCGACCTCGAGAAGCTCTTCGAGATGGCCAAGTACTTCGAGAAGGTGAGGCTGGAGGGTGGCTGGGACCGCGGCGTCACGTCGCTCACCCACATGCAGGTCTACTCGCACCAGGTGCCGGGCGGCATGATCAGCAACCTCGAGAGCCAGCTCAGCGAGCAGAGCGCGCTCGACCGGCTGCCCGAGGTGCTCGAGGAGATCCCCATCGTGCGCGCCGAGGTCGGCTTCCCGCCGCTGGTCACGCCGATGAGCCAGATCGTCGGCACGCAGGCGGTGCTCAACGTGCTGTCCGGCCGGCGCTGGCACATCGTCCCCGACGAGATGAAGCAGTATCTGCGCGGCAAGTACGGCGCCGCCCCGGGGCCCGTCTCACGCGAGGTCCTCACGCGCGTTCTGGAGGGCGAGGAGCCGATCGGTGTCCGCCCGGCCGACCTCATCGACGAGACGCTGGAGGACTACCGCGCGGAGATCGGCGAGCTCGCGCGCTCCGAAGAGGACCTCCTCAGCTACGCGCTGTTCCCGCAGACGGCGCGCATCTACCTCGAGCGCCATCACATCGGCCCCGAGTCCGACGTCTTCGGCGTCCACGACCAGTACATCAGCGCGCAGCCCGGCGCCGCTCTCCTCGAGCAGAGCGCCGACCGCGTCAAGGACATCCTCGGCATGATCGAGGAGAGCGAGGTGGACGAGGTCGTCATCGAAGAGGGCGACCTCAAGATCACCGTGCGCAAGGCCGGCGCGCAGGCTGCACCTCCCGCACCGGCGGCGGCCTCGCCGGCTCCGGCCGTAAGCGCGGCCTCCGATGAGGGCACGAACGGCTATCACCTGGTCAAATCCAAGTGGGTCGCCACGTTCTACCGGTCGCCCACGCCGCAGTCGCCGGCGTTCGTCGAGGTGGGCGACGAGGTCGAGGCCGGCCAGACGCTCTGCATCCTCGAGATGATGAAGATGATGAACGAGCTCACGGCCGACGTCGCCGGCGTCGTCCGCGAGATCCTCGTGGAGAACGGCGAGACGGTGCAGTACGGCCAGCCGCTCTTCGCCATCGAACCCGCCTGAGGCGGGGGAGCGCTCGACCCACCGTGGCGGCGGCCGTCCCCAGTCGTAAGCAGGCGCGTCGCGACGCCGTCTTCCTGCTGTACCAGACGGAGGTCACCGACCTCTCCATGGCCGAGCTCGTGAACGGCCAGCGGCTGCGCGAGGGCTACGCTCCCGACGAGTTCACCATCAAGGCGGTCGCCGGTGTGCTGGCCTCCCGGGACGAGCTCGACGCGGTGCTCGGTGCACACTCCAAGGGCTGGCCCGTGGACCGCGTCGCCCCTCTCGAACGCAGCATCCTGCGCCTGGCGCTCTGGGAGATCCGGACGGAGGCGACGCCTCCCGAGGTGGCCATCGACGAGGCCGTGCGCCTCGCGAAGCGCTACTCCACCGACGAGGCCGGCGCGTTCGTCAACGGCGTACTCGGCGGCATCGTGCGCTCCGGCGAGGACCAGGCGGAAGAGACGGACGATGCCTGACGGGTCGCAGGCGGGCGCCGGCCTCACGCGTGCGCAGGCGCTGGCGCGCCTGAAGGAGATCCTCGGCCAGCTCGAGGAGCTCGAGCCGCGTCTCGCGGCGTCCTCGTCCGCCGAAGTTGAGATGACGCTCCTCGAACGGGCGACCGAGCAGGTCGAAGAAGCCGGCCGGCTGCTCGAGCAGCTCGGCCGCGTCGTCGGGTGAGGCCGCGGCCGTGAGCCCCGGGTCCGCGGAGGGCTACCCGGCCGATCTGCTGGCGCTCGTCGAGGCGTATCTGGAAGAGCTCGACTTCGGCGTCGACCAGCGCGCCGTCCGGCTCACCGAGGCCATGCGCTACTCGCTGCTCGCGGGCGGCAAGCGCATCCGGCCGGTGCTCACGCTGGCCACGGCGCGCGGCCGCGGCGCCGACCCGTCGACGGTGCTGCCGACCGCCGCCGCTCTCGAGCTCATCCACACGTACTCGCTGATCCACGACGACCTCCCGGCGATCGACGACGACACGCTGCGTCGCGGCCGGCCCACGTGCCACGTCGCCTTCGGCGAAGACGTGGCCATCCTGGCCGGCGACGGCCTCTTCGCCGAGGCCTTCAACCTCGTCCTCACGCGCCAGTCCGGCGGCTGCGAAGCCGTGCTCGGCGCTCTCGCCGAGATCGCCGCGGCGACCGGCGTGCAGGGCATGGTCGGCGGCCAGTACATGGACGTCGCCGGTGAGGTGGCCGTCGACGATGACCTGCGCACGCTGCACAGGCTCAAGACCGGCCGCCTTATCCAGGCGGCCGTGGTGTGCGGCGCCCTGCTGAGCGGCGCGGAAGACGTCGAGCCGTACCGCGCCTTCGCCGCCGAGCTCGGGCTCCTCTTCCAGATCGTCGACGACATCCTCGACGAGACCGGCGCCGTCGCCGAGCTGGGCAAGAGCGTGGGCAAGGACCGCGCCATGGAGAAGGTCACCTACGTGTCCCGGTTCGGCATGGAACGGGCGATGCAGCTCGCCGACGAGGCGCAGGGGCGTGCCCGGAGCCTGCTCGGCGAGCTCCCCGGCGACACGTCGGACCTGGTCGCCGTGGCGCGCTTCATCCATGACCGCCGGCGCTGACGGCGGGCGGTCCCCGGGCTGCGAGCCCGCCCGCTCCCAGTGCTGACGGCACGCGGAGTCCGGTCGAAGGCCGGTGCTATACTCCGTTGACGATGCGGTATCTGGACAAGATCTCAGACCCCGCCGACCTCCAACGATTCTCCGAGCGAGAACTGACGCTGCTCGCAGACGAGGTCCGCGAGACCATCCTCTCCTGTGTCAGCGAGACTGGCGGTCACCTCGCCGCCAGTCTGGGCACGGTCGAGCTCACCGTCGCGCTGCACAGCGTGCTGGAGAGCCCCAGGGACAAGATCGTCTGGGACGTGGGCCACCAGTGCTACGCGCACAAGCTGCTCACCGGACGCCGTGACCGCTTCGGGACCATCCGCCAGTACGGCGGCCTCTCCGGGTTCCCGCAGCGTGCCGAATCGCCCCACGACATCGTCGGCACCGGGCACGCGTCGACCTCGATCAGCTACGGGCTCGGCCTCGTCGAGGCCCAGCGCATCGCCCGGGAGAGCAGCGGCAACGTCGTCTGCGTCCTGGGCGACGGCGCCCTCACCGGCGGTGTCGCCTTCGAAGCCCTCAACCAGGCAGGCCACCTGCGCACGCCGCTGGTCGTCATCCTCAACGACAACGAGATGTCCATCCGCGCCAACGTCGGCGCGCTGCAGCTCTATCTCAACCGCATCCGTCTCGATCCGACGCTCACGAGGCTCCGCGAGGATCTGGAGCACGGCGTCGCGAAGATCCCGGCGATCGGCCGCCAGGCGTACCGGTTGGGCAAGGACGTCAAGGAGTCCGTGAAGGCGCTGCTCGTGCCGGGCATGCTGTTCGAGGAACTGGGGTTCGCCTACATCGGCGTCGTCGACGGGCACGACATGCACGCCCTGCGCGAGAGCGTCCGCCAGGCGATAGACACGCGACGGCCGGTGGTCGTCCACGTCAAGACCGTCAAGGGGAAGGGCTACGAGCCCGCGGAGGCCCGGCCGGACGCCTACCACGGAACCGGGCCGTTCCACCTCGGGAACGGGGCGCGCAAGGTCGAGGCCGTCGGCACGAGCTACACCGACGCGTTCGGTCAGGCGCTCGTGCGCCTCGCCGAGCGCGACGAACGAATCGTCGCCATCACCGCGGCCATGACGCAGGGGACCGGGCTCGAGGCCTTCGAGCGGCGGTTCCCCGACCGGTTCTACGATGTCGGCATCGCCGAGGAGCACGCAGCCGTGTTCGCCGCCGGTCTGGCCATCGGCGGCATGCGGCCGGTCGTCGCCCTCTACTCGACGTTCCTCCAGCGCACCTTCGACATGCTCGTGCAGGACATCGGACTGCAGCACCTGCCGGTGACGTTCGCCGTGGACAGGGCGGGCCTCGTCGGCGACGACGGGCCGACGCACCACGGTGCCTTCGACCTGTCCTTCCTGCGCGTCATCCCGGGCATGACGGTCATGGCTCCCTCCAGTCAGGAGGAGCTGCAGCGCATGCTCGTGACGGCCCTCACGCTGGACGGGCCGGCGGCGCTGCGCTACCCGCGCGGGCTCGCGGCGCCGTTCAGCCCGCCGGAGACGCTGGAGCCGCTCGAGGTGGGGCGGGGGGCGGTGCTCCAGGAGGGCGCCGAGGTGGCGCTGGTGGGCATCGGGACGGGCGTCGGCATCGCCCGCGAGGCGGCCGTGCTGCTCGCGGCCGAGGGCGTGGCGCCGACCGTCGTCGACGCGCGTTTCGTCAAGCCGCTGGACACGGAGCTGCTCCAGCGGCTCGCCGCGGGACACCAGCGCCTGGTCACCGTCGAGGAGAACGCGCTGGCCGGAGGGTTCGGCAGCGCCGTCCTCGAGGCCGTGGGCGGCGCCGTCGAGGTCGTTCGCTTCGGCCTCCCGGACGCCTTCGTCGCGCACGGCGACCGCACGCGTGTCCTTGCCGACATCGGGCTCACGCCGCAGGCCGTCGCGCTCGCGGCGCGGGCGCACAGCCCGGCGCTGACGCGCGTCAAATAGGCCGCCCGATGCGCGAGCGGCTGGACGTGCTGCTCGTCGACCGCGGTCTGTTCGTCACCCGCGCGCAGGCGCGCGGGGCCGTCCTGGCGGGAGAGATCAGCGTCGACGGCCGCGTGGTCGACAAGCCCGGCACCCAGGTCGATGAAGGCGCGGTCGTCGAGGCCGCCGCGCGCCGCCGCTACGTCTCGCGCGGCGGCGACAAGCTCGATACGGCGCTGACCCGGCTCGGCGTCGACGTCAGCGGGGAGGACGTCCTCGACCTGGGCAGCTCCACCGGCGGGTTCGTCGACCGGCTGCTGCAGGGCGGAGCCGCCCGGGTGATCGCCGTCGACGTCGGCTACGGGCAGCTCGACTGGAAGCTGCGCGAGGACCCCCGTGTCACCGTGTTCGAGCGCACCAACGCCCGGCGGCTGACGGTGGAACGTCTCCCGTTCGCGCCTTCTTTCGTCACCGCCGACCTGTCGTTCATCTCCCTGACGGTGGCTCTGGAGCCGGTGCTAGAATGCCTGCGCGTGGGCTTCCGTGGCCTCGTGCTCGTCAAGCCGCAGTTCGAGGCCGGACGGGAGCGCGTCGGCAAGGGCGGCGTCGTCCGGGATCCGGCCGTCCACAGGGATGTGCTGGAGAGGGTGTCCCGCTGGCTGCAGGCAAGGGGCGCGACGGTGCTAGGCGTCTGCGACTCGGGGCATCCGGGACCGAAAGGCAACGTGGAGTACTTCATCCTCTTCAGCGACGTGACGACCGCCGGAGCGGCTCCGCCGTCCGGCGGACGACCTCGTCAGAGACGCGGTGGAGGCGGTCCATGGGTGAGCCCCTGCGCCGTATCGCCGTGCTCACCCACTACCTCACCGGCGCGACGGCGGCCGCGCTCGCGCAGCTTGCCGCGGCCGCGGACCGTCTCGGCCTCGAGCTCCTGATGCCGGAGGACGAGGCGGCCAAGCATCCCGACGCCGCCCCGCTCGGCTTCCGTCCCGTCGACGAGTCCGGCCTGCGCACCGCCGACCTGTGCCTCGTGTTCGGCGGCGACGGCACCATCCTGCGCAGCCTCTCGCGCCTGCTGGGCTCGCGGGTGCCCACGCTCGGGGTCAACTACGGCAACGTCGGCTTCCTCGCCTCGCTGCCGCGCGAGGACTGGGAGACGGGCCTCGAGACGGTCCTCGCCGGCAGCTACCGCGTCGTGGAGCTGCTCACCGTCGACGTCCTGCTGAGCGGGGAACACTTCAGCGCCGTCAACGACGTCATCCTCAGCCGCGTCGCTCCGCGCCACGTGCTCCAGCTCGAGTACGAGGTCGCCGGGGTCACCGTCGGCAGCATGTTCTGCGACGGCCTCATCATCGCCTCGCCCACCGGGTCCACGGCCTACAACCTCTCGTGCAACGGCCCCATCGTCGAGTGGAACGCGGGCGTGCTTGTGCTCAACTTCATCGCTCCGCACTCGCTGGGCTTCCGCCCGGTGATCCTGCGGCCGGACCACGTGATCACCGCGCGCAACGTCTCGCCGCTGCAGGAGTGCGAGGTCGTCGCCGACGGCGACGTCGTCGGTCGGCTCTGCTGCGGCGACGAGGTGCGCGTCACCGCGGGGCGTGAGGTCGCGCGGCTCCTCATGCAGAGCGAGGGGTCGTTCTACCAGAACGTCGAGGAGAAGCTCTTCGATCGCCGCGATGCTCGCTGAACTGAGCATCGACGACCTGGTTCTCATCGCCGCCGCCCGGCTCGAGTTCTCGCCGGGCCTGAACGTCATCACGGGAGAGACCGGAGCGGGGAAGAGCCTGCTCGCGCAGGCGATCGGGCTGCTGATGGGTCAGAAGGGCGGCGACGAGCTCGTGAGGCCCGGCGCCGCGCGGGCGCTCGTGCAGGCCCTCTTCGAGAACGGCGACGACGCCCTGGCCGTGGCCCGCGAGTTGCCGCGCGGCGGCCGGTCGCGGGCCCGCATGGACGGGCTGCTGAGCTCCGCCGCCGCCGTCGAAGACGCCCTGCGGCGACGCTTGGCCTTCTACGGGCAGCTCGAGCACACGCGGCTCCTGCAGCTCGAGCGGCAGCTCGACCTGCTCGACGGCGCGGTGGCCGACGAGGTGGAGCCGCTCAAAGCAGCCTACGCCGAGGCCTACGCCGCGCGCCCGCGTGCTCACGCGGGAGCTCGACGACCTGCGCGGCGCGGGACGCGACCGCGAGCGGGAGCTGGACATGCTCCGCTACCAGGTGGCCGAGATCGAGGCGGCTGAGGTCGAGCCGGGGGAGGATGAGCGCCTCGCCGTGGACCGAGAGCGGGCGCGGCACGCCGGCAAGCTGCTGGAGCGCACCGGAGGCGCGCTCGCCCTGCTGGCCGGGGAATCCGAGGCCGCAGCCCTCGACGGCGTGCGCGTGGCGCAGCGCCTGGTGGACGAGGCGGCTCTGCTGGATGAGAGCGTCGCGCCGCTCGCGGAGCGTCTCGGCGCGCTCACCGTCGAGCTCGACGACCTCGCTGCGGCCCTGCGCGACTACATCGACGGGCTGGACGTCGACGCCGCCCACCGGGATGCACTCGAGCTCCGCTTCGACAAGCTCAAGGCGCTGATGCGCAAGTACGGCGGCTCGGCCGACGAAGTACTCGCGTACCTGGAGGAGGCGCGCGCCCGGCTGTCCGCTCTCGAGGAGTTCGCCGCCGACGAGGAGTCTCTCGTGGCGAGGGTCGCGGCGGGGCAGGACGAGGCGGTTCGCGCCGCGGAGCGGCTGTCGGCGGCCCGACGCCGGCTCGCGCCGCAGGTCGCCGCGCGCATCGAGGAGGAGCTTCGCAGTCTGGCGATGCCGCACGCGACGTTCGTGATCGACGTGGCGGCGCGCGGGGGCGGCTGGGACGGCCTCGGGCCTTCGGGCGCGGACGAGGTGGAGTTCGTCTTCGGCGCCAATCCCGGGGTCCCGCCGCGGCCGCTGCGGGAGACCGCCTCGGGCGGCGAGCTCTCGCGCGCCATGCTCGCCATCCGCGGCCTCGTGAACCTCGGCGACGACGTCGAGACGCTCATCTTTGACGAGGTCGACACCGGGATCGGCGGCGTGACCGCCGCGGCGCTCGGCGAACGGCTTCGCCGCCTGGCCGAGCGCCGCCAGGTGCTCTGCATCACCCATCTTCCGCAGGTGGCCGCCTTCGCCGACCGGCAGTTCGCCATCGCCAAGGAGAGCGACGTCGGCGAGGGGACCACCGAGACGGTGGTGCGCCTGGTGGAGGGCGAGGAGCGCCTCGCGGAGCTGTGCCGCATGCTCGGCGCGGCCCCCGACGACGACGCCGCGCGGAGCCACGCCGAGAGCCTGCTCGCCAGGGCGTCGGCGAGCTCCTGAGCGCCGGGAGCCTCGCCGCGCGTCGACGCCCGGCGCTCCTTGCGGCGGCCGGGCCCGATGGTATACTTGCCGTCGTGATCCGAGGGCTCGCCGGGCATATCGTCGTGCCGGCCCGTCAATTCAGAACGGGCAGGACCCCGGCCCCACAAAATCCCCCGCTCGTCTTGTGCAGGTCCGCCGTGCCCCGGGTGCGTTCCCTGGTGGCTGCGACCGGAGCGTTCGACGACGGCTGCGTTCAGAACGGCGGGATCCACACCAGGAGGACTCAGGGGGCATGACCAAGCACATCTTCGTCACCGGCGGCGTCGTGAGCGGGCTCGGCAAGGGCATCACCGCGGCGTCCGTCGGCCGGCTGCTCAAGCAGCGCGGGCTCAAAGTCGCGAGCCAGAAGTTCGACCCCTACATCAACGTCGATCCGGGGACGATGAGCCCGTTCCAGCACGGCGAGGTGTTCGTCACCGAGGACGGCGCCGAGACCGATCTGGACCTGGGTCACTACGAGCGCTTCCTCGACGAGTTCGTGCAGCGCGACTCCAACGTCACCACCGGCGGCATCTACAACAGCGTCATCACCAAGGAGCGTCGCGGCGACTACCTCGGCGGCACCGTGCAGGTCATCCCGCACATCACCAACGAGATCAAGAGCCGCGTGCATCGGCTGGCCAAGCTCACCGAGGCCGACGTCCTCATCACCGAGGTGGGCGGCACGGTCGGCGACATCGAGAGCCTCCCGTTCCTCGAGGCCATCCGCCAGTTCCGCAAGGACGTCGGCCGCGACAACGTGCTGTACATCCACGTGACCCTGGTGCCGATGATCGGCGTCGTCGGAGAGCTCAAGACCAAGCCGACGCAGCACTCGGTGGCGGAGCTGCGCGAGATCGGTATCCAGCCGGACATCATCGTGGCGCGCTCCGAGGAGACGCTGTCGCAGGGCATCCGGGAGAAGATCGCACTCTTCTGCGACGTCGACCCGGAGGCCGTCGTCTCGGCAGGCGACGCCGACGACATCTATCGCGTCCCGCTCAACATGCACCGCGAGAAGCTCGACGACCTCGTGGTCAAGATGCTCGGATTGGATGTGGGGCCACCCGATCTCGCCGAGTGGGAGGCGCTCGTCGAGCACATCGACGCGTGCGACAGGCCGGTGACCATCGCGCTGGTCGGCAAGTACGTGCAGCTGCACGAGGCGTACCTCTCGGTGTGGGAGGCGCTCAAGCACTCCGCCATCTTCCACGGCCGCAAGCTCGACCTGCAGTGGGTCGACTCCGAAGACCTCACGCCGACGACGGTCGAGGAGCGACTCTGCGGCACCGACGGCGTCATCGTCCCCGGCGGCTTCGGCCAGCGCGGCATCGAGGGCAAGATCGAGGCCATCCGCTACTGCCGCGAGAATCGCGTACCCTTCCTCGGCGTGTGCCTGGGCATGCAGTGCGCCGTCGCCGAGTTCGCCCGCGACGTCTGCGACATGGCCGACGCCAACTCCACCGAGTTCGACCCCGAGACCGCCTACCCGGTCATCGACCTCCTGCCCGAGCAGAAGAACGTGGAGGACATGGGCGGCACGATGCGCCTCGGCGCGTCACGCGTGAAGCTCGTGCCGGGCACCAGGGCGCAGGCCGCCTACGACGCCGACGAGGTGTGGGAACGTCACCGTCACCGCTACGAGGTCAACAACGACCTGCGGCCGGAGCTCGAGGCCGCCGGGCTCGTCATCAGCGGCACCACGCCCGACGGGCGCCTCGTCGAGATCTGCGAGCTCCCCGACCATCCCTGGTTCGTCGCCTCCCAGTTCCACCCCGAGTTCAAGTCGCGGCCCACGCGGCCGGCGCCGCTCTTCCGCGACTTCGTGGGTGCCGCCGCTCGCCTGCGCAGCGAGCGCGACGATGAGCTGGAGGACGTGTGCGCGCCGTCCTAGACGACGAGCTCCTCGACCTCTTCGTCCGGCTCGCCGGCATCGCCTCGCCGACCGGCGCCGAGCGTGGGGTCGCCGACGTCGTCACGCGCTATCTCGGCGAGCTCGGCCTCGGTGTCCGCGAGGACGGGAGCGCTCCTGGCACCGGCTGCGGCTGCGGCAATCTCGTCGCGCGCGTCCCGGGGCGTGGCGAGGCGCCGCCGATCGCTCTCTGCGCCCACCTCGATACGGTGCCCGTCGAGGGCGCCCCGCAGGTCGTCGTCGCCGACGGCTTCGTGCGCACCGACGGCGCCACCGTGCTCGGCGCCGACGACAAGGCGGCCGTCGCCGCCCTGCTCGTCCTGGCGCGTAGGCTCGTGGCGGAGCCGCCCGCGGGCGACGTCGAGCTGGTGTTCACTCCCGGCGAGGAGGCGGGTCTGCTCGGCGCCAAGGCGCTCGACCTCGACGCCCTCACGGCGCGGCGCGTGTTCGTGCTCGACAGTGACGGCGCGCCGGGGACGCTCATCGTCGCTTCGCCCACACAGAAGCGCATCGAGGCCGAGTTCCGCGGCACCGCGGCGCACGCCGGCATCGCGCCCGAGCTGGGCCGGAACGCCGTCGTCGCCGCCGCGCGGGCGGTGGCCGCGATGCGCCTCGGCAGGCTCGACGACGAGACGACCGCGAACATCGGCATCCTGCGCGGCGGCAGCGCGCCCAACGTCGTGGCCGAGCGTTGCTCGCTGGCCGGCGAGGCGCGCAGCCACGATGCCGTCAAGGTGACTGAGCAGACCGAGCACATGGTGCAGGCCATCGCCGCCGCGGCGGCCGCGGCCGGCGTCGACGTCGAGATCGATGTGCACGAGGCGTTCCGCGGCTACCGCCACGAGGCGCACAGCCCGCTCCTGGCGATAGGGACGAAGGCCGCCGCGCTCGCGGGGCTCAAGGCGCGCCGGATGGAGGGAGGCGGCGGGTCGGACGCCAACGTGTTCAACGCCGCCGGGCTGCCGGCGCTCACCCTCGGCGTCGGGTTCGAGAACGCGCACTCGTCGCAGGAGCGCATGAGTCTGGAACGGCTCGGCGAGCTCGCCGCCATGGCCGCGAGCGTCGTGCGCGCCGCGGGGACGGCCGCATAGCGGCCGCGGGCGGCGTGTGACTGGCCACCGTAGACCCGCCAGTGAGCGGGCCGCCGACGAGCCGGGGGACCGGCCCGGATGTCGGAGGCCAGGCGGACCGCTGACTGCCCGTGGGGGCCAGGGGGGGGCGCCGGCGCCGTCGTCCGACCTGCTGGTCGACGAGTTCCTCGACTACGTCCGCTACGAACGCGGCCTCAGCCCCAACACGGTGACTGCCTACGGCCGCGACCTCGCCGCCTTCACCACGTTCCTCTTGTCCTCCGGCGCGGCGCCGGGCGCGGCCACGTCCGCAGACGTGCGCGCCTACTTTGCCGGCGCCGGCGGCGACGGCGCCGCGTCGAGCGTCGCGAGGCGCACCGCGGCCGTGCGCTCCTTCTACGCCTATCTGGTCCGCGAGGGCGTGCGTGAGGACGACCCCGCGGCCCTGCTGCGCACGCCCAGGCGGCCGCAGGAGCTGCCCCGCGTGCTCTCCGTGGAGGAGGTCGAGGAGGTCCTCGCCGCCGTGGTCCCCGGCGGACCACTCGGACAGCGGGACCTCGCCGCACTCGAGCTCCTCTACGGCTGCGGACTCCGCGTCAGCGAGCTGGTGGGGCTGCGGGACGGCGACGTGGACGTTGAGGGTGGCCTCGTTCGCTGCATCGGCAAGGGTGACAAGGAACGCGTGGTGCCCATGGGGGGCGCCGCAGCCGGGGCGGTGAGCCGCTACGTCTCCGACGGGCGGCGGACGCTGCTGCGCGGCCGCCGCCGCCCGGAACTCATCCTCAACGCCCGAGGCGGCCCGCTCACGCGCCAGGGCTTTGACTACATCCTGCGCCGCGTGCTGGCCCGCGCCGACATGCTCGGGGCCGCCAGCGCACACACGTTCCGCCACTCGTTCGCCACGCACCTGCTCGCCGCGGGCGCCGACCTGCGCAGCGTGCAGGAGATGCTCGGACACGCCAACGTGGCGACCACCCAGTTGTACACTCACGTGACCGTCGACCACCTGCGCGAGGTGTTCCTGGAGACGCATCCGCGGGCGCGGCGGCGGCGCGGCGGGGAGGAGGACTGATGCCCGTAGAGTCACGAGGCACACGGAGCGCTGGTAAGCGGCCGCCGGCCCGGAGGGCGTCGCGGCGGACGGACTCATGACGCGAGTGTTCGTGTGCGTGCTGGACGGCTGCGGCGCGGGGGCGCTGCCCGACGCCGCCGCCTACGGTGACGAGGGGTCGGACACGCTGCGGCACGTGCTCGAACGCGTAGACGTGCCGCTACCCAATCTCACGAGGCTCGGCCTCGGCGAGGTCGTCGGGCTGCCGCTCGGAGCGCCACGCCGCGAGGCGACCTACGGCCGCCTTGCCGAGCGCGGCGCCGGCAAGGACACGACCACGGGCCACTGGGAGATGATGGGGGTCGTGCTCGAGCGGCCGTTCCCGACGTATCCCGACGGCTTCCCGCCCGAGGTCATCGAGCCGTTCGAGGCGGCGATCGGCCGGCGGGTGCTGTGCAACCGGCCGGCCTCCGGCACGGGCATCATCGAGGAGCTCGGCGACGAGCATGTGGCCACCGGCCGGCCCATCGTCTACACGTCTGCCGACTCCGTCTTCCAGATCGCCTGCCACGAGGATGTCGTGCCCGTCCCCGAGCTGTACGCGTGGTGCGAGGCGGCGCGCGCGATCCTGAGGGGCCGGCACGCGGTCGGCCGCGTGATCGCGCGTCCCTTCGACGGCGTGTCCGGCCACTACGCGCGCACGCCGCGCCGCCGCGACTACTCGCTGGAGCCGCCGGGGCCGACCTATCTGGACCTGTTCCAGGCGCGCGGCGTCCCCGTGGTCGGCGTCGGCAAGATCGGCGAGATCTTCGTGCAGCGCGGCGTCGACGTGGACGACCACACCACCGACAACACCGCCGGCATCGCCGCCTGCACGCGCCACCTCCGCGAGATGGAGGACGGGCTGCTGTTCGCCAACCTCGTCGACTTCGACTCGGCGTGGGGTCACCGCAACGACGTGGAAGGCTTCGCCGGCGGGCTCGCGGCGGTGGACGCAGCGCTGCCGGACTGGGAGGCACTGCTGGGCGCCGAGGACGTTCTCATCCTCTGCGCCGACCACGGCGTCGACCCAACCACCGAGAGCACCGACCACTCACGAGAGTACTCGCCGCTGCTCGCGCTGGGGCTCGCGCCGGGCCGGTACGACGGGGTGCAGGAGGACGTCGGAGCCACGGCGTTCGCCCACTTGACCGGGGAGGAACCACCACTTCCCGGACGGCCGATCGGCTGATGGCCGGCGGGCCGCAGGCCGCTCTGCGGCGGGTCGCGGCCTGGCGCCCGCATGCGGCCGCCGTATACGGCTCCGGCCTGTGGGCGCTTCCGGAGGGCGGGCGGGTCGTGGACGAAGTGCCCTACGACGCGCTCGGGTGGCCGTCCGGGTCCGTGCCCGGCCACCTGAACGTCTTGAAGTTGGCGAGCGTGCCGGCTGGTGGGCGGCGAGAGCTGCGGCTGGCCCTGGCCTGCGGCCGGCCGCACCGCTACGAGGGCTGGAGCGACGGCGAGCTCGAGACGCCGGTGCGCGCCCTGGCGGCCGCCGGCGTCTCGCGGCTGGTGCTGACCAACTCGTGCGGCGCCCTGCGCCCGGAGGCGATCGTCGGCCGGGCGGTCGTGTGCTCCTCGGTCGTCGACCTGCAGCGCCCGCCCGATGGCGACGTCCCGGAGACGCTGCCGCTCTGCAGCCGGGCGGAGGCCGCACGCGTCGCCGGGGCGCTCGGCGAGGGCGCGGCTCCGCGGGCCGGCACCTACGTCTCCGTGTGCGGCCCCCAGTTCGAGACGCCGGCGGAGGTCGCCTGGCTCGCCGGCTACGGCGACGTCGTGGGCATGTCGGCGGCGCCGGAGGCTCGCGCCGCCGCCGCGAGCGGCGTAGAGTGCTGTCTCCTGGCGCTCGTGGCCAATGTCGCGGCCGCGGTGGGCTCGCACGACGACGTGCTCGCCGCCGGTGGCCGCCTCGCCGGGCTGCTCGCCGCCGGCCTCACGCGAGCCGCGCTCGCGCGCTGGCCGGACCTGCTCGACGCGCCCTGAGGGGGAGTGACCGTGGACTTCGTGCACGACGTGATCGCCTGGAAGCGCGACGGCAACGAGCTGGACGAGGTCGCGCGTGCGCGCGTTCGTGGACGGCGTCGTCAGCGGAGCCGTCCCCTCCTACCAGGCGAGCGCCCTGCTCATGGCCATGGTGCTGCGCGGGCTCAGCGACGACGAGACGCTCTGGCTCGCCGGGGCGATGGTCGACAGCGGCAAGACGCTGGATCTCAGCGTGCTCCGCCGCCCCGTGCTGGACAAGCATTCGAGCGGCGGGGTGGGTGACAAGGTGACGCTCGTGCTGGCGCCGCTGGTCGCCGCCTGCGGCGCCATCTTCGGCAAGATGTCCGGCCGCGGCCTCGGGCACACCGGCGGCACGCTGGACAAGCTCGAGTCGATCCCCGGCTTCCGCATCCAGCTTCCGCAGGGAGACTTCCTCCGCCAGCTCGAGCGCATCGGCGTCGCCGTCGTCAGCCAGAGCGAGCGCATCGTGCCCGCCGACCGGCTCCTGTACGGGCTGCGTGACGTGACCGGGACGGTGGAGTGCGACGGGCTGATCGCCGCCAGCATCATGGCCAAGAAGGTCGCGAGCGGCACGTCGGCCGTCGTGCTCGACCTCAAGGTGGGCCGAGGCGCGTTCGCGGCCGATCTGGATCATGCCAAGCAGATCGGCCGCCTGTGCCGTCTGATCGGGGCCGTCTACGAGCGCCCGACGACCTGCCTGTACACCGCCATGGACGCGCCGCTCGGGCGCACGGTCGGCAACCGGCTCGAGGTCGAGGAGGCGTGGCAGGTGCTCAGGGGAGAGGGACCGCAGGACGTGCGGGAGGTGACGCTGGCGCTCGCCGCGGAGCTGCTGCCGCTGGCCGACCTCGGGCTGGACGGCGCGCAGGCGCGGACGCGGGCGGAGGCGGCGCTCGACGACGGGCGCGCCGCCGAGCACTTCGAACGCTGGTGCTACGTACAGGGCGGCCGCTGGCAGCCCGGCGAGTTCCACCGGCTGGCCGCCCACGAGGTGAAGGCGGCGGCGGCCGGGTTCGTGACGGCCGTGGACGCGCTCGCCGTGGGGCGCGCCGCACAGCTCGCGGGGGCCGGCCGACGCACGGTCGACGACACCGTCGACGCGGCGGCCGGCGTCCTGCTCGAGAGGACGGTCGGCGATGCCGTCGAGGCCGGCGAGCCCCTGGCGGCCGTGTTCTCGCGCGACCCCGCGCGGCGCCGGGAGGCGAGCACCGTGCTCGAGACCGCGTTCACCGTCGGTCCGGACGCTCCCGAGGCGCGGCCGATCGTGCTCGGCCGCGAGGACGCGGCGGCTTCCGGCCGATGAAGGCCGCGCGATGAGGGTCGTCGGCGGCGCCTGGGGCGGCAGACCGCTGCAGGCGCCGGCGGGACGGAACACCAGGCCCACGTCGGACAAGGTGCGCGAGGCCGTCTTCGACGTGCTCGGCGCGCTGCCCGAGGCACGCGCGGCGGCGCTCGCCGGCACCGCCGCCTCTGCAGGGCCCGGCGCCGGCGAGCCGGCCACGGCCGGCCACGACGCAGCCGGCTACGGCGACGCCGGCGAGTCCGCCCCGGCCACGGAACCCACCGGCCCACTCGCCGGCCACGCCGTCCTCGACGTCTTCGCCGGCAGCGGCGCGCTCGGCATCGAGGCGCTCTCGCGCGGCGCCGCCACGTGTACCTTCGTGGAGGCGGCGCCGCCGGCCCTGCGTGCCCTGCGCGGCAACCTCGAGCGGCTCGGCGTGCCGGTCGTACGCGCCGCCGGCGCGCAGCGGCCGCAGGCGTCCGCCGCCGGCCCTCGCGCCGTCGTCCTCGGGGCCGACGTCCGCCACGCGCTCGCGGCTGACGCTCGTCGCGGCGCGAGATATACTCTCGTGTTTGCGGACCCGCCGTACGACGCGTACGAGCAGGTGCGTCCCGCCCTCGTCGAGATTGCTCGGGCGGGTGCTCGTCCCCGGCGCGGTGCTGGTCGTCGAGTCCGCCGCCGGCACGGCGGCCGGGTTGCCCTGGCCCGTCGTACAGGAGAAACGCTACGGTGACACGCGGGTCACGTTCCTCGTGAACGGCGCCGGATCGCCGGCTGAAGGAGAAGCAGCAGACTGATGCCCAGAAACGTCACCGCCATCTGCCCAGGCACCTTCGACCCCGTCACCGTGGGCCACCTCGACATCATCACCCGCGGCGCCACCAAGTTCGGCCGCGTGATCGTCGGGCTCATCGAGGAGCCGCAGCGCAAGTCGCCGCTGTTCACGCCGGAGGAGCGCGAGGTCTTTCTCAGGGACGCGCTCGCGGGGCACGACAACATCGTCGTCGACCGCTTCAATGAGCTCGTCGTCGAGTTCGCCCGCAGGTGGGACGCGCACGTGATCCTCAAGGGCCTGCGCGCCATCTCCGACTTCGAGTACGAGTTCGCCATGGCACAGCTCAATAGGAAGCTGGCGCCCGACATAGAAACAGTGTTCATGATGGCTTCGCCCGAGCACAGCTTCCTCAGCTCGAGCGGCGTCAGAGAGATCGCCGCGTTCGGAGGCTCCGTCGTTGACCTGGTGCCCCCGGCCGTCGCCCGCCGCCTGACGGAGGTCTATCCGTCACGCAGCAAGGCCTAGGCTACCCAAGGGAGGGTTGCTGAGTATGGACGTCCTCGTTCTTATCGACAAACTGGATGACATCATCCACAACGCACGGTCGGTGCCGCTCACCGACAGCGTCATGATCGACCGCGAGGAGATCTACGACATCCTCGACCAGATGCGTTCCACTATCCCTGAGGAGATCAAGCAGGCGCGGTGGATCGTGAAGGAGCGCCAGGAGATGCTCTCGGAGGCCAAGCAGGAGGCCGAGCGCGTGCTCGCCGAGGCGCAGGATCGCGCCGAGAACCTCGCCTCCGAGACCGAGGTCGTCCGTCTGGCCGAGAAGAACGCGCACCAGATCATGGAGGACGCGCGGGAGCGGGAGCGTGAGGTCCGGCTCGGCGCCGAGGACTACGCCGACGAGGTCCTGGGCAATCTCGAGATGAACCTCGAGAAGTTCATCGCCGCGGTGCGCCGCGGCCGCGAGCGCCTTCAGGGCCGCGGCTCCGCCGACGATCTGCAGCCGTAAGGCGCGATGACGAGCCCGCTTCGGCGGGCGCTTCACATGAGAAGATTCGACCTGCACTCACTGCGGTTCCGCGACGCCAGCGAGACCTGGCGCACGCTGCCCGTCGCGGTCGCCCCGTTCCTCTACGGCGGCCTCGAGTACCGCGTGCCCGAGGACCTCGTCGAGACTCGCCTCACGGCGGCGCGCGTCGGTGACAACCTCACGCTCACGCTCGACGTCGACGCGTACGTCCACGGGCCGTGCCAGCGGTGCCTCGCCGACGCGGACGTGGCCGTGCAGACGAGGGGGATCGAGTACGTGCGGCACGGCGAGTCCGGAGCCACGGGCGAGGACGAGGACGAAGAGGCTTACGTCGTCGCCCACCAGATCGACGTGGAGCGCTGGGTGCGCGACCTGATCGCCGAGGCGCTGCCGGTCAAGATCCTCTGCCGCGACGATTGTCGCGGCCTGTGCCCGGTCTGCGGCGCCGACCTCAACGCCGAGCCCGAGCATCGGCATGAAGAAGCGTGAGCAACGGCTCTGTGGTACAGTGCCATGTCCGGTTGACCTGAGGAGAAGCAACAATGCCCGTACCCAAGAAGAAGACCTCCCAGCGGCGCCGCGACCAGCGTCGGTCGCAGCAGAAGCTCGTCGTCGAGACCGCGAGCGTCTGCCCGCAGTGCAAGAGCCCCAAGCTCCCGCATCGCGCCTGCCCCAAGTGCGGCACCTACAAGGGCCGCGAGGTCATCGTCCTCGACGCTGACTAATGCCCGTAGGGCCACGGAGCGCACGGAGCGCTACTGAGCGGCCGCCGGCCCGAAGGGCCCCGCGGCGGACGGACTAATGCACGGACGAGCTATTGAGCGGCCGCCGGCCCGAAGGGCCCCGCGGCGGACACTGAGTCGGCCGGGCTGAGCGGTGCTCAGATCGCTCTACATCGCCTCCACCCAGGGAAGCGGCGGCAAGACGACCATTGCCGTCGGTCTCTGTCTGGCCCTGCGCAAGCGCGGCCTCGACGCCGGCTACTTCAAGCCCGTCGGGACCCTGGCGGCCCACGCCGACGGCGTCCTTCTCGATGAGGACGCCGAGTTCGTCGCCGGTCTGCTCGAGCTCAAGGACGACCTCACCGACGTCTGCCCCGTCGTGCTCGACGAGGACGCGCTGCACGACGTCCTGAGCGGCACCGAGGTCGACGCGATGGCCCGCGTGAAGGCCGCCTACGAGCGCATCCGCGCCGGCAAGGACATCGTGGTCTGCGAGGGCCTCGGCGAGATCTGGCAGGGGCGCTTCCTGCGCACCAGCGGCACCGAGGTGGTGGCCGAGCTCGACCTCGGCACACTGCTCGTCGCCAAGTTCGCCGGAGCTCGCCTGCTCGACGACATCATCTACGTCAAGGACGCCCTCAAGCGGCACCTCCTGGGCGTCCTCTTCAACATGGTGCCGGAGTCGCGCCTGGCGCTCGTCCGGGACGAATACACGCGGTTCCTCGCCAGGAACGACGTCGAGAGCTACGGGGCGCTCGTCTCGAGCGCGACGCTCTCGGCCGTGTCCGTCGCCGAGATCGTCGAGGCGCTGGACGGCACCTACGTCACCGGCGAGCGCTACGGCGAGCGCCTGGCGGAGACCTACATGATCGGCGCCATGAGCCCGGAGCACGCCCTCAGGTACTTCCAGCTCACGCCCAACAAGGTGGTCATCGTGGGCGGCGACCGCGCCGAGATCGTGCTCGCCGCGCTCGATACGCCCACGGTCGCCGTGGTGCTCACCGGCAACTACGTGCCCAGCCCCGCGGTGCTCGAGCGGGCGGACGAGCGCGGCGTGCCGCTCGTGTCGGTCGAGACCGACACCGTCTCCGCTGCGGACGGCATGCGCCGCCTCTTCGGCCGCCTCCGCGTCAGGGAACGCAGCAAGATCGACCTCATCGCCGAGCTCATCGACGAGTCGGTCGACCTGGACCGCCTGGTGAACGACCTGCGGGCATGAGAGGCGACCGGGGCCGTCCCTATACGTCACCCCACTGGGTGACCGACGCGTGGAGCGCCATCTCCGACGACCGCGTCGTGCGGGTCGTCGTCGACGCGGCCGGCGGGGACAACGCGCCGGGCGAGATCGTCCGCGGCGCGCTCGACGCCTGCGGGCCCCAGCTTCACGTGATCCTCGTCGGCGACGAGCCGCGCATCCGCGCGCTGCTGCCCAAGGGCGTGCAGCACGTCACCGTCGTGCACGCCCCCGACGTCATCGGCTACAGCGAGGAGCCGGCGACCGCCGCTCGCGCCAAGACCGGCTCGAGCATCGTCGTCGGCCTCAAGCTCGTCCACGACGGCGGGGCCGAGGCCTTCGTCAGCGCCGGCAACACCGGCGCCGTGGTCGCGGCGAGCGTGCTCTACGTCCGCCGCATCCCGGGCGTGAAGCGGCCGGCCATCTGCACCATCATGCCGGCCATGCCGGCGCCGGTCGCCTTCCTCGACGTCGGCGCCAACGCCGAGGTGCGCGCGGAGTTCCTGCGCCAGTTCGCCATCATGGGCCAGGCGTTCGCGCGCGAAGTCATGAGCATCCCCGAGCCCACCATCGGTCTTCTGAGCATCGGCGAGGAGCCCACCAAGGGCACCCCCGACGTGATCGAGGCGCACCAGCTCATCGCGAACGACGAGCGCATCGCCCACTTCTACGGCAACATCGAGGGCCGCGACATCATGAACCGGCTGGTCGACGTCATCGTCACCGACGGGTTCACCGGCAACGTGGGTCTCAAGACCATCGAGGGCTCGGCCAAAGCGATCCTCGGCGCCCTCAAGGCCACCGTCATGGTCAGCGTGAAGACCAAAGTGGGTGGACTGCTGTTGCAGAAGGACCTCCAGGTCCTCAAGGACGCGCTGAACCCGGAGGAGTTCGGCGGCGCGCTGCTCGTCGGCATGAACGCCCCGGTCGTCATCGCCCACGGCAACTCGAAGGCCCGTGGTATCGCCCAGGCCGTCCGCATGGGCCGGCGCGGCGCCGTCAGCGACCTGCTCCCGACCATAGCCCGCGAGCTTGGGACGTCGGGCACGTCGGTGTAGACTCTCCCAAACTCGCCCGGAGGTTCACTAGATGACCCGTGAAGAGGTGTTCGAGCACGTGAAGGGGATCCTCGTCGAGACCCTGAGCGTCGACGAAGACAAGGTCACCATGGATGCGCGCTTCCAGGAGGACCTCGAGACCGATTCCCTCGACCTGGTCGAGCTTGTCATGACCATGGAAGAGAAGTTCGGCATCAAGATCACCGACGAAGAGGCCGCCGAGATCAAGACCGTCGGCGACGCGGTCGACTTCGTCATGACGCGGGTGGACGCCTAACCCCGCCGATCCCCCTTGGGGACGACGAGGGGGTGTCTCCTGCAGGCAGGAGGCGTCCCCTCGTTGTCGTTGGAGCACGTACTTTGACGCAACGACTACTCGCGCTCGCACAGCAACTGGACCAGGAGACCCTGCGCCAGGTGTTCACGCACACCTCGTGGGCGCCGGACCGGGTGCATTCCTACGAGCGGCTCGAGTTCCTCGGCGACAGCGTCCTCAGTCTGTGCATCACCACCGAGCTGTATCGCCGTTTCCCGGACTTCGCGGAGGGGCACCTGGCGCGGCTGCGGGCGTACATCGTCAGCCGCGCCACCTGCTCCCGCGTGGCCACGAAGCTCGGCCTCGGCAAGCTGCTGCGCCAGTACGCCGGGCAGAGCGCCGAGGGCGGCGACGCCGCGACGCTGCAGAGCAACCAGAACGTCCTCGCCGACCTCACCGAATCGCTCATCGGCGCCGTGTACCTCACCTTCGGCTACGAGGCGGTGCGGCCGGCGGTGGTCGAAGTGTTCGACGAGCACATCGCGTTCGCCGAGAGCAGCTACATCGACCACAAGACGGAGTTGCAGGAGTACCTCGCGCGCAGCGGCCAGTCGGTGGCCTACAAGGTCCTCGGCTTCAGCGGGCCGCCGCACAACCGCGAGTTCGAGATCGAAGCCGTCGTCGACGGCACGTCGCTGGGCCGCGGGTTCGGCACCAGCAAGAAGCGCGCCGAGCAGGAGGCCGCGGCCGAGGCGCTGCACGAGCTGCAGTCCAAGGCCCGGCGGACCGCTCGCAGGGCGCGCCTCCGAGGCAGCCGTTCGCGCCGGGCCGAGACGGACGTGGAGGCCGGCCGGGACGAAGTCGCCGAGGCCGGCCGGGACGAAGCAGCGGAGGCCGGCCGGGACGAAGTCGCCGAGGCCGGCCGGGGCGAGGCCGTCGAGGCCGGCCCGGGCGCGGAGTCCGAACCGGGCCACGCCGGGGCCACCGAGGTCGGCTAGGTGTACCTCAAGGCGCTCCGCCTCAAAGGCTTCAAGTCGTTCCCCAAGCAGACCGAGCTGCTCTTCGAGCCCGGCGTCGGCGTGATCATCGGCCCCAACGGGAGCGGCAAGAGCAACCTCGCCGACGCCGTCATCTGGGCGCTCGGACGAGCAGAGCCCCACCACGGTGCGCGGCTCCTCCATGCAGGACGTGATCTTCGCCGGCAGCGACGGCCGCCGCGCCAGCGGCGCAGCCGAGGTCGAGCTCACCTTCGACAACTCCGACGGCGCACTGCCGCTGCCCACGCCGGAGGTCAGTGTGACGCGCCGCGTGGCCCGCGACGGCTCCTCGCAGTACTCCATCAACCAGTCGACCTGCCGGCTCACCGACATCGTCGAGCTGCTGGCTCAGGTGGGCCTCGGCAAGGAGCTGCACTCCATCATCGGCCAGGGCAAGGTGGAGTCGTTCCTCGCCGGCAAGCCCGAGGACCGGCGCAGCCAGATCGAGGAGGCCGCCGGGCTGGGCGCCTACAAGCGCCGCCGCGAGCGCGCGGAGCTCAAGCTCCGAGAAGTGCGGCGCAACCTCGACCGGGCGCTGCTGCTCGAGCGCGAGGTAGGCTCGCAGCTCGCGCCGCTGCGCCGTCAGGCGACGGCGGCCGAGCAGCTGCGCGCGGTCGAGAGCGAGATCGCGGAGACCAGGGGACGCCTGCTCACCGGAGACGTGACCGCGCTGGACGTCCAGCTCCTGGCGCGCCGGGAGGAGCTTGCCGGAGTCGACGGCGACCGGGCCAGGTGCGAGGACGGATTGGGCAAGGTGGCGGCCGCCCGTGCTCGCGAAGAGGAGACCTTCGCCAAGAAGCTGGCCGAGCGCGAGCGCAGCGCGCGGCGCCTCCTCCGCGCCCGCGTGCTCGACGGCCGCCTCGAGAGCGTGCGCCGGCTCGCCGAGCAGCGGCAGCACCTCCTCGACGAGGTAGAGCGCGCGGCGTCGGCCGAGCGGGAGCGGCTGGTGGCCGAGCTCGCCGGGCGGCCAGAAGAGCGCGACGACGACACCTGGCCGCAGGAAGAGCACCGTCTGGCGGCCGAGCTCGAGTCCGCGGAGGCGGACCACGCGCGGGTCTCGGCGGAGCTGGAGGCCGCGCGCCAGACGATGACCGAGTGCCGCGTGGCGCTCGACCGCCTCGCCGTGGAACGCGAGAGCGCGCTGGCCACGGCGGCCAGGCTCGAGCGGCGCCGCGAGGCGCTCACCGGCGAGCAGGAGCGCCTCACCAGACAGCACGAGGCGCTCGACGCGGAAGTAGCCGGCAAAGGCGACGAGGAGCGCGAGGCCGCCGCCGCCGAGGCGGCGGCGCGCGAGGCGCTGCGCGCCGCGGAGGCCGCCGCCTCCGCGGCGGCGGCGGCCGTGGTCGACGCGGCCCGCGCAGTCACCGAGGCCGAGGACGCGCACCGCGCGACGCTGGTCGAGCGGCGCGCGCTGGAGGCCGAGGCCGACCACCTGCGCGCGGCGCTCCTCGACATGGAGGACGTCGGCGGCGAGATCAAGGACGTGGCGGGAGACTTCCCCGGCACCGTGTCGCTGGCCGGCAGCGTGTCGTGCGAGCCCGGCTACGAGCGCGCCCTCGCCGCCGCGCTGGCGCAGCTCTCGGGCGCGCTGGCGGTACCGGGTGACGTCGACCAGTGGTCGCTGCTCGAGGCGCTGAAGCGCGCCGGCGTCGGGCTCGTGCGCCTCATCGTCCCGGCGCGCCGGCGGCCGTCGGTGGCGTTCCCCGGCGCGGCCCCGCTCGCCGACAAGGTGAGCTTCGGCGAGCACGAGGGGCTGGAGGGCGCGCTGGCCGACGTCGTGATCGTCGACGACCTGCGCGCCGTCCCGGGCGAGTTCACGGGGCTGGCCGTCACCAGAGAAGGCGAGTACTACCGGCCGGCCGACGGTCAGATCGGGCTCGCCAGTGGCGTCCCGGCCGCCCTGCTGCTCGAGCGGCGCGCGTCGCTCGAGCGCCTGGGCGAGAAGCTCGACGCCGTCTCCGCGCGCGAGCTGCGCGAGGAAGCGGCGGTCTCCCTGGCGTCCGGCAGGCACGCGGCGGCGCGTGAGGCCGCCGAGACCGCCTCCGCCGCCGAGCGCGAGGCCCGCATCGCCGCCGAGTCCGCCGAGCGCGCCCTGAGCCAGGTCCGCTCCCGGCGGCGCGACCTCGAGGAGCACGTGCAGCGCGACCGGCGCGCCGTCGAGGGCATCGCCGCGGAGCTCGCCGAGGCCGCCACCGGCAAGGAGACGGCCGACGCCGCCGCGGCGAACGCTTTGATCAAGACGGAGCAGCTTCGGCCCGGAGCCGACGAGGCCGAAGGGGCCTTGCGCGAGGCGGAGGGCGCCCACTCGGCATCCCTCGCCCTGGTCACCCGGCGGCGCGTCGAGCTCGAGGAGCGCCGGGCGTCCGCTGAGCGGGCCGCCGGACGGCGCGAGGCGGCCCGCCGTCGCGCCGCCGCGGACCGCCAGCGCCTCGAGGAGCTCGACCTGCGTCTGGCGGGACTCCCCGACGTGCGCGCCGCCTGCAGCGCGGTGGAGGCGCGCACCGGCGCCCTGCGGGCGCACTCGACGCGCCTCATCGCCCAGCTCGACGTGGGCGACGAGGAGGGCACGGGCCTCGAGCGCGGAGAGCTGCGCCGGCTCGCCGACGAAGAGTCGCAGCTGCGGCGCGAGCTCGAGAACGCCGGCGAGCGCCGCACGGAGGTCCAGGTGGCGCTCGCACGCCTCGACGACCGGCGCGCCGAGCTCGCGAGCCAGTCTGGACGAGGTGAGCGAACAACTCGACCAGGCGGGGTTCGCGCCGCCGGCCGACGAGACCGAGCTGGCGGCGCTCAGAGAGCGCGTCGAGCGGCTGTCCCGGCGGCGCGAGCGCATCGGACCGGTCAACCCGCTCGCCGAGGCGGAGTGCGCCGAGCTCTCGGAGCGCGCCTCCTTCCTGCGCGAGCAGCGGCGCGACCTCGAGAAGTCCAGCGATGACCTCGAGGCGCTCATCAAGGAGCTCACGGCGCAGGTGGACGCGGAGTTCGCGGCCACCTTCGACGCCGTGCAGGAGCAGTTCAGCCACATGGTGACGGTGCTGTTCCCCGGCGGTCGCGGCAGCCTCAAGCTGGTCGCGCCCGACGAGGATCATCCGCAGGGCGGGGTCGCCGTCGAGGTCAAGCCCGCCAAGAAGCTCGGCAAGCGCCTGCAGCTGCTCTCGGGCGGCGAGCGCGCGCTCGTGGCGATCGCCTTCCTCATGGCGCTCGTGCTCGCGCGTCCGTGCCCGTTCTACGTCCTGGACGAGATCGAGGCGGCGCTGGACGACGTCAATATCGGCCGCCTGGTGCAGCTGCTGCGCGACTACCGCGAGCGCACCCAGTTCGTGATCATCACGCACCAGAAGCGGACCATGGAGGCCGCCGACGTGCTGTACGGGGTCACCATGGGCCAGGACGGGGCATCTCAGGTAGTGAGCGCCCGCATGGCCGAAGAGGAGATCGACCGCGAGGAGCGCGCCAGGGCGAAGCAGCCGGGCGCGCCGGCGACGTGAAGCGACCGGCCGCACGGCGGCCGTTGACGGGAGACTGACCGGCGTGGAGTGGCACGAGGTGTTCAAGGGCGTCGTCGAAGTACCGGACGAGGTGCTTGAAGAGGAAGCGGAGGAGCGCAGGGGGCTCTTCGGCCGCCTGCGCCGCAATCTGGGCAAGGCCCGGGGCGCCGTCACCGATGCGCTCAAGGGCGCCGTGTACGTGGGCGTCGACCGCCGGCTCTACGAGCAGACCGAGGAGATGCTGATCGCCGCCGACGTGGGCGTCGACGGCACCATCAAGATCGTCGACGAGCTCGAACAGCGCTGCGACGCGAAGAAGATCGAGACGGTCGAGCCGTTCCAGAACGAGCTCGCCGACGTGGTCGCGGAACTGCTGATCCCGGACGATCCTGAGCTGCAGCGCATCGACGTCACCAATCAGCCGACGGTCATCCTCATGGTGGGCGTCAACGGCACCGGCAAGACGACCACCATCGGCAAGATCGCCTGGCGCCTCAAGGAGATGGGGAAGACGCCGCTCATGGTGGCCGGCGACACCTTCCGCGCCGCCGCCGTCGAGCAGCTCAGCCAGTGGGCCGACCGCGTCGGCTGCGAGATCGTCAAGCAGGCCGGGGACGCGGACCCGGCGGCCGTGGTGTACGACGGCGTGGCCGCCGCGCGCTCGCGCGGCGCCGACGTCGTCCTCGTGGACACGGCCGGCCGCCTGCACACCCAGGTCAACCTCATGCGCGAGCTCGAGAAGGTGCGCCGGGTCATCGAGAAGCAGCTGCCCGGCGCCCCGCACGAGACGCTCCTCGTGCTGGACGCGACCACTGGCCAGAACGGCCTGCGCCAGGCGCAGGAGTTCAAGCAGGCCGTGGACATCAGCGGCATCGTGCTCACCAAGCTGGACGGGACCGCCAAGGGCGGCATCGTCGTCGCCATCCACGAGTCGCTCGGCATCCCCATCAAGCTCATCGGCGTGGGAGAGCAGCTCGAGGATCTGCGGCCCTTCGAACCGGACATCTTCGCGCGCGCCATCTTCGGCTCCGCCGACGGCTACGAGGCGGCCGGAGACCTGGCAGGTGACGAGGCCGACGCCGGGTGACCCTTCCGGTGAGGTCGAGTGGGCCCGCCGGGCGCACGACCTGGGTGCTGGATCTCGACTGATCGCCTGCGTGCTACCATGATTCCTCCGCCACACGACCAGGGACGCTGATGTTCGACGCACTCACGGACCGCCTCCAGGGGGTCATGCAGAGCCTCAAGGGCCACGGCAAGCTCACGGCCGAGGACATCGACGCCGCCATGCGCGAGATCCGCCTGGCGCTCCTCGAGGCCGACGTGAACTTCAAGGTCGTGCGGGAGTTCGTCGCGCACGTCAAGGAGCGCGCCCTGGGCTCCGAGGTGATGGAGAGCCTCACGCCGGCGCAGCAGGTCGTGAAGATCGTCAACGAGGAGCTCGTCGCGCTCATGGGCAGCGGCGACTCCAAGCTCGCCTTCAGCGGCCACCCGCCGACCGTCGTGCTCATGGCCGGCCTCCAGGGCTCGGGCAAGACGACCACGTGCGCCAAGCTCGCCAAGCTGCTCAAGAAGGACGGCAAGTCGCCGGTGCTCATCGCCGCCGACGTCTACCGTCCGGCGGCCATCGACCAGCTGCAGACGCTGGCGGAGCGCGTGGGCGTGCCCTGCTACGCGCCCGGCGCCGACGTCGACCCGGTCGACATCGCGCGTGACGGCGTCGTCTACGCGCGCGCCCACGGCGACGTGGCCATCATCGACACCGCCGGCCGCCTGCACGTGGACGAGGAGCTCATGGCCGAGCTCGTCAACATCCGTGACGCGGTCAAGCCGCACAACGTGCTGCTCGTGGTCGACTCGATGACCGGCCAGGACGCCGTCAACGCCGCCGACGCCTTCAAGGGGCACGTCGACCTGGACGGCGTCGTGCTCACCAAACTCGACGGCGACGCCCGCGGCGGCGCCGCGCTCAGCGTCCGCGCCGTCACCGGCAAGCCCATCAAGTTCGCCAGCACCGGCGAGAAGCTCGACGACTTCGACGTGTTCCACCCCGACCGCATGGCGAGCCGCATCCTCGGCATGGGCGACGTGCTCAGCCTCATCGAGAAGGCCGAGGAGTCGCTCGACGAGAAGCAGGCGGCGGAGATGGAGGCGAAGCTCCGCCGCGCCGAGTTCACCTTCGAGGACTTCCTCGACCAGCTCAAGCAGGTGCGCAAGATGGGCTCGCTCTCCAGCATCCTCGGCATGCTGCCCGGCGTGCCGGGCATGAAGGAGCTCAAGAACGTCCAGGTCGACGACCGCCAGCTGGACCGCATCGAGGCGATGATCTTCAGCATGACCGGGCAGGAGCGCAGGCACCCGGACATCATCGACGGTAGCCGCCGGCGCCGCATCGCGGCCGGCAGCGGCACCACCGTCCAGGACGTGAACAACCTGCTCAAGCAGTACCGTGAGATGCAGAAGATGCTCAAGATGTTCTCGAGCGGGCGCATGAAGGGGTTTCGCCTGCCGGGTATGAGCGGGTAGACTAACCGCCGTAGGCGAGTCAGCGAGGGGGCGCAGTGGGGCGCACCACTCACTAGCCGTCGCTGCATCGCTCCTGTGCGGTGCCACGGAAGATGCACCGCACCATGCACATAGTTGCGGCCCGATGTCGGGTCGCATAAGGTTCACACACCGCTGCGACCCTGTTGGGTCGCGGCGCGCCGTTCTACTTCCCTGAGGGGGTGACACAAGTTGGCAGTGCGAATGAGATTGACTCGGGTAGGCAGCACCAAGAACCCGATCTACCGGATCGTCGTCGTGGACTCCCGCGCCCGGCGTGACGGTCGCGCCATCGAGACCATCGGCCAGTACAACCCGCGCATGGACCCGTCGCTCATCGAGATCGACGCGGACAAGGCCAAGAAGTGGCTGGGTGAGGGCGCACAGCCCTCGCGGACGGTCAAGAAGCTGCTCTCCATCAAGGGCATCGACAAGTAAGAGGTCCTCGCGGAGACGACGGAGGGAGTAGTGGGATGTTGAAGGACCTGCTCGAGTATCTGGCCAAGTCGCTGGTCGACAATCCAGACGAGGTCCACGTGGAGGCTACGGAAACCGACACCACCGTCGTGTTGGAGCTCTCAGTGGCGAAGGACGACGTCGGCAAGGTCATCGGCAAGCAGGGCCGCATCGCCAGGGCTCTGCGCACCATCGTGAAGGCCTCGGCCGTCCGCGACGGCAAGCGCGCCATCGTGGAGATCGTCGATTAGCCGACGTAGTCGGGCCGACGTGGGGTGCGAGGGAATGTCACCCCACGCCAGGCGCCGCCGACCATGACACCTTTCTGGTCCTGCGGAGTCTTGGGCAAGGTGCACGGCCTGAGGGGTGAGCTCTACCTGAACCTCGGGCCCGGCGGGCTCGATCGGCTCGAGCTGGGCGAGCGTTTCTACGTCGCCGAAGAAGGCGCCGGTGAGCCCCGGCCCTGCGCGGTCACGCGCGTGGGCGGGACGGACCGGCGCCCTCTCGTGCTTCTCGACCTCGCCGCGACGCGCGAGGAGGCCATCGCGCTGCAGGGGCGGGAGCTGCTGGCGGCCGGCGACGAGCTCGACGAGCAGCCCCACTACCGTGTCGGCGACCTCCTGGAGCGGCCGGTGCGCACCGCCTCCGGCCGCCTGGTCGGCGAGGTGCGGGACGTGCTCGAAGCGCCCGCCCACGAGATCCTGGTCGTGCGGGCGCCGGACGGCGGCGAAGTCCTCATCCCGCTCGTCGACGAGCTCGTGGGCCTCGAGGAAGACGGGCTCGTCGTGGTCGACGGCCTGCTCGACGAGCCCGCCGGCGCGGGCGAGGAGGGCTGAGCGGTGCGCTTCGACGTCTTCACGCTGTTCCCGGAGGCCTTCGACTGGTACCTCGGCCAGGTGCACATCCGCGCCGCCGTCGACCTCGGCCACGAGTTCGTGTTCACCAACTACCGCGACCACACGCCGCTGAGCCACCTGCAGGTGGACGACACGCCCTACGGCGGCGGCGCCGGCATGGTGCTGCGCATCGACGTCGTCTGCGCCGCGCTCGAGGCCGTCTTCGGCGGCGTCGCCGAGGGGGTCCGGGACGCCCGGCGCGTCGTGGAGCTCACGCCCAAGGGGCGGCAGCTGGACGACGCGCTCGCCTCGGATCTCGCCGGCGGCGACCTCGTGCTGCTGTGCGGCCGCTACGAGGGCATCGACGAGCGCGTCTCGCACCTGGTCACCGATCGCGTGTCCATCGGCCCCTACGTGCTCTCCGGCGGCGAGATCGCCGCGATGGCCACGCTGGACGCCGTGACGCGCAAGCTCCCCGGCGTCATCAGCAACCCGGACAGCGTCGTCAGCGAGTCGCACGCCCCGGAGCTCGAAGGCGGGGCGGAGTACCCGCACTACACCCGCCCGGCGGAGTTTCGCGGGTGGGAGGTGCCCGAGGTGCTGCGCAGCGGGCACCACGCCGCGATCGAGCGCTGGCGGGCGGAGCAGGTCAGAAAGCGGTAAGATACCGCTTCGTGGCCGGAGGCCGGTGAGAGGTTTTGCCATGCCCGGCCCGCCCTGCTAGACTAGCCGCCGCTTTTCTGACGAAAGACGAGGGTCCGTGAACATCATCGAGAACATCGAGCGCGAGCAGCTGCGCGACGACATCCCCGAGTTCAAGGCCGGGGACAGCGTCAAGGTCCATTTCAAGGTGGTCGAGGGCAGCCGGCACCGCATCCAGGTCTTCCAGGGCATCGTGATCAAGCGTCAGGGTCAGGGTGTGCGCGAGACCTTCACCGTCCGCAAGCAGTCCTTCGGCGTCGGCGTCGAACGCACGTTCCCGGTGCACTCGCCCAAGATCGACAGGATCGAGGTCACGGCCATCGGCGACGTCCGTCGTGCGAAGCTGTACTACCTCCGCGAGAAGGTCGGCAAGCAGGCGCGCGTCCGCGAGAAGCAGCGCTGATCTGAAGCGGCGGCGGGGCCGTCCGCGCCGTGAAGCGCGCCCTCGAGTACGTCGCGATCATCGCCGTCGCCATCCTGGTGGCGCTCGCGATCCAGTCGTGGCTGGTCAAACCGTACCGCATCCCGTCTGAGTCGATGCTGGACACCCTGCGGCCCGGCGACAGGGTGCTGGTCAACAGGGTCGTCTACCATCTGCGCGACCCCCATCGCGGCGACGTGATCGTCTTCCACTACCCCGAGGACCCGCAGGTGGTCTTCATCAAGCGGGTCGTCGGCGTGCCCGGCGACGTGCTCGAGGTGGAGGACGGCCGCCTGTACGTGAACGGCCACAAGGTCGCGGAGCCCTACGTCCACCACACCGGCGGGCACCTCGACCCCACGGTCGCGCAGGCGTCGATCGCCGGCAGCACGATGCACGACCCGTGGTCGCTGGCCGAGCCGTTCCGCGTTCCCGCCGGCAACTACTTCGTCATGGGTGACAACCGCACCGACAGCGACGACAGTCGCGACTGGGGCACGGTGCCGAGGGCGGCCATCGTCGGCGAGGGGCTGGCCACCTACTGGCCGCTCTCGCGCCTGCGGGCGCTCTGATACACTCCCGCCCGGCGGATCAGGAGAGAGATGAACAGCACCCAGGACGCGGGCCCCGAGCCCGCAAGCAAGGGCCGCAAGAAGGCTTCCACGAGCAGGACCATCATCGAGTACGTGGTGCTGGCGGTCGTGGCCATCGCCGTGGCGCTGCTCATCCAGGCGTTCCTCGTCAAGCCGTACCGCATCCCCTCCGAGTCCATGGAGAACACGCTGCTCATCGGCGACCGCGTGCTGGTCGACCGCATCTCGTGGCGGTTCTCCGACCCCGCTCGCCAGAACATCGTGGTCTTCCACCCGCCGTTCGCCGGCCCCGTGCTCATCAAGCGGATCATCGGCATGCCGGGCGATACGGTCTCGCTCAAGGACGGCGCCGTCTACATCAACGGCAAGAAGCTGAACGAGCCCTACGTGCGGGAGATAAACGGCAAGCCCGTGCCCTCGGACCCGTTCGACAACGGCCTGCCCTGGTCGCTCCAAAAGCCGTACAAGGTGCCGCCCGGCAACTACTTCGTGATGGGCGACAATCGGACCGAGAGTGGTGACAGCAGGGAGTTCGGCCCCGTGCCGCGCAGCCACCTGGTGGGCAAGGCGTTCGCCCGCTACTGGCCGCCGAACCGCATCGGCTGGGTGCGCTGACGCCCGAGCGGCCGTGAACGAACGCTTCGCCTTCGATCTCGCGGCCGCCGGCGCCGACGGCGCCGCCGTCGCCGGTGCCGATGAAGCCGGCCGCGGCTGTCTCGCCGGCCCTCTCGCGGCTGCGGCGGTCTGTCTCGACTACGCGACGCTGGACGAGGCCGGCCGCGAAGCCCTCTCCGGCCTCGACGACTCCAAGCGCCTCACCCGCCCACGGCGTGAGGAGCTCTACGATGAGATCTTCCGCCTGGCGCGCCAGGTCGTCGTCGTGCTCTACTCGCCGGCCACGATCGACCGTGACGGTCTGCACCGCTGCAACCTGCGCGGGCTGGCCCGGGCCATCGAGCGCCTGGACCCGGCGCCGGACGTCGCGCTCGTGGACGGCTTCCCGCTGCCGGACTGCGCCCGCGAGCACCGGGCCGTGGTCGGGGGCGACCGTCTCTCCGCCGCCGTCGCCGCCGCGTCGATCGTCGCCAAGGTCACTCGCGACCGGGTGATGCACGGGCTGCACGAGACCTTTCCGGCCTACGGCTTCGACAGCCACGTGGGCTACGCGACCGCCGTCCACCAGGCGGCGATCTGCGAGCACGGCGTGTGCGAGCTGCACCGCCTCTCATTCGCCAGCGTCGCCTACCAGCAGCTGGGACTCGGGCTGGACGATCCGGCCGACTGCTGAGGTCCCGTGCGTAGCCCGCCGACCGGGGCGATCCCGCCCGGTTGGCAATCGCCAACGTCACCGCGAACCGCCCTTCGGTACCCTCTGAGCCGCGCGCCGGCCCCGCTACGCTCGCCTCGTGAACACACGACAACAGTTCGGTCGCGCCGCCGAAGAGGCGGCCGCACGGCGGCTCGTCCAGGACGGATGGACCCTTTTGGGCCGCAACGTGCGCATCGGCCGCGGTGAGCTGGACCTCATCGTCCGCCGCGGCGGCGTGCTCGCCTTCGTCGAGGTCAAGGCGCGCCGCACCTCCGAGTACGGCTCGCCCGAGGACGCGGTGGACGCCCGCAAGCGGCGCAAGGTGGCGCGGCTGGCCGAGCTCTGGCTCGCGGTGCGCCCGTGGGCGCTGCGCGGCGTGAGCGACGTGCGCTTCGACGTCATCGCGGTCGACGCCGCGGCGGACCCGCCGGTCGTCCGTCACCTGCCGGGCGCGTTCACGCTCGATGGGTGAGACGGGCGACGCCGGCTCGAGCCGGCGCGAGACGCCGGAGACGAGGAGGGAGCGGTGCTGGCGCGAGTCGCGAGTGAGGCGCTGAGCGGCCTGCAGGGTCACCCGGTGGTGGTCGAGGCCGACGTGGTGGCGGCGGCGCCGGCGTTCAGCGTCGTGGGCCTGCCCGACGCCGCCGTCCAGGAGAGCCGGGAGCGAGTGCGCGCGGCGATCGTCAACTCGTCCTACGAGTTCCCCTCGCGGCGCATCACCGTGAACCTGGCCCCCGCCGACCTGCGCAAGGAGGGGCCGTCGTTCGACCTGCCCATCGCCCTCGCGTTCCTGCTGGCGACGGGGCAGGTGCGGGACGGCTCCGACGGCAGGGGGCCGCTGGCGGCGGTCGGCGAGCTCGGACTCGACGGCGCCCTGCGACCGGTCGCCGGAGCGCTCGCGGTCGCGCAGAGCCTCAGGGCGCGCGGCGTGCGCGGGCTCGTGCTGCCGGCGGGCAACGCCGCCGAGGCCGCCCTCGTCCAGGGCCTGGAGGTGTACCCGGCGTCGTCCCTGGCCGACGCGGTCGCGCAGATCGAGGCCGGCGGCGGCGAAGCCGCCCCGCCGGTCGACCTGGACACGTTGCTCGCCACGGCGCCGCCGGGAGACGCCGACTTCTCCGACATCCTCGGGCAGGACGGGGTCAAGCGCGCGCTCGAGGTGGCCGTCGCCGGCGCTCACAACGTGCTCATGACGGGCCCGCCGGGAGCCGGCAAGACCATGCTCGCGCGGCGGCTCCCCGGCATCATGCCGCCGCTCACCCGCGACGAGGCGATCGAGATCACGCGGGTGCACAGCGTCGCCGGCCTGCTGCCGCCGGGCGAGCCGCTGGTGGTGCGGCGGCCCTTCCGCGCGCCGCACCACACCATCTCCTCGCCCGGCCTCGTAGGCGGGGGCGGCACGCCGCGCCCGGGCGAGGTGAGCCTCGCCCACCTCGGCGTGCTCTTCCTCGACGAGTTCCCCGAGTACCGGCTCTCGGCGCTCGAGGGTCTCCGGCAGCCGCTGGAAGACGGAGAGGTCACCATCAGCCGCCGGCTGACCTCGGTGACGTATCCGGCGCGGCTGATGCTGGTGGCGGCGATGAACCCGTGTCCCTGCGGGTTCGCCGGCGACCCGGAGCGCGAGTGCGTGTGTGCGGCCCACCGGCTGCGGCAGTACCGGTCGCGCCTCAGCGGTCCGCTGCTGGACCGCATCGACCTCCGTCTCGACGTGCCTCGCGTGCCGCCCAGGGACCGCCGCGTCGGCGCGGCCGTCGGAAGCGTCCGCGGCCGTGCGCGAGCGGGTGGTCGCGGCCCGTCGCCGGCAGCTGGCTCGTCTGGCGGGAACGGGCGTGTGGGCCAACGCGCACATGACCGCCCGCCACCTGCGGCGGTACTGCCGGCTCGAGCGCGGCGGCGATCGCCAAGCTCGACCTCGCCTACGACCGCATGCACCTGAGCGCGCGCGCCGCCGACAGGATCGTCAAGGTGGCGCGCACCATCGCCGACCTCGAGGGCGCCGAGACCATCACCGCCGCGCACGTCGCCGAGAGCCTCAGCTACCGGGACAGGAGCGGGGAGCGCCGTGGGTGAGCAGGCGGCCGGCGCCCGCGCGATGTGCGTCTGGCTGGGCACGCTCGCCTCCTGGCGGCCGGGGTTCATCAAGAGCCTCGTGCGCGAGTACCGCACGACCGCCCAGGTGCTGCAGCGGCCGCCGGCGGAGATCGCGGCGTTCGCGGTCCGGCGCCCCGGCCGCGAGGATCGGCGCGCGCAATCGCGGCGACGGTCCCGCCCGCGAGCGGGCCGAGCGAACGTCCGACGCCGGGCGCTTCGAGGCCGTGCTGCGCGAGGGCCCGGCCGAGTGCCTGCGGCGGGCCGAACGCCGTCCGCCGGGGGACCTCGTCGTCGCCTGGACCGACGCGCTGTACCCGGACCAGCTGCGCGACCTCCCCGACCCGCCGCTCTGCCTGTTCGTGCGCGGCGGCGCCGACGGGGCCACGTGCGCGGGCAAGGCTCTCCGCGATCGTCGACGCGCCGCTTGTCGCCGTCGTCGGCACGCGCGTCGCCGTCGCCCTATGGAGAGGAGATGGCGCGCACCATCGCCGGCGACCTCGCGCGCGCCGGCCTCGTGGTCGTGAGCGGGCTCGCCATGGGGATCGACGCGATCGCCCAGACCGCCGCCGTCGAGGCGGCCGTGCCGCTGAGCCCGGCCACGGTGGCCGTGCTCGGCTGCGGCGCCGACGTCGTCTATCCGCGCCGCAACGCGCGCCTCTATGCCCGGGTGGCCGGAGGCGGCCTCATCGTCAGCGAGTTCACCTGGGGCGTCCCCGCGCGGGCGTGGCGCTTCCCGGCGCGCAACCGGATCATGGCGGCGCTGGGCCGGGCGGTCGTCCTCGTGGAGGGCACCGAGCGCAGCGGAGCGAGGATCACCGCCGAGTTCGGCGCGGAGCTGGGCCGGGAGGTCATGTGCGTGCCGGGCGAGGCGGGGCGACGGCTCAGCGAGGCCCCCAACCGGCTGCTGCGGGACGGGGCGAGGGTGTGCGAGAGCGTGGCCGACGTGCTCCGCGCGATCGCCGTCGACGACCCGGGGCCGGGAGTGGCGCGTGACGCCGCCGGACCGGCTTCGTCGCCTGCCCTGGTCCTGGACCACGGCGGCGCGGCCGTGCGCGACGTCCTGCACGAGCTGGCGGCCGCGTCGCTCACCATCGACCAGCTGGCCGGGCGCTGCGGGCTCCCGGTCGCGAAGGTCGCCGCGGCCGTGAGCGACCTGGAGGTCGAGGGGCTGGCACGGCGCGTGGACGGGGGGAGGTACCGGCTGCTCAGGGGCTGAACCTCGGCGCAGGCAGGAAGGGGAGAGCCGGGCGTTGAAAGCTAGGTCGCCTCAGGGGGTACCTGGTGACCGCTCCGCGCCGCCGTTCTGAACAGCCCGAGACGACCGACACCGCCGCGGCGCAGGCCGATCCGGACGGACGCTGCCGCGCGTTCCTGCGCGACCTCGAAGTACGCGGAGGCAGCGCCGCCACGCGGCGCTCGTACTCCTCCGACCTGCAGCAGCTCCTCGAGTGGCTCGCCGAACGTGACCTGACGGTCGCGGACCTCGACCGCAAGCGCGTGCGTGCCTTCTCGGCCGACCTCGGCCGGCGCGGGTACGCGCCGGCCACCCTGGCGCGCAAGCTCTCGACGCTCCGCGGCCTCACCCGGCACCTCACCGAGGCCGGCGTGCTCGCGGCCGATCCCGCGCACAGCCTGCCGGGCCCGCGCCGGCGCCGGCGTCTGCCGCGCGTGCTCAGCGTGGCGGACGTGGACACGCTCGTGGCCGCCACCGACGGGCACGGACCCGCTCGCGCTGCGCGACCGGCTCATCCTCGAGCTGCTCTACGGCTGCGGCCTGCGCAGCATGGAGCTGGTGGCGCTGCGCCTGGGGGACGTCCAGGCGGCCCAGGCGCAGCTCATCGTGCGCGGCAAGGGCGGCAAGATGCGGATCGTGCCTCTGGGCGACGAGGCGGCGGCCGCGCTGCGCCGCTACGTCGAGCGCGGCCGCGGCGAGCTCGAGCGCGACGGCGGGCTCGCCGGCCCGGTCGGCGCGCAGGTCGCGCGCACGCGCCGCGAGGCTCCGCTCCTGCTCTCGCGCAGCGGTCGCAGCCTTCTCACGTCGGACATCCGTCGGCTCGTAGTAAAATACAGCCGGCTTGCGGGTATCGATCCGGCGTCGCCGCACATGTTGCGGCACGCATACGCGACGCACATGCTCGAGAGGGGTGCCGATCTTCGTGCCATCCAGGAACTGTTGGGGCACGCCTCCGTCTCGACAACGCAGGTGTACACCCATGTCAGCGGGGCGCACCTGCGGCGCACCTACGATCTCCACCACCCGCGGGCCTGAGGGAAGAAGAGCGGCATGATGACCAGGCTGGACGAGGACAAGGTCAGGGAGCTCTGGGGACGGTACAAGTTCCAGGGCGACAAGGCGGCGCGCGACCGCCTCATCCTCGCGTACTCGCCGCTGGTCAAGTACGTCGCCGGACGCATGAGCAACGGGCTGCCGTCGCACATCGAGGAGTCCGACCTCATCAGCTACGGCCTGCTCGGGCTGATCGGGGCGCTCGAGCGCTTCGACCCGGACCGCGAGATCAAGTTCGAGACCTACGCGATCTCGCGCATCAAGGGCTCGATCATCGACGAGCTGCGCTCGCTGGACTGGGTGCCGCGCTCGGTGCGCAGCAAGGCGCGCGAGATCGAGAAGGTGTGCGCGATCCTCGAGAACCGCCTGCAGCGCGCGCCGACGGACCAGGAGATCGCCGACGAGCTGCACATCACCGTGGCCGAGTTCCAGCAATCGCTGACGCAGATCGCCAACACCAGCATCGTCGCGCTGGACGAGCTGTGGTCGATCTCCGGCTCGGACGGCGACCAGGCCGCCCTCATCGACACGATCGAGGACCCCAAGAGCCGCGACCCCTCGCGGATGCTCGACCTCAGCGAGATGAAGTCCCGCCTCGCGGCGGCCATCGACGCGCTGCCCAAGCGCGAGAAGATCGTCATCGCGCTGTACTACTACGAGAACCTGACGCTGCGTGAGATCGGCGAGGTGCTCGGCGTGACGGAGTCCCGCGTCTCGCAGCTGCACACCAAGGCGATCCTGCGGCTCAAGGGCCGGCTGCGCGACGAGATCGAGCCGGCCGCGATCGGCTGACGCCGTCGCGGCCCGGCGAGCCGGCGGCCGCGAGGGCGCGCGGCGGCCGGTCCGTCTGGTGGGTCGCCCCCGTTTCTGGTATCATTTCCGGCCGTTGTGTCCATGTCGACCCGGCGGACCCCCAGGTCCGTGGCGGTGTCGGGCGGGAGGCGCTTGCGAGCGCCCGCCACGCCCGATTCCACTGATCTGTCTGCCGGAACAGAGAAGGCGGCGTCCGCCGCCGGCGCTCCCGCGCCGGCTCCTCGCCGCCAGCAACCGTCTTCAGAAGGAGGCAGTCTTGCCTGCACCCCAGCACACGGTGAGCATGAAGGACCTGCTCACGAGCGGCGTCCACTTCGGCCACCAGACCCGGCGCTGGAACCCCAAGATGAAGCAGTTCATCTTCGGCGAGCGCGGCGGCATCTACATCATCGACCTGCAGAAGACGACGGTCCTCATCGACGAGGCCTGCGACTTCCTCAAGAGGACCGCCGAGCGCGGCGGCAGCGTGCTCTTCGTGGGCACCAAGAAGCAGTGCCAGGAGACCATCCAGGAGCAGGCCGAGCGCGTCGGCATGCCCTACGTCTCCAACCGCTGGCTCGGCGGTCTGCTCACCAACTTCGCGACGCTGAACAAGCGCATCAAGCGCATGCACGAGCTTCGCGAGCTCTCCGAGAACGGCTCGCTCGACCTGCTCCCGACGCGTGAGGCCATGCAGCTTCGCGGCGACCTGCGCAAGCTCGAGCAGAACCTGGGCGGCGTGGGCGGCATGGATCGTCTGCCGGCCGCCGTCTTCGTGGTCGACCCCCGCAAGGAGGCGATCGTCGTCAAGGAGGCGCGCAAGCTCAAGATCCCGATCATCGGGCTCGTCGACACCAACTGCGACCCGGACGAGATCGACTACATCATCCCGGGCAACGACGACGCGATCCGCAGCTGCTCGCTCATCGTCCGCGTGATGGCCGACGCCGTGGCCCAGGGCCGCCAGTTGCTCACCGAGGCCGAGATGAAGGCCGAGGCCGAGCGCAAGGCCGCCGAAGAGGCCGCAGTCGCCGCCGCCGTCGCCGCCGCCGAGGCTGAGGCGGCCGAGCAGGCCGCAGCCGCGGCCGCCGACGCCGAGAAGGCCAAGGCTGAGGCCGAGGCGCCGGCCAAGGACGCCGCCCCGGCCGCGCCCAAGGCCGACAAGCCTGTGGCCAAGAAGCCTGAGCCCCAGGCTGAGGCCAAGCCGGTCGCGAAGGCGGAGGCCAAGTCCGAGCCCAAGGCTGCGGCTGCGCCCAGGGCCGAGAAGGTCGAAGCTGAGCCCAAGGACGAGAAGGTCGCAGCCAAGCCTGAGGCCAAGCCGGCCGCCAAGAAGGCCGAGAAAGCGGAGCCCAAGGCCGAGAAGGCGGAGGCCAAGGCCGAGGCCAAGCCCGCCGCCGAGGCCGCCGAGAAGAAGCCGGCCGCCAAGAAGGCCGAGCCGAAGCCCAAGGCCGACGAGCCCAAGGCCGAGGAGCCGAAGGCCGAGGCCGAGAAGCCGGCCGAGTAACACCCGAACGACGAACAACGCCGACCCTACGAAAGGATCGTGCTGTGGCTGAGATCACCGCTGCACTGGTAAAGGAGCTCCGCGAGAAGAGCGGGGCCGGAATGATGGACTGCAAGAAGGCGCTGACGGCGACCGGCGGCGACCTCGAGAAGGCGATGGACGAGCTGCGCAAGTCCGGGCCTCGCCACCGCGCAGAAGAAGAGCGCCCGTGTCACCAAGGACGGCGCCGTGGACTCGTACATCCACGCCGGCGGCAAGATCGGCGTGCTCGTCGAGGTCGGCGTCGAGACCGACTTCGTCTCGCGCAGCGAGCCGTTCAGGGAGTTCACCCACGACCTCGCGATGCAGGTCGCCGCGGCGTCGCCGATCTGGGTCACCCGCGACGAGGTGCCCGACGACGTCATCGCCCGTGAGAAGGCGATCTACGGCGAGTCCGACCAGATCAAGGGCAAGCCGGAGAACGTGGTCGAGAAGATCATCACCGGCAAGCTCGAGAAGTTCTTCGCCGAGACCTGTCTCATGGAGCAGGCGTTCGTGAAGGACCCGGACCGCACCATCGAGCAGGTGCGCACCGACCTCGTCGGCGTCATCGGCGAGAACGTCGAGGTGCGCCGCTTCGTGCGCTTCCAGCTCGGCGAGACCACGGTAGCGGGCTGAGCCGCATGGAAGGCGAACCGGGCAACCACGCCTTCCATCGCGTCCTGCTCAAGCTCAGCGGCCAGGCCCTGGGCAGCGAGACGCGGGCGATCGACCCGGCGACGACGAAGTCGATCGCCGGGACGCTCAAGATCGCCCGCGGCCTCGACGTCGACATCGCCATCGTCGTCGGCGGCGGCAACATCTTTCGCGGGATGGCCGCCGCCGCCGGCGGGATGGACCGCACGACCGGCGACCACATCGGCATGATGGCCACCGTGCAGAACGCCCTCGCTCTCCAGGACGCCCTGGAGGACGAGGGCGTCGACACGCGGGTCATGAGCGCCATCGAGATCCGCGCCGTGTGCGAGCCGTACATCCGCCGCCGCGCCATCCGGCACCTCGAGAAGGGGCGCGTCGTCATCTGCGCCGCCGGCACCGGCAACCCGTACTTCAGCACCGACTCCGCTGCGGCGCTCCGCGCCCTGGAGCTCGAGTGCGAGGCCATCCTCATGGCCAAGCGCGAGTTCGACGGCGTCTACACCGCCGACCCCGAGAAGGACCCGTCGGCGACGTTCATCCCCGACATCACCCACCTGCAGGCGATCGAGCGCGGCCTCAAGGTCATGGACACGACCGCGCTCAGCCTCTGCATGGACAACCGCATGCCGATCCACGTGTTCAAGATGACCGGCGACAACATCGTGCGCGTGCTGTCCGGCGAGCGCGTGGGCACCGTGGTGCACACGCCCGCCGGGAGCTGACCCCGGCAAAGGGAGGACCGGTGGAGAAAGAGCTGCTCACTGACGCCAAGCATCGCATGACCAAGGCCGTCGACGCCGTCAGGACCGAGTTCAACACCGTCCGCAGTGGTCGCGCCAGCGTGGGGCTGCTGGACCGCATCCACGTGGACTACTACGGCACCTCCACGCCGCTCAAGCAGATGGCGAACATCGCCACGCCCGAGTCGCGGCTGCTGACCATCCAGCCGTTCGACAAGACGGCCATGAAGAGCATCGAGAAGGCGATCATGGAGAGCGACCTCGGGCTCAACCCGAGCAGCGACGGCACCGTGATCCGCCTGCCGATCCCCGCCCTCACCGAAGAGCGCCGCCGTGACCTCGTCAAGCTCGTCCACCGGCTGGCCGAGGACGGGCGCGTGGCGGTGCGCAACGTGCGCCGCGACTGCATGAAGGACCTCAAGGAGCTCGTCCACGAGGGCGAGGTCGGCGAGGACGCGGAGAAGCGCGCCGAGCACGAGCTGCAGAAGTACACCGACGACCACGTGCACCAGATCGACGAGCTCCTCAAGCACAAGGAAGCCGAGATCCTCGAGGTCTGAGCCGGCGCCTGCCGGCCGCCCCTCGAGCTCCCACCGACATGGCCTCGCTGCGCACGTGGCTGGCGCGCTGGCGCCTGCGCTCGACGACGGGCGCCGCAGAGCCTGCGGCCGGCGGCGCCACCTGCCGCTACCTGGCCATCATCATGGACGGCAACGGCCGCTGGGCGCAGGGCAGAGGCCTGCCCGTCGCCGCGGGGCACCGGGCGGGCGCCAAGACGCTGCGCCGCGTGCTCGAGCACGCGCTCGACCTCGGCATCAAAGAGGTCACCGTCTACTCCTTCAGCACCGAGAACTGGGACCGGCCCAAGGACGAGGTCGAGGCGCTGATGCAGCTGTTCATCGAGATGATAGATTCGCAGGTGCCCGACATGCACGAGCGGGGCGCGCGCGTGCGCTTCGTCGGGCGTCGTGAGGGGGCACCCGACGAGCTGGTGCGCCGCATCGAGGAGGCCGAGGCGCTGACCGCCGCGAACACCAGGATGACGCTGTACATCGCCTTCAGCTACGGCGGAAGGCGCGAGCTGCTCGACGCCGCGGAGGGCCTGGCGGCCGAGTACGCGGCGTCGGTGCGGGGAGCGGGGGAGGGCGCGCCCGGCGCGGCGGGCGGCGCGCATCGCCCCGAGTTCAGCGACGACGACCTCCGCCGCCACCTCTACGCGCCCGAGATGCACGACCCGGAGCTCCTCATCCGCACCTCCGGCGAGCTCCGCATCAGCAACTTCCTGCTCTGGCAGTGCGCCTACTCGGAGCTGTACTTCAGCGACCGGTACTGGCCCGACTTCGGGCCCGACGACCTGGACGCGGCGCTGGCCGACTACGCCGGCCGCCAGCGCCGCTTCGGCGGCCGCCGCGCGGCCGCCGGGCCCGGCGGCCGACGCCCCGGCCGGCGACCGCCCGCCGACGCCGGTGAGGGCAGCGCGTCGTGACGACGCGCATCATCACCGGCGTCGTCCTCGGCGTGCTCGCCGTCGTCGTCGTCGTCCACGGCGGGCTCATCTTCTTCGCGCTCATGACCCTGCTCGCGCTGCTCGGCCTCAACGAGTTCTACCGGCTCACCAGGAGGTACCGGCCGCTGCCGCTCGCCGGGTTCCTCGCGCGTGGCGCTGATGTGCAGCATGGCGTGGTTCTACAGCCCGGTCGCCGTCTTCGGCGCCATCTGCGCCGGCGTGTTGTTCACCGCGCTGCTCGGGCTGCTGGCGGGGCCCAAGCCCGGCGTGACCGTGCGCATGGCGGTGACCGTCCTCGGCATGCTGTACATCGGTCTCGGGTTCAGCGCCGTCCTGCTCATGCGGCAGCTCGACGTCGGCACGGCGGCCGTCCTCACGGTCATCTTCGGCACCTGGGCCGGCGACACCATGGCCTACTTCACCGGCAGGTTCTTCGGCAGCACGCCGATGGCGCCGGTGCTCTCCCCCAAGAAGACCTGGGAGGGGTTCGCCGGCGGCGCCATCAGCACCGTCCTGCTCGTCGTCTTCATCGGCCTCTACACGCCGCTGGGCCCGGGCCGACTCGCTCATCCTCGGCGCCGTGATCGCCGTCGCGGGGCCGCTGGGCGACCTCTTCGAGAGCCTCGTCAAGCGCGACGTGCAGATCAAGGACTCCGGCCGCGGCATCCCCGGCCACGGCGGCGTGCTCGACCGCTTCGACGCGCTCATCTTCGCGTCGGTGGCGGCCTACTTCGTGCTCACGCTCGTCCTGGGCTTCT
>CAWAUK010000026.1:0-31961 GCA_963784975.1 uncultured Thermoleophilia bacterium | reverse complement strand
CCGTCGCGCGGCCGCCCGCGGCGGCCCGGCCCGGCGCCGGAAGCGCCACGGTGAACCTGGCGTTCGACCGGGCGCATGCCGCGGTCATGCCGGCTTCAGTATGGAGCCGAGATGTCCTCCATCCTCGCCGCGATCGCCCATTCCCATGCACCCCGGCACGAGATCGAAGGCGAAGGACGCAGTCGTGAAGGACCTCGCTGGCCGAGCCGCCGATTCTCAGCTGAATCTCAGGCTCTTCCGAGGAACGTCTCAGGGATCCCTGGGACACTCTGACGGTCCACAGGAGAAGCGGGGAGCGATGGTGGAGCGATGACGGGCTGGGCGCAGCCGGCCGCGGATGCGGCGGAGGTGGTGCTTGACGCGCACAGCATCGTACGCACCTACCGGCGCGGCGAGATCGAGGTCCCCGTCCTCAAAGGGCTGGACCTGCATGTGCGGCGCGGCGAGTGGGTCGCGTGTACGGGGCGGTCTGGTTCCGGCAAGTCGACGCTGCTGAACGTCCTGGGTCTGCTGGACAGCGCCGACGACGGCACCTACGTACTGGCCGGGCATGACGTCTCCGAGCTCGACGACACCGGCCGGGCGCGGCTGCGCAACCTGCTCCTGGGCTTCGTCTTCCAGCTCCACAACCTACTGCCCCGCACCACCGCGCTTGAGAACGTGGCCACGCCGCTCGTCTACCGCGGCGTGCGGCGCGTGGAGCGCCTGAGGCGGGCGAACGACGCACTCGAGATGGTCGGCCTGGCCGACCGCGCCGACCACGACCCCAACGAGCTCTCCGGCGGCCAGATGCAGCGCGTGGCGATCGCCCGCGCCCTGGTCGGCGACCCCGAGGTCCTGCTCGTGGACGAGCCGACCGGCAACCTGGACCTCCAGGCGACGGGAGAGGTGCTCGAGCTGCTTGACCGACTCCACGACGAGGGCCGGACCATCGTCATGATCACCCACGAAGAAGACATCGCCGAGCACGCCGACAGGCGCCTCGTGCTCGGCGACGGCATCCTGCACGACTTCCATTCCCAGGCCGCGGAGGCACACCGATGAACCCACGTCAGACCCGCCGACCACGCCGCGCCGGCGACGCCCGCGGGGCCGGCTCGGCGCTCGTCGCCGGCATCGTCCTTGCGGCGCTCGCCGCCGCCCTCGTCGGCTGCGGCGGCTCAAGCTCGAGCGGCACACCGGCAGCCGGCGCGCCGCCGACCGCCATCCAGGTCATGGCGACGGCCACCCGCGGCGATCTGATCCAGTCGGCCATGGGTCAGGCCAAGATCGTCAAGGTAGGCGGCAAGGATGTCGTGGTCGCGACCATCGCCGCCCAGAGCGCCTTGTCGGTCGCGGCCGGCCAGACGGCCAGCGTGTTCTTCTTCAAGGCCGGCCAGGGCGGGTTCCCGCGGGCCGGCGCCAGCGGCGCGCCGGTCCCGCAGGGCGGCCAGAGCGGCGCGCCCTTCCCGCAGGGCGGCGCCAGCGGCGCGCCCTTCCCGCAGAGCGGCCAGGGTGGCTTTCCCGGCGGCTTCGGAGCGCGAGGCGACCGCGGCGGCATCTCCGGCACGGTCACCGCGGTGAAGACGAACGCCGACGGCACTGCCGCCGCAACCATCTCCGTCGCCAAGCTGCCGTCCACTGCGACGACGGACTCGGTTGGCTTCGCGCGGATCGAGGTCAAGGTCCTCGCCAGCAACGTCATCCTGATCCCGACTGCCGCAGTCAAAGGCAGCGGGAGCTCGGCGACCGTGCAGGTGCTCTCGGGAGGCAAGACCGAGACGCGCCCGATCACGGTCGGCCAGCAGTCCGGCGCGCTGTCCGAGGTGCTCTCGGGGCTCAACGAGGGCGAGAACGTCGTGTACACGCAGTCGTTCAGGGGCTTCCGGGGCGGCAGCGGCGGGTTCCGCGGGCAGAGCGGCGCTCCCTTCCCCCAGCAGGGCGGCCAGTCCAGCGGCGCCCAATCGAGCGGGAGCTTTCAGTGAGAGCCGGCAACGAGCCCGGACGGACGCGGCGGGTGTGCGCGTCACGGACTGAAGGAGAGCGAGCATGAAGAAGCGCAAGCGCTGGCTGATCGTCGCGATCTTCGTGGTCGTCGTGGCCGCCGCCGTCGCGGGCGCTGTCCTCTGGTTCGGCCGCGACAAGACGGCGAGCGTCCACTACCTCACCGCGAAAGCCGCCACCGGCACCATCTCCCAGACGGTGCAGGCCGACTTCACGCTGGACTCGGCCGATGGAGCCACGTCGATCGCGCTTGGCGGAGGGGCGGCGAGCGGTACTTCATCGAGCGCGTCGAGCGGCGCCTCAAGCAGCACGAGCTCGACGTCGGGCGCCGCCGCCACCGGCGACGCGACGACGGGCTCACCCATCTACACCGCACTGACGACGCCGCGCGCCGCGGTCGCCCACGCACTTCCCTCGAGCGCCGATTCCGGCAGTCCGTCTCCGTCGGCATCGCCCAGCCCCACGCCCACACCCACGCCGACACCGACGCCCACGCGCACGACCACCCCCACGCCGTCTCCGTCGAGCAGCTCCCGTCCATCGGGCGGGTCAGGAGCGGGCGGCTTCGGCTCCGGCGGCGCCTCATCGGGGACGACGTCGTCCAGCTCGTCCACGTCGGCCTCCGGCACGAGCGGCGTCGTGACCCGGCTTTCCGCCCGGCCCGGCGCGAAGCCGAGCACGTTGCAGCGGCTCCTGTACGTCTCGGGCAAGCCGATGTTCGCCTTCGTCAGCCCGACGCCGTTGTGGGAGAACCTGTCCACGAGCCTGGCCTCGGGCTCGCAGCGGGTCAACGTCGCCGTCCTGCAGCGTGCCCTCAAGCAGCAGGGCTACTACAAGAAGGCGATCAACGGCCGCTTCACCACCGCCACCGAGACTGCATACGAGCACTGGCAGAAGGCCAACAGCATGAGCCAGACCGGCGTGCTTGACGTCAGCCGCTTCGTCTGGATGCCTGCCGGCAGCGTCATCACGTCGTGGACCGTGAACCTCGGCAGTCACGTCAGCTCGAGCACGGCGCTGGCCACTGTCGATTCGCCGAGCCGGCTGACGGCGCAGGCGCTGGTCAGTCAGGCCGACATTGCCGACCTCAAGGTCGGCCAGAAGGCGCAGATGACCATCGACAGCTACACGAGCGACGCCTTCACCGGGCGCATCAGCTTCATCTCGAGCCAGCCGGCGTCGTCGACCGCCGGCGGCTCGTCCAGCTCCACGCAGTACTCCATCACCGTAAGCCCCACCGGCCTCCCCAAGCTCGCCCGGTCGGGCATGACCGGCACGCTCACGATCGTCATCGCACAACGCACGAACGTGCTCCTCGTGCCGACCAGCGCGGTGTCCGGCAGCTCCTCCCTGTCGTTCGTGCGCGTGATGCAGGACGGCAAGCCGGTCTTCCGTCAGGTGCAGACCGGCATGGCGACGGCGACCTCCACGGAGATCACGAGTGGCCTGACCGCTAGTGAGACCGTGGTGACCGGCCAGTACACGGACGGGGCGGCGAGCACCGGGACGGGCAGCAGCACCTCCGGCGGCCTGTTCCGCCGATCGGGCGGCTCGGGCGGCTTCCCCGGCGGGGGCTTCCCCGGCGGGGGCTTCCCCGGCGGGGGCGGCCAGTGACCGTCTTCCTCGAGTCGCTGCGTCTCGCGTTCTCGAGCTTGCGCGCCAATCCGCTGCGCGCCATCCTCACGATCCTCGGGATCGTGATCGGCGTCGCGGCGGTCGTGGCGCTCACGTCCATCGGTGGCGGCTCGACCAAGGCGGTGGTCGACCGCTTCAATGCCTTCGGCACCGACACGATCACCGTGCAGACGAGCCGCTTCTCGTCGAACGCGACGCCCATCACGCAGAGCGACCTCGCGGCCATCAAGACGACGCCGGGCGTGAAGACGACCGTCTACACGGTCGACACGAACGCGACGATCGCCCACGGCTCCACGAGCGCCATGGCGACCGTCACCGGCACCTTTCCTCAGTACAAGGCGATCAACCACCTGACGGTGACCGCCGGGACCTTCTTCGCGCAGTTCGACGTGGACCACGCCCTGCCCGTGGCGGTGCTCGGCTCGACGACGGCGAGCGACCTGGGCCTCTCACCGCTGCGCGCCGTGGGCCAGACCATCAACGTCGGCGGGGTCCGCTTCCAGGTGGTCGGCGTGCTCGCCTCCCAGGGCGGCCTCAGCTTCGGGTCGGTCGACTCCGCCGTCGTCGTGCCGCTCTCGTCGATCGAGGGTCGGCTCGTCGCGTTTCATCCGGACATCACCTCCGTCCGCGTGCAAGCCGAGCCGGGCGCCATGGACTCGTTCTCCGCCGCGGTCGAGAGCACCCTGCGCTCCCAGCACGGCCTCACCGCGAGCGAGCAGGACGACTTCCAGATCGTCGACGCCAGCTCGATCTCCTCGGCCGTCTCGTCGAGCACCAAGACGCTGACCAGGCTGATGGCGGCGATCGCCGCCATCAGCCTGGTGGTCGGCGGCATCGGCGTGGCCAACGTCATGCTCGTCACCGTGCGCGAGCGCACGCGGGAGATCGGCGTCCGGCGCGCCGTCGGGGCCACCCGGCGCGACATCGTCGTCCAGTTCCTGGTGGACGCCGTCATCATCAGCCTGATCGGCGGCGTCGTCGGGCTCATCGTGGGGTTCGCCGGCGCGTTCGCCGGCGGATCAGCGCTCGGGGTCTCGCCCGTGTTCTCGTGGACCGCCGTGATCCTGGCCATCGTCGTGGCGATCGTCGTCGGCGTGCTCGCCGGCATCGGTCCGGCGGCGCAGGCGGCATCCGTCGAGCCGACCACCGCTCTGCGCTACGAGTGACGGCCGAGTCTCGGCGAGGAGCGCCGCTCCTCGCCGGAACTCTGCCCCAACGTCACTCGACGGGGTGGCCCTTGATCACCTTCGTCTCGCCGGGCTTGTGGGCCGGCAGGCCGGCGGGTACTCGGGTCAGTCGTAGCCGTGTACGTGAGCCTGGCCGGGGTCGGCGCCGGGCCCGTGCGTATGCGCATGCCGGTGGGCCGTGGAGGCGTGACGGTGCGTGTGCTCGTGGATGAGGTTCACGGAGAGCAGGAGCGCATGCTGTGCGAGGACTTCGTCGGGCGTGCCGTCGGCCACGACCGTGTGGTCCTCCGAGAGGACGACGAGGCGGTCCGCCGCCTCTGCCGCGGCCGAGAGGTCGTGCGTCGCCATGACCACGGTGCGTCCCTCGCGCTTCCACTCGTCGAGCACGTCGAGCAGCCAGACCTGGCTGCGCGGGTCCAGCGCGCTGGTCGGCTCGTCGAGCAGCAGGACGTGCGGCTCCATGGTGATCACGGACGCGATGGCGACGCGCTTCTTCTCGCCGCCGGAGAGCGTGTACGGCGGCCGGTCGAGGAGCTTCACGATGCGCAGGTGCGCGGCCACGTCGCGCACGCGGCGGCGGACCTCGTCCTCGGGCAGGCCGAGCTGCAAGGGACCAAAGGCCAGCTCGTCGAGGACGCTGGAGCAGAAGAGCTGCACGTCGGCCTCCTGGAAGACGAAGCCGACGCGCGAGCGGAAGTCCCGGCGGAACGCCGGGTCCTCCAGCGCCTCCTCCGTCAGCCGCGCGCCGAATGCGATGATCTCGCCGCTCGTGGGAAACACCAGCCCGTCCAGCATCTTCAGGAGCGTGGACTTTCCGGAGCCGTTGGCGCCGACGATGGCAACGTGCTGGCCGCAGCCGATGCTCAGGTCGATGGTCGCCAGAGCCGTGGCGCCGGCCCGGTACTCGTGCCCGACGCCCGCTCAGGACGAAGTCGGTCTCGTTCACGGCCCGACCGCTCTGTCGAGCGCGACCACCGCGATGCAGAGCAAGGCGCTCGCCGCCGCCCACGCCCAGTCGTGCGGCCGCATCCGCAGCCTCACGAGCGACGGCATTGCGCCGGTGAAGCCGCGCGAGAGCATCGCGTCGTAGACGTCGTCGGCCGTCCTCAGCGACTTGCGCACGACGAAGGCCATTCGCTCCGTGACCCAGTCCCGGTTCTCGCGCGTCGTGCCGAGCGCCAACGTCCGGCTTTCACGCGCCAGGTGGATCTGCTCCACGGTGCGCAGCAGCGTGAGGATCTGCTTCTGCGTCATGGCCAGGGTGGCGACCACCACGTCTGGCATGCGCATCGCGCTGAGCGCCCGCAGAAGGTCGGGCCAGCGCATCGTCCAGATCACGAGCAGAGCGAAGCCAGCCGCGGCGACGACGCGCGTCACCAGCGTCGCCACCCCCATGAGCCCGGGCTCGGTGAGGGTCAGCGGTCCGATCGTGACTGCCGTCTCGCCCGGGGTGAAGACCTCCAGGGCCGACGGCAGAGCGACGAGGAACGCGAACAGGCCGGCCGAAAGCCAGACCTTGCGCGCGAACGAGCCGAGGCCGACCCGGGAGGCCGCCGCGAGGACCATCGTCAGCCCGATGAGTGCGATCAGCAGCCACACGGAGTGCACGAGGCTCGCGGTCACGGCGAAGAGCACCAGCGTGAGCAGCTTGACGCGCGGATCGAGCCGCTGCAGCAACCCCGGCCGCGCCGCGATCTCCTCGTTCTGGAGCACGTCCGTGACCGCGTGGGCGACCGAGTCGGCCGTCTTGCGCGCCAGCGAACGCCCGCCGCCCCCGCGACGGCGGACGGCGGGCGCGATGTCAGCCTGGCAGCACGGGCAGGGCGCGCTCACCCAGCGGGGACCGTGGGCGGAGTCGATGCCGTCGGCGAGTCCGTCTCGTCCTTGCGCCGCGCCAGGAAGGCGCCGACGCCCCACGTCACGCCCACGACGAGCGCCGTGCCGACGATGGCGGCGATGAGGTAGCCCAGCAGGGTGTTGCTGATGCCCGGCGTGGCGTAGTCGGGCATCGCCGCCTTCCACAGGCCGCCGAGCTTCTCGAAGCCTGTCGGCACATAACCGATACGGGCCGTGATCTGCTCCGAGCTCCACTCGCCCCAGGCCGTGCCGGGGGCGAGCACACCGATCGGCGTGAGGAAGATCAGCACGCCGACGCCGGCCCACAGCCAGCGCAGCGGCTTTGCCGCCGGCTTCATCTGCAGCAGTTCGGGCTCCGTCCTCGCCAGCGCTGCCACGACGCCCATGGTGACGATGGCCTCGACGAAGCCGAAGAAGAGCAGGTGCTCGAGCGCCATGGCCGGCACGGCCACGTTCGAGCTTGTACGGGGCGTAGAGCGCCTGGCCGCTCGCCGTGTGGGCGATGTAGGGCTGGATGCCGAACTCGAAGCCGGCGCAGATGGCGGCGGCGACGATGGCGACGTAGGCCGCGACGCCGGAGGAGATCACTCTGCGCGACGACGACGGCGCGTCGCCGCAGAGGAGGCGGTACAGGTAGTAGCCGACGAACGGGATGACCACCGCCATGTTGAAGCAGTTGGCGCCGATGGCAGTGATGCCGCCGTCGCCGAAGAGCCCGGCCTGGATGACCAGCGCGATGGAGACGGCGATCACGGCGGCCCAAGGGCCGAGGATGATCGCAATCAGGGTCCCACCCACGGCGTGGCCGGTGGAGCCGCCGACCACCGGCACGTTGAACATCATGATGACGAAGGAGAAGGCGGCGCCGAGGGCGAGCAGCGGGATCTGCTTCGTCTTCAGCGTCTTCTTGACCTTGCGTGCCGCGACGAACCAGATGGGGATCATCACGAGCCAGAAGACCACGTAGGTCTGCGGCCCGAGATAGCCGTCGGGGATGTGCATGGCGACGATGCTCACGGCTGCTCCTTCTGGGGTTCTAAACGGATTGGCGGGCGACGGCAGACGCCACGGCATCGGCGGCGCTGCGACACGCACGGCAGAGCCCGAAGGCGGTGACCTGGATCTGGCTCACGTCGAACGCCTGACGCTGCGTCAGCTCCGCGTGCACCGGCGCGAGCAGTTCGTCGCTGAAGTGTCCCACGGCGCCACAGCGCGTGCACACGAAGTGGTGATGCGTAGGCTCCGGCGAGACCTCGTAGTAACAGACGCTGCCCTCGAGGCGGGTCTCCACGACGAGGTCGAGGCTCACGAGCAGCTCGAGGGTGCGGTAGACGGTGGAGACGTTGACGTCGGGAAGCGTGCGCCGCACCTCTGCCGCCACCTCTTCTGCCGTCAGGTGGCGGCCGGCGTCGCGCAGCACCTCCCAGATGAGGTTGCGCTGCGGCGTGAGGCGGTAGCCTTGCTCGCGGAGCGTGGCGCGTGCGTGATGCATAGCGGCCACAGTAGCGCACCTGCGAATAGCTCGCAACAAGGACGTCGGACGTCGCGGCCGCCGAGTCGCGTAGCGTAGTATCCCGGGAGGGCGTGAGGCGCGCCCCCGACGGGTAGGGAGACGCCCATGAAGAGCTTCGTGACAGGTGGTGCGGGGTTTCTCGGCTCGGCGGTCGTGAGCCGGCTGCTCGCGCGCGGCGACGACGTCGTCGCGCTGGCGCGTTCGGACGCGGCGGCGACGCGGCTCACCCGCCTCGGCGCGAGGCCGGTCCGCGGCGACATCACGGACGCTCCGACCCTTGACCAGCTCCTCACCGACGTGGACGTCGTGTTCCACATCGCCGGCGACTATCGCGTCGGCATCAAGGAGTCCGAGCACGAGGTCATGTTCCGCGCCAACGTGGACGGCACCACCATCGTCCTGTCCGCGGCCATCGCCGCCGCCGTGGGCAAGATCGTCTACGTCTCCACGGTGGGCGTGTTCGGCAACACGCGCGGCAAGGTGGTCGACGAGACCTACGAGCGCCCCGACCGCGACTTCCTGAGCTACTACGACGCCACCAAGTACATGGCCCACCGTATCGCCATGGCGCGGGCGGCCGCTGGGGCGCCGCTCGTGATCGCCCAGCCCGGCGCCGTCTACGGCCCCGGCGATCACAGTGAGCTCGGCGCCCAGATCGACCAGGCGGCGCGGGGCAAGTACACGATCCGCGCCTTCCCAGAGCTCGGCTTCACGATGAGCTACCTGGACGACGTCGCCGACGGCGTGGTGCTCGCCCAGACCAAGGGCACTCCCGGCGAGTCCTACGTCCTGGGTGGCGAGGTCACCCGGCTCGGCGTCGTCGTCGACACCGTCGCTGATCTGACCGGGAACAAGAGGGCCCGCTTCAAGATCCCGTCCACGGTGTTCAAGGCGGCGACCCCGTTCGGCGCGCTCGTCGGCCGGGTGACCGGCACCGGCCCGAACCTGCACGAGGTGATCCGGTCCAGCAAGGACGTCACCTACTGGGCCACGAGCGCCAAAGCGGAACGGGAGCTGGGGTACGTGCCGCGCAGTCTCGAACAGGGATTGCGCGACCTTCTCGGCTCGCGCTGACCCGATGCGCGAACGGACGACGAGCGGGAGATAGCAGAGGGTGACCGTTGCGCCGGAACGCCGCTTCGCCGACGCGCTCGCCAAGGCGCGCGAGGAATGGGCCGCCGCGGACGCGGCGGCCCATTCCTCGCGCGCCGGCTGCGAGCTCACGGACGGCGGCGTGCTCGTGCCTCTGTTCGGACGCCCGCATCTCGTGACGCATCCGGACGGTGAGGTCACGGCGCTGACGGCCGGCGGGGACCCGGCTGCGCCCGGCGAGCCGGCCCACATCGCCGTCGCCATCCTGCTGCTGCACTACCTGCTGCTCGCCGACGGCGCTCCGCCGGCCGGCGCCTGGAGCGCCTACCGCGAGCTGCCGGACGGGCTCTTCTACGCGGCCTCGTTCGCGGACAGGGCTGAGATGCCGCTCACCCGCGCGTTCGCCGGCTCACCCGCCGCCCTCGATGCCTTCCGCGCGGCCGCGGGCGCCGCCGGCGGCGACGCGCTCACGCTGGGCGACGTTTCGTTCCGCTTCGTCGCTCTGCCGCGCGTCGACGTCGCCGTGCTGGTCTGGGCCGGCGACGTCGAAGAGCCGGGCGAGGCCCGGATGCTCTTCGACGCGAACGCCGGCCATTACCTCCCGGCCGAGGATCTCGCCGGTCTCGGCGGCCAGCTCGCGCACCGACTGGCCGCCGCGCGCGCTTAGACTTCTCTCCCGGGACGCCTCGCATCCCACGACCTCGTGCGCGGGCCGACGCCTCCCCGCCCGCGTTCGCGTCCGCGGGGTACCTTCCGTGTATGACACCACGATGACAAGGAGGCGTTCCATGTTCGCACGGATCGCTCGGTTCGAGGGCGGGAACACCGCCCAGATCGAAGAGGAGGGCGCGCGCATCCGCCGCGACCTCGAGGCGGCACGGCGGGGCGAGTCCGGTCCCGAGGTCCCCTCGGAGCTCGCGCTGCTCGCCAGCCGGCTCGAGATGCTCGTTGACCGCGACCGGGGGGCGGTAGCGGTCATCGTCTACGCCGAGACCGCGGACCAGGTCCGGGAGATAGACCGGATCATGGACGGGATGTCGCCATCCAGCGACGGGTGGGGCAGGCGCGTTTCCGCCGAGCTCTACGAGGTCTACTTCGACGAGGCGCCGGGGCTTGCTCACGCGGCCTGACGCAGCGGTACGGAGGCGCGGCAGCGACGCGGTCGACGAGGGCGGGGCGCCGCGGCGCCCCGCCCTCGTTCGCGTCGCGGCGCGGACGAGCCCCGGCCCGACGGCACCACCCCTTCTGTGCCAGTGGGCCGCTACCCGGCCCGTGCGGTGGCGGCCCGCCGCCCGGCCATGAGGCCGCGCACCGTCACGATCGCGAGGGCGCCGATGATCAGCGTCATGCCGGCGGCCTCGCCGGCGGAGGGTCGTTCGCCCAGCTGGATCCACGCCGCCGCCACCCCGATCACCGGCGTCGCCAGGGTGGCGATGCCGGCGGCCCCGGCCGAGAGGCGGCGCAGCCCGAACAGCCAGAGGAACCACGCGAGCGCGTTGGCGAGGATGACGTTGTAGACCAGGGCGAGGATGAACGGCGTCGTCCACTCCGGCCCGCCTTGCCAGGTGAGCGCGGCGATGAGCACCAGCGGCAGCGAGCCGAAGAGCATCTGCCACGTGGTGAGCGAGAGCACGTCGACCTCGTGGCGCGCCTGCAGCCGTTTGACGACCACGGCGCTGGCGGCCCAGCAGAACCCGCCGGCCACCGCCAGCGCGCTGCTGAACGCGCCCTGCAGGTGCCACGGCTCGAGTACCAGGACGAGGCCGGCCAGGGCGAGCGCGACGGCGAGCCACTGCACGCCGCGAAGCCGCTCGCCCAAGAACGCCCACGCGAGCAGCAGCAGCCAGAACGGCATCGTGTACGTCAGCACCGACGTCTTGCCGGCGCCTCCGCTCTCCAGCGCCCACATCAGCAGCCCGACGAACCCGGTGGTCTGCAGCAGGCCGATGACGATCGTGTAGCCGAGCGGCGGCGGCCGCAGCGGGCGCCGCAACACGATGAGCAGTGCGAACAGGCTCAGGGCGCCGAAGAACGTGCGCATGGCCGAGAAGGTGAACGGCTGGGCGTACTCCAGCCCTATCTTCATGACGACCCAGTTGTAGCCCCAGATCAGGGCGAGCAGGGCGAGCGCCAGGACCCCGAGGTCGCGGGCACGGCGGTCCACGCTACCGCCGTGGGAACGACATCGTCGACCAGCCGAGGGCGAGCACGACGATGACCGCCATTCGCGCCGCGAACGACCAGTCGGCCCGCCACACGAGCAGGCCGATCATCCAGGGCAGGAACACGATCCAGACGGCGAGCTTGACCGGCCACCAGAGGTCGGTGGTCCACTGCCAGATGCTGGTCAGCGTCTCGGGCGAGACGATGGCGAGCGCGATGAAGGCGCCCCAGAGGCCGACCATCACGATGAAGAACAGCCGCTTCACGCGGCCAGCATAGCGCGCCCGGCGGTCAGTCCGTGACCGGGCGCGCCGCGTCGCCGGCGCCCGGTCCGGCACGTGCCCGGGCGCTGACCGCTCGCGGGTGCTTCCGGGGGTCAGTCCGTGACCGGGCGCACGTCGGGCTCTTCGCCGGCCGCCGCGGCACGGCCGCGGCCGGCGAGAAGCCCGTAGCCCGCGAGCACGGCGAGCGCGGCGATGATGAGGATCATGCCGATGCCCTCCACGAGCGTCGGCACCTCCCCCAGCTGGATCCACGCGGCGACGACGCCGACCACCGGGATCGACAGCGTCCCAAGCCCGGCGGCGCCGGCCGGCAGGGAGTGCAGCGCGTACAGCCACAAGAACCAGGCGACGGCGTTGGCCAGCACCACGGTGTACGCGAGTCCCCAGACGAAGGCGGCGGTCCACTCCGGCCCGCCGCCGTAGGTGAGCACGGCGAGCAGGATGAGCGGGATGGAGCCGAACACCATCTGCCACGTCGTGAGGGAGAGGACGTCCACCGTGTGCTTGCGCTGCAGCAGCTTGACGACCAGCGCGCTCGCCGCCCACGCCAACCCGCCGAGCAGCGTGAGCAGGCCGCTAGCGATACCGCTCATGTCCCACGGCCGCACCACCAGCACGAGGCCGGCGAACGCCAGGGCCACGGCGAGCCATTGCACGCCGCGCAGCCGTTCGCCGAGGAAGATCCGGGCGAGCAGCAGCAGCCAGAACGGCATGGTGTACGTGAGCACCGAGACCTTGCCGGCGCCGGTGTCGTGCAGCGCCGTGATCACGAGCCCGACGAAGAGTGTCGTCTGCAGGAAGCCGATGAGGATCGTGTAGCCCAGCGGCGGCGGGCGCAGCGGCTTGCGCAGCACGATCATGACCAGGAAGAGCAGGGCGGCGCTCAAGGGTACGCGCAGCGCGGCGAAGGTCAGCGCGTCCGAGTAGTCGAGCGCGACCTTGGTCGCGACCCAGCCGTAGCCCCAGATCGGGCCGAGGAAGACGAGTGCGAGGATGCCGAGGTCGCGGGTCCGGTTTGCTGAGGGGTCGGTCACGACCCTCATGCTAGCCGACGCCGAGTGCCTCGACGCGCGCCGCCGGATGGGAGGCCCGGGACGGCGCGCCGCGCGAATCAGGCCGCCATGCTCACTGCCGCCGTGACGTCGGTCGTCTCGGCGAGCAGCTTCAGATTGTCCATGCTGTCCTCGAAGTCGTGGCGCATGCGCCTCTCGAGGAAGAGCCGGTCGGCCACCCGGCCCCCGAACCGCTTGGGCACGTCGTAGACGAACGTCGTGGTCACGTCGGTGCCGTCGCCGCTCGGTTCGTGATGGCACGAGATCGTGCCCGATATCGCTCCTTCGAACTGCCAGCGCCAGTCGGTGCTGCGGTCCGGGTTGTGCCGCTCTTCCATGGTGCGGTCGACCATACGCAGCTTGATGCCCATCGTGTGCTGGAAGAACTCCGCCTTGGTCCCCGGGCTGCCGTCGCCAAACACCCGGGGCGACCCGTCCATCCCCACCCAGAACGCGGGCCAGGTACGGGGATCCTTGACGAGTGCGTCGAACGCGGCGACGGGGACGTCGACGTGGAAGTCGTGCATGAGATGAGCCATGTCACCTCCCCCTTGCAGCCGCGATTCCGCCGAGGCACGCGGTTCCCGGGCCTCCTCATGGGGAACGTTCCCGAGTCGCCGGCGGCCTCACCGTTTTGCCAGGCGCCGGCCGGCGCCGGCCGCAGTGTTGACGCGAAGCGTGGTCTTGTCGCTGGGGTTCGGGTTCACGTTCCTGATCACGGCGCCGCTGACGACGACCCTCATGGGCCGCCTGTACGGGTTCGCCAACGTCGGCCTGCTCGGCGGCTTCATCACCACCGTCCACCACCTCGGCGGCGGGCTTTGGGCCTATCTGGGCGTGGCGGTGTACGACGCGACCGGCAGCTACACGGTGGCGATGGCGATCTCGGCGGGGGCGTCGGCGGTCGCGCTGGTGTGCACGCTCCTCATCAAGGAGGTCCGCCACGTCGCGCCGGACGAGCGGTCCGGTGCGCCGGTCGGGGAAGACGGCCGGCTCCGTCAGGCTCAGCTCGCGGGGGCGGCTGAGGGGTCAAGTGATGTGACGCGTGCACGGGCGGCCGCGTAGTGTGATGGCTCAGAGGGGTATGTGTGAGGCACAAGGATCGGCAACAGGATCTATACCCCCGGAGCGACCGTCCATGAGCGACAACGACGACCATGTCATCCCCTATGAGGAAGCAGTGCGCAGACACCGCGCCCGCGAGGCGGAGAAGCGCCAGGGCGTCATCCACGAAGTGAAGATCAGCGACGCGATGGTCCACCTTCTCGAGGGTGAGGCCGCGCAGGTGGACGAAGGACCGTCTCCCACCGTCCTGCGGCGCATCGTGGAGCGCGAGTTCTCGGAGGAGGGGCCGAGACGCTCCGGCCGGCAGCCGGATGAGCGCCCGCACGACACGCACCCGGGCGAGAAGCCGGCCGACGGCCCCGTTCGCGGCCTTGACGAGCGGCCTGACCAGACGCCGGTGGACTGACGCGACGCGGGCCGTCGCCGATACCCAGGAGTGATAGGTACGCCGCCCTAGACCGTTGTCAGGGGTGGAGACGCCGCGACTGCTGCCGATAGAGAAAGGACCATGGCCTCATCTTTCGACAGGTCCGACGCGCGTCTGCGTGCGTTGCCTGACTGGGCGATCTTCGCGCTCGGCATGGCGCTGGTCGCGGCGGTCGTGGTGTTCAAGGTCACGGTCGGTCACGACATCCCGGTCGCCGACTTCCTCCTGATCCCGGTCGCCGGCGTCGGCTGGCTGGTGCGCGAGCGGGTTTATGCCTACGTCGCCGCCGTCTGCACCGCCGCGGTGACGGTCGTCATCTCCGTCTCTGGGCAGGCGCAGGCGCCGCTCGCGGCTGCGCTGGCCGCCGCCGGCGTGCGCTTCGTGCTGTACCTGATCGTGCTCGCGCTTCTGGGCGCGATCCGGCAGATGCAGCTGACGCGGGAGAAGGAGGCCCGGACCGACTTCCTGACCGGGGCCGCCAACGCTCGCGCCTTCGAGGAGGCGGCCGGTGCTGAGATCGAGCGCGGCCGCCGTTACGGCCAGGCGCTGTCGCTGCTCTATCTCGACATCGATGACTTCAAGTCGATCAACGACACGTTGGGCCACGGCGCGGGAGACAAGGTCCTGGCCAAGATCAGCCACGTGATGCGCTGCACAGTCCGCACCAACGACCTGGTGGCCCGTCTGGGTGGCGACGAGTTCGCCGTGCTGATGCCGGAGGCCAACCGGTTTGCGGCGCTGGCCGTGGCAAGGAGAGTGCGTGAAGAGGTGGGCCGCGTGTCCACGTCGGACGGCCGCACGGTGCGCTGCAGCATCGGCGTCGCGTCCTACACGGAGCCTCTCGCCGCGGTCGACGCACTGATCCACGACGCGGACACGCTCATGTACCGCGCCAAGGAGCAGGGCAAGGACCGCATCGAGTCGGCGGAGTTCGGGGGACGCCGGCCGGCGACGAGTACGGGCTGAAGGACCGGTGCGCCCTGCGGGCTTTGTGAGAGCGACCGCATCTCCGACCACCGACGGCCGCCATGACGTCCGCGTGCAGCCGACGTGCGTGCCGCCCGTACGGCTTGTCGTCGTAGTCCCGCGCCTGGCGGTCGAACGCCTCGCGCGACTTCTTCTTGTGGTCTCCGCTCACAGCAGGTCCAGTCTACGTCCGCGCCCGAGGCGCGGGGGGCGTGAGCCGGACCGGGCTTCAGGGCGTCGCTGCGAGAGGGCGGGCCCGTACGTGCGGCGGGCGGGCCGCCTGCCGGCGGCCCGCCCGCCCGCGCGAGGAGCCTGGGGTCTCCTCGAGCCTACCTGCGCCGTCCCGCTCCGGCGGGGCCGGCGGCCGGCCTCTGTCGCCAGCCCGGCTGGGTTGGGGCGGTATGGGCCGGAGCACCTGCGCCGGCGGTGCCGGGCAGCGGCGGCGTCCGGACCGGCCGCGTCTCCGCCGGGACACCCGCCGCCGGCGTCTCGTCCGCGGCGTCGCCGGGCAGCGCCGGGACGTGGCCCTCGACGCTCACGTTCGGCAGCCACTCGAGCCACCGCGGGAGGTACCAGTTCCAGTCGCCGAGCAGTTCCATGGCCGCCGGCACGATGATCGTGCGCACGATGGTCGCGTCGATGAAGATCGCCACCGCGAGTCCGAACCCCATCTGCTGGAACATGACCAGCTCGCCGCCGGCCATGCCGGCGAACACGCAGACCATGATGGCGGCCGCGCCGGTGATGATACCGGCGGTGCGGCCGACGCCGTGCGCCACTGCCTCCCGCGTGTCGCCGGTGCGGTCGAAGCGCTCCTTGATGCGGCTGAGCAGGAACACCTGGTAGTCCATGGAGAGGCCGAAGAGGAGGCAGAAGAGCATCAGCGGCACCCATGCCTCGATGGTGTCGACCTGGCGCATGCCGAGCAGCCCGGCGCCGACGCCTTTCTGGAAGACCAGCACCAGCAGACCGTAGGCCGCGCCCACGGAGAGCAGGTTCATCAGGATCGCCTTGGCCGGGATGACGACGGAACGGAAGGCCAGGAGCAGGAGCACGAAGCTCAAGCTGAGCACGACGGCCAGGGCGACCGGCATCCACTTGTCGAAGAAGTCCAGGTAGTCGACCACGCCGGCCGTGTTGCCCGTGACGTAGACATGGCCGGCGAAGCCGCCGAAGGCCGCCGGGATGACGGTGGCGCGCAGGTCGCGGATGACGGCTTGGGTCGCGTCGCCGGCGGGATCGCCGGGCAGCGGTGTGGAGAGCACGGTGAGGTCGCCGGCCTTGTTGACCACAGCCTGGACCGGGCCGAAGCGACCGTCGGCCTTGAGCGCCGTCTCGAGCCGCTTGACGCCGCCCGTGACGGCGGCGGAGCCGGCCGGCCCGTCGACCACGATCTGGACGGGGCTGGTCTTGCCGAGCGAGAAGTCGCGATCCAGCGTGTCCCAGCCCTGCTTGGCGTAGCGGTCGTTGGGGAAGTTGGCGGCGCTGGCGCCGTTGTTGCCGGTGTGCATCATCAGGACCGGGGAGGCGGCGAGCAGCAGGATGGTGACAGCGGCGGCGAGCCAGACGACCGGCCGCCGCATGATGCTGTGGGACAGCCGCTCCCAGATCCCCTCGTGGCCGGCAGCGCGCCGGGCGGCGAAGCGACCGACGAGCGGGAGGCGCAGCGCGTTCACCTTGTCGCCGAGCAGACCGAGGATCGCCGGCAGCAGGATCAGCGAGGTGAGCAAGGTGGTGAAGACGACGAGCATGACGCCGACGCCCATGCTGATCGTGATGTCCATGGGCACGATGACCATGCCGAGCATGGCGAGCACGACGGTCATGCCGCTGAAGAAGATCGCGCGGTTGGCCGTGGCGCCGGTGGCCGCGATCGCGTCGATCTTGGCGAGGCCGCGGGCGCGCTCCTCGCGGTAGCGGGAGATGATGAACAGCGTGTAGTCGATGCCGACCGCGAGTCCCATCATCGTGAGGATGTTCAGGACGAACGTGTTCATCGGGTACGCCTGGCCGATCAGCCCGGTGAGGGCGACCGCCAGCAGGATGCTGACGATGCTGAGGACGAGCGGCATGAACGCCGCGAGCACGGCGCCGAAGACCAGCAGGAGCACGATCAGGGCGACCGGCATGCCGAAGATCTCGGCGCGCTCGAGGTCGGACTTCGCCAGCTCGTTGGCCATCTGGTTGAGGCTGGCGTCGCCGGTTTGGGCGAGCGTGAAGCCGGCTGCGCCGCTGTCCACCACGAGCTCGTGCAGCGGCGCCGCGTTCTCCATCGCCGTGTCCTGGTCGCCCGCCATGACGACGGGGATCAGAGTCGCGTGCTTGTCCTTCGACACCAGCGTCGGGTCCTTGGTCTGGTAGTAGGTGGCGGCGCCCTCGACGACCTTGGGGCCGAGCCCGTCGATGCGGGCGGCGAGGCCGCTCACGAAGGCCTTGTAGGCGGGGTCGTCGACTGTCATCGTCGCGGACTCGACGATGACGAAGTCGGTCATCTTCCGCGGGCCGGTGAGGCGGTCCTCGACCAGCCGCTGGCCGGTGATGCTGGCCGGTTCGCTGCCCCGGAACTTCATCTCCGAGGTGATGCCGCTGCCGAGCAAGGTACCGGCGCCGAGCACCGCGGCGACCACCAGCAGCAGGAACACCGCGATGGTGCGGATGGGATGGGTGGCGGCGGCGCGGGCAAGACGCTCCGTGACGCCCGCGCCCTTCGTGGTCTTGGTGGCTTGACGCTTCATGATGACCCCCAGGTCGTCGGCTCCACTGCTTGATGACAAGGCTATGGGGCCGTGCGCCGGGGCGAATCGCCCGGCGGTGGTGACCGGGGGAGCCGCCCGGGAGGGATTCTTCAGGGCGTCGGACTACCCCGACCGAGAGAGGCGCGAGCGCGACTACCTCCGCGGTGGTACGGGGCGATGAGCCTGCGAGGAGACCGCGAGGCTGTGCCAGGCTGCCCGGCTCAGTCGATGACCGGCGGCAGGGAGACCTCCGCGCCGGCCAGACCCGGGGCGCGGCGGGCAGACCCCTCGCGTCCGACGCGACTCACCGGACCGGCGGAGTCGAGCTCTCGCCGCCGGGCGCGCTTGACGCTGTACATCCGCTGGTCGGCGCGCGCGAGTAGCTCGTCGATCTCGACGAGCTCGAGGTGATTGGCCACCATGGAGCCGAAGCTGACCGAGAAGTCGTAGTCCGCGCCGAGCTCGGCGCGTTTGTCGCGGATGGCGTCCTGGAGACGCACCTCGATCGCTTGGCGGTCCAGCTGCTCGTCCTCGCGCCGGCCGAGCAGGGCCATCGCCACGAACTCGTCACCGCCGAGACGCGCCACCACGTCACGCTCGCGGAAGGCGGCGCGCAGTACGTCCGCGGCGGCCACGAGCAGTCTGTCGCCCTCCGCGTGGCCCCTCTCGTCGTTCACGCGCTTCAGGCCGTCGACGTCGAAGTACATGAGCAGCACCTGCTTGTCGCCGCGTCGCGCGCGGCGTCTGGTCTCGTCTACCTTCACGAAGAAGCCGCGCCGGTTGAGAAGGCCGGTGAGCTCATCGACGTCGGTCAAGCCGCGCAGGAACTCCTCGAGCTCCTTGTGCGCGGCGATGCTGTGGCTGACCGTCAGGCAGAGCCGGCGGCCGCCGATGTCCACGATCCGCGCCGTGACTTCGACCGGCATGCGCTGGCCGTCGCTCGAGACGTGTATGGTCTCGTACGCGAGGATGCCGGCCTCGGCGAGCGCCTTGGCGAGCCCACGCACGTGGTTGCGCGACTCGGGCGCGAGGACATCTTCGGCGGTCATCGCCAGCAGCTGAGCCCGCGAGTAGCCGAGCGACAGACACGCAGCCTCGTTGACCTCGACGAGCTGTCCCGGGCGACCGTCGTCCTCGAACCGGTGCACGAGAATCACGTCGCTGCAGGCGTCGAAAAGCGCCCGGTAGCGACGTTCGCTCTCGAGCTGCTCCATGTGCGCGTCGTTCAGCGAAGAGAGCGTGAGCTGCATCGCGCTCCGCTGCGAGAGGATGGTGAGGACGACGAGGCTGAAGAGCAGGGCGCTCAGGAGCCCCTCCACCGAGACCGGCGCGAACCACTGCGCGAGCGCGACGCCGCCCGCGCACGTCACGAGGACGAGTTCGGTCCACCGCTTCATCGGTCGGATCCGCGATGCTTGGTACGCGTGCACTCTCGCCTGTTCCGCAGGCTCACGTGACGCTCCTTGTCGTGTCGGCCCTGCCTGGGCCCTCGGAGGTCACATCGGCAGGCGGTGCCAATCGGCCACCCCCCTCTAGACACATGTACCGAGGCGGAATCGCCGCTCCGAGCCGGAATCGCCGCTCCGAGCCGGAATCGCCGCTCCGAGCCGGGAGCGCCGCACCGAGCCGGGAGCGCCGCACCGAGCCGGGAGCGCCGCACCGAGCCCGGGAGGCGCGACGGGCACCGGCCTCTCGGTCGCTCCATATCAGTTCATCCGGCACCTCTCCTGCTCACACCTGCGCAGCAGGAAGACGCGGTACTTCTCGAGGTCGCGCTCGAGCCGCGCCTGCGCGCGGGAGACCTCCGCGCTCGGGTCGTCGCCGCCGTGTGGTGTGTACTCGACATCGACCGAGACCCTCACCAGGCGCTCGCCTTCGGTCTCGAAGGTCACAGTCCCGGAATCGGCATCGGTCTCGGAGACCGAAGCCGCTACGTCCTCGAAGCCCTTCTGGTAGTTGCCGTACAGTGAGCGGAACACGAATTCGGTCCACTCCTGGTCGGCGAAGGCGATCGGCACATCCGCCTCCACGAATCCCCTGAGCACAGCCATGTCGACTCCTTGGTTCGTGGTCCACACGGCGCCGTGATGCCGGGGACCTATCCGACTCGGTCCGGCCGCGTGGCCTGGCCGATGTGCTTGATGGTCGGGATATCCCCCGCGCGGATGAACGGGAGATGAACGGGCGGGACTGCCTCGCCGTGGTCTCGGAGATCTCGTGTGCAGCCTTCGGTCGCCGCCTCCTTCGCCCGCGGAGCCGTGCAGCTCGCGCGTGCGGCGTTGACAGGCACCGCTCCCGTGTCGAGGATGGGAGGGGCAAGTCGGTACTCGCACGATCTGGGAGCCATGTCCGTGACGAGAAGCCGGATTCGGGTGGGGCGCGTGGCGTTTGCGGGGCTGCTCGCGGTAGCGGCCGCGGCGGTGATCATCGCCGGCGCGGCAGTGTCCGCGCCTGCCTCGTCACCCGCGACCTTCGACGGCGGATTCGTCGCCGCGCAGGACTACCCGTCCTTCGTAGCCAACGACCACACCGCGTCTGCCGTCCGTTTTGTCGCGCACGGACTCTCTCCGGAGACCGCGTATCAGCTCAGGATCGCCTTCGCGGACTCCGGCACGACGACGGGCGGCACGGACCGGGGCTTCCTCTGGAACCCGGCCTCGCGTCGCTGGGTGCCGCCTGGGGAGGAGGACTGGACCGCGCTGCCGGTGGTCACGACGGACGCAAGCGGGTCGTACGGAAGCGGGGGTGACGCCGGCTGGTTCTTCGTGAAGTTCGGTGACGTGCGGGTGACCGGTCCACGTCTCCTCGTGGCCTCCCTTTCGCCCACCGGCGGAGGCGAGGTCCTGCGCGGCACGGGTCAGCCGGTCGTGACGATCTTCGACCCTGCGACCGACGGCTACTGGGTGCACAACCGAGACGCCATCGTGGCCCACAACGGCTCCCCGCAGGAGGCGTCGAAGCGCGTCGAGCTGGCAGATGGGCTGCCGGCGGTCGATCGGCTGGCCCTGCAGCTGACCGAGCCGAACCTCTGCGACGACGACGGCGACGGAGTGGACGACAACGAAGGCCGCCTGTTCTACGCGAGCGGGGGCACCGACATCACCGGCGACTTCCGCATGGCCCTGCCGACCTCGTCCCTGGCCTGGTACCTGTACGAGGGCGAGCCGCCATCACCAGACGCGAGCGTCGGTCAAGGGTTCGGCAATGTTGTCGTGGACACCGACCTGGCGCTGGAGACCGTCGGCGAGGCCGTGCCACCCAGCGCGCCGGGCAGCCTCACGGCGAAGGCGACGACCGGCAAGGTGACCCTCACCTGGGGAGCTGCCGACGCCGCGGGTGCGTGCAGCTACCTCATCTACCGGTGGACCGACGGTGTGCAGTCCGATCCGTTCACTCCGCTCAAGGCGGTCGTGGCGCGGACACCGTTGGAGAAGCTGGACTTCGTGGACACAGATGTCACGGCAGGCACGCTGTATCACTACGAGGTGCGCGCCCAGGATGAGCAGACCAACGTCGGCCCACGGTCGAACCAGGCGACGGTGACGACCCCCGTCCAGCCGGTCCTGGAGCCGACGACGTTCGCGCTCGGCGCGGTCCCGCCGTGGGTCGCGTACGGGGCCCGCGTCGTCCTCACGGCGATGCTTCGCGACGGTTCGGGGCAGCCGCTGCCGGGACAGGCGGTGCGCGTCTCGCGCTGGCGCGTCACCGATCCCGAGGGCTGGACCGACCTCGGCCCCGCCGCCGCAGGGGGCGGGGAGTACGCGAGTGGCGCGCCGGGGGAGTACACGTTCGTCGTCACGCCCCGGGTGAGGACCTACTACCGCTTCAGCCTCGCGGCCACCGGCGTGTATGCGGGCGCGGCGCAGACGACGTCGCTGCTTCCCAAGCTCAGGGCGGTCGGAAGGCCCCACCTTCCCTCCCGCGTGACCCGCGGCCGCTACTTCACGGCCTACGGCTTCGTCAAGCCGCACCTGGCCGACCGCGCGCGCGATATCCGCATCCAGTGCTTCGCCAGGTCGGGCTCCCGGTGGGTGCTCCAAAAGACCGTCAGGGCCACGAACCACGCGTACTCTTCGTACACGAAGTACAGCGTCCGACTCAGGCTCACGACCAGCGGCGTCTGGAGACTCCGCGCCCTGTATCCCGGCTCCGGTCTGTTATCACCGTTCGCGCGTACGGGCTCCGGGTACCGGGACACCGCCGTGCGATGAGGGCCTGCGGCATGGACCAGGCCCAGAAGAGGCCACTCGCTCGCGGCGCCCGGCGACTCGCGGCAAGTCTGCGGTCAGCCGTCGTGCGCCGCGTCGTCCTCGCCCTGGTCGTAGCTGCGGCCGCAGCGTGCGTGGTCCCCGCCGCGGGCACGGCACGGCCGCTGCGGACGACCGACGCGGCCACCTTCGCGCGCACCGGCACCGCCCCGGCCGCCCGCATCGCCCCGCTCAGCGGAGCTCTGGAACGGTATCTCGAGGAGCGCGCAGCGCCCGGAGCGCCGGCCGCCCCCGGCTCGCCGGCCGGCGGGCTCGTGCCCGCGCCGGTCGACTTCTCGCACCTGAGCGGCGCAGGCGCCCCGGCAGCCGGCGGGGCGGGGCTGCCATCGACCTACGACCTGCGCCCGTTGAGGCTGGGGCCGGTCGACGATCAGGGGACCTACGGCACCTGCTGGGCGTTCGCGGCGCTGGACTCGCTCGAGTCCGCGTTGCTGCCGGCCGACCCCCAGGACTTCTCCGAGGACAACCTCGTGCTCACCTCGGGGTTCGACGACAGCGGCGACCCGTACCAGACGGGCGGCAACGCGCTCGAGGCCGTCGCCTATCTCGCCCGCTGGGGAGGTCCTCTGACCGCGGCGGAGGATGTCTACGGCGACGCCGCGACGCCGCGCGGCGGACTCCCGGTCAAGCACGTCCAGGACGTGCTCTTCATCCCGCCCCGCTCCGGTCCCCTCGACAACGCGGGCATCAAGCAGGCCGTCATGGACTACGGCGCGGTCTACACCGTCATGTACTTCGGCGGCCCCGACCTCGCGTACTTCAACGACGCGACCGACGCCTACTACTGCTGGGGCGAAGAGCCCTTCGACCACGCCGTGACCGTGGTCGGCTGGGACGACGGCTACGAGCGGGGCAACTTCCTCGCCGAGCCAGCCGGCGACGGCGCGTTCCTGGTACGCAACAGCTGGGGCGACTCGTTCGGCTTCGGCGGCTACTTCTGGGTCTCCTACTTCGACGCGTGCATCGGCTCCCGGCTCGGCCCGTCGGGCACCACCAAGGAGAACAACGACGTGAACGCGGTCTTCGTGGGCGCCGAGCCGGCGGGCAACTTCGCGGACGTGTACCAGCATGACCCGCTAGGCTGGACCGACAGCCTCGGCTTCGGGAGCGACACGGCGTGGTGCGCGGCCTCCTACGTGGCCCGTTCCGACGACCCGCTGGTGGCGGTGAGCTTCTACACGGCGGCGCTGGATTCGAGCTACGAGGTCCACGCGGGCCTGGGTGACACCGCTCGGCTGAGCGTCCGTCAGGCCGGCAGCGAGCCGCTGCCCGGGTACCACACCGTCCGCCTGGACGCCCCGGTCCCGCTCACGGAGGGGCAGACGTTCACGGTGGCCGTCAAGCTCGTCACGCCCGGCTACGCCTTCCCCGTCCCGCTCGAGACGAACATCGAAGGCTACTCCGGTGCGGCGACCGCAGCGCCCGGTGAGAGCTGGGTCAGCCCCGACGGCGTCGCGTGGACGGACGTGACGGACCCGATCAAGATGCCTGGTCACGGGTCCACGAGCGTCTGCCTCAAGGCGTTCACACGACCGGTGGGACCCGAGGACCTGACGGCGCCCGTCACCACGGTCTCGGGTGCGAGCGCCGCCTGGCGTCGCGTGCCGCTGAACCTGCGGTTCGACGCCACGGATGCCAGCCTCGGCTCGGGGGTCGCGTTCACGCAGTCCAAGATCGGGGACGCCGACTGGCAGACCGGTGAGCAGGCCGTCGTCCGCGCGCCGTCGACACACGCGAACGACGGCGTGCACGTAGTCCTCTATCGCTCGGTGGACGTCGCCGGCAACGTCGAGACCGTCAAGACGTGTGTGGCGAGGATCGACACGCGGCGACCTTCGGTGGAGGCGCCGCGCCCCTGCGCGGTGCGCCGGGGAGGCTACGCCACGCTGAGGTTCAGGCCGCGCGACGCTCGACCGTCGCGCGGCGCCTGCCGGGTCGTCATCGAGGTGAGGACGCGCAGCCGGCACCTTCTCATGAGCTTCAAGCCGCAGCGTTGGTACGCGTGCGGGGATCTCGACGGCTACCGCTTCCGCTGTCCGAGGTCCCTGGCGCGCGGCGACTACCGCTTCTCGGTGACCGCCCGGGACGGCGCCGGCAACGTGTCGAAGGCCGCCGCCAATCGCTTGACCGTCCGCTGAGGTGGTGCAGAGAGAACGGGGCGGGCGGCCTTGCGGCCGCCCGCCCCGTTCGTGTGAGCGATCTTGCCCGAAGCCCGAAGGCTTCTCCGAGATCGCCCCTATCGGCCGCCTCCGCTCAGGGCATGGACGGCGGCGTCGCGTTCGACAGCAGGACGGCGCGCCCGACGAGCAGGGCGGTGTTGTCCTGGAAGCCGCGGTAGGTCGGATGGAAGCCCGTGAAGATCACGCGGCCCGGCGCGGAGCCCGTGCCGTAGGAGCCGCTGATCATGGCGGCGCTGCCGACCGCAGCCTGGTTGGCGTTGTTCCAGAAGCCCTGCTGGAACGGACCGGCGATGCCCTGCGTGTACGTCGCGTCGACGCTGACCCCCGCCGGGATCGTGGTGAACCAGTACGGCGGGTACGCGAAGGCGTAGTCGTGCGCGGGATAGGTCGCCGTCAGGAGGTCGTTCTGGGTGTAGTCGACATTGACAACGCCGTTGTCCGCGCTGGACGGGTCGTTGCCGACCGTGACTCCCGGCAGCAGATTGGTGGCCATCGTCTGGTTGACGCCGTTGCGCGTGACGCCGAAGTACGTGTGCGTGTTGGTCGAGGTGGCACCGTTGAGCCACGTCTGGACCATGCTGTAACTTGGCGAGGTGCTCGAGCTGCTGATGACCGTCGTGGCCGAGCTCGGGATGCTCGCGTTGGAGCTGGACCAGGTGGTCACGTTGGCGAAGCCCATCTGCTGCTTGAGCACGAACACCGTGTTGGCGTCGACCGCGACCTGCGTGTTGGGCGTGCTCAGGGTCGAGACCTGCGCCAACTGCATCCCCGCGGCCGTCGTGAAGTCGATGCCGTAGCCGGCCGCGCGGTTGACGACGAACTTGACTGCCCACGGCAGGTTGGTCGTGTCGACGACGAAGGCGCCGACGGGGATGCCGTCATACGGTGCCGCGATCTGCCGTGTCACCATGCCCACCGGGTAATGCCGGAGCATCATCTGGTTGGCGACCAGGATGGCCCAGAGGTTGTCGCCCTTCCACCAGAACACGGGACCAGTGCCGGTCACGACGCCCGTCTTGCCCACGACCTTGGCCGTGTAGTCGGCGGCGGGCGGGTTGCCCACGACGCGCGCAGGCGCGGCCGGCTTGACCGTCTTCAGCGAGGCGGAGAACGGTGCGTCGATCTTGGCGCGCGTGTAGCCCCAGATGTAGGGCGTGCTCCAGGCCGAGATGTCGTACATGGAGCTGACGCCGTACTTGGCCTTCACGTCCTCGCCGTCCCAGAGCAGGTTGTTGGCAAGGCTCCTGAGCGCTTGCTGCATGCGGATGACGTAGGTCCCGGCCGGGTAGGTAGTGCCGCTGGCCGAGAACGGCGCCTTGGCCACCTCGACCCTGACGTCGTACGCCAAGGCGTGGTTGAGCGCCTTGTAGGCCTCCAGCGGATTGCGCTGCAGGCTCGGGTCCACCGGGATCACGTAGGCATACGGGAACGCGACGTCACCGACGACGTTGCTGTAGGGGAATCCGGGCTGGCCCCAGGCGATGTTCTGGTTGACGCTGCTTTGGGTGTTCGGATCCCAGATCGCGGCCCGGATCATGTCGGTCATGTTACCCGCCCAGGGCCGGCCGGTGACGCTGTTGGGTACGCCCTGGACGCCGCGGCGGAAGAACTCGGTCTGGTTCTTGAGCATCTGCCACTTGTGGTCGACCGAGTACTGCACCGCCTCCAGGGAGACCGCGTAGTGCCCGGCGACACCGTCGGTCGTCTTGCTCGACGTCTCGATGGTGAAGGCGACCCCGCCGTACTCCTGGGCCAGTTGCGGCGTGTAGTACGGGCCGTAGTCGTCCCAGCCCTCGTTGACGTCGTTCTGGCGGTCCTCCGCCGTGCCCCAGAGATAGGGGATCTGCCCTGTGTGGCCGGTCGCGTCTTCGAGGGCGGCCTTCATGGCGCGACCCAGCGGCAGTGCCGAGCCGATGATGAGGTCGTACTCCAGGTTCGGGTTGTGCGGGATCGTGGTCGGCTCGATCAGCATGGGATCGACGTACCCGTGCAGGTCGAGCATCGTGGTCGGCAGCCACATCCGCATCGTGTTGGTCGTGATCACGTCTTCGGGCTGCGTCAGCGTGATGAAGTCGCGGTTGCAGTCGAACCCGTTGCCGTTGGCGCGCGAGTCGGTGATGCGCCCGTCGGGGTTCTGGCACGGGTTGATGATGACGACGGCTTCGTTGAGGATGCGCTTGGTCTCGCGGTCATTCTTGAACGCCAGCTGGCGCAACAACCGCAGGCCGGCGTCCATACCCGTCGTCTCTCCGCCGTGGATGCTGCAGTTGATGAACACCGGGATGCGGATACCGCTCCGCGGGGTCAGCATCGCCGCGGCCTTCGCCGGGTCCGTCAGCAAGAGACTCCTGAAGCGCTCGTTGGCGCAGGCGTCCTTGAAGCTCATCGGCCCGGTGGCCACGACGGTCCACAATGAATTGCCGTTGGCGGACTTGCCCGAGAAGTTCACCTTGACGCGTCCATCCGACTTCGCCTCGATCTTGCGGATGATCCGCCGCAGGTCCGAGTAGTAGGTGTAGCCCTTGTAGGGCGGCGTGGCGATCTCGGGTGCACCGCGAGCAGGGACGCGCGCGGTCGGCTTGACCATGTCCTTCGCCCTGGTGACCGGGGCAGCGGATACGGGGGCTGCGGCAGCCAGCAGCAGTACGCCGAGCGCCAGCAGCACCAGCAGATATCTTCTCATGAGTGGCTCCCCTCCAAAGGGCGGCCGGCATGCAGACCGAGGGTCGGCAGGCCGTGCCGCGATACCCGGGTCGGCTTGCTCATCCCATAGGCCTCCCTTCACTCGATGTGGCGCATCCGCATCGGGGCGCCGTGTCAGAGAGTGGTGTGCGCGGCCGAGGCCCCATGGGACCCGTCCGGGAGAGGGGTCGCAGGCAGCGGCCAAGGCGCGTTTGCTGCGACCTCGAAGCACCATTCCGCATGTCCGTACCCCCTCCGGTGCGACGATGCGATGATGGGATCGCGATGAGGCGAGAGGCCTCAAACTGGCGAGGAATCGATTGTAACCCGTAGCCGGGGCGCAACACCGTTTGCCGTTGTCGGGCGAAGAGTGGATCGGGCCCCGTGCGCCCGCGCGGAGCTGGGGCGGTGCGCCTCTCAGTCTCCGCTCGGCGGCTTGTTCCCGTGGCACGAGCAGGCGACACGGCCGAACTGGTTACCGGGGTGACACTTCGAGCAGGCCATCCGCTGCCAGCCCTCCATGCCGGTGTTCCCGTGGCGGAACGTCGTCGGCCGCCAGCCCGCCTGGGTGTGGCACTGGGCGCAGTTGGTGAGGCCGCCGTGGTTGCTCCCGTGGCAGCTGGTGCAGGACACGCCGGGCGACCCGAGGCCGTTCACATGGCAGCGCGAGCAGGCGAAGCTGGTGTGCACGCCCGCCAGTCGGATCGGATGCGAGAAGTTCGAGGCGAACGACGTCATGGTATGGCACCTGAGGCAGGGTCCGTAGTACGGATGCGGACGATGATGGCAGCTGCCGCAGTCCAGCCCCGGGGCGCCGATGCCCTTGGTGTGGCACTTCTCGCAGGCAAAGGAGGTGTGCCGGCCGGCGAGCGTGAACGGGTGCGAGAAGTGCGAGGCGAACGACGTCATGGTGTGGCACCTGAGGCACGCTCCGTAGTCCGAATGCGGGCGATGGTGGCAGCTGTCGCAGCTGAGGCCGGGCGCGTCGAAGCCCTTCGTGTGGCACTTCTCACAGGCGAAGGAGGTGTGCCGGCCGGCGAGCGTGAGCGGGTGCTTCAGGCGGTTGGCCCACGACGTGACGGTGTGGCAGCGCCGGCAGGCCCCACGCTCCGGGTGGGGCGGCGTGTGGCAGGCCTCGCACCCGGAGCCCGGATGCTTGAACGTGGAGGGCGCGAAGTGTGTGGGCACATGGCACTTCGCGCAGAGCACCACGCTGACCGTCTTGTGCCGCCTGCCGTGACACGACACGCATCCGGCCGCGAAACCGATCGTCTCCGGCGTGGACTGAGAGTGGCACTGCTCGCAGACGACGGTCTTGTGCTGCGGTCCGAGCGCGATCGGGTGCCGGAAGCTGTTCGCCCACGTGCCGTCGGTGTGGCAGTCGGTGCACACTCCCCTCGGATCGTGGGGCGGCTTGTGGCAGGTCTCGCAGGAACTCGGTGCCCGTGACCCATCGTGGCAGCGCAGGCAGAACGCCATAGAGGTCGGGTCTACGTATGTCTTGCCCGGGACGACGCGGTGGACGACGCGGTCGTGACACTCGATGCAGTAGGGCACCTTCGTATGCTGCGAGTGGGAGAACAGCACGGGCGGCGCCGGCGAGGAGGGCGCCGCCTCAGGGCCCGACGCCACCGCGGCGATGGGCCGGGCGGAAGCCGTGACCGCCGCCATCACAGGCGCGGCGCGCAGGACGACGCGATCGTAGGTCCTGCTCTCCGAGTGACAGCCGCCCTGGCTGCACGTCGAGTCCGGCACGTGCTGGGTCACCGCGATCGGCGCTTTCACCTGGCCTGCGAAGTGCACATACACCTCACGCAGTGCCGACCCTTTGGCCTTCACCAGTTCGACCGCGCCCGGCTTGATGTGGCACTTCACGCAGGCCACGTCGCGGTGCACAGAGACCTGCCAGGTCTCGCCGTACGGGTTCATCTCGTGGCACGCGCTGATGCAGAAGCTGGAACGCTCCGTGTACGAGGCCGCGACCAGTGACGCGACCATCAGGAACACGAGAACGACGGGTAGGGCGATCAACAGCTTGCCGTACCGGTGGCGCCAGAGCTTCCGCATCAGCATCTCCCGTTGAGGTTTCGAGCACGTTAGCACGCGAAATCGAGGCGTCAATGGACGCCGAGCAGGACGAAGAGCCTGCCCGGCGAGGCCGTTTGGCGGAGGGGAGAGGCGCGAGTCGTGCGACGTGCACCCCCCGAGGCGCGGGGTCGCCAGCCCGCCCGCCCGCGAGCTCGTCGGCGATCGCGGCGCCGCTCAGGAGGTGTCGGCGCGCAGAGATGCCGTCCGAAGGAGGATGGCGAGCACGGGTCAGTGACTCACGTGTGAATCACGGAAATGCCCGGTGTGCAGGGATATCGCGAGCGACTTCCGAGTAGCGCCTCTCCTCGGACCCCCGCCCGGACCGACCTGCCGTCTGCCGGCGTCGAGGAAGCCCCGCCGATGGCGCCGGCTCCGGAGCGGCCGGCGCCGCCTGCCGATCAGGCCGGCGCGGCACCCGTGGGGGATGCGGCCAGGAGGGGGATCCGGACGCCGCCGGAGCCCGGCGAAGAGGCGGCTCGTCCTTTCGCACGGGTTAACCTGACGCCGAAGTCCCACACATTGTCTTGCCTTTTGCAGACGGTCTCTTTGCGATCCCTTTGCCTTTATCCTGGGGACCGCGGGACGGCATTGATGCGTTTCCGGCCGGCCGCTGCGGGAAAGGCCACACAACGAGATCGGCCATCTACTCGGAGGGTGTCATGGCTACCAACAAGAAGTGGAGCGAGCTCAGTGGGCGCAGCCGCAGGCTGATCACCGTCACCGGAGTCATCGAAGTCGCCTTGCTGGTGGCGACGCTCGTCGACATCAAGCGTCGGCCGGCAGATCAGATCAAGGGCTCCAAGCGGATGTGGACCGCGCTGGCCTTCGTCAACATCATCGGGCCGATCGCCTACTTCACGTTCGGGCGGCGCCGGCAGCGCGGCGCCGGCGTCTAGCCCGTTCATCCTTCACGCGGGGCCGCTGGGTCAGCCGAGAGGGCGCCCGTCTCGGCACCGAGTGCGTCCCGCGCCGACCTCCGCCCGGCCGTAGACCGCGGCCGGCCCGTCAGTCGCCGGGGGCGACCACCGAACGTTCGCGGAGTGCCTGCAGATAGGCTCGGTTCGCGGGGTCCTTCTGCCAGCGGTGGATGAACAGCCAGCCCCAAAGGCGCTCCAGCGAGGTGCCGACGCGCAGGCGCATGAGGGGTCTCAAGATGTGGCCCACCGAGTAGAACCGCCGATAGCCGTCGATGACCTCGGTCTGCAGCTGGCTGGCGGTCATGTTTTGCGGCGAGAAGATGACGTGCTGGCCGTCGTAGAACTGCCAGCGGTTCTCGAAGACCCGGCTGTCGCCGTCCATCATCTCGTACTGCTTCGTGCCGACTCCGGGCGTGAGGACGTTGAGCATCAGGCTGTCGATGCGCGTATCGCTTGGCAAAGGCGACGGTATCGCCGGCCGTCCGTGCGGTGTCGTTGTCGGCGCCCACGACGAACATGCCGTGCACGTGGATGCCGTGGCGGTGCAGAGCGGCGATCGCGCCGGTGATGTCCTCGACCGTCTGCGACTTCGCGTAGCTGTCCAGCGTCGCCTGGTCGACCGATTCGAACCCGAGGGCCAGGCGATGGCAGCCGGAGCGCTGCATGAGCGTCAGCAGCTCCTCGTCGCGGGCCACGTCGGTGCGCACCTGGGCCTGCCACTTCGGGGTGATGCCGCGGTCGATCATCATCTGAAGGAGTCGCTTGAGGCGCCGCTTGTCGGCGGCGAAGTTGTCGTCGTAGAAGAAGACGGAGCTGGGCTTCGTCGCCTCCAGCTCGGCGATGACGCTCTCGGGGCTGCGCATGCGGTACTTGCGGCCGAACATCATCGTCACAGTGCAGAAGGTGCAGTCGAACGGGCAGCCCGAGGCTGGTCATGATCGGAGTCTCCCGCATGCGCTCCGAGCCCACGATCAGCGAGAGGTCGGGCATCGGGAGCGAATCGAGATCGGCGCAACGCTCGCGCAGCTCGTTGTGCACGGGGCGCCCTTCGCGCCAGAACGACAGCCCGCGGATCGTCTCGAGCTCGCGCTCGCCGCGGAGCGCCTCGATCAGCTCCAGCATGAGGCCGTCGCCGCCCTCTCCGCGCGCCACGTAGTCGGCGTGCGGCATGACGTCGTCAGGCACGAATGACGGGTGTGGGCCGCCGATGACCACGGGGAGCCCGGCGGCCCGCAGCTCGTCTGCCAGCGCATAGGCGGCGGGCGCCGTCGAGGTGGTCGTCGAGATGCCGATGAGGTCCGCCGAGGCGACGTCGTCGCGGTCGATGGGCGCCGCCTGGGGGGCGTAGATGCGCACATCGTGGCCGGCGGCCTTGAGCGCCGCGCCGATCAGGGGCAGGCCGAGCCGCGGATAGAAGCCGTAGGAGAGGATGTTGATGCTGGGCGCGGCAGGCTCGATGAGGCGGATCTTGAGGCCCGCCGCGCGAGCGATCACGCGCGTCTGGGCCGCCGCGGGCACGGTCGAGGTGCTCACGGCTGGCTCTGGGGCAGGTCACGGCGAGGCGAAGACATTGGGCGCATTCTACTCCCTGTCACCCCCTTTGGTAGTAGTCGGACGCTGTGGTTGGCGTGCCGCTGGCTCGGGCTTGCCGGAGCCGGCTTCCGCGCGCTTGTCCTCACCGGAGGCTCTGCTCGAGCCCCCGCGGCACCGCGTGCGCGTCGATCTTCTCGGCGGCGACAGACGCTACGATGGCTCGGGAGTCGGCTTCGGTCGCCTGGTCTCGTGCGTCTGCCGCGCCTGGATTCGGGAGCGTCAGCGTAGCCTTCACGCTCTCGGGTAGTATGTCGTCGTCGACTTTCAGAGT